>NZ_MSPY01000001.1:0-804733 GCF_003267965.1 Oleiagrimonas sp. MCCC 1A03011 | reverse complement strand
CATGCGAGAGTAGGTCACCGCCAGGGACCTCATACGAAAAGCCCCCGAGATGCCTCGGGGGCTTTTTTTATGCATCGCGTCCCGGCGTGCACCGAACGGAGCGCACCGCCCTGGCGATGCAACGCGCTGACGGATGCTGCAGCACTAGATGGGAACATAAGTACTCGTTTGCCAACTCTTCGCGTCCAGATGTATGCAGTGATGCCTCCGATTGGGGACTGCCTTCGGCTGACATCGGGTCATGCATGACGTTAGATGTCTTTCCCATGCGGCGTGCTAGCGTAAGGCTCCAGTCAGCGAACAGCACACGAACTGGAGGCCAGTGTGCACTACGACATCGACATGCTGATCGTCGGGGGCGGCGTCAATGGTGCAGGTATCGCACGAGATGCAGTCGGGCGCGGATTATCCGTGTTGCTGTGCGAACAGGATGATCTGGCCGCCCACACCTCCAGCGCCAGCACCAAGCTGATTCACGGTGGGCTGCGTTATCTGGAACAGTACGAGTTCCGATTGGTGGCCAAGGCGCTCGCCGAGCGCGAAGTGATTCTCCGTCTCGCACCACATATCACCTGGCCGCTATTGTTCGTGTTGCCGCACGAGTCGCATCTACGACCTGCCTGGATGATTCGGCTTGGACTGCTTCTATACGACCATCTGGGGGCAGCTCATCGCACGCTGGCGGATTCGAAGGCCGTGGATTTGCGCGAGCATGTCAGTGGTGCCGGGTTGAAGAGTAGTTACCGCCGCGGCTTCGTTTATTCGGATGGCTGGGTGCAAGATGCGCGCCTGGTTGTCTTGAATGCAATGGATGCCGAGCGACGCGGTGCGAAGATTCTTGTGCGCACACGATGCATCTCCGCAAAAGTGGAAGACGGAAGATGGGTTGCCGTCCTGGAGCACTCGGGAGGTAAGCGGGAGGTCGTGAAGGCTCGCATGCTGGTGAACGCATGCGGTCCCTGGGCGGGAAGCTTCCTCGGTGAGGTGTTGGGAGAACAAGAACATCCGAACTTGCGGCTGGTGAAAGGCAGCCATATCGTCCTGCCGCGACTGTTCGAACACGATTACGCCTATCTATTTCAGCAACCGGATCGACGGATCGTTTTCGCGATTCCGTATGAAGCCGATTACACCCTGATCGGCACCACCGACGTGGATTACGAAGGAGACCCCGCCGCAGTACGCATCGACGACGAGGAAATGCGCTATTTGTGCGAAGCCGTCAATCGCTATTTCACGCAGCGCATCCAACCGAGCGACGTGGTGTGGTCCTACAGTGGCGTGCGCCCGTTGCTGGACGAAGGCGGTAGCGCATCCTCCGTCAGCCGCGATTACCGCATCGATCTGGATACAACGTCGGGGGCCGCGCTGTTGAATGTGTTCGGCGGCAAGATCACTACATACCGCCGTCTGGCCGAAGATGCCGTGGATTGCCTTGTCGAGGAACTGGAATTGGATCGACCTGCCTGGACCGAAGACGGCGACCCGCTACCTGGCGGTGATTTCGCCGATGCCGAACGGATGCTCGACACATGGTCGCGTCGTTGGCCATGGTTGCCGGCTTCGCTTGCGCATCGCTGGTTGCGTCATTACGGGACGTGTACGGAAACTTTGTTGGGCGAAGCCCGATGCATGCAGGATCTGGGTGCGCATTTCGGCGGAGATTTGTATCGCGCAGAGGTCGATTATCTGATCCGTAACGAGTGGGCCCGCAGGGCGGAGGACATTCTGTGGCGGCGCACCAAACTGGGACTTCGTGTCGACAAACCATCGATCGAGAAGCTGGAACGCTATATGCATGATGCCGTGCAGTCACTGGGCGTGGCCGACGAATCCAAAATCCAGGGAGCGGGGGCATGAGCAGAGAACGCGATCACATCGTGGCGATCGACCAGGGCACGACCAGCTCCAGGGTGATGGTGTTCGACGCCGAAGGGCGGGTCGTGGGCAAGGCGCAGCGTGAGTTCGAGCAGATTTTCCCGCGACCGGGCTGGGTCGAACACAAACCGCGCGAAATCCTCACAAGCGTTCTCGTGACCTTGACCGAGGCCATGCACAACGCGGAGGTGGATGCGTCGAGCGTGGCGGGAATCGGGATCACGAATCAACGCGAAACCACCGTTGTCTGGGATCGAAAGACCGGCGAACCGGTGCATAACGCGATTGTGTGGCAATCCCGGCATTCGGCCGAGTTGTGCCGACACATGCGTAATAGCGAGACCGACAAGCTGGTGCGCGAACGTACCGGTTTGCTGATCGATGCCTATTTCTCGGCGACGAAGATCAAGTGGCTGTTCGCGAACGTCGAAGGCGTACGGGAACGCGCGCAGAAGGGCGAATTGCTGTTCGGCACGATCGACAGCTGGCTGGTCTGGAATCTGACCGGCGGCCAGGTGCATGTCACCGACATCACCAATGCCTCGCGAACGTTGCTCTACGACATTCATCGGCAGCGCTGGGACGACGATCTGCTGGAGCTCTTCGGCGTGCCGAAATCGATGCTGCCTGAAGTGCGCGGTTGCAGCGAGGAATACGGCCGGATCCAGGCGAAGCACTTCTTCGGTCACGATGTACCGATCTGCGGCATCGCCGGCGACCAGCAAGCGGCGTTGTTCGGTCAGGCATGCTTCGAGCCGGGAATGGCAAAGAACACCTACGGTACCGGCTGTTTTCTGCTGATGCATACTGGTGAAGAAGCGCGGATTTCGACACACGGTCTGCTGACCACGCCGGCATGGCGCATCGGCGAAACAACGGAGTATGCGCTGGAAGGCAGCGTCTTCGTAGCGGGATCGGTGGTGCAGTGGCTGCGCGACGGCTTGCGCATGCTGGGCAAAGCGAGTGACTCCCAGGCCTACGCCGAACGCGCCGGCGACAACGACGGCGTCTACATGGTGCCGGCGTTCACCGGATTGGGAGCGCCGTATTGGCAGAGCGATGTGCGTGGGGCGATCTTCGGACTTTCGCGCGGCACGCAGAAAGAGCACTTCATCCGCGCCGCGCTGGAATCGATGGCTTATCAAACACGCGACGTGCTCGACGCGATGCAGCAGGATGCGGGCATCGAGCTGAAGGAATTGCGCGCCGACGGTGGCGCGATCGCGAATGATTTCACGGCCCAGTTCCAGGCCGACATACTGGACGTGCCGGTGATCCGTCCGAAAATCAACGAGACCACGGCACTGGGGGCTGCCTACCTGGCTGGGCTGGCCGCAGGCGTGTGGCGTGATCGCGAGGAGATCGCCAAGTTGTGGTCACTGGATCGATGCTTCACGCCGCAGATGAACTCCGTGCGGCGCGAGGCATTGTATTCAGGCTGGCAGAGGGCCGTCGAAGCGACCATGCAGTACCGCGTGGAAGACTGAGCGCGGGAAATCAGGCGTCGAGCGCGTAGCCGTATTGCTGCTGGAACTGCTCGGCGAAATGGGCGAAGTCGAAGCGCTGGTTCTGCGTGCCGGGATGCTCGACCTTCAGCGCACCCATCAGCGAGGCCACGCGGCCCACGGTCGGCCAGTCCATGTCGCGCATCAGCGCGAAGATCAGGCCTGCACGGTAGGCATCGCCGCAACCGGTCGGATCCGCCACCTTGTTGACCTTGGCCGGCGGGATCTCGTGCAGAACGCCGTCGGCGTAAATATGCGAACCCTTGGCGCCGCGCGTGACGATGTATCCCTTCACGCGCGCCGCGATGTCCTGCGGCGTCCAGCCGGTACGCTCCTGCAATACCTGCGACTCGTAGTCGTTGACGGTGACGAACTGCGCCATTTCGATCAGGTTGCGGAATTCCTGGCCGTTGAACAACGGCATGGCCTGGCCTGGGTCGAAGATGAACGGAACGCCGCGCTCGGCGAATTCCTTGGCGTGCTGAAGCATGGCTTCGCGCGAATCGGGCGCAACGATGCCGAACGTGGCCGCTGCCACGTCACGGACATGATTCTCGTTGGAGTGCATCATCGCGCCGGGATGGAACGCAGTGATCTGATTGTCGTCGAGGTCGGTCGTGATGAACGCCTGCGCCGTGAACAGCTCGGGCAGTTCCTTGACCTGACTCAGATCGATGCCGCATGCGTCGAAATGCGTGCGGTAGGGCGCAAAGTCCTGGCCGACCGTCGCCATCGGGATCGGGTCCTCGCCCAGCAGCTTCAGGTTGTAGGCGATGTTGCCGGCGCAGCCTCCGAATTCGCGGCGCATGCCCGGGACCAGGAAGGCCACGTTGAGCATGTGCACCTTGTCCGGAAGGATGTGGTTCCTGAAGCGGTCCTCGAAGACCATGATGGTGTCGTAGGCCAGCGAGCCGCAGATCAAGGCAGACATGCGTGGTGCGTTCCCCGTGCGAAAAGGTGGACGGACGCGGGCCCATGGAGCCGCATCCGCACAAAACCTGGACATTTTATCGTCTACGAGCCGATCCGGCGACCCAGGATGCGTAAACCCGTGCGAAAGCCACGCGAGGGCGTTCATGCGCGAGATGCGAAATTGCGTGCATCTCTAGGCGAAACAAAGACTTTCTTAACGATTGTTTGCTTGCGCAGCCTGTCGGCGCTGACTAGACTGACCTGCTTATTTCCCCATCACACGCAAGGGCGGCGTGCAGCGCAATGTTCAAATGGTTTAGCGGGTTCTTCTCCAACGACATCTCCATCGATCTGGGCACGGCCAACACGCTCATCTACGTGCGTGGCGAGGGCATCGTGTTGAACGAACCCTCGGTTGTCGCCATTCGCCACGAGCACGGCTCGGGTGCACCGCGCCGCGTCGAGGCCGTCGGCAGCACCGCCAAGCGCATGCTCGGCCGCACGCCCGGTTCGATCACCACCATCCGTCCGATGAAGGACGGCGTGATCGCCGACTTCACCATGACCGAGGCGATGCTGCAGCACTTCATCAAGCAGGTGCACAAGTCGCGCATGCTGCGTCCCAGCCCGCGTGTGCTGGTGTGCGTGCCGTGCGGTTCGACCCAGGTCGAGCGCCGCGCCATCAAGGAATCGGCCGAGGGCGCCGGCGCCCGCGACGTGTTCCTGATCGAGGAGCCGATGGCTGCCGCGATCGGCGCCGGTATCCCGGTGCACGAAGCCCGCGGCTCGATGGTGCTCGACATCGGCGGCGGTACCTCGGAAGTGGCGGTGATGTCGCTCAACGGCGTCGTCTACTCGCAGTCCGTGCGCATCGGCGGCGACCGCTTCGACGAATCCATCATCAACTACGTGCGCCGCAACCACGGCACCCTGATCGGCGATTCCACCGCCGAGCGCATCAAGCTGGAGATCGGCTGCGCCTATCCGCAGGCCGAGGTCAAGGAGATCGAGATCTCCGGCCGCAATCTGGCCGAGGGCGTGCCGCGCATGTTCACCATCAACTCCAACGAAGTGCTGGAGGCGCTGCACGAGCCCATTTCCGGCATTGTCGCCGCGGTCAAGGCCGCGCTGGAGCAGACCCCGCCCGAACTGTGCTCGGACGTCGCCGAGCGCGGCATCGTGTTGACCGGCGGCGGCGCGCTCCTGCGCGACCTGGATCGCCTGATCACCGAGGAGACCGGCCTGTACGTGCAGGTCGCCGACGATCCGTTGACCTGCGTCGCCCGTGGCGGCGGCAAGGCACTGGAGATGATCGACCAGCACGGCAGCGACTTCTTCACCGGCGAGTAATGGCAGGCAAACGGCGGATGCGTCAGCATGCGTATCGGACGCCGGCGGGAAGGGCATGACATTGACACGTGACGGGGGTTCGCTGTTTTCCGCCAACATGGCGGGAACCTTGCGATTGATCGTCTATCTGGCGATCGCCTCCGTGCTGATGGTGCTCGACCACCGCGGACACTGGATGGGCAAGGTGCGCTACGGCGCGGCCATTGTTGTGGAGCCGCTCTATCACCTGGCCGGATTGCCGGCATCCGGGTTCCGCGCCGCACGCGTGGCGTTTGCCGATCGCCGGAAGCTGACCGAGGAGAACAAGCAGTTGCGCGTCGATCTGCTTCTGGCCAACGCGCGACTGAATCACATGGCCGCGGTGTCGCGCCAGAACAAGCGCCTCAAGAAGCTGCTGGATACGCGCCGACAACTGGGTATGAACGTGCAGCTGGCACGGGTCATCGACATCGATCTGGGTGCCTTCAGCCATCGTCTGACCCTGAATGCCGGCGCGCATCAGGGCGTGAAGGTGGGGCAGGTGGTGATCGATGCACACGGCATCATGGGACAGGTGACGCAGGTGCTGCCCGGGACCTGCACGGTGATGCTCATCACCGATCCCGATCACGCCATTCCCGTGACGGACACCCGTACCGGCTTGCGCACGGTGGCCCATGGATCGCACGAGTCCGGACAGCTTTCGCTGACCACGATCCCGGTGTCGGCGGATGTGCGCGTGGGCGACAAGCTGGTCAGTTCGGGGCTTGGCGGGCGTTTTCCGCCGGGCTTTCCGGTTGCCACGATCACGCATGTCGAGCCGCAGCTGTCGGGGATGTTCCTGACGGCACGTGCCAAACCGAGTGCGGACATGCAGCGTGCCGATGAGGTCCTGTTGCTGCGCGACTTGGCGCCGCCCGTCGGTCCCCCGGCCCCGGCCAGCGTCGACGGACCGCCCCGTGCACTCGCGCCGGATGCGGTCGGCTCGTCGTCGACTTCGGCTCGGAGGTCGCGATGAACCGGCAACGCGTTCGCGCCATCGTCTTCTGGAGCACGGTGGTGCTGTCTCTGCTGCTGATGCTGCTGCCCCTGCCGCAGAGCGTGATGGCGTTCAAGCCGTACTGGCCGGCACTGGTGCTGATCTACTGGGCGCTGGAATCCAATGACGTGGTCAGTCTGGGTGTGGCGTTCGCCATCGGTCTGGGCGCGGATGTGATCGACGGCATTCTGCTGGGCGAACAGGCGCTGCGGTTGACGGTGCTGGTGTTCATCGTGCTGCGTTTCCGTGCGCGGCTGCGCTTTTTTCCGATGTGGCAGCAGGCGCTGGCCGTGCTGGCGTTGCTGGCCAACGATCGCATCATCGATCTGATCCTGCGCAGCTTTGCCGGCTATCCCCTGCCGCCGCTGAGTTTTGCCGCGGCGCCGCTGGTCGGCGCAGTGGTGTGGCCGTTCCTGTTCCTGCTGCTCGACGACGTGCGCGCTCGTTTGCGCGCTCACGAGGCATGAGCGCGCACGCGGCATTCAGCGGGACGAGAATGGGAGCGCGTGATCGATGGCGCTGAAGCGGACTCGCATCAAGAACGAGCAGATCGAGGCGCATCTGTTCCGGGTGCGTGCGCTGACCGGTTTCGTGCTGGTGGCCCTTGCCCTGCTGGTGCTGGCCGGACGCTTCTTCTGGCTGCAGGTGGTGCAGCACGACGAATATGCGACGCGTTCGACGCAGAACCGTGTGCACCTGCGGCGTCTGCCGCCGCCGCGCGGTCTGATCTACGATCGCAACGGCGTGCTGCTGGCGGACAACGTGCCGGCATTCCGGCTCGATGTAGTGCCGGAACGCGTCAAGAACATGGACGACATGCTGCAGCAACTGGGCATGGTGGTTCATCTCAGCGACCAGGATCTGAAGGATTTTCACCGCAGCCTGAAACAGCATCGCGCGTTCCAGAGCGTGCCGCTGAAGCTGCGCCTGAACGAGGACGAGATCGACCGGTTCGCGGTCAATCGCTGGCGTTTCCCCGGCGTCGATGTGGTGCCATACCTGAGTCGCAACTATCCGCAGGGCGCGTTGTTCGCACATGTGGTCGGGCATGTCGGGCGCATCAATGCGGAAGAACTCAAGCACGTCGATCCAGATCGTTACGACGGCACCACGCACATCGGCAAGACCGGCATCGAACGCTATTACGAGAGCCAGCTGCACGGCGACCCGGGTTACGAAGTGGTCGAGGTCAATGCCGACCAGCGCGTGCAGCGCGTGCTGCAGACGCATCCGCCCGTACCGGGAGAGAGCCTGTATCTGAGCATCGATGCGCGTCTGCAGAAGGCCGCCTATGCGGCGTTCGACGGAAAGGCCGGCGCCGCCGTGGCCATCGACCCGCGCAATGGGCAGGTCCTGGCGATGGTCAGCGTGCCCAGTTTCGATCCGAATCTTTTCGTGGGTGGCATCAGTCGCACCGATTATTCGCAATTGCTGAAAGACCCGGACAAGCCGCTGCTGGATCGCGCCATTCGCGGCGGGTATCCGCCGGGTTCGACGGTGAAGCCATTCATCGGTCTGGGGGGGCTGGAGCTGGGCTTCCGCAAACCTTCCGATACGGTCATGTCGACCGGCGTGTTCTACATCCCGGGGCAGTCGCGCGGCTATCGCGACGATCAGCGCGGCGGAGTGGGCCGTACGGATCTGGTCTATGCCATCGAGCGCTCGGTGAACACCTATTTCTACAAGCTGGCGCTGGACATGGGCATCGACAAGCTGAGCAGCTGGATGGCGCAATTCGGTTTCGGCAAACCGACCGGCGTCGACCTTCCCGGCGAGGCGGCCGGGGTGCTGCCCTCGCGCGAGTGGAAGCGCATCCATCGCAATCAGCCGTGGTATCCGGGCGAGACGGTCATTTCCGGCATCGGGCAAGGCTATTGGGTGGTCACGCCGATCCAGCTGGCCAATGCGCTGGCCACGTTGGCCGACGGCGGCGTTCCGCACCGTCCGCATCTGCTCGTGGCGACGCGAGCCGGTGTCGACGGCAAGCGCAAGCCGGTCAAGCCGCCGCCGCCCGGCAAGCCGATCGCACATGATCCGAACGACTGGAAAGTGGTGCGTAAGGGCATGATCGCAGTCGTTAATGCGGACAAGGGCACGGCGCACGGGTTGGGCGACGGATTCCCGTACATCATCGCGGGCAAGACCGGCACTGCCGAGCGCTACTCGCGGACGACCAAGGCCTACGAAGACCGGACCGACCTCAAGGCATTGGCGAAACGGCACCGCGCGCTGTTCGAGGGCTACACGCCGGCCAGTGATCCGCGCATCGCGGTGGCCGTGGTCGTCGAACGCGGGGCATGGGGCGGCAGTGTCGCGGCGCCGATCGCACGCAAGATCTTCGATGCGTGGCTGGCCGAGCAGCCACCGGGTTCGCTGCCGCCGCCGACAGTCGATCAAGCGACGAGCCATTCGCCGGGGGCATCGCGATGATGAACGCACTCGGCATGCGCTTGCGTCGCTTCGCGGTGCGGTTGTGGGAACACAAGCGTCTGGACTGGCCGCTGATGGGCGGATTGAGCGTACTGGCCTGCGCCGGTCTGATCACGCTCTACAGCGCTGGCGACGAGAATGTGCGACTGGTGATCAATCAGGCCTTGCGCTTTCTGCTCGGCGGTCTGCTGCTGCTGCTGATTTCGCGCATCTCGCCGCGCGATCTGCGCACATGGACGCCGTGGCTGTACAGCTTCTCGGTGCTGCTGTTGGTGATCGTCGCCATCGTCGGCGAGGGACGTGGCGCCTATCGCTGGCTGGACTTGGGCGTCGTGCGCTTCCAGCCGTCGGAGCTGCTCAAACTGACCACGCCGATGATGGTGGCCTGGTATCTGCATCCGCGGCACCTGCCGCCATCATGGAAGCACACGCTCGGCGCGGCGGTCTTGATCGGCATTCCGGTGGGCCTCATTGCCGAACAGCCGGATCTGGGCACCGCGTTGCTGGTGGCCGCGGCCGGTGCCTTCGTCCTGTTCCTGTCGGGCATGGGCTGGAAGCGCATTCTGTCGCTGCTGGGACTGGCCGTGCTGGCGGCGCCGGTCGCCTGGCATTTCATGCATGATTACCAGCGGCAGCGCGTGCTGACGATGCTGAACCCCGAATCCGATCCGCTGGGTGCGGGCTGGCACATCATCCAGTCCAAGATTGCGGTCGGTTCCGGCGGTTTCTTCGGCAAGGGCTGGCAGCACGGCACCCAGTCGCATCTTGAGTTCCTGCCCGAGCACACCACCGATTTCGTGTTCGCGGTGTTCGGCGAGGAATTCGGTCTGTTCGGTGTGCTGCTGCTGCTGACGCTGTATCTGTTCATCGTCGGCCGCAGTCTGTGGATTGCCGCCGAGGCGCGGGAAACGTACTCGAGGCTGCTGGCCGGTTCGATCGCATTGAGCTTCTTCGTCTACGTGGTCGTCAATGGCGGCATGATCACCGGTCTGTTGCCGGTGGTAGGCGTGCCGTTGCCGCTCATCAGCTACGGCGGCACGTCGGCGGTGTCCTTGCTGGCGGGCTTCGGCGTGCTGATGTCGATTCATGCGCACAGAAAAATGCTCAAATGAGCATGCGCGGGTCGCGGGCGGATTCAGTCTTCGCCGTCCGTGACCGATGGAAGCCGCGCGCACAATAAGGCTCCGCAACCGCCCATCGCCGCCAGAACTGCCAATGCAGCGGACAGGGACCAGGAAGAAAGCGCGGCGATGCCGCCACCAACGATCAGCAGCAGGACGCCGATGGCCGAGTTGCTGACGGCGACGTAGTCGGTGCGCGTGTCGCCTTCGGCCATGTCGATGACGTAGGTCTTGCGGCCGGTGCGCACGGCCTGATGCGCCAGGGACAGCAGGAAATACATCAGCGGCATGAACCAGGCCGGACTGAGCAGCGCGCTGTAGCCGAACGCCAGGACTGCAAGCACGGCACCCAGCACGGAGGCCGCCAGTCCGCCAATGAGCATCACGTGGCGGCTGGAGCGGTCGGCCAGGCGTCCCCATACCGGCCCGCCGAGCATCGAGGCGATGCCGTCGACGGTGACGAATACGGCCAACAGGCGCAGGGTCTCGCCGCCGTGCCGGTGCGCCAGCATCACGTAGTACGGCGCCGAGAGGGCGGTGCACATGAGCAGCGCACGCGCGATGACGAAGCGTTGCAGGCGTCGGTCGCGGAAGAGCATGCGCAGGCGCGTGTCGGTATCGGTGCCGCCGTTTTCGGCTGCCGGTTCGCGCACCCCCGCGAACAGCAGTGCGCCCACGACCCACATGAGCCCCGCGCCCGCGAGCACGAAGGCATAGTCGGGAGCCGGAAACTGTCCGGGTCCCAGCCAGGCGGCGGTGGCGCCGATGCCCAGCGTGGCCACGCCGGCGGTGCTGGCGGCCCAGCCGTTGGCGCGTCCCCGACGCCGCTTCGGCAGTGTGCGGCCCAGCACATCCTTGGAGGCCACCGACGACAGACTACGCGACAACGCGAACAGCGCCAGGAGGCCCAGCAGCACTAGTCCCGCGACGTAGCCGCGAAGCAGCAGCGCGCACAGCGCCATGCCGAACATGCAGCCGGCCTGCAGCAGCGCACCCAGGGTCCATACCCATTTGCGGTGCCGGAAGCGTTCGACGATGCCGGCCAGTCCGATCTGCACCAGCATGCTGCCGGATTCGCGCAGCGGCACCAGCAGCGCGGTCATCCAGCCGGCCACGCCCAGGCTTCCGGCGAGCCAGGTCAGCGTGGTCTTGGGATTGCTCAGCGCATCGCCGAGCTTGGTCAGAAAGTGGCTGCCGACGAACAGGAAGAAGTTGCGCGGTTCGTCTTCGTGCAGGGCGGCACCGTTACGCGGCGACGGGTCCGAATCGACGACAAGTTTGCGGTAGAGGCGTTCCAGGCTGGGCATGCGGCGGCGGATTCCCGTGCGGCGCGGCGGGCCGCGGTATCCGTTCGATCATAGCGAATGTGTCCAGATGCGCCGTGAAAGCCTTATTGCGGTGAAGCGAAATCCTCCACCGCCGCACGTCCCGCGGCGGGGTCGTCCGTGAAGAAGGCGTCGATGCCGGCGGCCAGGAAGCCGCGGATTTGTGCGATAAGCCCGGCCGTGTGTGCGGCGTTCGGATCGTTGCCCCGCTGGAATTCCCGGGCCAGATAGCGGTTTTCCGGACGGAATGTGTAGGGATGGACTTCCAGGCCGGCCGCGTGGGCGCGATGCACCAGTCCGGTCGGGGTGCCAAGGGTGTTTTCGTTCGTGCGCGGGATGATCGCCTCGAGCGGCGGGCCGATGGCGTCGGCGTAGCGGGCCACGTCACGCAGTCCCTCGGGCGTCATCATCTGCGCGTAGGTCAGCGTGCTGCCGGAAGCGGCCACATCGTAGGGGCGTCGGTCCGGCGTGTCGATCAGCTGCAGAAGGCGCATGTTGGGGTGCTGCCGATGGGCGTCGGCACCGCCGAGTTTCTCGTGCAGGAATTTCAGGTTCGCGATCTCGAACGATTGGATCTCGACCGGTGCGGTGCGTGTATAGGCATGGGCACCGAGCGTCGTCAGCACGGCCGTTTCCATCGGCAGGCCGCGTTCGCGGAAATAGGTGCTGTGCTTGATCTCGGGGATGAGACCGATGACGCGTCCGCGTATGGCAGATTCGGCGGCGGTGAAATCGATGATTTCGTCGAAGGTGAGGATCTGGAAGCGGCCATCGTGGGCGGTGCCGCGCAAGGCGGGGAGACGCTCGCGGGCGCGCAGGGTCTTTAGTTCGGCCAGTGTGAAGTCCTCGGTGAACCAGCCACTCACTTCGTGTCCGTCGATGCGCTTGGTCGTCTTGCGGTCGGCGAATTCAGGGTGGTTGGCTACATCGGTGGTGCCGCCGATCTCGTTTTCATGACGCGACACCAGTACGCCGTCGCGGGTCATGACCAGATCCGGTTCGATGAAATCGGCACCGTCGTCGATGGCTCGCGCATACGAGGCCAGCGTGTGTTCGGGATAAAACGCCGGTGCGCCGCGGTGGCCGATGACCTGCACGCGCGGAGCGAGCGGCTTTTCATGTGGTGGCATTGCGCGAGCAGGCATGATGGCGCATCCGAGCAGGAGAAGGCCGGGCCAGCATAAACGCTTCATGGAGCGCACTCCCAGTGGGCGGAACACCGGGGCGCGGCGTCCTGTTCCAGGCAGGATGCTGCGCCCATGTTTCCATTCCAAGGCAGAGTCTGTGGCGTGCCGCGACACAATGCGCGGCGGATGAGCACTCAGCCAGTGGCCCGGTCGGATGACAGCAGGCCGTAGAGGTCGGAGTCGGTGATGCGGCCGTTGACGTCCCAGCGCTCGCGCAGGCGGCCTTCGTGGACGAATCCCTGGCGTTCGAGCGCGCGGCGCGAAGCGGCGTTGGCGGGGTCGATGTCGGCCTCGATGCGGCGCAGTTTCATGTCATCGAAGGCGTAGGCGATCAGGGCCGTGAGGGCCTCGTGCATCAGCCCTTGTCCCCAGTGTTCGGGATGCAGGCCGTAACCGATCTCGGCGCGACGGGACTCGGTGTGAAGGTGGAACAGGATGCAGGTGCCGATGACGCGGTGTGTTTCGCGGTGCTCGAGCACGAGTGTCAGCGCGTCGCCGCGCGTGTTTCCAGCTTCGGCGTGGTCCAGCCATGCGCGCGCCTGTGCGGGTTCGGTCCATGGCGGATGGATGCCGTACCGGGTGACATCGGGGCGCGCATAGATCGCCAGAAGGTCATCCAGATCCCGATCCGTCGGCGTGCGCAGAAGCAGGCGCGGCGTGTCCAGCCGCACCTGCGCGAAGACGATCGATCCGGTCGAGTCCGGGGCCGGACTCATTCGGAAGTGTGGGCCTGCTTGATCTCCGACAGACGCTGTTCGAAGAAGTCGTACACGCCCTGATCGCTCATGTGGCGGGCGTTGGCCAGCTCGCCGGCGCGAGTTGCGTACAGCACCTTGCCTTGTGGCGAGACGATGACCGCAGCCGGAATGCCTTTCTTGATCGGGTCGCCGAAACGCTTGTCGATGTCCAGATTGCGGTCGAAGTTGCCGACGTCCACTTTCACGATGTTGAAGTTGGCGTGCATCAGCGTGGCGTTCTTGCCGGTCTTGATGGCCTTGGCCAACGCGCGGCAGTCCGGGCACCAGTTGGCGCCGAAGAACACCAGTACGGGCTTGTCGTTCTTCTGCGCGGTCTGCAGGGCGTGGTGCACCTCGGCCTTGGCGTCGGCCTTGGGGTTGTAGGGCATCGCGGTGGCGGCCATCGCGCCGGTCGCGACCAGGGCCGCGAGCGCGACCAGGGAAAGCAGGCGTTTCATCGGGTTCTCCAGCGGGGACAACGAAACAAGGCCGGCGCAATGTCCGGCCTTGCTCGATCCTACCGCGCCAGGCGCGGTGTTGCAGGTGCCGATGTTCAGTAGCGCGGCACGCTGTCGTCGATCTCTTGCGACCAGGCGTCGATGCCGCCGGCGACGTTGTGCACCTGGGTGAAGCCGTGCGCGGCGAAATGCTCGGCGACGCCGCGGCTGGACACGCCGTGATGGCACAGGAACGCCATCGGCGTGTCCTTGGGCAGGTTGGCGAAGGCGGCCTCGCCTTCCTCTTCCAGCGAGCGCGCGCCGGGGAATGGCGCCAGCGCACGCTGATCGGCCGGGCGCACGTCGATGACGGTGATGTCACCGGCGTCGATGCGTGTCTTCAGCTCGGCGACGCTGAGGTCGTGAACTTCGGCGGCGCCCGGGAAACGCAGGCTGAGACCGGCGCCCTGCATGGTCTCGACCCAGTCGATGACGATGCCGCGCGCGCGCTGCGCGCTGCCGGGGTCGAGATGGATCTCGATGCCGTTGGCGAGGCTGACGATGTCGCTCTCGCCGGCCGGCGCCAGCTGGAAGCCGGCGCTGTTGTCGGCGCCGATGTTCAGATGCAGCGCCATGCCCTGGGCGTTGCCGATGCCGTCGCGAATGGCCTCGGCGGCCTTGTCGGTCAGGGTGATTTCCGGCGGCGTGCGGTCCGGCGCCTCGGCGCCGAACAGTTCGTGCAGCTGGCCGGAGGCATACATCTGGCGCACGATGTCCGAGCCGCCGACCAATTCGCCGCTGACGTACAGCTGCGGGATTGTCGGCCAGTCGCCGAACAGCTTGATGCCCTCGCGGATTTCCGGGTCTTCCAGCACGTTGACGGTGTGGTAATCGTCCAGCACATCGTCGAGCGCACCGACCGCGGCGGCGGAGAAACCGCACATCGGCTGCCGGCGATCGCCCTTCATGAACAGCACGATGCGGTGCGTGTCGAGCAGCGACTGGATGCGTTCGCGGGTGGCGGTATCAAGGGACATGGCGGGGTTCCGTGGTAGGTGGAGCGGGACCGGACATGATAACGCGGATTGACCCGCAGCCCGATCTCCTCCGAAGTCGAATACCCGCTGGTGTCGGGGCGTTCGCGCCGATTTTCAACCCCGCCGCTGGCGCAGCAGGGTGCGCGCCAGGGGCAGCAGGCGCTGGTTCCAGAGCGTGTATTGCGCGGCGGAGGGGTGCAGCCCGTCGTCGGTCAGCATCTCGGCATCGTCGCCGCAGGCGCGGGACAGGGCGGTGACGTCGGCCCAGTGCGCACCGGCGCGCAGGGTCTCGTCCCGGCCGACGGCGTTGTAGATGTCGATTTCGCGGGCGATGGCGGCAGCATCGCGTCCCTGTTCTCGGGCGAAGCGGGTCACGCCCCAGTCGGGGATCGACGTCACCATCACCTGGCGCGGACGGTCGCCCGCCAGATGCACCGCGCGTGCCAGCAGTTCGGCGAATTCCTCGCGGTAGTTGCCGACGTCGCGGCCACGGTATTGGTTGTTCACGCCGATGCCGAGGCTGACCAGATCATAGGGCGGCTGCAGGCTGACCGCGCGCATGCCGGCGGCCAACTCGTCGGTGGTCCAACCGGTGACGGCGATGATCTGCGGATCGTCCATGCGCAGGCCTTCGCGGCGCAGGGCGTTCACGACTTGCTGCGGCCAGCGGTCGTGCGCGCAGACACCTTCGCCGATGGTGTAGGAGTCACCGAGGGCGAGATAGCGGCAGGCTTCGGAAGCATCGATCATGCGCACCAGCCTACGCGATTCCGGACGCGGGCGGGTGAACGCGCGCTCAGGCCGAGGCGCGTGCGGGACGTGCCGTGGTCTCGCTCATGCGTTCGAGCACGCGCTCGATGCGCACAAAGACGTCGCGCAGCGTGTCCGGTTCCGGCAGCAGGGTCAGACGCAGGTGGCGGCTGGCTTCGACATTGAAGCTGGAGCCGGGGGCGAGCAGTACGCCTTCCTCTTCCAGCAGACGCAGCGCAAAGTCGCTGTCGTCGAATGTGGGCAGGGTCTCGGCGCGCACGGCGGGGAAGGCGTACAGCGCGCCGCGCGGGGCGACCAGTTCCAGATGGCGGCTGGCGGCGACGCCGTCCAGCACGGCCTGGCGCGCGGCGTGCAGGCGGCCGCCAGACTGCAGCAGCGGGCCGATGGTATCGGGTCCTTCCAGCGCGGCGCGCACGGCCCACTGCGCGGGGACGTTGGCGCACAGGCGCAGCGCGGACAGCAACTGCAGCGCGTCGCGCAGTTCGGCGGTGCGCGCGCGATCGCCGGACAGGCTCATCCAGCCGATGCGGAAGCCGCAGGCACGGTGCACCTTGGACAGCCCGGAGAAGCTCAGGCACGGCACGTCGCCAGCCAGCGGTGCTAGCGGTTCGAAGGTCGCGCCGTCGTACACGATGTCGTCGTAGATCTCGTCGCTGAGCAGCAGCAGATCATGTCGGGCCGCCAGGGCGACGATACGTTCGAGCAGCGCGCGCGGGTATACCGCGCCGGTCGGGTTGTTGGGGTTGATCAGCACGATGGCGCGGGTGCGCGGCGTGATCAGGCGTTCCATCTCCTCGGGATCGGGCAAATGGCCGTTGGCCGCGAGGCAGCGGTAGTAGCGCGGGCGACCGCCGTTGAGCACGGTCGCGGCGCTCCAAAGCGGATAGTCCGGGCTGGGCAGCAGCACCTCGTCGCCAGGGCCGAGCAGGGCGCGCAGGCTGATGTCGATCAGCTCGCTGACGCCGTTGCCGATGAACACACGGTCGGCGTCGACATCCGCCACGCCGCGTGCATGCTGGCGCGCGACGACGGCGTCACGAGCCTCGTCGATGCCCTGTTCCTGGCAGTACCCATCGCTGTGCGCCAGGTGGGCGGGAATGGCGTCGACCAGATGTGCCGGGGCGCGGAAGCCGAAGCGCCCTGGGTTGCCGATGTTCAGGTGCACGATCGGCGCGCCGGCCGCTTCCATCTCGCGCGCACGGCGAGCCAGGGCGCCACGGATCTCGTAGCGGACTTCGGCGAGGCGGGCGCTGGGTGCGATCGGCGTCACGGCGGGGCTTCACGAGTGGATTTGCCCGCATGCTAACAGCGCTTCGTGAGCAAGTGGGGCCGCGATGCGGCGCTTCGCAGGGCATAATCGTGGCATGAGTTCCGGTTCCGACATCGAGGCGCTGCGCCGCATTGGCTGGCGCGACGGCGATTCTGCCGCGCGCGTCGCCCGCGTGGTGGCGCAGCATCGCGCCGGCTATGAGGTGCACGATGGGCATGCCGTGATTGCCGCGCAGCCCGACGGACGCTTCCTGAAGCGCCGCATCGATCCTGCGGAACGGCCGGCCGTCGGCGATTTCGTGGTGCTGGACGAGGCCGAACCGCCGACCATCGAACGCATCCTGCCGCGTCGCTCGACGTTGACCCGCGCTGCGGCCGGCGAACGCTACGCGCGGCAGATCATCGCCACCAACATCGACTACGTGCTGGTGCTGACCGGTCTGGATGGCGACTTCAATCCGCGGCGCATCGAACGCTATCTGCTGCTGATCGAGGGCTCGGGCGCGCAGCCGGTGGTGCTGCTGACCAAGGCCGACCGGACCGAGGACGTCGAGGCCAAGTGCGCCGCGCTGCGCGAACGGCTGCCCGACACCACGCCGGTGCACGCCATCAACGCACGTGACCCGGCCACCATCGAACAGCTGTCCGGCTACCTCAGGCCGGGTGACACGGTGGTGCTGGTCGGCTCCTCCGGCGCCGGCAAGTCGACCCTGACCAACACGCTGCTGGGCGAGTCGCGCATGGCCACCGGTGCGGTGCGCGCCAGTGACAGCCGCGGCCGGCACACCACCACGCATCGCGCGCTGCTTCCACTGCCCGGCGGCGCCTGCCTGATCGACACCCCGGGCATGCGCGAGTTGAAGCTGACCGGCGAGGAATCGCTGGATCTGTTCGCCGACATCGAGGAACTGGCGCTGCGCTGCCGCTTCGCCGACTGCGCGCACGAAACCGAACCCGGCTGCGCGGTGCAGGCAGCCATCGCATCCGGCGAGCTGGATGCGGAGCGCTGGCGCAACTACGTCAAGCTGAAGGCCGAGCGCGAAGAGCAGGCGGCGACGCTGGAGGCGCGACTCAAGCAGCAGGGCCGGGCCAAGACGCCCGGCCGCCGCTCGGGCCAGCGCGGTCGCGGTCGGGACGATGTTTGACGGTCAGAAGACGCCTGGCCGTTTGGTTCCGTGAATCGGGGATTGTGTCGACCATCCTTCGGGCATGGGCAAGACACGTCGAGGCGTCCATGACCTGCATGGGGTTTGGGAGCGATTATGTAGGGGATGTGCATGCGGTTGACCACGGTGTTGCAGCGGCTGGTGGAGTGTTGTGTGCATCCATGCGTTGGCGTGTGACGAATAGGTGGCTAGCATGTGGACTTCCGGTCCGTCGTGGTCCCAGCCTTTGGAGTCGACTCTTCCTGTCCAGTATCTCCAAGGAACTCGCGCAAGACGCGCTCTCGGCGTACGCTGTGGCCCAGTATGTCTGCGATTTGTTCGGGCGACACAACACTTGTGCAGGTAGTGACGGATCCGCTTCCACTGCTTGTTTTTTTCCGATGCAGTTTGCGTGGGCGACGTGGTTTGCGTCGCAGTCGGTGAGCGCGTTTGCCGGCGCGAACCGTATCGTAGCCGGGGCGGTGGCGAGACCGTCCCGACCGAGAGCGACCACAGCACGGTAGCCCACCGTTGCGACGAAGCTCGCGGCTGATCGTGCTCGGCGAACGCCTCAGACACAACGCCACGGCACGAATGCTTTTGCTCACATGACGCAACGCCATGATCGTGCCGCGTTCCTTGGCACTCAGGCGCTTGTAGTGCGTTCCCATTCAACACTCCCCCTCAGATCGGGTCAGTGTTGCACTTGTTGTTGGAGACGAAGCGCATAGGAATTTTTCGGATACAAATATCCCCATGCTGTTGATATTTTCGAGTCAAAAGATTGCAAGGGTCAGCTCTGATATACGACAGCTGCCTCGCAGCAAACGATAAAGTTTTTGCGGCTGAAGGGATTCAGTCGTCACAAACACGGAGATGTTTTGAAACAGGGGTTGTTTCGCAAAGAAGTCGTTGATGCCCGCCGAGGCGATTGGTTGGGCTCTATCCAGTTGGCGGCGCCGCTTTCGCGGTGGTTGGTTTCGCTGCTAGCTGCTGGGCTGGCAGTAGCCATTCTCCTGTTTCTGGTTCTTGGTCATTACACGCGACGCTCGCGAGTGACGGGTCAACTTGTGCCTACTGAGGGCTTGCTTTCCGTGGATGCGATCGGTGCCGGGCGCGTCACGCGCGTGCGTGTGGATGAGGGCCAAAAGGTTCATCGTGGGCAGCCACTTCTGGAGATTTCCGGTGATACCGATAGTGCGGCGCTTGGCGATACGCGAGCGAGCATCAGCAAACAGCTCCGAGACCAGCGCATTCGCCTGCAATCTGACTTGGTAACGCAGCACAGGTCCAACCAGCAGCAGCGTGATCAGCTGAGGCAACAGATAAAGCTGTTGCATGCGCAGGAAGCAGAGATCCGGTCGCAGCATGCGCTGCAGAAAAAACGTATCGACAGCGATCAGCAACTGCTGGAACGTATACGCCCGTTGAGCAGTAAAGGATATGTCTCCGCATTCCGAGTGCAACAGCAAAATACGCAACTGCTGCAGGACCAGGCGCAAGCCAAGACTCTTGTACGGCAGCTTCTGGATGTGCAACAGCAGTATGCGCATGCGCAGCAAAAACTAGCGCAACTGCCTCTGGATCTGACAACGCATGCCAACGCGATTCAACGTCAATTGGCCGGCATCGACCAGCAGCTGGCACAGAACGAGGCGCAGCGCGCCATTGTATTGAGGGCGCCGCGTGACGGCGTGGTTGCAACCTTGCTCGCTCAGTCTGGGCAAACCGTAAGTGCGGGGGAATCGTTGTTGTCGATTCTTCCGCGTGGCTCCCGTTTGCAGGCACAACTTCTAGTGCCGAGTCGTGCCGTGGGCTTCATTGCCCCAGGCAGTCGCGTGGTGCTTCGTTATCAAGCGTATCCGTACCAGAAGTTTGGACAACAGTACGGAAACGTCGAGCAGATATCGCGAAGCGCGCTGAGTCCGTCGGAAACCTTTGCGTTGACGGGGCGGCGCGCGAATCAGCCGCTGTATCGGATCAACGTCAAGCTCGACAGGCAGGACATTGATGCCTATGGCAAAACGCAGGCGCTCAAGCCCGGCATGGCGCTCGATGCGGATATTTTGATGGATCGCCGCAGCCTGCTTGAATGGGTGTTCGAGCCACTGTACGGACTCGGGCAGCATCTTTCCGGGTCGGAGAAGCATCATGCCTGACGGAGCCGCAGCTCGCCCCGAAGTCGCTTCCCCGAACCCGCTGTCGAATATTCAGTTCGGCTGGGGGCGCCGCCTTCCCATGATCCTGCAGACCGAGGCCGCCGAATGCGGGTTGGCTTGCATCGCCATGATAGCCCGCTATCACGGCCACGATGTGGACCTTCCAGGCCTGCGACGACGATTTGCCACTTCGCTCAAAGGGGCAAACCTCGCACGCGTGATGATGGTATCGAGCGAGCTCGATTTCGTCACGCGCCCTTTGCGTCTGGAGCTGGATGAACTCGATCAGTTGAAGACGCCGTGCATCCTGCACTGGGATCTAAACCACTTCGTCGTGCTCAAACGGGCTACGACCCGGCATGTGTTCATTCATGATCCGGCACGCGGCGAACGCAAGATCGCGCTCAAGGAAGTCTCGGACCACTTCACCGGTGTCGCGTTGGAGTTGTCGCCAGCCGCCGATTTCAAGCCAGTCAAGGCGCGCCAGGGCATTTCCCTGCGCAAGCTGACTGGCTCGGTGCGCGGCCTAGTCCCTGCGTTAGTGCAGATCCTGCTGTTGGCATTGGCGCTAGAGGTATTTTCCCTGGTCGGTCCGTTCTATATGCAGTGGGTGCTGGATCAGGCGCTGGTCTCGGCTGATCGTGATCTGCTCACCCTGCTCGGGCTGGCTTTTCTGGGTGTGGTGGTCTTCCAGACCCTGATCACCGCCGCGCGCAGCTGGGCTGTGTCCTGGTTGGGGGCCACCCTCAACGTACAGTGGGTCAGCAACCTGTTCGGCCACTTGATGCGCCTGCCACTTGCATGGTTCGAGACCCGCCATATCGGTGACGTGATCTCGCGATTCGGTTCCATCCAGGCCATCCAGCGCACGCTGACCACACAATTCATCGGCTCCTTGCTGGATGGCCTGATGTCGGTCATCACCTTGGTGGTGCTCTGCCTATACAGCATGCCGCTGGCGCTTCTGGTGGTAGCGTCCTTCGTGATCTACGGTCTGCTGCGCTTGGCTTTTTATCGTCCGCTGTACCGCGCTAGCGAGGACCAGGTCGTCTACGCCGCGCGCCAGCAGAGTGAGCTGTTGGAATCCATCCGTGGTGTATTGCCGATCAAGCTGGCCAACAAGCAGCCTGAGCGCCGCACGCGCTATGCCAACGCCGCGGTAGAAACCATCAACCGCAACATTGGTATCCAGCGTCTGCACATCACCTTCAGCGCCTTCAACCAAGTTGTATTTGGCGTCGGCCGTGTGGCCATGATCTGGATCGCTGCCGTCATGGTGCTGGACGGAAAGTTCACCGTCGGCATGTTGGTGGCCTTCGTTGCCTATGCCGACCAGTTCCACACCCGCGCCGCGGGGCTGATCGACAAGCTGATCGAATTCCGCATGCTCAGGCTGCATGCCGAGCGCTTGGCCGACATCGCTCTGAGCGAGCCGGAACAACAACACGCAGGCACCTATCAAGGGCCCATGGACGAGGCCAGCATTGAAGTTCGCAACCTGAGCTTCCGCTACGCCGAAGGCGAGCCATGGATTATCAAGCATTGCTCCTTCCGCATCGAGGCAGGTGGGTCGGTCGCCATAGTCGGCCCTTCGGGATGCGGCAAGACCACCCTGGCCAAGTTGATCCTCGGCCTACTTGAGCCAGTCGAAGGCGAAGTCCTGTTTGGTGGCACGGACATCCGCAAGCTGGGTTCGAATACCTATCGCAACCTGATCGGTGCAGTGATGCAGGACGACCAGTTATTCGCCGGGTCCCTGGCGGAAAACATTGCATTCTTTGACCCTCAAGCCAGCAGCATAAAAGTCGAGGCTGCTGCCCGTCTGGCCGCGATACACGAGGAAATCGTCGCCATGCCGATGGGCTATCAGACCTTGGTTGGCGACATGGGCTCAAGCCTGTCTGGTGGTCAGAGGCAACGCGTGATCTTCGCCCGGGCTCTGTACCGTCGCCCGAAATTGCTGGTGCTAGATGAGGCGACCAGTCACTTGGATGTGGAGCGTGAACGGGAAGTAAGTTCTGCAGTAAGCCAGCTGAATCTTACACGGGTTGTCATTGCACACCGGTTGGAGTCGGTGGCCATTACGGATCGAATTCTTGCCCTGAGTCATGGGTAGGCCCAGTTTGTCGAGCTGCACAAGCAGTGATCGGCAAGGCCGAAGCCGGGGCGGCATGGATTCCCGGCTAATTAGTGGAGAAAATTATGTACGTGTTGAATGATGCTTGTGTCGAGTCTGTATCTGGCGGTGTTGTGAATGAGTTGTTCGGAGTAACCGGCATTGAAGAAGGTCTGGCTTTCGGAGCCGCGGCAGGCGCTGTTGGAGGCGCGGCAGTTGTTGGGTGGGAAATTGGAACCTGGATCAATGGGAAGTTGGAGGATCATGGGCTGTAATTAAAGGCTAGTCTCTTATATTTTTTGTCTTAAATTGATTGACAAAATTTGAGGGTAGTCGAAATCGACGCGGTGGTGTTGGATGCTTTCCTTCGCCACCGTGTTTGATGAGATAATTTTGGCGTTGCTCAAAACCATAACATTCAATCTAAATTATTCGTTAAAGTAAATGTCAGATGAGGCAGAGTTCCAATCATGCGGCAGTCGATGTCTAGAGGGAAATTTGCAAAATATAGCCAACTTTTGGGCTTGGTTTTGTCTGGCATATTCATATTGATTTATATGTCATTTCGAAGGGATGTGTTTAGCGATGTTGTTTTGTCATTTGATATTATCATGGGGTTCATTTTTATTCTTGCGGTAAGTATTTTCATCCATGAGTATATTCATTATGCCTCGTTTACGTTTAATGGCGGTGCTGATAAGGGTTTGGTGGATTACAGGTTTAGTCGAAAAGCATTGACTCCTTATGTTGTTTGCAGGGATAAAGTTAAAGCCTGTAGATATATGGTTTCCGCAATATTGCCATTTCTTTTGCTTGGAGTCCTGCTGTTCATTATAAGCATTGTTTATGGTTCTAGGTTTGTGTTTTGGTTGTCTGTATATCAAATTTATGGAAGCTCTGGCGATTTGTTATTATTTTTTATGTTGACAAAGTTTGATGCAAGCCGCTTTGTTGTACGTACAGTTGGTGAGGTTGGTTTTGAAACCTTGTGAATGTAGTGGCTGTTGGACGCCGTGAAGGTCTGTTGCGCCAAGACCTTCTGTCTGGACATGACCACCATTGTGATCATGGGTGACGTGACCGCGGACCAAGCGCGAAAGGTGTGGCACAAGGGGGCTTCGGGGGCTTCGGGGGCTTGGGGGCGTCCGGACCGAAGCCAGAAACGGCCTATCCGGCGGTGCCTATGAACACGCCGAGTCAGATACATACGCCAGATTCGTCTGCGGTACAGGATTCGGTGGCCCTGGCGCACAACGTCGCGTTGACCCAGTGCGCGATTGCACTTGCAACTGGCGTTGCTGCGTACACTGCGCACGAAATCCCGCCGTTGCCGGCTCCCGTGGCGGTCAGGCGTACTATGTCTATAAGCTTTGATCTCTGAGGCAGTTCCTGGCTTGGCCAGGGATTGCTGTTAAATTAACAACAAGCCCCCTCGAGATATCAGGGGGCTCGCTTAAGATCTAGGAGTGGAAGGTGCTCAGTAACTCAAAAACATATTCCGGTGTGGGTATTGCATTTCTTGGGTGTGCTATTCGTGGTTTCTTGCAATATTGGAATTGAATATATAAATACACCAAATTGGGTTGGGTGGTTTGTGCTGGTCGTAAGTTTATACTTGGCTTTCAAGGGGGTATCGTTTGTTTTGTTGCGTCGGGCGGGCAGGGCGAGCGGTGAAGGTAAGTAAGTATCTCCCATCGTGGCAAAGCATGGGTTGCCGTGCTGCGGGCTGGTGCTAGCATAGCTTTCCGCCCGTTCCGATCGGGCTCCTCGTCGCAGAAGTGTTGTCGTCCATGTCCAGCATCTCCAAGGAACTCGCGCAGGCTGCGCTCGAGTATCACCGCAAGCCCACCCCCGGCAAGATCAAGGTCACGCCGACCACGTCGCTGATCAACCAGCGCGATCTGGCGTTGGCCTATTCGCCCGGCGTGGCGGCGGCCTGCGAGGCCATCGTCGACGATCCGGGCGAGGCGGCCGAACTGACTGCGCGCGCCAATCTGGTGGCGGTGATCTCCAACGGCACCGCGGTGCTGGGCCTGGGCAACATCGGGCCGTTGGCCGGCAAACCGGTGATGGAAGGCAAGGGCGTGCTGTTCCAGAAGTTCGCCGGCATCGACGTGTTCGACATCGAGCTGGACGAGACCGACCCGGACAAGCTGGTCGACATCATCGCCTCGATGGAGCCCACCTTCGGCGGCATCAATCTGGAGGACATCAAGGCGCCCGAGTGCTTCATCGTCGAGAAGAAGCTGCGCGAGCGCATGAACATCCCGGTGTTCCACGACGACCAGCACGGCACGGCGATCATCGTCGGCGCGGCGGTCATCAATGCGCTGCACGTGACCGGCAAGAAGATCGAGGACGTGAAACTGGCCACGGCTGGCGCCGGCGCGGCCGGCATCGCCTGCCTGGACATGCTGGTGTCGCTGGGCTTGAAGCCGGAGAACATCCTGGCGGTCGATCGCGACGGCGTGCTGTACACCGGTCGCGAGAACATGGACCCGGACAAGCAGCGTTATGCCCGCGACACCGACAAGCGTTCGCTGGGCGAGATCATCGAGGGCATGGATATCTTCCTGGGCCTGTCCGCCGGCGGCGTGCTGAAGCCAGAGATGGTCCAGAGCATGGCCGACAAGCCGATCATCCTGGCGCTGGCCAATCCGTATCCGGAAATTCTGCCCGAAGAGGCGAAGAAGGTCCGTCCCGACTGCATCATCGCGACCGGCCGCTCGGACTATCCGAACCAGGTCAACAACGCGTTGTGCTTCCCGTACATCTTCCGCGGCGCGCTGGATGTCGGCGCCACAGTCATCAACGAAGCCATGAAGGTGGCCTGCGTGCACGCCATCGCCGAGTTGGCACGTCGCGAGGCGTCGGACGTCTCGGCGCGTGCCTACGGCGGCCAGGTACCGCATTTCGGTCCGGACTACCTGATTCCGCAGCCGTTCGATCCGCGCCTGCTGGTGCAACTGCCGCCGGCAGTGGCCAAGGCCGCCATGGAGTCCGGTGTGGCCGCGCGGCCGATCGAGGACATGGAGGCCTACTGCGACAAGCTGTCGAACGTGGTCTTCCGCACCGGCCTGACCATGAAGCCGGTGTTCGACCGCGCCAAGGCCGACCTCAAGCGCGTGGCTTTCGCCGAGGGCGAGGAAGACACCATTCTGCGCGCGGCGCAGACCATCGTCGACGAAGGGCTGGCACGGCCGATCCTGATCGGCCGCCCGGACGTCATCGAACAGCGCATCGAGCGCGCCGGCCTGCGCCTGAAGGTCGATCGCGACTTCGAGCTGTGCAACATCCACTCCGATCCGCGTTTCGACGACTACTGGCAGCATTACCATCTCCTGATGGAGCGTCGTGGCGTGACGCCGGCCCACGCCAAGGCCGTGGTGCGTTCGCGCGGCATTGCCATCGCGTCCCTGATGGTCGAGCGCGGCGACGCCGACGCCATGATCGGCGGTCTGGTCGGGCACTTCCACCGCAAGCTGCGCTATATCACCGACATCATCGGTCTGGACGAGGGCGCACAGGGCGCCTCGGCGATGTCGGCAGTGTCCACCGACAAGGGCGTGTTCTTCTTCCTGGACACCTATGTCGAGGAAGATCCGAGCGCCGAGCAGATTGCCGAATCCACGCTGATGGCGGCGATGCGTCTGAAAATGTTCGGCATCACGCCGCGCATCGCGCTGCTGTCGCATTCCAACTTCGGCAGCCGCGAGACCGCCAACACCTGCAAGATGCGTCGTGCGCTGGAACTGATCCGTTCGCGCGCGCCGCGACTGGAGGTCGAGGGCGAGATGCAGGCCGATGTGGCGCTGGACCCGGAGATCCGCACGCGCCTGTTCCCCAATTCCAACCTCACGGACAAGGCCAACATGTTCGTGTTCCCCAACCTGGATGCGGCCAACATCGCCTACAACATGACCCGGCACATGTCCGACGGCGTGACCATCGGTCCGATTCTGATGGGCGTGGCCAAACCCGCGCACCTGCTGACACCGCAGGCGACGGTGCGGCGCGTGGTCAACATGACGGCGATCGCCTGCGTCGAGGCGCAGATTCGCGCCGAAATGGCCCGCGGAGAGGGCTGAAACAGCGGCGAACGTCGTTTAAACGGCCGTGACATTGGCGCATTTCGCCGTGAGCGGTAAACTTGATGGACTCGCCGCGCGATTCATGCGCGCGGCCTTCCCCCTGTTCGACATGAGCGGGCGCCCGATCCCCACGGACGCGCCGCGGAGGAAAACCGATGGATCAACTGCAGGACATCCTCGACCAGGATCTCGACCCCACCGAGACCCGGGAATGGATCGATTCGCTCAGCGCGGTCATCAATGCCGACGGCCCGGAACGCGCGCACTTCCTGCTCGACCGCATGGTCGACGCCACGCGCCGCGCCGGCGGGTACCTGCCGTTCGACCCGACCACCGAATACGTCAACACCATTCCGCCGCACATGGAGGCCAAGAGCCCCGGTGACGCGGCGCTGGAATGGCGCATCCGCTCGCTGATTCGCTGGAACGCGATGGCGATGGTGGTGCGTGCCAACCGCAAACCGGGCAGCCTGGGTGGCCACATCGCCAGCTTCGCCTCCTCGGCGACACTGTACGACGTCGGCTTCAACCACTTCTGGCGCGCGCCCAGCGAAGACCATCCGGGCGATCTGATCTTCTACCAGGGCCATTCCAGCCCGGGCATCTACGCGCGCTCGTTCCTGGAAGGGCGCTTCAGCGCCGAGCAGATGGACCTGTTCCGCATGGAAGTGGCCGGCAAGGGCAAGGGGTTGTCCTCGTATCCGCATCCGTGGCTGATGCCGGACTACTGGCAGGTGCCGACGGTGTCGATGGGTCTCGGCCCGATCCAGGCCATCTACCAGGCGCAGTTCTGGAAGTACCTGGAGCACCGTGGCCTGATGCCGAAGACCGATCGCAAGATCTGGTGCTTCATGGGCGACGGCGAGTGCGACGAGCCGGAGTCCCTGGGCGCGATCGCGCTGGCCGGCCGCGAGAAGCTGGACAACCTGGTCTTCGTCATCAACTGCAACCTGCAGCGCCTGGACGGCCCGGTGCGCGGCAACGGCAAGATCATCCAGGAGCTGGAAGGCGGCTTCCGCGGTTCCGGCTGGAACGTGCTGAAGCTGGTCTGGGGCAGCTACTGGGATCCGCTCCTGGCGCGCGACGACAAGGGTGTGCTGCGCAAGCTGATGATGGAAACGCTGGACGGCGAGTACCAGGCCTGCAAGGCCTTCGGCGGCGCCTACACGCGCGAGCATTTCTTCGGCAAGTACCCCGAGACCAAGGCCATGGTCGCCAACCTGTCCGACGAGGACGTGTGGCGCCTGAACCGCGGCGGCCACGACCCGCACAAGGTGTATGCGGCCTATCATGCCGCCTCCAACACCGAGGGCATGCCGACCGTGATCCTGGCCAAGACGGTCAAGGGCTACGGCATGGGTGAGGCCGGCGAGTCGCAGAACCCGACCCATCAGCAGAAGAAGCTGGACGCCGACGCGGTGCGCCATTTCCGCGACCGCTTCAATATTCCGGTGCCGGACGATCAGCTGGACGACGTGCCGTACTACCACCCGGGCGAGG
This sequence comes from Oleiagrimonas sp. MCCC 1A03011, assembly GCF_003267965.1. Taxonomy (NCBI): domain Bacteria; kingdom Pseudomonadati; phylum Pseudomonadota; class Gammaproteobacteria; order Lysobacterales; family Rhodanobacteraceae; genus Oleiagrimonas; species Oleiagrimonas sp. MCCC 1A03011. The sequence goes on along the minus strand of NZ_MSPY01000001.1, from coordinate 776,745 downwards.
ACTCGGAGGAAGTGCAGTACATGCGCGAGCGCCGCAAAGCGCTGGGCGGCGCGCTGCCGCAGCGTCGCAGCAAGTCCAGCAAGACCTTCAAGGCGCCGGACCTGGACTTCTACAAGCAGATCACCAAGGGCAGCGGCGATCGCGAGATCTCCACCACCATGTCGCTGGTGCGCGGCATGAACCTGCTGCTGCGCGACAAGGAGATCGGCCCCCGCGTGGTGCCCATCGTCTCCGACGAGGCGCGTACCTTCGGCATGGAAGGCATGTTCCGGCAAATCGGCATCTATGCGCCGTTCGGCCAGAAGTACCGCCCGCAGGACGCCGATCAGCTGCTGTACTACCGCGAGGACATCAAGGGCCAAGTGCTGCAGGAAGGCATCTCCGAGGCCGGTGGCATGAGCGCCTGGATGGCGGCGGCGACGAGCTATTCGACCAGCGATCAGCCGATGCTGCCGTTCTTCATCTACTACTCGATGTTCGGCTTCCAGCGCATCGGCGATCTGGCCTGGGCGGCGGGCGACATGCGTTCGCGCGGCTTCCTGATTGGCGGTACCGCCGGCCGCACCACGCTGAACGGGGAGGGCCTGCAGCACGAGGACGGTCATTCGCACCTGCTGGCCGGGGCCATTCCCAACTGCAAGGCGTACGATCCGACCTTCTCCTACGAGGTGGCGATCATCCTGCAGGACGGCGTGCGTCGCATGCTGGCCGAGCAGGTGGACGAGTACTACTACCTCACGGTCATGAACGAGAACTACACCCATCCGGACATGCCCGAGGGCTGCGAGGAAGGCGTCCTCAAGGGCATGTACCTGCTGCAGGAGGCCGACAAGCCCAAGGGCAAGTCCAAGAGCGTGCCGCGCGTGCAGCTGCTGGGGTCGGGCACCATCCTGCGCGAGGCCATGGCGGCGGCTGAACTGCTGAAGGACGACTTCGGCGTCGAGGCCGACATCTGGTCGTGCACCAGCTTCAGCGAGCTGCGTCGCGACGGTTTCGATGCCGAGCGCTGGAACCGCCTGCACCCGGAAGCCAAGAAGCCGCGCGAGGCCCATGTCACGCAGTGCCTGAAGGATCGTGCCGGTCCGGTCATCGCGGCCACCGACTACGTCCGCGAGTACGCCGACCAGATCCGCGCCTTCATGCCGGACGGCAAGCACTACACCGTGCTCGGCACCGATGGCTACGGTCGCAGCGACACCCGCGAGCACCTGCGCAGCTTCTTCGAGGTCGACCGCTACTGGATCGCCCACGCGGCCCTGGCCGCGCTGGCGCGCGAGGGCGCGGTCAATGCCAAGGACGTGGCGCGGGCCATCAAGCAGTACAAGCTCGATGCCGACAAGCCGAATCCGCTGTCGGTGTAACGGTTCCGAAAAAAGTAAAACCTATGCTGACCCGGCAAGCCTTCGGCGAGCCGGGTCTTTTTTTGCGCGAAGGACGTGGTGTCGGACTTCGCCTACACGCGAAGGCGCGATCATCCGGCAGACGCCGCGCCGCCAAATCGCGACACTGGTTCCGTTCCGGCGCTTTTTGGCTTGGATGAGCTGACCGTAGGTCCACCCACAGGATGTTGGGAAGTGTCGGAACAAGGCAAACCGGCGAGCCGGCGGCACGGACGCCCGCCGGCCCACCCATGCTCGGACGGTGGATGGCATGACCCAGCGAATCGTCTACAAGATCATTTGCCAGGACGGCGTCTGGTCCGTGTCGCAGGGCGACGAGTTCGTCGGGGCGTTCATGCTCTGCGAGAGTGCGGTGAAGTTCGCCGGCCTGGTCGCGCAGCGCAACTACGAATCCGACGGCCGACCCGCAGCGGTATGCCTGGATGACGGCGAGCAAACCGTCGACATCATTCTTCACGGGGAACGGGACCCGGCCGCGCAAGCATTGGCTTGGCTGCGTCGTGTCAGTGCCTTGCGCAAGGGACGCGAGAGCGGCGCCCGCAACGATATGCACCTGTCGCGCAGCGCCTGAGCGTTCGCGCATTCGAATTCCCGTACACGCAGGTATCTTGCCTTCCCTGCAATCCGCTTGGGTGCAGCGGCGGCCTCGTCATGGCCATCGTCACTTATCGTGCATAAGGGACATAATCTGGTCATACGGGCGCGCGGAAGAGCGGTATTCGACTCGCTCAGCCGGGCGTCCGCGTCACCAGCCGTCGGTTTCAGCGTCCTGCGGGCGCTTCCGGCCATGCACCGCGCATGCGTGCGATGTACAGGCGAGGCGTCAGGGCGATGCGGGAGGCTGTTCTTCCGCAGGATTCTCCAGGGTCTGGCGTCGACGCAGCACCGGGAACATCCACATCCACAGACCGACCACGACCAGCGTGCCCAGGCCGCCCACCAGCGCCGAGCCGACCGCGCCGACCCACGCCGCGATCATGCCCGACTCGAATTCGCCGAGCTGGTTGGAGGTGTTGATGAAGATCGAGTTGACGGCGCTGACACGGCCGCGCATTTCATCCGGAGTGTCCAGCTGTACCAGTGCGCCGCGGATGACCATGCTGACCATGTCGAACGCGCCCAGAGCGGCCAGCGCCAGCAGTGACAGCCACAGCACGTGCGAGAGCGCGAACACCACGGTGGCCACGCCGAAGCCGGCCACCGAGGCGAACATGATCATGCCCACGCGGCGTTGCATCGTGCGCCGCGCCAGCCACACCGACATGAGCAGCGCGCCGACCGCCGGCGCGGCGCGCAGCAGGCCCAGTCCCCAAGGGCCGGTGTGCAGAATGTCGCGGGCGAAGATCGGCAGCAGCGCCGTCGCACCGCCCAGCAGCACGGCGAACAGGTCGAGCGAGATCACACCCAGAATCGCCGGTCGCGCGCGGATGAAGCTGACGCCCGCAAACACGGTCTTCAGCGTCGCCGGCTCGCGGCGCGGCGGGCGGTGGTCGTAGCGCAGGCGCGCCAGCAGCGCGATCGAGACCAGGTACAGCATCGCGGCCGTGGCGTACACAGCATCCGGGCCGGCGACGTAGAGAAAGCCACCCGCGGCCGGACCGGCGATCATCGCCACCTGCATCGCCGAAGCGTTCATCGCCATCGCGCGTGGCAGCACGGAGGCGGGCACGAGTCCGGGCACCATGGCCTGTCGGGTCGGAAATTCCACCGCGCGCGCCAGGCCGATGACGAACAGCAGCGTCAGAATGCCGGTTTCGCTCAGCCAGCCTTGCCAGCTGCCCAGCGCCAGCGCGGCGATGGCGATCCATTCCAGTGCCTGGCAGGTCACCACGATCCGACGACGATTGAACTGGTCGGCGATGTGTCCGGCCGGCAGCGCCAGCAGCAGTGAGGGCACGAACTGCACCAGGCCGACCAGGCCCAGGTCGAAAGCGTTGCCGGTCAGCGCATAGATCTGCCAGCCAACGGCGACCGACAGCATCTGGAAGCCGAAGCCGGAGGCCATGCGTGCGATCCAGAAATGCACGAATGCGGGGTAGGCGCGAAGCGGCGCGGCGTTCGCGGGGGCGTCATGGGCCATGCGTTGAGGCTTTGTACAGGGAAGAAGAGGTGCGCCGTGTTAGGCTGCACCGCTCAGTATATTAATTCAAATGTCGTTTCGACATACAGGAGCCGAGCCATGCTGAAGACCCCCGCCTGGGCCGCCCCGTCTGCCACCGAACCGCTGGCCCCGTTCGCCATCGAGCGCCGCGAGCCGGGACCGCATGAAGTACTCATCGACATCCGCTACTGCGGCGTGTGCCATTCCGATATCCATCAGGCGCGCGACGACTGGGGCGGCAGCATCTTCCCGATGGTGCCTGGCCACGAGATCGTCGGTACCGTGGTCAAGGTCGGCAACCAGGTCGAGCGTTGGAAAGAGGGTGATACCGTCGGTGTCGGCTGTTTCGTCGATTCCTGCCGTCATTGCGAGGCCTGCCTGGACGGCGAGGAACAGTTCTGCAGCGAAGGCATGAGCGTGACCTACAACGGTTACGAGCGCACCGACGGCAAGCTGGACAAGAGCCGGCCGACCTGGGGCGGCTACTCCACCCGCATCACGGTCGACGAGAACTATGTGCTGCGCGTGCCCGAGGGCATTCCGCTGGATCGCGCCGCGCCGCTGCTGTGCGCGGGTATCACCACCTATTCGCCGCTGCGCCGCTACGACGTCGGCAAGGACGACAAGGTCGCCGTGGTCGGCCTGGGCGGTCTGGGCCACATGGGCGTGAAGCTGGCCAAGGCCATGGGCGCGCACGTCACCGTGCTCAGCCATTCGCCGGGCAAGCGCGACAGCGCGCTGGCGCTGGGGGCGGACGATTTCCTGTCCACGCGCGACGAGGACGTCTTCGCGCAGCATGCCGGCCGTTTCGATTTCATCCTCGACACGGTTTCCGCTGCACACGACTACAACGCCTATCTGGGCCTGCTGCGCCGCGACGGCACCATGGTCCTGGTCGGTCTGCCGGAACCGCAGGCGCTGAGCGCCGGTTCGCTGATCCGGGGTCGCAAGCGTCTGACCGGTTCGCTGATCGGCGGCATCCGCGAAACACAGGAAATGCTGGACTTCTGCGCCGAGTACGGCGTGGCGGCGGATGTCGAGGTGATCGGCATCGAGCAGATCAACGAGGCCTACGAGCGCATGCTGCGCGGCGACGTCCGCTACCGTTTCGTGATCGACAACGACAGTCTGCGCAAGCCGGAAGCTGCCTGAACTCGCTCGGCGGGCGGTGGTCTGGTTCAATACAACGCAAGCTCCTGACTGGAGGATCGTGTGATGAAAGCGCGTACGTGGGTTCTGGCATCGATGCTGATTCCTCTGGCGGCTTGTGCAAGTGTGCCGTCCTCGCAGGACCGGGCCGCGCGCGCGGCCCGGTTCGAGGCCGCGGCCGGCCAGCCGGTCAATCACATCCAGCTCAATTCCATCCGCGGGTTCTATGCCTGGGATCCGATCAACGATCATCAGGTGGTGGCCTACGTGACACCCCGGCGGGTCTATCTGATGGACCTGCCGTCGTGTCCGGGGCTTGAATACACGCCGGCGATCTCGATCACTTCGCACATGGAGCAGGTCAGCGCGACCTTCGACTCGATCATCCCGTCGAACACGGGGGTTCCCTGCCAGATCCGCCGCATCCGTCCGTTGGACAGGGACATGATCAAGGATGCGCAGAAGCACCGGGGCGATGTCGAGGTGATGGCCAAGCCCGCGCCGGACATGCACAAGACCACGAACGGCAGCGGCAGCTGAAGGCGCCTGCGGTAGCCGATACACTGGCCGGTGACTGACGGCGAGGCCGTCGATGCATTCGGAGCGTGTTCGATGATGTACAGGACTGCCCGCCGCGCTGCGGCGCTCGTGGTGATGCTGGCGGCGCTCGGCGCCTGCTCGAAGGGGCCGACCCCGGAACAGCAGGCGGCAGCGCGCAAGGCGGCGACCGAAGCGCGTGCGCAGGATGCGCTGACGACCTATCAGAAGATGGTGGACATGAAGAGCTACAGCCTGGCGGTGCCGCTGGGCGAGGAAATCGTGTCCAAGTATCCCGACACCAAGGCTGCGGCCGAGGTGAAGCCGCAGCTCGACGACTTGCGCGCCAAGGCCAAGGCCAAGGCGACCAAGGAGCGGCTGCAGCGCCTGTGGGTGTACCAAGTCGCGCCGATGGCGGGCGGCACGCAGAGCACAGCGGCGATTGGTGTCAGTCGTCCGGCGGCGCTCGATCTGCGCCTGATCCTGCGTCGGCACAGTGATTGGGGCTTGAGCGTGTTTCTCTATGCCGACGGTAGCCAGGGATTCGTCTGCAAGGGCAACTGCACTGTCCCGGTGAAGTTCGACGACACCACGGTCAAGCTCAAGGCCTATGTGCCGCAGGGCGGTCGCCCTGCCTTGATGTTCCGGGACGAGAAGGGCTTCATCGCACGCCTGGAAAAGGCGTCCGTCATTCACATGAAGGTGCGCATGAAGGGCAGCGGCGAGCGCGACCTCGAATTCGAGGTCGGTGGCTTCGATGCATCCAAATGGAAGCCGTTGCCCAAGAAGAAGTGAGGCAGGTGCCGCTTCGCGTCGCAGGGCGCGAAGCGGCCATCGCGGTGCGCATGATGCGTGTCGGCTTCAGCGCAGCACGAAGCGCTCGGTCAATTTGGTCAGTGGAGTCTGCAGGCCGGCGCTGAGGCGCGGCGGAAGATTCAGCGGTTTGAGCAGCATCTTCACCGTCATCTCCGCAGGCAGATGCTTGCGGATCCGCCCGTAGATGCGGCTGCTGGCCTGCTTGAAGGCCTCGGGGTCTTCGTTCAGCTCCGGGCGGCGGTAGGCGAACACGTGGCGCAGTGCGATGTCGCCGTCCTCGTTGCGGATTTCCATCAGACGGCGGAACACCGCGCGCAGCACGCGCCAACGTCCGTTGCGCTCGCGTTTCTCGTAGGCCCGGAAGTACTTGTAGAAGTGGCTGTAGTGGCGTACTTCGTCGCTCTTGATGTACTCGGTCAGCTGCTTGAGCACCGGTTCCTCGGTCTGCGTGTGGATCGCGCGATAGAGGCTGGCGGTGCCGGTCTCGACCACGCAGCGGGCGGCCAGCTCCAGGCCGCGGCGTGGTTCCAGTTCTTCGCTGGTGCACACCGCGCCGTATTCGGCGAAGAAGTCGGCGAAGGCGCTGTCCCAGTCGAAGTCCGGCCAGGCGTGGCGGACGTAGGTGGCCAGGGCGCGGCCGTGCTGCAGCTCTTCGTGTTCCCAGTGGTCGTCGAGCCAGGTTCGGACCGCCTCATCGTCCCGGTAGTGCTCGACCAGGTTACGGGTGTAGAGATCCGAGCCGCTTTCGATGAACGAGGACGCGCAGATCAGGCAGATAAGGTCTTCGTCCGCGCGAGCCTTCTCGGCGTCGAAGCGTGTGAAGTCGATGTCCTCGAGTTTCCAGGGCAGCGCTCTGGCATCTTGCATCGGGCAGGTCTCCTTGCGTGCACGACGCGTGCTCGGTTCGTCACCGGGCCGCGTGTGACGTTCTTATGACAACTAGCATAGTCAAGCCGCCCCGAAAAACACCAGCGGTGCGGGTCGGCAGTCAGCGCACCACCGTGACTGGCACGCGTGCGCGCGACAGGATGTCGTCGGAGACCGAGCCGATCAGCCAGCGGGCGAGCACGCCTCGGCCGCTGTGGCCGACCACGATGTGATCGATGCCGTGCGCAGCGACCTGCGCCAGCAGCACATCGCCCGGACTGCCGTAGACGACCTCCGTATCCATGCGACTGCCCAGATCGGATGCGCTGTTTTTCAGCGCGTTCAGCATGTCTCGGGCCTGGCGCGCGCCCTCGTCGGTCATCATGGCCGCGCAGGAATCGGCCCCGGCTTCGGTCACCTGCAGCGCGGAGACGACGCGGATGCGGCCGCCGTCATGCCGGGATTGATCTGCGGCGAATGCGAAGGCGCGGTCCGCGGATGCTGAACCGTCGTATCCCACCAGGTAGTGCTTGCTCATGACGCCTCCAATACTTGTCATGACAGGTAGTATGCGCCCGGTCGCGTCCAAACGCACCCGACGCCGCGTTCGAAATACTTCCTGAACAAGATCATACGGACTTTTGCCGCGATTCATCGACGCCCGACAAGACTGGTTGCCGTTCCACGTTGAACCCACGCAAGGAGGTAATCAATGACCATTCGACGCTCGATGCTCATGGGTGCGGTGCTGGTTGGTTGCGCGGCGATGGCCGTGCCGGCGATGGCCGCGAAGCCGACGCTGGACTGCAAGCTCACGTATTCGATGACGGGCTGGTCCGCCATCTACAAGCATGCCGAAGGGACCGGAATGGTCACCTGCGCCGACGGCACCAGCATGCCCGTGAAGATCACTGTGAAGGGCGCAGGACTGACGGCCGGTAAGTGGCACATCGACGATGGCAAGGGTCGGTTTTCCGATGTGCACACGATCGCCGACGTGCTCGGTCGCTACGCCCAGGCCCAGGCGCATGCCGGCGTAGTCAAGTCCAGCTCGGCGCAGGTGCTGACCAAGGGCACCGTGTCGCTGGCGCTGGCCGGGACCGGCGAGGGCGTCGATCTGGGCATCGACGTGGGCGCTTTCACGATCTCGCGCCGCTGATCCGGTGCGCCGGCGATGCGGGCCTCCGGGCCGTGTGGCCGGATGACGCGACTCGGGCCGGCAAGCCTTCCGGGCTTGCCGGCCTTTTTCGTGGCAGGCGGTGACGCATGGCACAAGCAGTTAGACTGAAAGACTGTTTCGAAGACTCTGCAAGCGTCCCCATGAGTGAACGTCACCTGTTTCTTCTGCGTATCGTCGTCTGGTTGGTGCTGCTGCTGACCGCCTGGGGTGTGCTGCAGTACGCCATGCATGCGTGGCGGTTGATGCACTTGATCGGCGATGCAGCGGCCGCGCAATCCTCGCGGATGGGCTGGATGCTGGCCTGGGATGCCGTGTATGTGCTGGTGGCGGGACTCGCGCTCAGCGCATCGGCTGGCGTACTGCTGTGGCGAAGCTGGGCGCGTCCGTTGCTGCGCTGGCTGGCGTTCGCGCTGGCGGCCTATTCACTGGCCAGCGGCGTACTGTTGTTCGCGCAGTGGCAGAGCTTCCAGCATTCGAGCGTCGATCTGCTGGCGCAGGCGCAGTATCCGGAGCTGACACGCGCGCTGATCGCCAAGGTCAATCGCACCACGTTGATCAGTCTGGCGTTGAAGGCCATTGCGGTTCCCGTACTGGCCTGGCTGGGTTGGCATCTGGGCACGGTTGCAGTGGTGCAGCGTTTCACGGCTGTGGCAAAACGCGGCTGAGGTTCGTCGGGGGTCAGCGCTGCGCGTTGCGGCGTGGCGCGGGCGTCGGCGTGCCGTGTTGGCGCGTGAATTCATACAGCGCGACCGAGGCGGCCACGGCGACATTGAGACTGTCCACCGCACCCCACTGTGGGATGCGCACGAAGCGCGCGCCGCTTTGCGCGCGAGCCTCTTCGCTCAGGCCGTGCAGTTCGTGGCCGAGCACGAACGCGCAGCGCGGAGGCAGTTCGATTTCGTGCAGTAGTTCGTCGGCGAACGGCTCCAGTGCCACCAGCGTGAAGTCGTCCTGTGCCAGCGCCGTGGCGCAGTCGGTGAAGCGCTCGTGGAACCGCGCCGGCACATGCTTGAATCCGCCTTTGGCCGGTGCCGGGTCGAACGGTCCAACGTCGACCAGATGCACGGCGTGCGCACCGAAGGCCTCGGCGCTGCGGAAGATCTTGGGCACGTTGAAGTCGGCTTTCAGGCGGTCGAGCACCAGTGCGACGGCATGCGGTCCCGGCGTGGCCTGCAGATTCTGTCGGCGGTGCTTTTCATAGCGCCATAGCGCGTTGGCGTCGCCGGATTGTCCCTTGGCGGCGATGGTGCCGGGCGCGATGACGCGATCGGGGTCGGCGGGTGCGCGAGGTTTGCCCATGTCGGTGCGTGCGTGGAAATGAACCGCCAATGTACCGGAAGCAGGCGTCGTCGCCGAACGCGCTGCGGAATGGTCGGGCAGCCGGCGGGGCGATGGTAACCTGATGCTTTATTTTTCATTGTGGAAGTAAGGCGAAGCCATGACGGATCTCTTCAATCGACTCGGCCTGCCCGATCATCTGGCAGCCGATCTCAAGTCATACGGCATCAAGTTGCTGATCGCGTTGCTGGTGCTGGTGATCGGCATCTGGATCGCCGGTCGCGTGGCCAACATGGGGCGGCGCGCGATGAATCACGCCAAGGTCGACATCACCCTGGTCGCTTTTCTGCGCAATGCGCTGTTCGGACTGCTGCTGGTGATGGTCATCATCGCCGCGCTGAGCACGGCGGGCATTCCCTCGGCGTCGTTCGTCGCGGTGCTGGGTGCCGCTGGCCTGGCCGTCGGTCTGGCGCTGCAGGGATCGCTGTCGAATCTGGCCTGGGGCGTGCTGCTGATCATGTTCCGGCCGTTCAAGGTCGGCGATTTCGTGCAGGTGGGATCGTTCCTGGGCACGGTCGACCGCATCGACCTGATGCAGACCTGGCTGATCGCGCCGGACGGCCGCGACGTGGTGATTCCCAACGCCAAGGTCGGCGGCGAAGCGGTGATCAATTTCAATGCCCGCGGCACGCGACGCTTCGAAGTCGCGGTCGGCATCAGCTACGATGCGAACATCGGCAAGGCGATGGACGCGGCGCGCGATCTGCTGAAGGCCGACAAGCGCGTGCTGGACGATCCCGCGCCGGGCGTGTGGACGACCGAACTGGCCGACAGCAGCGTCAATCTGGTGATCCGGGGCTGGACGAAGGCGCCCGACTTCTGGGCCACGCAGACCGACTTCGTGCGCGCGGTGAAGGAGCGCTTCGACGCCGAAGGCATTTCCATTCCGTTCCCGCAGCGCGACCTGAATGTGCGCAAGATCGATGCCGACAAGCTCTGATCGGGCGTTTTTGGCTCGATAGAGAGCGATTTTTTGCCCAGATTCGGCGCGCAAGATGAAACAAGCGCGTCGATTCGTCATATCATGGACGTTCCCCCCACGTTCGCCGGCGTTATCACCGGTTTCAGCTCAACCCCGCCAGGAGGATCCATGGCCCAAGTCCAGGAAATTCGCGTACCGGATATCGGTGATTTCGACGGCGTTCCCGTCATCGAAGTACTGGTGAAGCCGGGTGATTCGGTGCAGAAGGACCAGGGCCTGGTCACGCTGGAATCGGACAAAGCCACGATGGAGGTGCCGTCGCCCGGCGCCGGTGTCATCAAGGAGGTCAAGGTCAGCGAGGGCGATGAAGTTGCCGAAGGCAGTGTGATCGCGACCTACGAGCCGGCGGACGACAGCGCTTCGAGCGGTGGTGAAGAACAAGCCGAGGCGTCTGCTCCGGCCCCTGCACCTGCGCCAGCTCCCGCACCGAGCAAGGCCGAAGCGCCTGCTCCGGCCCCGGCGCCCGCGGACAGTCGCGGCGCGGCATCGACCGATGCCGGTGAGACCCGCACTCCGCCGGTGCCGTTCGACGCCAGCGTGGTGATGCCGGGCGATGCGCCATACGCCAGCCCGGCCGTGCGTGCCTTCGCCCGTGAACTCGGCGTGGATCTGCATCAGGTCAAGGGCAGCGGTCGCAAGGGACGCATCCAGCGCGAGGACGTGCAGGCGTGGGTCAAGCATGCGCTGGCCTCCGGCGCGCGTCCGAGCGGCGGTTCCGGCGGCGGCAACGGTCTGGACCTGTTGCCGTGGCCGAAGGTCGATTTCGCCAAGTTCGGCGAGATCGAGGAAAAGAAGCTCTCGCGTATCAAGAAGATTTCCGGCGCCAATCTGGCCCGCAACTGGGCCATGATTCCGCATGTGACCCAGCACGATCAGGCCGACATCACCGAGATGGAAGCCTTCCGCAAGCGCCTGGCCAAGGAGAACGACAGCCTCAAGGTCACGCCGCTGGTCTTCATGATCAAGGCCGTGGTTGCGGCGCTGAAGGAATTCCCGCAGTTCAATGCCTCGCTGGATGCTTCCGGCGAGACGCTGATCCTGAAGAAGTACTTCCACATCGGCATCGCCGTGGACACGCCGGATGGCCTGGTCGTGCCGGTGATCCGCGACTGCGACAAGAAGGGCCTGCTGGAGCTGGCGCGCGAGCTGGGCGAGATCTCCAAAAAGGCGCGCGAGAAGAAGCTGGGTCCGGCCGAGATGTCCGGCGGCTGTTTCTCGATTTCGTCGTTGGGCGGCATCGGCGGCACCGCGTTCACGCCGATTGTGAACGCGCCGGAAGTCGCCATCCTCGGCGTGTCGCGCTCGTCGATGCAGCCGGTGTGGGACGGCGAGGCTTTCCAGCCGCGCCTGATGCTGCCGCTGTCGCTGTCGTACGACCACCGCGTCATCGATGGCGCCGACGCTGCGCGCTTTGCCGCGTACCTGGCCCGCACGCTGGGCGACATCCGTCGTCTGCTGCTGTGACCCGCCGCTGATGCTCGCCTGGCTCGCCCCCGATTCGGTCATCCCCGACGCGCCCAAGAAGGCCGTCGAGCATGGCGTGAAGCAGGTGGGCGAGTGGCTGAACTACGGCTACGAGATCGGCGGGGTGAAGATCACCGTCGGTTCGGTGTTGTTCGCGGTGCTGCTGCTGGTGCTGTTCATGGTCGCCTCGGCGGTCATCAAGTTCCTGCTGCGGCGCTACGGCAACAAGCACGGTCAGGTGAACCAGTCGTCGATCTACACCATCGAGCGGGTGGTGCACTACCTTCTGATGGTGATCGGCATCCTGGTGGCGCTGAACGTCGCCGGCGTGCCGATGGCGAAGATGACGGTGTTCGCCGGTGCGCTGGGTGTGGGCCTGGGCTTCGGTCTGCAGGCGATCTTCAACAATTTCGTCTCCGGCCTGATCCTGCTGTTCGAGCGCACGCTGAAGGTCGGCGATTTCGTCGAACTGGCCTCGGGCGTGCACGGTCATGTGCGCGACATCCACATCCGCGCCACGCGCATCACCACCAACGACGATATCGACATTCTGGTGCCGAACTCGGAGTTCGTGAACGGCAGAGTGGTGAACTGGACGTTGCGCGAGGTCTCGCGCCGCATCAAGGTGGAGTTCGGCGTCGCCTACGGCACCGACAAGGAACTGGTGAAGAAGGCCGCGCTGGAAGCCGCCGCCGAGGTGCCGTTCACGCTGACCAACGAGGGGCCGCGCGCGCCGCAGGTGTGGCTGACCGGCTTCGGCGATTCCTCGCTGGACTTCAAGCTGGTGGTCTGGCTCAACGCCGAGGCCACGCGTCGACCGGGCGCGGTGACGGCGGCCTACTACTGGGCGCTGCACACGGCGCTGGAAAAATACGAGATCGAGATTCCCTTCCCGCAGCGCGACCTGCATGTGCGTACCTGGCGCCGTCCTCCGGAGGACGGCGAGGACGAGCGCGCACCGCGCGGGCCCGATGCGCAGGACCCCGGACATCGCCACGGCAACGACGCCGTGCGCGATGTCGAACGCGAGATCGCCGAAGCGTCGCCCGCTTCGACGCCCGCAGACGATCCCCACGCCGCCGATGGCGGCAACGAGAAAAAGTAAGGATTTTCAGGCATGGCCAAGACCATCGAGATCAAGGTTCCCGACATTGGCGACTTCGACAAGGTGCCCGTCATCGAGGTGCTCGTCGCGCCCGGCGATCGGGTGGAGAAGGAGCAGGGCCTGATCACGCTGGAGTCGGACAAGGCGACGATGGAAGTTCCCGCGTCGGCTGCCGGCAAGGTCGTCGAGCTGAAGGTGAAGGAGGGCGACGAAATTGCCGAGGGTTCGGTGATCCTGACCCTGGAGGTCGAGGACGGCGCGTCCAACGGTGATGCGAAGGACGCCAAGTCCGAGTCGGCGCCGACCGCTTCGCCCGCTCCCGCACCGGCGCCTGCGCCTGCACCGGCCAAGGCCGCCGAGCAGCCGACATCTTCGCCGGCCGCATCGGCTGCTTCCGAGACGGGCCGTAAGGCCGACATCACCTGCCAGGTGCTGGTGCTCGGTTCCGGCCCCGGCGGCTACACCGCGGCGTTCCGCGCCGCCGATCTGGATCAGGACACGGTGCTGGTCGAACGCTACGGCTCGCTGGGCGGCGTCTGTCTCAACGTCGGCTGCATTCCGTCCAAGGCGCTGCTGCACGCGGCTGCCGTGATCGAGGAAGCCGAAGCCATCGCCGCGCACGGCATTTCCTTCGGCAAGCCGAAGATCGATCTGGACAAGCTGCGCGACTTCAAGGACAAGGTGGTCGGCAAGCTGACCGGCGGTCTGGCCGGCATGGCCAAGCAGCGCAAGGTGCGCACCGTGCAGGGCACGGGCACCTTCGTGTCGCCCCACGAACTGGAAGTGGAGGGCGCCGACGGCACCAAGCTGATCCGCTTCGAGAAGGCGATCATTGCCGCCGGTAGCCAGTCGGTGAAGCTGCCGATGTTCCCGTGGGACGACGAGCGCATCATGGATTCCACGCGCGCGCTGGAACTGGCCGACGTGCCGAAGAAGCTGCTGGTCGTCGGCGGCGGCATCATCGGCCTGGAAATGGCCACCGTGTACGCCGCGCTGGGCAGCGAGGTGACCGTGGTCGAACTCATGGATCAGTTGATGCCGGGCGCGGACAAGGACCTGGTCAAGCCGCTGCAGCAGCGCATCGCCAAGCGCTACAAGGGCATCCATCTGAAGACCAAGGTGGTCGAGGCCAAGGCGCAGAAGAACGGCATCAAGGTGACGTTCGAGGGCGACGATCAGCCGGACGGTTCGATCTTCGACCGCGTGCTGGTGTCCATCGGCCGCAGCCCCAACGGTAACAAGATCGGCGCCGACAAGGCCGGCGTGAACGTCTCCGAACGCGGCTTCATCGCGGTCGATCGGCAGATGCGCACCAACGTGGCGCACATCTTCGCCATTGGCGATCTCGTCGGTCAGCCGATGCTGGCGCACAAGGCCACGCACGAAGGCAAGGTCGCGGCCGAGGTCTGCGCCGGCATGAAGAGCCAGTTCGACGCGCGCGTGATTCCGTCGGTGGCCTACACCGACCCGGAGATCGCCTGGGTCGGCGTGACCGAGCGCGAGGCCAAGGAGAAGGGGCTGAAGGTCGGCGTCGGCAAGTTCCCGTGGGCCGCGTCGGGCCGCGCCATCGGCATCGACCGCACCGAGGGCTTCACCAAGCTGATCTTCGACGAGGACACGCACCGCATCGTCGGCGCCGGCATCGTCGGTCCGCACGCGGGCGATCTCATCAGCGAGCTGGCGCTGGCGATCGAGATGGGCTGCGAGGCGGCCGACATCGGCCTGACCGTGCATCCGCATCCGACCCTGAGTGAATCGGTGGGCATGGCGGCCGAGGTCTACGAAGGCACCATCACGGACCTGTACATTCCCAAGAAAAAGAAGAAGTGACGTCACGGCGGCGCCTGACGCCGTATGGTGCGTTCGGCGCGGTGCCTTGTGCGCCGCGCCTCACTCCGTCGTTTCGGGCACGGCGCTGCCGATGCGGTTGCGTCCGTCACGCTTGGCCTGCAACAGCAGGCGGTCGGCGCGTTTGAAGGCCTGCATCGTGGATTCACCGCGCGCGAGTTCCACGACGCCGAAACTGGCCGACAGCGTTTGCGAGGTGCCCGGCGCTTCGGTGCGCTGCAGGTGAAGACGCAGGCGGTCGGCGGCAGCGAGGGCCTGCTGCAGGCCGATTCCGGGCAGCAGCAGCATGAATTCGTCGCCGCCGAAACGTCCGAACACGTCGGCGGCGCGCAGGTGCGCACGCACGGTCTCGGCCACGCGGATCAACGCCTGATCGCCGACGGCATGGTCGTATTCGTCGTTGATACGCTTGAAGCGGTCAATGTCCAGCACGATCAGCGCGGCCGGGAGTCGATACTTGCGTGCTTCGATCAGCGCGCGTTCGCCATCCTCGAAAAAGTGGCTCTTGCTGCACGCGCCGGTCAGCGCGTCCTGGAAGGCCATCTCGCTCAGCTTCCGGTTGCGCGCCAGCAGCACGGGCACCGCCAAGCCGAAATAGGTGTTGGCGGCGATCACGCAGATCGCGAACTGGTAGACCAGCGCCTGGTCGATCAGGCCGAGTATTTCCACCCACAAGGCCAGCACGGTGCTGAAGATCGCGATGCTCAGTGCGCTGCGGAACGGGGTTTCGGTGTACACCACCCACATCTGCGGCAGGATCAGGAAAAACGTGCCGAAGGCGATTTCCGGCTGGCGGAAGTGCGCTGCCGTGAGCATCAGCGCGCTGAGAAGCACGACGCTGACCAGCAGCTTGCCCGCATAGGGCCAGCGGTGCTGGGGCTGGACCTGGAACTGCAGGCCGCCGAACCAGGATTCGATCTGTGGAAACAGTTGGCTGATCAGGGCCAGGAAGAGCGGCGTGAGCACCAGCACGCCGGCCATGTCGCCGACCCACCACGGCAGCCAGAGACCGTGATTGGCCGAGGCGGCGAGTAGCCCGGCCACGCGCAGCGATTCGACGCCCGACCATGCGGCGCTCAGTGCGGCGAGGCAGCCGAGCACCAGGAAGGCGATGATGATGCCCGGTAGCGAATGCAGGGTGCTGCGGCGGATGATGCGGCGCAGCAGTCCGGCGCCGATGCCGTACGAGGCACAGTGCGCCACGCCGAAAATGACGCCGGTCAGGAGCAGCTCCCGCCACGGCGTGTGCGACTGGTAGATGCGGTCGATCCAGAACGTCGCGCCGACGCCGCAAAGCATCAGAGCTGGCACGGCGCGCCAGCCGATCAGCAGCAGTGCGGCAAAGCTCAGTCCCGCCGGTGGGAACCACAGGCTTGCGTGCGGTGCATACTGCATTAGCGCGGACAGACGCCACAGCAGCAGCCAGGCCAGGATCAGGCCCAGATGCAGAAGAATCGGATGTGCCTTGAGAAAGCCTGCGGCCCGCAGGAACGCGCCGCGCTGGGCGGGTCTCGGTGCGTGCGGGTCCTGGCGTGAAATCATGCCCCTGTCCAAGCGCTTCTTCGTGTTCCGCTATCGACCGTGCCGTTGGCGCGGTGACATGGACCACTCTACCTGCATTGCGCAGATTTGTGATGCGGTTGGCGAAAGTGGGTGCTTCCGTTGCCGGTTCTAGGTTTCCAGAAGGGGGCGGATTGCGTCGGCGGCATCGTCGATGCCGCCGACGCGAAGTCGCGACGATGAATCAGGATTTCTGGCGCACGATGGCGTAGTAGATCAACTGACTGATGCCGGCGCAGACGGCGATCACGGCGATGGCGCCCGGCGTCACCGAGGTCCAGCCGAACGCCGAGATCAGGCCGAAGGCGACACCGATGGCGACCAGGAACACGCCCCAGCGCAGGGAGCTGTAGCGGCGCTGTTCGCGTTCGGTTGCGATCATCGATTCCATCAACTCGCCGGACACGCCTTCCTTGACGATACGGTAGCGCACGATGGCGTCGAAGCCGGCCTTGATGGCGTAGGTGACGCAGAGAAAGAACACGATGGGGATGAGAAAGGACATGCAGGGCTCCGTGGTCGGGGCGGCGAATGCGCCGTTCATGGAGGATGGATACGCGCTTGCGCCGAATGGTTGCAGCAGGCACGTTGCAACCATTCCGATGGCGGACGTATCCATGCATGCATGAGGCGACTTCCCGCATGATGAGCGACCGCGAACTGGTCCAGGCCGTGACCGCAGGTCGGCCCGGAGCATTCGAGTGCCTGGTGCGTCTGCATCAGGGGCTGTGCTGGCATATCGTCCAGCGCATCGTGCGCGATCCGGACGAGACCCGCGATCTGTGCCAGGAAACTTTTCTGCGCGTGCATCAGTGTCTGCATCAGTACCGTTTCGACAGCGCGCTGAAGACCTGGATCGGACGCATCGCCTATCGTATCGCGCTGCGGCACATGGAGCGCCGGGGCAAGGCGCTGTCGGCCTGCGTCGGTGGCGAGGAAGGACAGGCGTTGCTGGATGGCATGGACAGTGGACTCGATGTCGCGCAGAACGCTGCACAGGGCGAAATGACCGCATGGCTGCTGGAGCAGATGGATGACCTTCCGCCGGTCCAGCGCACCGCCTTGACGCTCTATCATCTGGAAGAGCTGACGATTCCCGAGATTGCGCGCATCCTGGATGCGCCCGAAGGCACCGTGAAAAGCCACCTGCATCGCGCGCGGAAGCTGTTGCGCGCACGCATGGCCGAACAGATCGGAGAACCCGCATGACTACGCGCAAGCCGCATCACGACCCCGTTGACGAATCGGCCTGGGAGGCGCAGGAATGTGTCTGGCGCGCCGTGCGCGAGGGCCGGCCAACGGAGGACGAGGATGCCCTGGATGCCGCCCTGTTCCGCGGACTGAAAAGTCTTCCGCGTCCGGTGCCGGATGCCGATTTCGCCTCCGAGGTCGCGCTTCGTGTCGAGGGTGTGCGGCGACGTCGCACGCAGGTGCGCCGTTTCCGCTGGCGGGTGCTCGGGGGACTCGCGGTGGGGTACAGCGTGGTGCTGGGCGTCGGCCTGCAGTTGGGTGGCGCGGGCGGATGGCTGCCGTTTTCGCAGTTGCTTCAACATGGCTGGGTAGCGACTGCGCTGATCACCATCGCGCTGTTCGCGGTGTTCGATCGTTCGGCGCGGTATGTGCTGCGTCCGCGCGGATGAAGGCTGACCGTTCGCCAGTCGGCATGTGCTGCGATGCCGCGCGATGCGCGCCTCAGGGTATGCGGTCGCCGAACAGGTCGTTCTGCACCAGATGGCTGTCTGCGTCGACGAAGCCGGACAGTCCCACGCCGACCAGGCGGTAGCGGGTCGTTTCCGGCAGCTCCACGCGACCGCGCAGCGCGCAGGCGATATCGGCCAACTCGCGTTCGCTCTGCGGCGGCTGCTGCGGCGTGAGGCTGCGGGTGAGGGTGCGGAAGTCGGCGGTCTTCAGCTTCAGCACGATGGTGCGGGCTACGCGCGGGTGCTCGTCGTCGATCTTGCGTTCGTAGGCGCCCCAGGTCTTGCCGGCGAGGCGGCGGATATCCGCTTCCAGTGCATCCAGCGGCAGATCCTCGGCGAAGGTGTCCTCGGAGGAGATCTGCTGCAGCTCGCGTTCGTTGCTGACCGGGCGCTCGTCGATGCCACGCGCCAGTTCGTACAGACGCCCGCCCCAGCGCCCGAAGCGCTGTTCGAGCGCCGCGCGCGGGTGCGTGCGCAGGTCGCCGACGGTGCGGATGCCGAGCTTCGCCAGGCGCTGCTGCATGACCTTGCCGACACCGGGAATCTTGCCCACCTCGAGCGGCGTCAGAAAGGCTTCGACCTGATTCGGACGGATCACGAACTGGCCGTTGGGCTTGTTCCAGTCCGAGGCGATCTTGGCCAGGAACTTGTTCGGTGCGATGCCGGCCGAGGCGGTGAGTCGTGTTTCCTCGAGGATCGCGGCGCGGATCGCCTCGGCGGTGGCGGTGGCCGAAGGCAGACCGGACTTGGCATCGGTGACGTCGAGGTAGGCTTCATCCAGCGACAGCGGTTCGATCAGGTCGGTATGGCGCGCGAAGATCGCATGGATCTGCCGCGACACGGCCTTGTAGCGGGTGAAGTCCGGGGCCACGAAGATCGCCTGCGGGCACAGCCGTTCCGCGCGCAGCGCCGGCATCGCCGAACGCACGCCGAACGGGCGCGCCTCGTAGCTGGCCGCGCACACCACTGAGCGCGCGCCGCGCCAGGCCACCACCACGGGCTTGCCGCGCAGGCGCGGATCGTCGCGCTGCTCCACCGACGCGTAGAACGCGTCCATGTCGACGTGGATGATCTTGCGCGGCGAGGGCATGAGCGAGGCGGTGAAGAAACGGTCTCGGGCGATTGTACGCAGCTTGCCCTCAAAGCCCGAGCGCGAAGTATCAGCGCTGCCGGTCGCGTTCGCGGCGGCGGTGCTCGCCCTCGGCCAGCACCTTGGCCTGGTTCATCGACTTCAGCCACAGCGGATGCTGCTCGGCATCGTGCTCGACCGCCTCGGGAATGTGGCTGAAGGGGATGCGCATGGGCGCGGCATCGTGTTCGAGCGCGGTCTGCATGCTGCCGAAGTAGACCTTGTTGAGGCCGTACTTGGCGTTGATGCGGTCGACCACGGCATCCAGCTTGCGCATCGATTCCAGCGGCGCGAACAGCGAGCCGCTGCTCTGCGTGCGCGCGACCAGCTTGTGCAGGGTCACGCTGACCGATAGTGGCGTGGCGCGCGGCGGGCCGGGCAGGGCGTCGCGGCGGTCGCGCGGTCCGTCCAGCATCCGGTTCATCCGGTTCATCCGGTGCAGCAGGATGCGGGTGTCGTCGGTGGGATCGATACGCAGGTCGGCGCCCCAGCGTTCGTCGTGGCCGACGAAGCGGATGTGCACGGCCAGCGCGCCGCTCAGCAGATCGTCGCGGCGCAGGCGCATCGCTGCCTTGGCCAGTAGCTTGGCCAGCACCGCGCGTGCGCCGTGCGCGGTGCGAAGTTCCGGATTCAGCACGTGCGAGTGGCCGATCGAGCTGCGCGTGGTCTTCGCCGGCGGCAGCCACTGACCGTGCAGCAGCCCCCACATGCGCTCGCCCTCGATGCCGCCCCATGCGTGACGCAGCAGGTGCGGCGGGGCGGCGGTCAGGTCGGCGACGCTGTGGATGCCGTGTTCGAGCAGGCGGCGGTGCATGGACGGGCCGATGCCGCACAGGTCGCGCAGTTCCAGCGCGTGTAGGGCGTGCGGCAGGTCGCTGGATTCGATCACGGTCAGGCCGTCGGGCTTGCGCATGTCCGAGGCGGTCTTGGCCAGCCACGGATTGGGCGCGATGCCGATCGAGCAGCGGATCGCACCGCCGGGCGCGGCCTTGTCGATCTCGATCTTGACCTGTCGTGCGACGTCCTCGGCCACGGCGCGCTGTCGCTGGCGACCGACCAGTTCGCAGGCGACCTCGTCGATGGAGCCGGGTACGCCGACCGGGATGGCGCGGTCGATGGCCTTCATCAGTTCGTGATGCCAGTGCACGTAGCGCTCGGGCCGCGCCTGCACCACCACGATATCGGGGCACAGCCGGCGTGCCTCACGCACCATGGTGCCGGTCTTCACGCCGAACGCCTTGGCCTCGTAGCTGGCGGCGATGCAGCAGGTGGTTTCGGCGGCCACCGGCGCCACCGCCACCGGACGGCCGCGCAGCGCTTCGTCGTCGTGTTGCTCGACCGAGGCGAAATAGCTGTTGAAGTCGACGAAGAGGCTACGCAGAGTCATGGGCGGGAAGCCTGCCGCCCAAGGGTCTCAAAGGCGGCGACAGAAGGTCAGGGAATGATCTCGTGGGTGTCGTACAGACGCACCAGCGGCTCCATGTCGAGCAGGAAGCGGTCCTCCTCGTCCAGGTACACGGCGCGTTCCGGATCGCCGCCGACCCAGGCCTGCATGGACTCGTGCGAATCCCATAGCGTGATGACCTGGAATTCGCTCTTGTCCCCCTGTTCACGCTGGAGGATGTACGAGTGCAGCAGCCCTTTCGCGCCTTCCAGACGCGGCACGGCCTGTTCCTGCAGATGGGCGAGATACTCGTCGGCCAGATCGCGTGACGTGATCCCGCGCCAGATTCGGGCGATCATGGAACTCTCCCGGCGGCGGCTCGAAGGTGCAGCCTATCATCCGCATCCCGCCGCAAGGGTTAACTTCCCGTTGTGCCGTGTGGCGGTATCCGTGGAACGGTTTCCGCTATCAGAAATTTGATTTCAAAGGGTTTTCTCTGCATGAGAGTGGTGGTGTTCGGCGCCAGTGGGTCCATCGGACGGTTCCTTCTTCCGCAGTTGCGCGAGGCGGGCGATGCGTTCACGGCGGTCAGCCGTCAGCCCCGCGATGACGATGCCGGTGCGTGGATACGGGGGATGCTGCCGGATGGCGTGCCGGCGTTGCCGGAGGTCGACGCCGTGGTCTGCCTGGGGCCGCTGGATCACTTTGTCGCGTGGCTGGAGCGGGCGACCCTGGCCGGGACGCCGCGCATCGTGGCGATGTCGTCGATGAGCGCCGAGAGCAAGCGCGAGGCGCCGCTGGACGCCGAACGCGCGCTGGCCGCACGGCTGCGTGATGCCGAGGCGCGACTGGCCGCGACCTGTGAACGACGGGGTCTGCACTGGACCGTGCTGCGCGCCACGTTGATCTATGGCGACGGCCGTGATCGCAGCCTGACGCCGCTGGCGCAGCGCGCGATGCGCTGGCGGGTGTTTCCGCTGCCGGCCGGGCGCGGATTGCGTCAGCCGGTGCATGCGCAGGATCTGGCCGCGGCGGTGTTCGCGGCCCTGCATGTCGAGAACGCACCGGATCGCGTGCTGGAGGCTGGCGGCGGCGAACGCCTCAGCGCTCACCAGATGTTCGCGCGGGTGCGCGCCGGTCTGCCGCGCTGGACGCTGCCATTGCCGGTTCCGCGCCTGGCGCTGCGGCTGGCGGCGCGGCTCAGTCCCCGCGTGCGCGGCGCGGTGGCGCGGCTGGACGAGGACCTGGTCGCCGACAATCGCGAACTCGAGCGCCGGCTCGGCGTGAAACCGCGCGATTTCCGTCCGTAAGGCTCGGCATCTTCAACGCCGTCGCATGACCCGCGCCGGCCTCGGTTTGCCTGCGGATCTACGGAGAACGGAGAAGTGGGCGTTCGTCCGCGACCGGGCGGCGCTCAGTGCGAGAAGCCGGCCAGCGGAATCAGGGCCAGCACGGCGATCACGCCGACGCACAGGCAGGCATTGCCGAGCGTGATGCGGTGGCCGTCGCCGCGCGGCACCAGACGCCACAGCAGCGCGACGCCCAGCAGCATGTCCAGCAGCACCGCAGCGCGGACCCAGCCCGAGGCCAGCAGCAGATGACCGGGGCCGACGGCCTGCTTGCCGCCCAGCGAGATCAGACCGATGGTCACCGCGCTGGCGGCCAGCGCCCATAGCAGGCAGGCCAGGTACACGCGGTTGAACGGCACCGGGCAGCGCGTGGTCCAACGCAGCAGGCCCCAGCAGATCAGGGCCAGCAGCAGCGCGACCACGCTGTCGGCGAGGATCAGGTAGACCAGCGAGGCGCTGATCGCCAGCAGTGAGCTCATGGCGTTGACCGGTGCGGAAAGCCGCTATTGTGCCGCAGCCGGCGTCAGTACCGCAGGCCGAAGCGGCGCATCAGTTTGCCCAGTAGCCAGGCTGGGCCGATCAGCAGGTAGGTCAGGTCGGTCAGGAACGACGGTTTGTGCCCCTCGATCTTGTGGCCGACGAACTGGCCGATCCAGGCCAGCACGAACAGGATGCCGGCCAGCCACGCCAGGCGGACGACGCCCAGTTTCAGGTAGGCGAAGTGCGCGATCAGGCCGAACACCGCGAATACCACCGCCATGCCCAGGCCGATGGCGCGCGAGGTGCGGTAGTAGAACAGGAACGACAGGAACATGATGCCGACCGCCCATAGGCCCTGACGGCCCAGCATCGGCGGCACCGGAATCAGCCACAACGCGGCGATCACGCACCACAGAATCACCGGCACGCAAACCCAGTGGATGGCGCGGTTGGTGGCGTTCTGGTGGTCCTGGCTGTAGGCCGCGAACCATTGGTGTGCATCGCGCATGGCGTGTGTCCCCTTGTTCGTTCCGTGTGATCCTCGCGCGTCGCGCGGGGCGGATAAAGTTACAACGCGATAAAAAATATCAGGTCCGATAGATTTTCATGGGTACGGTCGTCATACCGGTGTCCGCGAATCCTTGGCAGCACCGCAGCATGGCGTACGTGCTGAACGTTGATACGCGAACAGACTTGAGCGCTGTACCTGATTACGCATACCGCAACCAATGGAGAAGCAGTTCAAGACCCGTTCGAGATTTCACGTGGACCCGGATTGCTTTGTACGAATATCCCAGTGATCGAGCAACCGACTCGATATCTGCATGCCTGCCCATACGACGATCAGTCGGCTCATATACCTTTTTGATCTGCACATCCGGCATATGCCCGGGTGCAGCATCCACGTAAAGAGTGACTTCGGAATCGTTTTCTCTGGACAGCACGAGTTCGCGGCCTGAAGGGAACACGAACCCTGCAATTTTCTTGACGAGTCGGGTTGGCTGGAGGTGTTCCGATTCGTTCAGGAGGGCCTCGGCCTCAATGGGATTCCACGCCATGAATGCTGATTCCTAGAGTGCATGGATTCGTGATGACTGGAACGCGCTGCGGTATGGGATGACATGTCCATGCGCACCCGGTGCGGCTCAGTCCAGCACGATGCCGGCCAGGCGCTTGAGCGCCTCGGCGTAGCGCGCGGCGGTGCCTTCGATGATGCTCGACGGCAGCGACGGGCCGGGCGCCTTCTTGTTCCAGTCCAGCGTCTCCAGGTGGTCGCGCACGAACTGCTTGTCGAAGCTGGGCGGGCTGGTGCCGACCTTGTATTCGTCGGCGGGCCAGAAGCGCGAGGAGTCGGGCGTGAGCATTTCGTCCATCACGTATAGCGTGCCGTCGGCGTCGGTGCCGAACTCCAGCTTGGTGTCGGCGATGAGGATGCCGCGTTCGGCGGCGTGCGCGGCGGCGAAGCGGTAGATCGCCAGCGTCGCCTCGCGCACCTTCTCCGCCAGTTCGCCGCCGATTTTGGCGACCATCTGGTCGAAGCCGATGTTCTCGTCATGGTCGCCGGCGGCGGCCTTGGTCGAGGGCGTGAAGATCGGCTCGGCCAGCTGCTCGGCCTGGCGCAGGCCGGCCGGCAGGTCGATGCCGCAGAGTTGGCCGGTGGCCTGGTAGTCCTTCCAGCCCGAGCCGATCAGGTAGCCGCGGGCGATGGCCTCGACCGGCACCGGCGTCAGTTTCTTGGTTACCACCGCGCGCTTTTCGTACAGGGCGATGTCGGTGCCTTCCGGCAGCACCTCGGCGACCGGCGTGCCGGTGAGGTGGTTGGGCATCAGGTGTTCGGTCTTGCCGAACCAGAAATTGGAGATCTGCGTCAGCATCTCGCCCTTGCCGGGGATCGGGTCGGGCAGGATCACGTCGAACGCGGACAGGCGGTCGCTGGCGACGATCAGCAGGCGGTCGTCCGACAGTTCGTAGACATCGCGGACCTTGCCGCGGTAGGTCGGTTGCAGACCCGGCAGGTCCGATTGCTTCAGGCAGGTGGGCACGGCGAGACATTCCTGGGAACGGACGGCCATTGTAGCGGTGCGCGGCCGCGAACGCGCGGCGGCGGGCTGGTAGAATGGGCGACTTTGACACGGCTTCGGAACGGCGATGAAGGCTTTTCCCCTGTGGGCGGCACTGCTGCTGGCTGCGCCCGTCGCGGCGCAGGCTGGCGACGCGACGCCTCCGCCACAGCTCGGCATGTGCGCGGCCTGCCACGGCGAACACGGCATCGCCGTGGTGCCCGGTGCGCCGAATCTGGCGGCGCAGCGCGCCGACTACCTGCTGGACGCGATGCATCAGTACCGTGACGGACGCCGCGACGTGGCGGTCATGCGGGCGGCGCTGGGTCCGCTCAGCGAGTCCCAGCTGAAGGCCCTGGCGACGTGGTTCGCCGCGCAGCCGCCGGCGTCCCCACAGACGGAGGCGTCGCGGTAATGGGGGCGATCATCGGCGCGGTCATCGGTTATCTGCTGTTGCATAATGTCGCGGGCGCGATCATCGGCGGCGTGGTCGGCTGGCTGTTGACGTCTTCGCAGCGCGCCGCGCGTCCGCGCACTTCGTTCGATCAGGTGTTGCAGCCACTGTTCGCGCTGCTCGGCGCGGTGGCCAAGGCCGACGGCCGCGTCAGCGAAAAGGAGATCGCGGTCGCCGAGCGCCTGATGGCGCGCATGGGCCTGACCCGGGAGCAGCGCCGTCACGCCGTCGCCAGCTTCAATCTCGGCAAGCAGTCGGACTTCGACCTCGACGCGGCCTTGGCGCAGCTGCGCCAGTGGACCGGTGGCCGTCGCGACCACGCCATCACCATTCTCGACGTGGTGGTCGAGACGGTGCTGGCCGAAGGCGCCAGCGAGGGCAAGATGCAGCTGCTGCGCCGCCTCGCCGCGGCGCTGCGCATCAGCGAGATGGAGCTGATGGCGGTGATGGCGATGAAGGGCTATGCCTGGACGCCCCCGGGCGGCGGCGGTCGCGGCTGGGGCGGCGCCCACGGTGGTGGCTACACGCCGCCGCGTCGCGAGCCGTCCGGTCCCGATCCGTACGCGATCCTCGGTGTCCAGCGCGACGCGGACGATCGCGCCATCAAGCGTGCCTACCGCAAGCTGATCTCCGAGCACCACCCGGACCGCCTCGGCGACCTGCCCGAGGATCTGCGCAAGCGCGCCGAGGAACGCGCCAGCGAGATCAACGCTGCCTACGAACGCATCAAGGCCGAGCGCGGCTTCAAGTAAGCCCGCGCGGGTCGCTCGTGCTACAACGGCCTGCGTGCAGGCAGGCCGCCCTTCGTCCCTTCAACGACCGGATTCCATCATGGCCAGGCAAACTCCCGTCATCGCTCCGTCCATCCTCTCGGCCGACTTCGCGCGGTTGGGCGAGGACACCCGCGCCGTGCTGGAGGCCGGCGGCGACTGGGTGCACTTCGATGTCATGGATAACCACTACGTGCCCAATCTGACGATGGGGCCGATGGTGCTCAAGGCGCTGCGCAAGTACGGCATCGAAGCGCCCATCGACGTGCACCTGATGGTCAAGCCGGTGGACCGCATCGTGCCCGATTTTGCCGAGGCCGGTGCCAGCCTCATCAGCTTCCATCCGGAGGCCGTCGAACACGTCGACCGCACCCTGGGCCTGATCCGCGAGTGCGGCTGCCAGGCCGGTCTGGTGTTCAATCCGGCCACGCCGCTGAGCTACCTCGACTACGTCATGGACAAGATCGACCTGGTGCTCATCATGTCGGTCAATCCGGGCTTCGGCGGGCAGAAGTTCATTCCCGCGGCACTGGACAAGCTGCGTCAGGCGCGCGAGCGCATCGACGCCAGCGGCCGCGCCATCCGCCTGGAGATCGATGGCGGTGTGAAGGCCGACAACATCGGCGACATCGCCGCGGCCGGTGCGGACACCTTCGTCGCCGGGTCGGCTATCTTCGGCGCGTCCGACTACAAGGCCGAGATCGACGCGATGCGCCGCGCAATCGGCTGAGTCGCGTCGTCCACGCGCTGCGCCAGCACCACGTAGCGCAGCGGGCCGCCGGGCACGATGGCGTCGAACGGATAGCAGGTCACCAGCAGCAGGCCGTCGGCGCTGTCGGCGGCCGGCAGGTGTGCGTGGCGGCTGTCGACGACTTCCGCGCGCACGACCCGGTAACGCGTCGCGCCCTCCGCACTGTTCAGCAGGATGCGGTCGCCGGTGTGCAGTTTCCCGAGGAAGTCGAACTGCGTGTCGCGGTGGGCGCTGATGACGCTCAGACCGGATGCGCCGGGCGCGGCGCTGGAGGGCGTCCAGCCGGGCCCGAAGGCCAGCGCCTGGCCGCTGTCGCGATCCAGCACGATCAGATCCTGATGCAGCCGTGGCACGCGCAGTCGAGCGATCGGCGCCATGTCGGCCCACGGCCACGGCCGCCGCAGATGGCGCCCGTGGTCGCTGCCGGCCCAGGCGCGTTCCAGCAGCACCTGGGCCAGCATCGCCTTGGCGTGGATCCAGCCGGCGCGGCCGCCCAGCAGCACGGAGATACCGAGCAGCACAGGCACCAGCCAGCGAGCGCGCCGCAGCATCATGCGTCTTCCGCTTCGCGTCGCTGCCACCAGGCGGTGGCCAGGGCGAGCAGCAGCACCAGCGCCGCCAGCAGCATCCACACGCGCGCTGAGGTGGCAGTCTGGGCGAAGGCCGAGCCGGCCGGCAGCACGTTGGGAATCCGCGTGTCGCGTAGCGCCTGCGGCTTGTCGCGCGCCGGCGTGCGGTCGACGGCGACCAGACTGGTATAGCGGCTGACCAGATGCGCATCCAGCGCGGTCTTCACGATCTGCGGGCGCAGCGTGTCCTCGTCACCGCCCTGGCGCAGCTGCTCTTCGAGATGCTCGATGCGCGCCTGTGCCCACAGCCGATTCAGACCGCGCGCCGGACGCGCCGCATCCAGCGACACCGGGGCGGTCCAGGCGTGGTCGGCGAGCTGGCCGTGCAGTTGCACGCGGCCGCCCGGCGCATCGAGCCGTGCGGTGACCAGCAGCGGCTCGCCCAGGTACAGGTCGGGCAGGGCGCGCGGATAGGCTTGTGCGCCGTGCGGCCAGTCGATGTGCAGGTTGCGCAGCGCCGGGTGGCCGAGTCGCGCCAGCAGGCCGCGCATGGCGTCGCCGACTTCGTGCAGGTCCGGAATCAGCGTCTCGCTGCCGCGACCATGCACGGCGGCCTGTTTCAGGAATCCGGCGTTGGGCGCGCTGCCGATGCCGACCGGGAACAGGCGCGAATCGCCGAGGTCGCGGTCGATGATGTTGATCAGGCCGGCGTCGTTGTCGACCGCGCCGTCGGTGGCGAACACGACTTGGCGCACGTAGCCCTCCGGCGCATGTCCGTCGAGCGCGGCCTTCAGCGCCGGCGCCATCTCGGTGCCGCCGCCGGCGTTCAGTGCGGCAACCCAATCGCGCGCCTGCTGCACGGCCTGCGGCGTGGCTTGCACCGCCTGCGGGTGCAGCATTTTCATGTCGGAGTTGAATTCGATGACGTTGAAGCGGTCTTCCGGGCGCAGGTTCTTCAGCGCCAGGTCCAGCGCCGCGCGCGCCTGGCGGATCGACGCGCCCTGCATCGAACCGGAGGTGTCGATCACCAGGATCAGCTCGCGCGGCAGCGTGCGCGCCTGCTGTTGCGGCGGCATCACCATCAGCGTGGCGTAATGCGCACCGCCGACGGTCTGCACGAAGCTGGCCACGTTCGGCTGCGTCTGCGGCTGCGGCGTCCAGCGCAGGATGAAGTCGCGGTCGGGCACCACGCTGGGATCGCGCAGTTGCACATTCCAGGTCGCGCCGTGGTGCGAGGTCTCGATGGCATGGCTGGGGCTGACGACGCGGGCCAGCGCCACGCCGGGGTTGAGCGTGACCGCGATCTGCGTGCGCAGCGGCGGTTCGCTCTTGGCCGAGGCGAAGGCCTGCGTTGCGGCGATGCCGGGATCGTGCGCCGCCGACACGGCGCCTTTCGCCATGTGGTAGCGGGGCGTGTAGGTCAGCGGGAAGTGCAGCGAGAAGGTGCCGTCGCGGTAGTCCACGCGCTGCCAGTAGTGCAGTTCGACATCGACCTGCTCGCCGGGCGCGACGTTGGTCACCGCGGTGCGGAACAGGTTCCCGCTGTCGGCCTCGACCAGCGCAGCCTTGCGTCCGCTGGCGCGCGCCTGCGCGAAGACCTTGCGCGCGGCCTGCTTCTCGCGGATCTCGCCGACGACGGTGCGCTTGCCGATGTGCAGTGTCATTGCGTACACCGCCGCACCGTCGGGCAGCGGCAGCAGGTATTCGCCCTGCATCCAGTCCTTGCCGTCGTTGCGGAAGCGCTGATGCACGGTGACGTCGGCGACCAGGCCGTCGACCCGGTAGGCGACGTCGGTGTCGAGGCTGGCCTGGACATGCGCCACGCCGCCGGCGTCGATCAGGCGCAATTCGCCGCTGCCGGGTGCTTGCTGCGCGCGCAGCGTGGCGGTGCACAGCAGCAACAGCAGCAGGACCAGCGGCGGGCGCCAGTCCAGGCGGCGGGCGGAGCGTCGAGCGATGTCGTTCATGACGAGGCGTCCTTTCGTTGGCGGTGATGCCATTGCAGGGCGCGCGTGGGTCTGTCAGGCGACCGCGATCGGACCGAATGCGGGCCGGATGTGGCGTGTTGCGGGCAGTGCGGTATGGACGTCCAAAAAAAGACCCCGCAAGAGCGGGGTCAATCGGAATCACCCAGGGGTGGGCGGGAGTACTAGAGCGGATGCCAGTCCGGATCGGGCTCGACCGGTTCCACGGCGGCGGCGCATCCTTCCGCCGCCGTCGGGCCGGCGCCTTCCACGGCAATCGGCAGAAAGTCGTCGAACAGGTTCATGGGCGTCTCCTGAAGTTTCATCACAGCAGGCCGACCAGCAGGCCCAGCAACAGCGCGCCGATCGCCAGGATCACGCGCAGCGGTTCAATGCCGCGTTGCAGGTCGGTGTTTTCGGTGGCGGTGGTCATGGGCATCTCCGGTGTGCTTCCTCGGTATCCATGAAAGACGTCGGCGCGGCGCGTGCGGGGACGCGATGCGGGCAATCCGCGGTCCAGATGTGGCCGAATGCGGGCAGGTGCGGTTTGCGCCTTGCACGGGGCCGCGCGCCGTTGCAGGCTGCAAGCCAACGATCATCCATTCGCAAGGAGCCCGCTCATGGGGCGCAGCATCGCCATCGTCGAGGACGAACCGTCCATCCGCGCCAACTACGTCGAGGCATTGACACGCTTCGGCTACGAAGTGCGTGGCTATCCGTCGCGACGCGACGCCTCCAGTGCGTTCGGCACGCGGCTTCCGGAGCTGGTCATTATCGATATCGGCCTCGGCGACGAACCGGAGGGCGGCTTCGATCTGTGCCGCGAACTGCGTGCAAAATCGTCGACGCTGCCGATCATCTTCCTGACCGCGCGCGATTCGGACTTCGACGTGATCTCCGGTCTGCGCCTGGGCGCCGACGACTACCTCAGCAAGGACACCAGCCTGCATCACCTGGCCGCGCGCATCGGCGCGCTGTTCCGCCGCATCGAGGCGCTGAAGACACCCGAGGCCAGCGAGACGGTGATCGAACACGGCCCGCTGAAGCTGGAATCCGAACGCATGCGCGTGACCTGGAACGACGCGGAGATTCCGCTGACCGTGACCGAGTTCTGGATGGTGCACACGCTGGTGCGCTTCCCTGGCCATGTGAAAAACCGTGACCAGCTGATGCGCGAGGCCGAACTGGTGGTCGACGACGCGACCATCACCTCGCACATCAAGCGCATCCGCAAGAAGTTCGTCGCCATCGCGCCGGACTTCGATGCCATCGAGACCGTGCACGGCGTCGGTTACCGATGGAAACCTTGAGCGCGGCGCCGCGCGCGATTCGACTCGGTTTTGCACTGCTGCTGGGTTTGTGCGCCGTTTCTGCACAGGCGGCGCCCGCATCCGGAAAGTCCGCCGTGGCCTATGGTCGGGCCGGGGACAAGTGGCCCGGCTGGTCCATCGTTACCGATGTGCCGTCGGGCTGGACGGCGGACTGCTGCGATCATGCGCGCTGGGTCGGCGTGCCGATGGTGATCTATCGCGGGGACTGGACCGGCAAGCCCGAGGGCGTGATGGTGCTGAACGTCTGGCTTTCGCACGGCCAGACCCTCGAGCAGGATCTGGACAAGGACCGGGATGAGTATCGGCGACGCGATCCGAAAGCGACCATCGCCGCGCTGTCGATGCCGACGCCCAGGGGCGTGACCTGTTCCGGCGTGCGTTACCACGGCAGCGACGGTGTCGAGGATGCCGTGATGTTCTGCGATCCGGGCCAGCGCACCGGCATCCATTACAGCTGGTCGATCAGCATCGGTGAAAAGAACCCGCAGCGTGCCGCAACGCTGAACGCGTTCGCGCAGGTGGTCGCGCATTCGCGGTACCTGCGCTACGACCCCGCTTCCGGTCCGCCGCCGGCCGAGTCCGGGAAGAAGTAAGCTGGTGAGCGATGTGATCGCGCGACGGAACCCTCCCGCATGACTTTGCGCCGCAAACTGCTTCTGGTCGCCCTGTGTACGCTGGTGCTGCCGCTGGTGGGGTTGCTCTATGTGCGACAGATGGAGACGTTGCTGCGGCGCGGGCAGGCGCAGGCACTGGCGGCTTCGGCGCATGCGCTGGCGCGTTCGCTGGTGGTGGTCGGTGCGGCATTGCCGAAGAGCAGCGGCTGGTACGTGCAGCGTCCGGTCGATGCGATCACCGTCGACGGCTACGGCGACGACTGGGGACCGATGACGCCATGGGCGCAGCCGCTGGGCGACCGCGGCCGCCTGATGCTGGCGCACGACGACGCCTGGCTGTACCTGTTCGCGTCGATCCGCGACACCACGCGCACGCGCCGCGACGCCGATGCGCCGGACGCGATGCGCGCCGATCATGTGCTGCTGACGCTGGCGCGCGGACGATTGCTGTGCACCTATCTGATCGCCAGCGCCGCGCCAGGCGGATTCTCCGCGCCGGCATTGAACGATTGCCGCGACGATGGCTTCCCCGACCACGTCAACGGCCAGTGGCAGGACGATGGCAGCGGCTATCGCATCGAGCTGCGCTTGCCGCGCTCGCTGGGCGTGAATGGCCTGGGTCTGAGCGTGCACGACGCCGATGCCGCCACGGCCGATCTGACCGAGCCGGTGCGGCCGCTGCTCAGCTATTCGCGTTCACTGTCGGCGGAACTGGCGCAGCTGGCGCCGGACGGCGTGCAGGCGCGTTTGCTCGGTCCGCACGCGTGGCTGCTGGCGACGGCCGGCTCGCTGCGCACGCACGAGGACCCGCATCGACGTCCGGGCTGGCTGGCCTACACCATCTACCGCTTGCTGATCGCCGCGCCGTTCGATGCGGCGCAGCCGTGGACCCAGGACGCACCGCGCCTGGACACGCCGCAGGTGCGCGAGGCGCTGGCCGGCAAGGAGGCGATCTCGTGGACGCTGGGCGAACAGCGCGGCAGCGTGATCCTCAGCGTTACCGTGCCGGTGCGCGACGCCCATGGCGTGCTGCGCGGCGCGTTGCAGCTCGATCAGGCCAGTCTGGCCGTGCCGCTGCTGGCCAACCGCGCGCTGTTCGCGCTGCTGCTGGCCAGTCTCGGCGTGCTGCTGGCGGCCGGGCTGGTGCTGTTCGGCTTCGCCACGCGCCTGAGCATGCGTCTGGGTCGCCTGCGCGACGCCGCCGAGCGGGCGCAGGCGCGCGACGGGCGTCATTCGGGCGCGTTCCCGTCGCACGACGACACCGACGAATTGGGCGATCTGGCGCGCAGCTTCGAACGTCTGACCCAGGCGGTGGCTGGTTACACCGACTACCTGCGCACGCTGGCTTCCAAGCTCTCGCACGAACTCAACACGCCGCTGGCGATCGTGAAGTCATCGCTGGACAACCTCGAACACGCCGGCCTGCCCGAGCACGCGCGGCCTTATTTGCAGCGCGCCCGCGACGGCGTCACCCGGATGGGATCGCTGGTGCGTGCGATGAGCGAGGCCAGCCGCATGGAGCGCGCGATCGAAGCAGCCGAGGCCGAGACCTTCGATCTGCGCGAGGTCGTGCGCGGTTGCGCCGAGGGCTACCGTGAGCTGGCCGCGCCGCGCCGCATCGAGCTGGAACTGCCGGATGCGCCGGTGACGCTGCATGGCGCGCCGGAGCTGATCGCCCAGGCGCTGGACAAGCTGTTCGGCAATGCCGTGTCGTTCACGCCGGAGGACGGCTGGATTCGTCTCGGTCTGCGTGTCGAGGGCGACGAGGCGTTGCTGGAGATGGCCAACCAGGGTCCACCGTTGCCGGCGTCGATGCAGGACCGCCTGTTCGATTCGCTGGTCAGCGTACGCGAGGACCGCGGGCACGAGGGGGCCACGCATCTGGGTCTCGGTCTGTACGTGGTGCGTCTGATCGTCGAGCGCCATCAGGGCCGCGCCGAAGCGCGCAATCTCGACGACGGAAGCGGCGTGGCGTTCACGATGCGTCTGCGCGGCATGCCGCGCGAACGGCTGTCCTGACGCAGAAATCTCGGCGGCTTCACGTCGATCGCGCCACGCTTGCAGTAGGATCGAAGACTGGTCGCGGCATCGCATCCGTATGGACGTCCATGCTGCGCCGCAGGGGAGACTGAACAGGGGCGGTCTCGCATCTCGCGTGTCGACATGTCGTCGAAACGATCGGCGCATGCGCGGGCGCGCGCTTCGACACATGGAGGGATCGCCATGAGGCTGTGTCTGTCCGGTCCGCTGCGCACGGCAGCGGTGTTGCTGTTTTCCTTTGGTCTGGCTGGTGCGGTCTGCGCCGCCGGTGCGTCGTCAGACGTGTCATCCTCGCCGCCGCTGGGCGAAACCGGTGCGGTCACCGCGCTGCCCGACGTGCCGACGCCGCCGACGCGGCCGTGCGTGGTGCCGCTGTTTTCCGATGTGCAGTTCGCCAACTTCACGCCCAAGACTTTCGACTACGCGCCGCCCGCGCGCTGCCGCGGACCGTGGGCACGCGTGGTGCTGGTGATGGACTGGTCGGTCACCGCCGGTCGCCAGTTCGACCGCACCGCGAGCCTCTGGCTGGGCGGTGTCAACGTGTACTTCGGCACCACGCAGGAGCCGTCCTCGAACATCAGTCCGCACTGGCAGGTCCAGCGTGACCTGACCGACTACAGCGCACTGCTGCGTCACCCGCAATCGGGCCGCACTATCCTCGGCAACGTCGTCAACGGCACCTACACGGGCGTCATTCACGGCAGTGCGAAATTGGTGTTCTATCCCGGACCGGCACCGCGGGTGCCGGACATGATCGTGCCGCTGTCGTCGAACCCGGACGGCGACACCATGTCGGTCAGTCCCGGCACGCCGCAGGTCGGGCGCACGCTGGACCTGCCGCGCAACATGGTGGCGATCTACATGGACGTGTATGCGCAGAGTCAGGCCTCGGACGAGTTCTGGCAGTTCTGCGTGCCGGATGCCGTGGCCGACAAGCTGTATTCCTGTGGCGGCTCCGGCTTCCGCCAGACGATGGTCTACATCGACGGCCAGCCGGCCGGCGTGGCACCAGTGTATCCGTGGATCTACACCGGCGGCGTCAGTCCTGCGCTGTGGCGTCCGATACCGGGTGTGCAGACGCTGGATTTCCGTCCGTTCCGGGTCAACCTGACGCCGTTCGCGGCGCAGCTGGACGACGGTCAGCCGCATGCCGTCACCCTGGGCGTGACCAACACCGGCAACCATTTTTCGATGGCCGCGAATTTGCTGATCTACCGCGACCCGGCGCGCAAGGTCGTGACTGGCGCGCTGACGCGCAACACACTCGAAGCCGATCCGGCGCAGCAGGACGACATCGAGACGCTGAGCGATACGCAGACGCGCGTCAGCACCAACTCGACGCGTGATTTCAGTGTGGCGGGCTACGTGATGACTTCGCGCGGCCGCGTCGACACGCAGGTCCATCAGAAAGTCGATTTCTCCAGCGTGCAGGACTTCACCATCTCCGACACGCAGTTCCGGCAGACGCTGGATCAGCACACCAAAGTGCATGTGACCACGCGCGTTGACGGCCTCGGCCCGGCGCACGTCACTACACGCGAGATCGCCTTCCCGCTGTACTTCGACTACAACGACTACGTCGGTAGCGACGGGCTGGAGCGGCTGGCGATGCAGGTCGATCAGTCCTTCGACCGCACGCGGCGCAGCCAGCAGGGCCAGCATGTGGTGTTCAGCGATCATCTGCACAACGAGGTGACGCCTTCGGTGCAGTACAACTTCGATGCATCGGGCAATCTGGCCAGCGTGTCGCCGTGGACTGGCGCCCAGCACGTCCATTACGACAACAGCCTCGGGCAGTGCTTCGACCGCCGGCTGACCAGCGACACCTACGATCTGCTGGATGTCACGGACGGCGAGGGCTGCGGCGGCCACAACCGCTATCGTTGGACGCCCTTGATGAACCTCGGTGGCGGCTTCTTCACCATCGGCAACGAGGATGCGCTGTGGCGCTGGTGAGGATCTGACGCGGGACCGCGCTTCCGCAGTCTTTGTAGCGGAAGCGCGGATGCGGCCGGCGGCGCGGCTTATGCCGCCTGCTGCTGTCCCCGCACCGGCGCGGCCTGCTATCTTGCCGCGATCCCTTGCCCAGTCATGCCATGCCCGTGATCACCCAGGACAAATTCAACGCGCTCGCCGACGCCGGCTACAACCGCATCCCGGTGGTGCGCGAGGTACTTTCCGATCTGGATACGCCGCTGTCGGTGTACCAAAAGCTGGCCGACGGCCCGTACACCTTCCTGTTCGAGTCGGTCGAGGGCGGCGAGAATTGGGGGCGCTATTCCATCATCGGTCTGCCGGCCAAGCGCGTGTTCAAGCTGCGCGCGAACACGCTGGAGGTCGAGGATTTCGGCGAAGTGGTCGAGACCCGTGAGCTGGACGATCCGCTGGCCGAGATCGAGGCGCTGCGTACCAGTTACGACGTGCCGCGCCTGCCAGACTTGCCGGCCTTCACCGGCGGCCTGGTCGGCTACTTCGGCTTCGAGACCATCGGCTACATCGAACCGCGCCTGGCGCAGTGGGATCGCCCGGACGAGCTGGGCACGCCCGACGTGTTGCTGATGCTGGCCGAGGAGCTGGCGGTGTTCGACAGCTTGAAAGGGCGTCTGTACCTAATCGTGCACGCCGACCCGTCGCAGCCGCAGGCCTGGGCGCGCGCGCAGCGGCGGCTGGAGGAGCTGACCTTCCGCCTGCGCCACTCCGGCTCGACCTATCCGGAGAACCTGCATCCCGAACCGCTGGCCGAGAGCGACTTCAAGTCCTCGTTCACGCGCGCCGAGTTCGAGGCCATGGTCGAGCAG
This sequence comes from Oleiagrimonas sp. MCCC 1A03011, assembly GCF_003267965.1. Lineage (NCBI taxonomy): Bacteria > Pseudomonadati > Pseudomonadota > Gammaproteobacteria > Lysobacterales > Rhodanobacteraceae > Oleiagrimonas > Oleiagrimonas sp. MCCC 1A03011. The sequence continues at coordinate 741,005 of NZ_MSPY01000001.1, read as the reverse complement.
GCCAAGGAATACATCCGCGCCGGCGACATCTTCCAGGTGGTGCCTTCGCAGCGGCTGTCGGTGCCGTTCCATGCGCGTCCGGTCGACGTCTACCGCGCGCTGCGCGCGCTCAATCCGTCGCCGTACATGTATTTTCTGGACCTTGGCGCGACGCAGATCGTCGGCTCCTCGCCTGAGATCCTGGCGCGGCTCAAGGACGGCAAGGTCGTGGTGCGCCCGTTGGCCGGCACGCGCAAGCGCGGCGCCACGGACGAAGAGGACAAGGCGCTGGAAGCCGAACTGCTGGCCGATCCCAAGGAGCGCGCCGAGCACGTCATGCTGATCGACCTGGGCCGCAACGACGTCGGCCGCGTCAGCGTCGACGGCAGTGTGCAGGTGTCCGACGCCTTCAGCATCGAGCGCTATTCGCACGTCATGCATATCGTCTCGGAAGTCCAGGGCACGGTGCGCGACGGTATCGGCTACATGGATGTGCTCAAGGCCGCGTTCCCGGCCGGCACGCTCAGCGGCGCGCCGAAGATCCGCGCGCTGGAGATCATCCAGGAACTGGAACCGTACAAGCGCAACATCTACGCCGGCGCCATCGGCTGGATCGGCTGGTGGGGTGATGCCGACACCGCCATCGCCATCCGCACCGCCGTCATCCACGACGGCCGCCTGCACGTGCAGGCCGGCGCCGGCATCGTCTACGACTCCGATCCCGCGGCCGAGTGGGAAGAGACCATGAACAAGGGCCGCGCCCTGTTCCGCGCAGTGGCGCAGGCGGCCGAAGGGCTTTGAAAATCAATTGGTTTGGGTAGTCTCAGGGTTTGAGTATTTAGTCAGGTAGGCTCAAACTCCGTCCATGGAGGGCTAACTATGCTTAGTCGGCTAGCTAGATTCTTATTTGCCTGTGCTTCGTTGTCGCCTGTTGCGATTACATGGGTAATTGCTAACTATGGGCATCAAGGCTTCGATCGGGACCAGCTGTTGGTGGCCTTCTGCGCCATCATGGTTGCTTTGATTTGCTATCTGGTATTAAAGGAAAGTGCGGCGCGCCTTACAGCAGTGAGCTTTAAAGTTGTTGAGGTCAAGGCCGTCGATAGCGAAGTTGTTGGCTACATAGTTACGTATCTTTTTCCGTTTATTGCGCCTGAGCACGCTGTTAGCGTATCAACGTTAGCGTTCCTAGTTGTACTTCTTGCTTTCGTTTTATCAGCAGCGCATGCCTTCACATTTAATCCACTACTAACCGTGTTTGGCTATCATTTCTATGAAGTTAAATGTAGTAGTGGTGTTTCTTACTTGCTCTTGTCTGATAAGGATGTAACGGATGTAAAGCAAGTTGACGAGGCAGGTAAGATATCCAGCTATTTGTTGTTAGATTTGTCGAAAGGGAGGGGTTGAAGATGGATTTTTTTGTTTTAGTTGGTGGGGATAGGATGGCTACGTATCGTCTGAATCTAGATCGGGCGTTACAGCGGGAATTAGATGAGCATTTTGAAACAATTTCGCATCATATCGATGACGATGGATTAGAGGTTGTTCCTTTCGAGCGCGAAAATTTCCATCCTGATGATTCTGAGGTTCTCAGAATAAGACCGTTTGATTTGCCGGACTTTATTTTTGATCCAACACAAAACGCGGTGGGTTGGGCGGTTCTACCCAATGATGAAGAGATTATTGGAAGTATATATTGCTTGATTGCAAGCGAGCGTGGCGGAGAAAGGCTGATCTTCCAGGTAATACCCAAGGGGCGGCGGTTAAGCAAATCGCTTCTAAATGTTGTTCTTAGTAGGGACTCATTCGTTAAACTTGATGCCCCTGGTTTGGTGATCGATGATCACTGCCATGCTGTTTATAAAGATAGTGGGCTGTATTTCAAGAGTTTATGGTGGTTAAAGCAGATTATTGATATTTCGGAGTATTACAGAGAGGCTACAGAAGCAGATATTGATAATTTGGGGGCTGAGGATAGCGTTTTTATTGAAGATGTAGATTCGCTAAAAGAGCGAGCCGGGCAATGGGTACGAACACGCATAGCATACATCCTGGATTCCAAGGTTCTTGAGAGGTTTTCTCCTAATGAACTGAAGGAAAAGGCTGCTGCATTCAATCTAGATCTAGAAGTTAGGTCTGTGGATGAGATTGATAAGTTAGTTATTCCTAATGACCCAAAAATGTTAAGGTCTACACTTAAGTTCCTTGAGGAGGAATATTATTCTGGACCAATTACTGGTGCGAATTACGAGGCTAATTCAAAGAGGCGCATCGGGTAGTGGTTTTCTAAAACATTCGTGAGGATACTAACGTGCTGGTAGTTACTACGGAAAACGTCCCCGGCAAACGGGTGCGCGAAGTGAAGGGGCAAGTGTTCGGCGTGGTGGTCCGCAGCCGCGGTATCGGCGGCAACGTCATGGCCGGCCTGCGCTCGCTGGTCGGCGGCGAGATCCACGAGTACACCTCGCTGCTGGAAGAGGCGCGCCGGCATGCGCTGGATCGTCTGGTCACCAACGCCTCGGCGATGGGCGCGAACGCGGTGGTGATGATGCGCTACGACTCTTCGGAAATCGGCCAGACCATGAGCGAGATCGTCGCCTACGGCACCGCCGTGGTGCTCGAGCCCGACGCCTGAGGACACGACCATGCTGCGCACCGTCCTGCTGACGCTCGGCGTGCTGTGCCTGCTCGGTGCGCTGGGCGTGTTGTTGACCAGCCAGGGATTGCACGCGCTGCCGTGGCTGCTCTACGGCGCGCTGGTGCTGGGCGCGGGCGTGGCGTTCGAGAGCTGGCGCTACAAGCGCATCGGTCCGAAGCGCATCGAGGCGCACTGGCAGGACACCGGCGAGCGCTTCGTCGATCCCGAGACCGGCGTCATCACGGCGGTGTACTTCGATCCGCGCACGGCGGAACGGCACTACGTGGCGCAGGACGGGCCGCGATAGTAATCGTCGCCGCGGTCTGCACTTGGTGCATCGGCGCAGCATTCGTCGGGATGGATGTCGCTGAAAGTTGGAGTCCGGCGATTTTCTCGCCGGCGGCATGCGAAGTCGCGGGGTCCCGGTGTTCGCTCGGATGATTCCCGGAGGGAATGCGTGCGTCGCACGCCGAGAGAGCCTTTCGAGGCTTAACTCAAGAATGTGTGCGCAGTGCGTCCAGTTTCGCGTGGCGCTGCGCTGCGGGCAGTTTCGAAAGCGCCCGCACGGCGGCGAAGAACGCGGGCCAGTCGCCGTGCACCTGCGCGAACAGCGTGGCAAAGGCAGGCACGTCGCGATCGTAGAGCGCGAACGGCAGTAGCGCGGCGTTGTTCAGCGGTTGTGCCATCCAGGCGTCGTAGTCGGCGTGATCGCGCCACGGGCCAGCGCGCAGTGTGCGGTAGCGCGTGCGCAGTTCGGTGAAGGCCGCCTTTTTCAGGCGTCGCTTCTCGGCATCGCTGCGGTCGCTGGCGTACAGTTTCACCAGTTGTTCGCGCGTTCTCAGAAGAAGTCGGGTGAAACGCTCCGCGCGCTGCGTCGCGCCGGGATCGGACGGCGCCAGATGCTCGGCAGCGTGCCACTGCCGCAGACCCTCGCGTTGCACGAAGGTGGCGAAGGCCTCGTTGAAGGCGGTGTCGCCCTTCACGTACAGCTTCTGGTGCGCCAGTTCGTGGAAGATCGTGCCGACCAGCTCGTCGTCGCTCCAGCGGTTCATGCTCGACAGAATCGGGTCGGCGAAGTGGCCGAGCGTGGAATAGGCGGGCACGCCGCCGATGTAGACGTCGTCGCCCTTGGCGCGCAGGCGCCCGGCTTCGGCTTCGGCGCGTGTCTTCTTGTAGTAGCCGCGGTAGGCCACGCAGCCGGCGATCGGGAAACAGTGCGTGATCGGTCGCATCGACAGCGGCGGCGTGGCGAAGACGTTGTACATCACGAACGGTCGACCGATGTCGGCGTACAGCGTGTAGCTGCGGTTGCGCGGCAGGTCGAGGCGGTCGGAGGCGAACGCGCGGGCGCGCAGCGCCAGCCGCAGGCGGGCTTTCAGCGCCGGGTCGGTGCCGGGAGCGTCGAGCACCTTGCGGATGGGTTCGCGGCGCATCAGCAGGCGGGTCTCGCCGGTGGCCAGGTGCAGGTAGTAGCAGCCGCTCAGCAGCAGGGCGAGGGACAGCAGCAGGAGCGGGCGCAGCACACGGGGCATGCGCCTATTGTCCGACAAAGCGCCGATGCTGTCCGGCGGCGTCCACGACAGGGCCGGTCGCGGTATGGTGTGCGCGAATGCGAACGCTTGGAGACTGTGCAATGCGAATTCTGGTCCTCGGTGCCGGCGGGACGGGTGGCTATTTCGGCAGCCGGCTGCTGGCCGCGGGGCGCGATGTGACCTTTCTGGTACGACCGCGCCGCGCCGCGCTGCTGGCCGAACGCGGGCTGCATGTGCGCAGCCCCGTGGGCCATCTTGATCTGCCCGCGCCGCCGACGGTGACAGCCGATGCGCTGGATGCGCCGTTCGATCTGATTCTGCTCAGCTGCAAGGCTTACGATCTCGACAGCGCCATGGACGCGTTCGCACCGGCGGTCGGTCCGCATACGCGCATTCTGCCGCTGCTGAATGGAATGCGGCATCTGGAGGTGCTACGCGAGCGGTTCGGCCACGAAGCGGTGCTGGGCGGTCTGTGCCTGATTTCCGCCGCGCTCGATGCGGAGGGGCGGATCCAGCATTTTGCGCCTGCCCACAAACTGGTCTTCGGCGAACTGGATCCGCAGGCCACGTCGTCCGAGCCGGCCGTGCTGAAGGTGCTCGACGACGCCGGCTTCGACGTGCGGTTGAGCGAAAACATCCGCCAGGAAATGTGGGAGAAGTGGGTGCTGATCGCCAACCTCGCCGGCATCACCTGCCTGATGCGCGCTTCGGTCGGCGACATCATTGCGGCCGGCGCCGGGGATCTGGCGCTGAAGCTCTGGGACGAATGCGCCGCTATCGCCAAGCAGTGCGGATATCCACCGGGCGAGGAAGCCACGCAGCGGGTGCGCCGGATCATCACGGACGTCGACTCGGTGCTGATGGCGTCGATGCTGCGCGATGTCGAGAGCGGCAGCCGCACCGAGGGCGATCATATCCTCGGCGATCTGCTGCGTCGCGGCGGCGAGGGCAATTATCCGGTGCTGCGCGCCGCGCATTTGCACGTGAGGGCCTACGAGGCGCGTCGCGAACGGGTCACGCAGGGCAAGTGACGGCGGGCTCGGCGCCGCCACGCACACAGGTACGCTAGGCTGTCGGCACCCGGTACGAGCGCGCAAGCCATGAACGAGCCGCATCCCGAGATTGCCGTGATCGGCGCTGGCAGCATCGGCTGCTTCGTGGGCGGTCATCTGGGCATGCAGACGCGGGTGCGGTTGGTGGGACGCGAGCGCGTGCGCGCCGTGATTGCCGAACATGGCATGCGTCTGACCGATCTGGATGGCGGGCGCGTCGAACGCTTGCCGCAGGATCTGGACTACGTCACCGACATCACGGTCGCGCGCACCGCGGAACTGGTGCTGATCACGGTCAAGTCCGACGACACGCCCGCGGTGGCGCAGGCGCTAGCGCCCGTGCTGCGCGAGAGCGCCGTGGTGCTCAGTCTGCAGAACGGCCTGCAGAACGTGCCTGTGCTGCGCGAGGCGCTGCCGAAGTGCACGGTCCTGGCTGGCATGGTGCCTTTCAATGTGTTGCACCGTGGACACGGCCGGCTGCATCGCGCCTCGGCTGGCACGCTCATGGCCGAGCGGCATGCCGCGCTGGCGCCGTTCGCGGCGACCTTTGCAGCCTGTGGTCTGCCGCTGGAACTGCGCGATGACATGCGCGAAGTGCAGTGGGCCAAGCTGCTGCTCAATCTCAACAATGGCGTCAACGCGCTGTCGGACTTGCCGTTGCGCGAGGAGCTGGCGCTGCGCGACTACCGCAGATGCCTGGCGTTGCTGCAGGACGAGGCGCTGCGCGCGCTGAAGGCGGCGGGTATCCGCCCCGCGCGCCTGACGCCGTTGCCGGCGCGCTGGTTGCCCACGCTGTTGCGTGCGCCGGATGCCGTGTTCGGCTTGCTGGCGCAGCGCCTGCTGGCGATCGATCCGTTGGCGCGTTCCTCGACCTGGGAAGACCTGGCCGCGGGCCGGCGCACCGAAATCGAGCACATCAACGGTGAGGTGGTCCGTCTGGCCTCGCGACAAGGAATGCCCGCACCGGCCAATGCGCGGCTGTTGGCGTTGGTGCACGAAGCCGAACAGGGCGATCGTCGCATCTGGCGTCGCAGCGAGCTTTGGGACGAACTGCGCACCGCAGCGGAGTCGCGCTAGCCTGTTTTCGCGACACGATGTCACAGGCGAACGAAACCGAGGCGTGCGATCCTTCTGTCGCCGCACGTGACTGCGGCATGTGGCTTTCCGGGGTTCGCTGCTTGATCTTCTCGCGCCGACAATTCCGTGTGCTGGCTTGGCTGTGCCTGTCCGCGCTCGTCCTGACTGCGGTCGCGCCCGTGGTTTCGCGGGTGCTCATGCCGCCGATGACGATGGCCGCGGACTGCGGTCCGACGGTCGGCCACACGGCATCCGAAGGACACGGCACGCCGCATGGCGCGCCGCTGGATGCTTGCGCGTACTGCAGCCTGTTCTGCCACATTCCGCTGCAGGTGGGTGTGCCGCCGGCACTCGTGCTGGCCGCGCCGCTGCCGCCGCTGCCGCCAGCCGGTCCGGCACCGCTCGTCGACACGCCGTATTCCATCCTTGCTTCGCATCCTCGGGGACCGCCGCAGGCGCAGGCCTGATTGCTGTCTCCACACCGCGCAGGGCCGACGGCCGTGCGCGGCGATGCGTATTGTTTGCAGGATGAATCCATGTTTCCTCTTTCCCCGGAAGGGCGTGCCTGCGCGCGCCGTACTCTCGCGGCCGGTATTGCGCTGGCCCTGACTTTTCCTCTTGCCGTCTCGGCAGCGCCTTCGCAGCCTGCGTCGCACAAGCACGATGCCAAAACCGATCGGGCCCAGGCGCTGCAGCCGGTGGTCGTGACCGCACCGATGCAGGATGCGCCGCTGACCGTGACCCTCGATCCGAAGGCGGCGCACCAGCCGGTGCCGGCCAGCGACGGCGCGGACCTGCTGAAGACCGTTCCCGGCTTCGACACCATCCGCAAGGGCGGCAGCAACGGCGATCCGGTGCTGCGCGGCATGGTCGGTTCGCGCCTGAACATTCTCGTCGACGGCGGCCAGATCGCCGGCGGCTGTCCGTCGCGCATGGACCCGCCGACGGCCTACATCGCGCCCGAGCTGTACGACAAGGTGACCATCATCAAGGGGCCGGAAACTGTGCTCTACGGTCCCGGCAACTCGGCTGGCACGGTGCTTTTCCAGCGCGAGCATGAGCGCTACGACGAATCCGGCTGGTCGTTCGACGGCAGCCTGCTGGGCGGCACGCGCGGGCGCAACGATCAGATGGTCGACCTGCGCGCCGGCACGCCGCAAGGCTATCTAGAAGTGGCCGCCAATCACACGCGCGCCGGCGACTACGAGGACGGCTCCGGGCATCGTGTGCACAGCCGCTACGAGCGCTGGAACGTCGACACCACACTCGGCTGGACGCCCAGCGACGACACCCGCGTGGAGCTGTCGGCCGGTCGCGGCAATGGTCAGGCCGCGTATGCGTTCAGCGGCATGGACGGCGCACAGTTTCTGCGCAAGAGCGCGGCACTGCATGTGGTGCAGAAGCATCTGGGCACGCATTTCACCAAGCTGAATGCCCGCGTATACACCAACTACGCCGATCACGTGATGGACAACTTCACGCTGCGCCATCCCGACCCGAACAGCCGGATGCCGATGGCCATGGCCAGCAATGTCGATCGGCGCACGGTCGGTGGTCGCCTGGCCGGCACTTTCGAGTGGAGTGACGACGTGCGTCTGACGGCCGGCTTCGATGGTTCCGGCAATGTGCACAGCGCGCGCAACGGCGGCCCGCCGGGCAGCATGAACTACTACAAGGAGCTGCCGCGAGTCCGCGATGCCCGCATCGAGACGGCCGGGGCGTTCGCCGAGCTGCACTGGGACCTGACGGAGCGGCAGCGACTGATTTCCGGTGCGCGTCTGGACCGCGCGCATGCGCACGGTTATCACCTGAAGGCCGATGGCATGTCGTCCGGCATGGCTGGCATGACCTCGAGCACGGCCATGAGCGGCGGTATGGGCATGATGATGGATGCCACGCCCACGGTCGCGGCCAGCCGCAGCGACACGCTGCCGTCGGGCTTCGTCCGCTACGAGCGCGATCTGGCCTCTGCGCCCGCTACCTTCTATGCCGGCATCGGCCATGTCGAGCGCTTCCCGGATTACTGGGAACTGTTCGGCCAGCACGTCGACACGTCGCGGAGCGCCTTCCTGCACACGCGCCCGGAACGCACCACCCAGCTCGACATCGGCCTGCAATATCGCGATGCACGTACCAAGGCGTGGGTCTCCGGCTACTACGGCGCGATCGTGGATTTCATCCTGATCCATTACCCGACGGGCATGAGCACGGGCGCAGTGCGCAATGTCGACGCACGCATCGCCGGCGGCGAGGCCGGAGTCACCCATGCGCTGACGAAGCGCTGGAAAGTCGATGCCACGCTGGCCTATGCCTGGGGTGCAAACCGCACCGAGCATCGTCCGCTACCGCAGATGCCGCCGCTGGATCTGAAGCTGGGCCTGACCTACGACACCGGGAAATGGTCGGTCGGCGGGCTGTGGCGCGGCGTGGTCGCGCAGCACCGCGTGGCGGTGGGCGAGGGCAACATCGTCGGCCAGGATCTCGGTCCGACGCCCGGTTTTGCCGTGTTCTCGCTCAACGGCGGCGTTCGCCTCGACGATGCACTGACGCTCAGCGCGGGCATCGACAACCTGTTCAACCGCACCTACGCGGAGCACATCAACGCGTCGTCGGTGGAATTGGCCGGTTACGTCAATACGGTGCGAGTGAACGAGCCGGGCCGCACGGCCTGGATCAAGCTGGCGGTACACATGTAGCGCTCATGACCAGTCGTCAGGTGACGGCGGCGCATGCGGCCGTCACAATAGGGCGCCCTGGCGGCGCCCGTGCCGCTCCATCGAGGACATGCTCCGTGCTGTTGATGATCGACAACTACGACAGTTTCACCTGGAACCTGGTGCAGTACCTGGGCGAGCTGGGCCAGCCGGTGAAGGTGGTGCGCAACGATGCGCTCGATGTCGACGGCATCCGCGCGCTCAAGCCCTCGCGCATCATGATCTCGCCCGGGCCGGGTACACCCGACGACGCCGGCGTGTCGCTGGCGGCGATCGAGCAGCTTGGCGCGGAGATTCCGATCTTCGGCGTGTGCCTGGGCCATCAGTCCATCGGCCAGATCTACGGCGGGGAAGTAGTGCGTGCCAAGCAGATCATGCACGGCAAGACCTCGCCGGTGCGCCACCGCGGCCAGGGCGTGTTCGCCGGGCTGCCGGACCCGCTGGAGGCCACGCGCTACCATTCGCTGGTGGTGGCGCCGGATTCGGTGCCGGACTGTCTGGAGATCACGGCCTGGACCGAAAACCCCGATGGCAGCCTGGACGAGATCATGGGTCTCCGGCACAAGACGCTGCCGGTCGAGGGCGTGCAGTTCCACCCGGAGTCGATCCTGACCCGTCAGGGGCATGATCTGCTGCGCAATTTCCTCGGTTTGCCGCTGCCCAAGGCAGCCTGACACAAATACGTACACGGAGTCGCTTTCATGGCTTTCACCCCGCACGAGGCGTTGCAGCGCACCATCGAGCATCGCGAAATCTTCCACGACGAGATGATCGAGTTGATGCGCGAGATCATGGGCGGCAAGGTCAGTCCCTTGATGACCGCGGCGATCCTGACCGGTCTTCGGGTGAAGAAGGAAACCATCGGCGAGATCACCGGCGCGGCGCGCGTGATGCGCGAGCTGTCGACGCCGGTCCCGGCGCGCGGCACCGAGCACCTGGTCGACATCGTCGGTACCGGCGGCGACGGTGCGTCGAGTTTCAACATCTCCACCACGGCGATGTTCGTCGCCGCGGCGGCGGGCGCCAAGGTGGCCAAGCACGGCGGCCGCAGCGTGTCGTCGAAGTCGGGCAGCGCGGACCTGCTGGAATCGCTGGGTGCGCGCATCGACCTGACGCCGAAGCAGGTCGCGGACTGTCTGGACGAGACCGGCATCGGCTTCATGTACGCCCCGAACCATCATCCGGCGATGAAGGTCGTCGCGCCGGTGCGCAAGGAAATGGGCGTGCGCACGCTGTTCAACATCCTCGGTCCGCTGACCAATCCGGCTGGCGCGCCGAACATCCTGATGGGCGTGTTTCACGAGGATCTGGTCGGTATCCAGGTGCGCGTGCTTGAACGCTTGGGAGTATGGCGTGCGCTGGTGGTGTACGGCCGCGACGGCCTGGACGAGATTTCGCTGGGTGCGACCACCAAGGTCGGCGAGTTGCGCGACGGCGTGGTTCGCGAGTACGAGATCGAACCGGAGGAATACGGTCTGGCGATGGCGTCCAGCCGCAACCTGCGCGTGGATAATGCCGAGGAATCGATGCGCATGGTGCGCGAGGTGCTGGCCGGCACGCCGGGCGTGGCCCGCGACATCGTGCAGTTGAATGCCGGTGCGGCGCTGTATACGGCCGGTAGCGCCGACAGCATCGACAGCGGCATTCACTCCGCGCGCGAGGCCATCGAGAGCGGCGCGGCCGAGCGCAAGATGCTCGATTTCGTGGCCGCGACAAAGCGTCTGGCGGGCGATTGACGCGGGGGTGCAACATCGGCGGCGTTTGCCGTTAAGATGCGAGCCGAGTCGACCTTCCTCCATTCCCCGTTTCGACCATGTCTGACATCCTTCATCGCATTCTCGCCCGCAAGACCGAGGAAATCGCCGAGCGCGAAGCCCAGCTGCCGTTGAAGGAGCTGGCTGCACGCTGTGCGGACCTGCCCGAGACGCGCGGCTTCGCTGCAGCGATGGAAGCGCGCATCGACGCCGGCGATCCGGCGGTGATCGCCGAGGTCAAGAAGGCCAGTCCGAGCAAGGGCGTGATCCGCGACGACTTCGATCCGGCCCGGATCGCCAAGGCTTATGCCGAGGCGGGTGCGGCGTGTCTTTCGGTGCTGACCGACAAGGATTTCTTCCAGGGCAGCGAGGCCTTCCTGAAAGCGGCACGCGATGCCTGCAGTCTTCCGGTGTTGCGCAAGGATTTCATCGTTGCGCCGTACCAGGTGTACGAGGCGCGCACGATCGGCGCCGATTGCATTTTGCTGATTGTCGCGGCGCTGGAGGACGATGCGCTGCTGGAACTGACCCTGCTGGCTGCGCAGTTGAACATGGACGTGCTGGTGGAAGTGCACGACCTCGACGAGCTGGATCGCGCGTTGGCAGTGCCGGCGTCGCTGATCGGCGTCAACAACCGCAACCTGCGTACGTTCAAGACCTCGCTCGACACCTCGATGGACTTGCGCGACTACGTGCCCTACGACCGCGTGCTGGTCACCGAGAGCGGCATCCGTTCGCCGGAGGACGTCGAGCGGATGCGCGAGGCCGGCATCGAGGGATTCCTGGTCGGTGAGGCATTCATGCGCGCCGAGGACCCGGGTGCGGAATTGAAGCGGCTGTTCTTCAGCTGACGACGATGCGTGCAGAAAGGGAAGCGGACGCTGGGGCCGAGGCTGCTCCGGCATCGCGCGTCGTGCTGTTCGATTTCGATGGCGTGGTGCTGCGCGGCGATGCCTTCGCGGCGTTCGTGCGCGCGCGCCTGGAACGCCGACGTTGGCGCAAGTGGCTGGGCCTCGGTCTGTGCGTGCCGCTGCTGCCGACGCTGCCGTTCACCCGGCGCTGGGCCGTCAAGGCATTGATCTTCGCCGTGCTGTGCGGTCTGCGCGAGGACGGCTATCGTCGCTTGGCGCGGGATTTCGGCATCGAGCTGGTGCGTCAGCCGCGCCGTTTCCACCGCCCGGCGCTCACGCGGCTGCGGCAGCATCTGAGCGACGGTGATCGGGTCATCGTGGTGACGGGGTGCGAAGAGACCCTGGTGCGCAGCATCTTCGACGAGCTCGGTCTGCGCGATCTTACGATTCTGGCATCGCGCCTGCGAAGTGGTCGCCTGGGCATGCGCGTGCAGCTGCACAACGTCGGGGTGCGCAAGATCGAGTCGTTGAAGGGGGCCGGCGTCGAGCCGCCCTGGGCCGTGGCGTACGGCGATTCGGCCTACGATCTGCCGATGCTGCGCGAAGCGGCGGAGGCGGTGCTGGTCAATGCTTCGCCAAAGTGGTGCAAGCGGGTCGAGCGGGAGCTGGGTCGTAGCGTCACTCGCGTACACTGGCACTGAGCCTTGCGCTCGTGCCGGCCGCATCCGTGCGGCGCGGTGTGTTTCTCGGGGTCAGCGCGTGCCGCGCACCACGATAGTCTTGCCGGAGACGTCGATCATGCCCTGCTCCTCGAGCTGCTTGAGGACACGGCCGACCATCTCGCGCGAGCAGCCGACGATACGGCTCACTTCCTGGCGCGAGATGCGGATCTGGGTGCCATCCGGATGCGTCATCGCATCTGGCTCGTCGCACAGGTCCAGCAGGGTGCGCGCGACGCGGTTGGTGACGTCCATGAACGCCATGCGGCTGACCTGACGCGAGGTGCGCAGCAGTCGGTTGGTCAGCTGGAAGCCGATCGCGAACAGCAGTTTCGGACATTCGTCCTTCAGCGTGCTCTCGAACAGCTGGAACAGGCGTTCGTAGCTGATTTCGGCCAGCTCGCAGGTGGTGCGCGTGCGCACCAGCGATTCGCGCTCCGACTGATCGACGAACAGACCCATTTCGCCGATGAACTGGCCGCGGTTGATATAGGCCAGGATCAGTTCACGCCCGTTCTCGTCCTCGCTGCACACCGTCACCGAACCGTCGATGATGTAGTACAGCGTGTTGGCCGGGTCGCCCGGGCGGACGATGGCAGTCTTCTTCGGATAGCGACGACGATGGCAGTGCGCCAGAAAGCGCTCCATCGATTGCGGGTCGGGACCGAGCCCCCCGGGCGCGTGATGGCGGACGAATTGCTGCTGTAGCAGGTATTTTAGTTGGGCCACGATGTACTTCCGTCAGCGACAGTCAACGGGTCCCGCGGGAACTCCCCCTACGCGGAACCGGCATGCATCCCCATACTATAGCTATTTATGACTTGTGCGCCTAAGCCAAATCGGAAGCCATTTCGCACGGATGAACATGCGTTCGCATTTGTGCCTTCCCACGACCTGTCTGGAGCGGGGAACAGGATGCTTGCATCTCTTCAAATCCCCGCAGGCATGCCGCATAATTGCGAATTCCGGCGCCGGCGCTTCTGTCGTCGCGCTGCGTTCCGCGCGGCGGGCAAGGGCATTCTTGCAGTGATCCCTTCCGACCGCTGATCTCATTTTGCCGGTGACCTCTGCGCCAGAGCCGACCCGAGCATTCCGGAGGGTAGCCGTGGTGAAACCGCTTCCGCGTCTTCGGCTCCAGGGCTTCAACAACCTTACCAAGGCCCTGAGCTTCAATATTTATGATGTCTGCTATGCCGTCTCCGAGGAGCAGCGGCAGCGCTATATCGAGTACATCGACGAAGCCTATGACGCCGACCGGTTGACGCAGATCCTGACGGATGTGGCCGACATCATCGGCGCCAACGTGCTCAACATCGCACGCCAGGACTACGACCCGCAGGGCGCCTCCGTCACCATCCTCATCTCCGAGGAGCCGGTGGTCGAGAAGCTCGGCAAGGACTCGATCTCCGGCGCCGTGGCGCATCTGGACAAGAGCCACATCACCGTCCACACCTATCCGGAAACGCATCCGCACAACGGCATCGCGACCTTCCGTGCGGACATCGACGTGGCCACCTGCGGCGTCATCTCGCCGCTGAAGGCGCTGAACTACCTGATCGACAGCTTCGAGTCCGACATTGTCATCATGGACTACCGCGTGCGCGGCTTCACCCGCGACGTGAAGGGCAAGAAGCACTACATCGACCACAAGATCAACTCGATCCAGGACTATCTGGCGCGGCACATTCGCCAGAAGTACGAGATGTTCGATGTGAACGTGTATCAGGAAAACATGTTCCACACGAAAATGCACATCAAGGACTTCGACCTCGATACCTACCTGTTCGAGGCGCATTCCGAGGAGCTGTCCTTCAAGGATCGCAAGCGCATCGAGCTGCTGGTGCGCCGCGAGATCGAAGAGCTGTTCCACGGCCGCAACCTGATGTGACGAGACGGTCCGCACGACGCGGGCCGTTTTCACATCGGCGAATGCCTCGACATGCCTATCGACCGACCACCGGAAACGCCGGACCTGGCGCTGTTCGACTTCGACGGCACGCTGACCGTTCGCGAGACCTTCGCCGATTTCATGCGCGCGGCCACTCCGTCGTGGCGTCGTTACCTGGGCGGTCTCTGGTTCGGGCCGATGTATGCCGGCTACAAGGCCGGCTGGGTGTCCGGCAGCCGCATCCGCGCCGAGGTCGTGCGTTTTGGATTCCGCGGCCTGCCGGCGAACGCGCTGCGCGCGGCGGGCGAAGCCTTCGCGCGGAACGTGTTACCGACGCGGCTGGATATGCGCATGATGCAGCGCCTGGACGATCATCGCCGCCGCGGCGACGTGGTGGCCGTGGTCTCCGGCGCGCTGGATGTCTACCTGCAGCCCTGGTGCGCGCAACACGGGTTGCCCGTGATCTGTTCACGCCTGCAGGTGGTCGACCGCCTCGTCACCGGCCGCTACGAGGGCGCCCAGTGCGTGGGCGAGGAAAAAGCGCGGCGCGTACGGGCGGCCTGGGATCTGTCGAGCTTCGGCGAGATCCATGCCTACGGCGATACCGCCGAGGATCACGCCATGCTCGCGCTCGCCCATCGCGCCTACTTCCGCGGCCGGCTCATGGGCGCCGTCGGAGCGCGGACCATCTGAACACCCCGGTGCTCGCGCGACCGTTCTCGCGCGGCATGACCCGGCGGAAGCGGGGCGCGCGCCATTCCGTTGCTCACCATCCGAGCGGCCCCATGGCCGGACTGTCATCACGCGAGCATCATCACGCATGGCCGTCATCGCTCTTGGTCGCCATCCTGGACGGCCAGCTTCTTGGAAAGCCGGCATCCGCATGGCCTTCATTCAAGAGGGGGCGTGATCCTGGGTGGTCGTCGTCGTGATCTTGGGTCACTGCGATCTCGCGTAGTCGTCATCCCGGCGAACACCGGGACCCGGCCGACTCAAGCACCGCATGCGCGCCGAAGAAAGGGCGAGCGCTGCATCCAGGGCCACCGCTTGGTCAGATCCGGTAGGCGACCGCCTTCATCACCTTCGAGGTCAACGCCATCAGCGTCGGGATTGGCGCCGGCAGTTCGATGCCGCCGCGCGCGAGGGCGTTGTCGGCATGGCGAATCTCGTCTTCCTGCATCTGTCTGAGCACCGCGCGCGAGCGTTCGTCCTCGGCGGGCAGGCGTTCGATGTGTTCGGCCAGGTGCGCTTCGACCTGTCGTTCGGTCTCGACCACGAAGCCCAGGCTGACACGGTCGTTGACCGCGGCCGCGGCCGCGCCGATGGCCATGCTGCCGACGAACCACAGCGGGTTGAGCAGGCTCGGACGACTGTCCAGTTCGCGTAGACGATCCGCGCACCAGGCCAGGTGGTCGGTTTCTTCCACGGCCGCTTGCAGCAGATGTTCGCGAGTCTCGTCGTCACGAGCCAGCAGCGCCTGTCCCTTGTATAGCGCCTGTGCGCAGACTTCACCGGTGTGGTTGATGCGCATCAGGCCGGCGGCATGGCGGCGATCGGCGTCTTCCATTTCGACGTCGGGGTGCGCCTGTGCTGGCGATGGGCGTTGGGCGTCGGGCTGGCCCGCGACGGCTTCGAGTGCGTTTTCGATACCGATGAAGAAACGGTCGAGCGGTGTCAGGGTGCGTGCGTTCATGCGGATTCCAGTTGGCGTTCCAGCAGGGTGAGCGGGTGCTCGGTCGGCAACGCGGGATTGCCGGCGGCCAGGTGCAGGCGGCAGCCGATATTGGACGACAACAGACGGTCGACTGCCAAGTCATCGATCTGTTCGAGCTTGATCGCGCGCAGGCGCTCGGCGCGCGCGGGGAAGGTGAGCGCATGGCTGCCGGCCGCGCCGCAGCAGCCCGGGGCGGTCGGCAGGACCTGCACGTCGAGTTCGGGCACGCGGCGCAGCAGCCTGAGCGCCGCGTCCTCGCCCGTCGATTCGCTGCCTCGTGTGCAGGGCACGTGCAGTGCCGCACGCAGGGCGAGCGGGCGGAAGCGCAGTCGATCAGCGTGTCGCGCCAGAAAGTCCAGTGCGTCTTCGACACGGGTTGCCGGAAGATCGTGCCGCAGGGTGTCCAGGCAACCGGACGTGATCGTCAATACGGTCTCGGGAGAATCCGCGTGACGCCAGTCCTTTTCCGTGGCGCGCGCGGCTCGGGTAGCGCGCGCGGGAAGGCCGTCGTGCCGGTCCATGGCGCCACAGCAGCGGACGGGAAGGTGCTGTACGGCAAAGCCCGCTGCATCAAGCAGACGTTCGACCGCCTTCAGGGCAGCGGCCTCCTGTTCGGAGGCCATACAGCCCGGAAACAGGCCGACGCGCGGGCGCTCGGGTGTCGGCGCAGGTCGCGTGTCGGATCTCGCTGCCGCGCCGCGTGATGGGCTTGATCCGAGCATGCGCAGCGCCGCGCGCATGCTCGTGGCAGTTCCGCTGTGAACGCGTTCAAGTAGGGCCGGCATCCATTGCGGTGCGCGCAACACGCGCGCAAGTCGAATCAACGGAGTCGCCAGGCGTGGATGCGATACGATGTCGAGCAGACGTGTCGGTCGTTGCGGTGCCGGCCCGATGATCGCGCGGGTCTGGACCAGAAGCTCCCCATAACGGACCTGCGACGGGCATGCGCGTTCGCATTGTCCGCAACTCAGGCAGTGGTCGAGATATTCGCGAACCGGGTTCAGGTCACCGGTCAGCGAGCCGTCGGCCAGCGCGCGGGCCAGTCGGATGCGGCCGCGCGGCGATTCGGCTTCGGTGGCGTCCAGCGCGTAGGTCGGACAGTGCGGCAGGCACAGGCCGCACATCACGCATTGATCGGCGAGTTCGGCGATGCGTGCCAGAGGCGTGGATGCTGATCCTGTAAGGGGGTCGTCAAACATGCGATTCATGCTATCATCGCCCTCTTACGCACGGTCGGTTGATCGACCGGCTTGCGCGGAGTGCCGGATTCGGCTATTCTTTCGCGCCTTTCGTTTCACCATTGCGGTCCGCCCTACAGGGCGGCTAGACGGGTATTTCGAGATGAATACGTTCAGCGCCAAGTCCGAGAGCGTCAAACGCGACTGGTTTGTGGTCGACGCCACGGGCAAGACGCTTGGTCGGCTCTGCTCCGAAGTCGCTCGCCGCCTGCGCGGCAAGCACAAGCCGGAGTTCACTCCGCACGTCGATACCGGCGATTACATCGTCGTGATCAACGCGGAAAAAGTGGCCGTGACCGGCAGGAAGATGGGTGACAAGACCTATCACCGTTTCACCGGCTATGTCGGCAACATGAAGCATATGTCCCTGCAGGACATGCTGGCCAAGCACCCCGAGCGCGTCATCGAGATCGGCGTGAAGGGCATGCTGCCCAAGAATCCGCTGGGCCGCGCGATGTATCGCAAGCTGAAGGTGTACGGCGGCGCCGAGCACCCGCATGCCGCGCAGCAGCCCCAGACGCTGGAGCTTTAAGGAATCATCATGGCGATTCAGCAGAATTACGGCACCGGCCGTCGCAAGTCCTCCGCCGCCCGCGTGTTCCTGCGCAAGGGCAACGGTTCGATCGTCGTCAACGGCAAGCCGCTGGACGAGTTCTTCGGTCGTGAAACCTCGTGCATGATCGTGCGCCAGCCGCTCGAACTGACCGAGATGACCGAGAAGTTCGACATCAAGGTCACCGTCAGCGGTGGCGGCATCACCGGCCAGGCCGGCGCAATCCGCCTTGGCATTGCCCGCGCGCTGGTCGAGTACGACGAAAATCTGAAGTCGCCGCTGCGCAAGGCCGGCTTCATGACCCGTGACGCCCGCGAAGTCGAGCGCAAGAAGGTCGGTCTGCACAAGGCACGTCGCGCCACGCAGTTCTCGAAGCGCTAAGTTTCGTATATACTGCGCGGCCGATCCGCTTCTTGGGGGATCGTCTAATGGTAGGACTGCAGACTCTGACTCTGCCTATCTAGGTTCGAATCCTAGTCCCCCAGCCAGTTCAGAAAGCCCTGATTCGTCAGGGCTTTTTGTTTTTCGGAAGACCGCCGATGGATCAAATCTTGGATCAAACCAGGATGATCCATGCGCTTGCCCCACCACCTCATCTATCGCCCTTCGGGCTTCACCTTCCGCCTCATCGTTCCCGCCGACCTTCGCAGCCAAGTAGGCAAGGTCGTCATCAGCCGGTCCTTGCGCACCCATGACCGGACTCGGGCGCAGGTTTTCGCCTTAGCGCTGGCATCGCAGTATGCTCAGACCTTCAGGGAGCTGCGGGGGCAGGATGTGGCGGAAAAGGATGCGCCCATCGTTGACACGATTGTCGATGCATTCGGAGAGGGCAAGGTGCGCCCTTATGAGATTGATCTCGAAAAGGGCATCGTGCGCACCGACGGCTCCGACAAAGAACACGAGCGGGCGATGGCCGCGATGGACAAGGCCGGCAAGCTGCGGGCACAGATGCCGGTTCAGGCCGTGCCCGTTGCGGCGAATGCTCAGCCCTTAGCCCCAGCCGTCAAAGCCGGCATGCCCCTGCACAAGGCCATCCGCGATTACTCGGATGTGGAAGGGCCGAACCTGCATTCCAACACCTGGACAGGCCGACAACGGGCCTTGCGCTCGTTCGCCAAGGCGGTCGGTGCAAACACCCCCATCACGACCATCACTCGCCCAATGGCTGCGGACTGGGCGAACGACCTGGTGCGCAGTGGGGTCAGCAAGCGTACCGCCGTCAACTACGTGTCGAACGTGGCGCAAATCTTCGCCTACCTGATGCGTCAGGGGCACCTCACCAACAACCCGGTCAAGGGCGTGATGGTGATGAGCAAGCGCGAGAAGGCCAAGCGCCGCGCCGAAGGCCACGAGTGGGAGGCTTTCTCCGTCGACCAGCTCAAACGCATCTACGCCCCCGAAAACATCGCCACGATGACTTTGCTGCACAACCGATGGGCGGCCATGTTGGGGCTGTATACCGGCGCACGGGTGGGCGAGGTGGCGCAAATCTTTCTGCGCGACATCGTCAAAGAGGGCGACATCTGGTGCGTGCGCCTGACCGTCGAAAGCGACGGGCAAGCCCTCAAGACCGAGCATTCCAAGCGGCTGGTGCCCCTGCATCCAGATCTGATTGCGCTCGGCTTCACCGAGTACGTGAGCCGGTTGCGCAAGATGGGTGAAGAGCGTCTGTTTCCCCATGTGAATCTCAACGGGAAGGCCGGCAAAGGCTCAGGGATTTCCAAGAACTTTGGGTATCTCTTGAAGCGCAAGGGCGTGGCCGTCAAGCCTCGGCGTGAGCATGGCCGGGTGGGGTTTCATTCACTCCGTAAGACCGTGGTGCAGAGCCTGCAAGGCACGGGCGTATCAGACGAGCGGCGGCGAGCCTTCGTGGGCCATGAGCAATCGGACGATGTGCATGCCACCGTCTACATGCGGGCATGGACTGCCGAGGAGCTATCCAGCCTGTGGGCGGGACTGAAGTGGGGCGAGTGGCTGCGGATGGATGAGTTAAGGGCGTTGCTGGTTTAGGCGCATGACGAGGCCTGCTAATCAAAGAGAAGGTCAGCGAAACGGCGTAATTGCTGCATCTGGTGGACCGAACTCGAATTCGATCCAGTCATCGTTTTCGTTTTCATCGGTCTTGATGATGCTCATGCTGCTTGGCAACCGGCCTGCGCGAAGTTGTGCGTCGATCCACTGCGGCATCGAGATGGAGTGTCCGCTCCCGTGAAGTGCTTTGTGCTGTTCGTTGATTTCTTCAGCGGTGCGTTGACCTGCTAGAACTTCAAGAATCTCTCTGGCACTGAATCTTGCACGCTTTCCGCTCATCCTGAATCCTCCGTGGTAGCCCCACCCGAAACCACTTTCTTTCGCTCGATGTGATGCGTTGATGGGCATATTCACCGGTATCGGAAAGGCGTCGAGCATGCTTCTGAACAATGTTTCAAGCTTGGCGTAGATGTCGCCGGTCTTAGCGGGCACCAAGTCCGCTTCCAGCCACATCTTGCGTTCGTGAGCCTGATAGCAGGTGTGCGGCTCTTCACGAACGGTGATTAGAAGGACAAAGTCGACCGAGCTGTGTTGCCTGAGGAACTCTTCAGCGATAGCGCGTCCGGTCAGGGCAATTGAGCCAGTCATTGGGTCTTCGAGTGTGCCGGTGGCACTGTCTCCGACGATTACTCCGACAATGCCGGGTGCTTTGCGAAGCTGCTTCGCCTTTGCTTTGAGTGCTTCATAGAGCGGGTTCTTGTCACGAATCGATGGCGATGTATACGAGGCGTATGACATCGTGCTGAACGTGGGTTTGCTCGGGTCGATGATGAGGCGTAAAGAAGTCGTCTCATTCTTTATGGGAACGTGAAGCACGCGGGCTCCTGCATCAATCTGCTCCTTCAATTTCGGAACAATTTCGTTGCGAACAAGCTCAGGCAGTCGTTTCACCGGAGGTAGGCAAAGTTTCGTCTTCACCCCTCGATTCGATCTTTCCTCTCGATAGTCAATATCCAGCTTCATTCCAGCGTCGGGAAGGCCGAGTTTGACTTGCTGCTCGTATATAAGCTCTTGCAACTTTTGTGCAGGATTTATTTCGTGTAAGCCGTCATCCGAAACCGTTGTGACGTCAGCAGTGATTTCGAGGTCGTTCGACTTGAAGTGGATGTCCGGTTTGCGTCCAGTTTCGAGCGGCAGTTCATCTCGAAGGATGCCCAACTTGGATAGGCCGTGAAAGGTGACGACTTCCCACATGGCCGCCAGACGATCCTTGCCCGGTGTGTTCAATCGGCCGGCAAGTTTTTGGATGCTCTCATCTCCGAGGGTTGTTCGGAGTTGATCCAGGCGGTTTTGAATTGCACGTCGAGCGAAGATCATGCGGGACTCCATGCATGCGCGACCTTTCTGAAGCGTATCGCAGTTCTGCCAGGTCATAAGTGGCTCCCCCCAATACATCTCCCCAACACAGCCTTGCACCTTTCGTGAGCCATCGTCACTGCGCGTCGACAGGCGCAAGACGCAGGGTCTCGTCCACGTTGTTCCCGCCTTCCATCGACCGCAGAGCGGTCGCCTCCAGGTGCTGCCTGCCTTTTCCGCTTCGCTTCTGGAAGGCCCACGGCGCAATCCCGCGCCGGGGAGACAGAAGATGGGCATCGCCAAAGACAAAGCCGGCAACTACCGCCTCACCGGCAAGACCACCGAAACCGACATCCTCGCCGCTGCCGAACAACTCCTGCAACGCAAACTCGAACGCCTGGGTGCCATCTCCGACCCCTGCGATGCCGGCGACTTCCTGCGCATGCGCCTGGCCGGGCTTCCCCACGAAGAATTCCACGTCCTCTGGCTCGACAATCGCCATCGCATCCTGAACTGCCAGAAGCTCTTCAACGGCACCATCGATGGCGCTTCGGTTCATCCCCGCGAAGTGGTCCGCGCAGCTCTGGAGTGCAACGCCGCCGCAGCCATCCTGGCCCACAACCACCCCTCAGGCGTGGTCGAGCCGAGTTCGGCCGATGTGACCATCACCAAGGAACTTCGCTACGCCCTCAAGCTCATTGGGGTTCGCATCCTGGACCACATCGTGGTCGGCGGTGAAGGCTGCACCAGCTTGGCGGGTAGGGGGCTCATTTGAGCCCCTAGCCTGTCGCTGTTCCTGACCAGAATGGATTGGTCTGGATCGACTTGGCATGTAAGAATCGAGGGCAGGATGAACCGGCTATCCGTCTCAGCCTCTGAGCGTCAGTCGAGGCAGGCTGGGCTGTTGGGACAAGAGCCATGGAACAAGACACAGCCCTATGAACACCGCCGTTCAAGCCAATTTGTTTGCCGAAATACTGACGCCGCTGGAGCGCTTCCACGCCTGTAAGGCCATGGCGCGTGGCTATGCGCAGAACAAGGCGAACCCGCGCACACGTTTGTCACATGCCCGAGCCTTTTGTGCTGAGGTGCTGATGGCCTACTGGCGATGCTTGTGCCGAACGCACAAGACATCCATGAAAGCGAAGCGTGCCCCCACGCCGTTTGTCACCATCGCGAAGGAAGCGAGGAATCTTGCGCACAGTCTGGGGGAGCTGATTTCTATTTTCCCCACCGAAGATGCCGGTTTCCTGATGGGCTCGGTCTATACAGGCATGCTGCCGCCTGAAATGCGCTCCCAGCTGGGGGCCTACTACACGCCGCCACCTCTGGTGGCTCGTTTGCTGGATATGGCTGAGGCAGCCGGCTTTGATTTCAAGCATGGCACGGTGATTGATCCGGCATGTGGGGGAGGGGCGTTCTTGGCCCCCGTTGCTCTTCGGATGGTTGAACAAGCTGAAGGCGCCTCGCCGTCGTGGCTGATGCGGCGGCTGGGCAAACGGCTACGCGGCATCGAAATCGATCCATTTGCTGCCTGGATGACCAGTGTTCTGCTGGATGCGGCTCTGATGCCCATATCCATACAAGCCGGACGACGATTGGACAATGTTGTGGAGGTCGCTGACTCGCTTGAGCATCCACACAACGAGAAATACGACCTGGTTGTGGGCAATCCACCCTATGGCCGAATCACCTTGCCGGCGGACAAGCGCGAGAAGTTTGCGCGCTCTCTGTATGGCCATGCCAACCTCTATGGGTTGTTTACGGATCTCGCTCTTGGCTTGGTCAAGGGCGATGGTGTTGTCGCCTATCTGACGCCGACCTCTTTCCTTGGGGGGCAGTATTTCAAAGCGCTGCGACAGCTGCTTCTTGATGAAGTCACGCCCGTTGCCTTCGACTTTGTAGCTGACCGAGAGGGCGTCTTCGATGACGTCCTGCAAGAAACGCTTCTTGCGGCATACACCAAGAAGGACTTCTCAGCAGCGGCCCAAGTGTCGGTCTTGGTCCCTGAAGGCCTCAACGCGGCTCACATCGAAAGCGTAGCTGGAGTCCGGCTGGAGAAATCCAGTGAGCCATGGCTGCTGCCTCGAAATCGTGAGGACACCTCATTCTTTGAAAACTTGGCGTCGATGCCTACGCGGCTCGGTGACCTTGGTTACACCGTTTCCACGGGGCCGTTGGTTTGGAATCGGCATAAGGACCAACTGAAGACCACCAAGAGCAAATCGACACTGCCCATCATTTGGGCTGAGTCGGTCACTACGAGGGGCTTTGCCTTCAGTGCGGACAAGCGCGGCCACGTACCCTACATCGCTCTCAAGGCCCATCAAGATTTCCTGAAGACCGATAGACCTGTCGTTCTGGTTCAGCGCACGACATCCAAAGAGCAAGCCCGGCGCTTGGTCGCGGCAGAGCTGGATGCCGATTTTGTGTCCAAGAACGGAGGGGTGGTGGTAGAGAACCACCTGAACATGGTGGTGCCGACGAATGGCGCTCCACTCATTGGAGCGCATGTCATCGCTGCCTTGCTCAACACCTCTGCTGTTGATCGAGCTTTCCGCTGCATCAGTGGCAGCGTTGCGGTTTCAGCTTATGAGCTCAACGCTGTTCCCATGCCGGGGGCCGAGGCTCTAAAGGCGCTGGAGAAGATGATGGAAAAAGGGATGACCCATAAGGCTCTCGATGAGCACGTGTCCAAACTCTACGGTGGGTCGCAATGAGTCTTCCTGACGTTCCTCCGCTGGAGCTCATCAAGGAGCGGCTGCCTTTGATCTTTCCAGAAGGGACGGAGCATCGAAATTATGTCATCCGCGAGATGGCAGCCAAGACGCTCTACGTCATGTTCTACACGGGAGCGGTTGGGGGCTTGGGCCGATGGGTTCGTCCCAGCCAAATCACGGACATGAGTGATGGGCAGGCCGTGAAGTTAGATGAAGCAGACCGAGAGGCATGGACCGTAGAGTCACTGTCGAGCAAAAAGACGAGGCCGCTCGATACCTGGTATGCGGCCAACAGCCGCGAACCTGTGCGCGATGAAACCATCCGTCTGGGTTTTATCCAATTCAATGCAGTCATCGAGCGCTCAGGACTGCCAACAACGTCTTCCAAACCGAAGTATGCACTGGAGAAGGGCTTCGCTGAGTTGTTTGACCCGGATCTATCAGGCAAAGCCCTGGAAGAAAAGATTGAGGCGTGGCGTGAAACACATTTGAGCGCCGGCGCTGTGGCCAGGGTCAAATTGGTTCGGCGTGGGGCGGTGCGTTCCAAGGATGCAGTCAGTGTGATGTTCCCTGACGGTAGCTCTCGGGCGATGAAGCCAGGGGCATCCAGCGTCATCTCGAAGGCGGTCATTGAAGAATATGCGCCACGATTCTTGAAGAACCCAGTGGTCTTGTGGCTGTCCGAATCTGGCAACAAGGTTGTTGCCAGGGATGATGATTTGGCGCAGAGCCTCAATCTGCATATTGATCAGGCCAAAGCATTGCCGGATGTCATCTTGGTGGATCTGGGTGACGACCACAATCCGGCTAGTCTTCTCATCGTTTTCGTGGAAGTCGTTGCTTCGGATGGGCCCGTCAACGACTTGAGGCAACGCACATTCACTGACTTGGCGGTCAAGGCAGGTTTCAAAGAAGAGCAGTTGCGATTTCTGACCGCCTACAGCGACAGGGGCGACCAGATGTTCAGGAAGACTGTGTCAAATCTTGCTTGGCGTTCTGCGGCATGGTTTGCTTCGGAACCCGATAAAATTGTTATCTTTGCTCACCGTACTGGGATAGATAGAGTGGTTTAGATTGACAATCTTTTGATCTGAGTTATGTCTTGTCTCCTATTTATAGGAGGCAGCGTGAATGCTCAGGAGATGATTCAATATTTTGAAAAAGTTGGATATAAGGTTCAGAGAATAGATGGTGGTTGGAAGGTGACACTAAATGCTTGTACGGAAGAGGAGTATGGGTTTCACAATCAAAAGGACATTTGGGTTTGGTGGCGATTGAAGGTTCAGATGATGCATCGTAGCCGGTGTTGGTGGAACTACATAGCTCAGACTTACTCAAAATCTTCAGAGCATAATGCCACTATTATTTACGATGCGGTCCATCAACTGTTGGGTGGAAAAGGGGCAAGCAAGCTAATGAGATTGCTTGGTGAAAGAGCAGGGAGGTATGCCGAGATGGAGCGGCTGCCTTATCGTTGGCGCTTGTGGTCTATTAATCACGTCAAGCAAAATAAATATTTTAACCCAAGGCAATATCTTATAAAAATAAGATCTGAGTTCGTCAAGAAGAGATTGAGTGATTCTCTGCGTAAATCACGAGAATCCAAGTGTTGCATCAGACTTTGATATAATCTTGTTGATTAACTAGGAGTTCAAAGGAAATGAGCTTGAAGAGCAGGTGGTTAAAAGAGCTTGGGTTCGATGAGACTCGGGATGACATTAGTGCGATTGGCTACACATTTGTTCATGGATATAAAACGCTCATGGAATTGAAGTTTCCATCGAGTATTGATGAAGAAAGCATGACTGGCGCTCTCCTCGGAGCATTTGCTACTAGCTTCAAGCCTGCGGTTTGGGTGTTCGGTTCAGATAACAATCAAAAGTGTAGTTGGGCTCGATATAGGAAATCTGGAAAAAGACCTGACTCTGAGTCAGTACGTGGTGCTGATTTTGCTTTAGTGATAGCGATTAATTCTGATGTATCTAGAATTGCGATTTTTCAGGCCAAGAAAGCAAAAGTAAAGAAATCCGGTCGTTGGATTGATGTTCATCATTATCCGGCTGGTGATCCAAAAAGATCATCTCAAATCGTTTCGTTATTTAATACAGGTAAAAAAATTTTGTCATCCTCAGGAGTCAATAACCCCGGGCTTTCCGAGTGTGGCTGGATTCACTATTTGGCTTACGATGAAGATCGTATTACTCATTTACCAATGACGAAATTCGAAAATGAAATAAATTCTTACTCCGCCGAATCATTCGACGAGTCTTTGCCAGTGAATATAAGTTCGTTTAAATCATTATCTGAACTTCTGCTTGCAGGGTGTGGTAAGGGCGTGGATGATGTAGATGGATGGCTCACACTAAGTAATGATGTTTTGATTAAAGAGCTTCCAGACTTACTGAATATTATGGAGGTCTGTGTAGGGGATGACGGTTCGGGTGGGTTATTGTTGAATCACACTAAAGAACTCGAAAAATTTACACTTTCTGCAAGCCCCTCTATTCCTGAGCCGCTTCTCCAGCCCCCTTCTAGTCCACGCAGGGGGCCTCAATAGAGCGCGTCTTAGTGTTGTTCCAACACAACGCGGCTGGGGCATGACCCCAGCTCACCAAACGCTAAAGCGTCGCCATCGGGCGGCGCTTCTTTTTGTGTCAAGCACCCTTGACATGCGTGCGCAATCTGCTTGGATGAAGTTGGAACGCTAAGCGTTCTCGGTGCCCAAGGATGGACACCGCACCGTCAAGGAGGACTTCATGCACGCACACGCTCGCCCCCACCTGGAAACCCACAATCGCGGCAAAGGCCATTCTTCAGTGGCCGGCGCGGCGTATCGCCTCGGTCTCAAGCTCTTTGACGAGCGGACCGGAAAATGGCACGACTTCCGCCGCCGCAAGCTCGGTGAGGAAATCGTGCGCGCCCTCACCGTAGCCCCCAAGGATGCGCCAGCATGGGCGACCGATCCCGGTTTGCTCTGGAACAAGGTCGAGGCGATGGAAAAGCGCAAGGATGCGCAGGTCGCCCGCGATTACCGCATTCCCATTCCCTTTGGCCTGACCGACCAGCAAGCCGGTGACCTGGCTGAGGAGATGGCCCGTTACATCGCGGCCAATCTCAACGTGCCCGTCAGCATGGGTCTGCACCGCGATGCCGATCGGGATGTGCTCGGGGCAGTGAAGCCCAACGACAAGCAAGGCTTCCATGCCCATCTGTACTTCCCAACCCGTCGATTGGCGAAGGTTGGGGAAGACGGAGAAAGCGAAGGCGGCCAGCCGTTCGGGGCGAAACTAACGTTACTGTCGAACAAGCGCACCTCGGCCGCCTTCGTGGAATCGCTCAATGAGAAGTGGGCGGAACTGGCGAATGGCTATCGCGCCAGCCAGGGGCTGCCGGCGAACTACGACCATCGCAGCTACGAGCGCCAAGGCATCAGCCGGCCAGCCGAGCCGACCGTCGGTCGGGCTGCGGCTGCAATGCAGCGGAAGGGGCAGGACACCAGGAAGGGCAGTGAACTGAAAGATGCCCGCAATCTGGCCTGCCTGTTCGAGCACGTGCATGCGGAAGCCATGAAGTCCCAGCATGCGCGGGCAGTGGCGGATCTCAAGCGTGAGCAGGCCGCCAAGCTGCCTAGGCTGCCTGGCGTGAGCATTGCCAACCGCTTGCAGGCCAGACGAGTCGGCAAAGGCTTCGTGCGGATGGGGACGATGGCCCTGCGTTTGCAGTCCATCATGCCGGCGCCCAAGTCCAAGGCCGACCGGGAAGCCTTGGCCCGCTCCCTCATCCTCGCCGACCACATCGAACAGGTGCTCAGGTCGCTACGGGATGCGCAAGGTCAGGTTTGCTCGATACAGGCGACCCTCGACCAGGCCACCACCCGTCGGCTGGATGCCGAGTTCGAGCGGGACCAGGGGAGAAGGGCACGCAGTCGAGCGGTTCGACGTCTGAAGACCTGGGAGCAAGAACATCCTTGGCGGCGCAGAGCCGCCAAGATTGAAGGCTCAGTCTTCGCCAAAGAGAAGGCCATCATGCGGGCCGACATCGATGGACAGCATGAGCGTGTGCAGGTGATGAAGACAGCGGTTGTCCAAGAGACGGCCACCATTGAGCAGGCGAGGGAGCAACTGGCCGGTGCAGAGGCGGCCGTCACGGCCCGTCAGACCGACTTACAGCAAGCCTTGGCCGAACTAGAGGCTTTGGACCTGTCGGCCAATGGCTTGCTGCGGGTGGTGCCGGAGGAACTGCGGGACGTGCTGGGTGGTGAGGTTGGTCAGGTGCAGTGCGGAGTGGAAACCATGCAGCCTGAAGAACCCGGGAAACTGGAGCGAGGGCTTGAGATGTGATGCCGGCTTGTCGACAGGTGTCCTTCACCAGTTCGCGGTGTTTCGACTGAGGGGGGCTTACGCATCACCTCTGAGAGGAAAAAACGAAACTCAGTACAACATCCGTATGGTCTTGCTTGAACGTGAGCTTCTGAGGGACCCCAGTTTCAAAAGGAATATTTTTAGTGAGTAGCAACGTGCCTTTGGCGTTTGGATTTGTGCCCGTTTCGTCAGTGAAGACTTGGAAGGTCATAACGCCATGTTTTTTGTCACCAGATGCGTGCTTGGGCAAAAAGACATAACGGAATCCGCCGCCGTATTCGACAAACTGAGCATCCCAGCTTGTGTTTGCCCGGGATTGAATCGAATTAACCTTGCCGCCCGATGCAACTTTGACGTAATAATTCATGAATGAGGGTTGTGCCGATGCTGCGCTAACGAACAAGATCGCAGCGGCTGCCAGACCAACTCGCACGAGTAACTTTGGATAGCTCATTTCCCGTTCCCCTTTCTGCAAAAGCCCACCTTCGAGAGTGGCACGATAGCGCAATGTGGTTGCTGTACCAATCCCATGCACTCTAGTTGGTGAGCGTCGAGGCCGGTGCTGCACTACGAAGTGAGGTTGGGTCAGCAGAAAAAAGGCCCCGCTCGAAGCGGGGCAAGGTTGCGAGTTCATCCATGCATCCGTTGGCGCTTTTGCCATCGGCTGCGAATCTTGTGCAGGCTGGCCACCTGCGCCTCCTTCATCGCCAAGGTGGCTCGTCTGCCGTCCGGCAAGGGCACCGTCACAGTCATGCCTTGGGCCATCAAATCGTCGAAGTCGACTTCGTGGGCGGCAATGCCGCAGCCATGAAAGAAGGCAGCCCCGTCCTTGTCGATCGCCAGATAGCGAATGTCCGGTTTGGTGTCGAAATCGTAGAGTTCGAGCGGTTTCTTGAGGGCACGGACTTGGGGCGCTTTGCGGCAGGTTTTGAGTTGTTTCTCGCATGTCTTTTCCCACGCCATCCTGATGTCCCCCTCTGAAGGGGTGAGCTGGCGGCTGTGAGCATTGACCCACCTCTGGAGGGCCCTGGCCGCTCCATTGCTTAGGGTGAAGGTCGTTACGTGCCGTGCCACTGGGGTGCGGTCTGTATCCGGGTGCGTGGCCCATTTGCGGTGGTAATGCTCAATGGGGTCGAGTTCATGGAGGATGACCTCGGTGGTGCCTGTTGCCCGGGCCTCGGTGACTTCGATGTATTTGCCCTCGGTGCCCGGCGTCACGTCACCATAGGTCTGCCCGGTGCTGGTGGTGAAAGTCGATACCCTTCCTGGGATTCCAGGGAACCACTTTTGATAGGTCACATGATTGTGGACGTCACTGAACTGGAAGGCACCGCAACCGAACTTCAGCGTTGTCGGGGTGGCGTCTCGGCTTGTGCTGATGTGGATGAGGCCGTCGTCCGGTGCCAGCTCGAACGCGATGCCTTCGTCTTCGAACGAATTTCGGTGGGGTCGGATGATGAAAGTGTGGAGCATCCAGAGAAGGGTCAGTCCACCAATGAACGCCACGCATCCCCATATCAAGAGCGGGTTGGAAAGATCCATGCTTGCTTCCTTGTCATGCAGTAGTCGTGGGGCGTGGACAACGCCATCGCCCCATCGTCTGGAACCCTGGCTTTAGCCGCCTGCCGTTCCGCTTCCGCCCCACCACTTCATGTAGCGGCCACGCTTGTCGAACTGCACGTAGGTCATGGCGCCTTCTTGGTGCGATTTGCCGATGAAGCCGCCTACGAGAGGAATGTAGGACTTGGCGTCTTGTGAGTAGTGCGAAAAGAAGTAAGACAGTGTGGTGGTGCCGTCCGGGTTCTTGGCAATGCCGGTCGGCTGGCCCAGGAGTTCTTCGGCCTGTGCAACCGTCGTTACACCGGGCTTCAACTGGCTGAGCTTGGCGGGATCGACCTTCTTGCCGGTCTGTAGGGTCATGCAGGCCGACAGCAGAAGGACGGCGGTGAGTGGGAGGAGTTTCTTGAGCATCGTGCTTACCTCGTTCGTGGTGACGGGTAAGCCACGATGGGTGGTTGCAGATTCCATTCGAGCGTCCCCTGAGCTGGTGGAAGATGGGCATCACGTAGTATCTATTATATAGGTAAAAAATCTGAATTACCCATAACTACAACTCAGGTATAGCTTCGTGAGCCGTCCACAGGGTGCGGCCATGAAGCGAAACTCTCTCTACAGCCAGCAGCACGCGGTTCTCATCAGCTTCCTGAGAGAACTGCGCGTGGTCAGAGAGTTGAGGCAGGCCGATGTCGCACTGGCCATCGACCGCCCACAGACCTACCTCTCCGACGTGGAGAAGGGGAAGCGAGGTTTGGACCTGCTCCAGGTGATGGAGCTGTGCGACGCCTACGACGTGTCCTTTCCCGAGTTCGCCAAGGAATTCGACAAGCGTCTGAAGAAAGCCGGCGTCAAACCGACGAAGAAGGTCTCTCGGTCGTAACGGCTAGGCTTTCTTGGGCCTGGCCTTGCCGTCCCGAGCGGACAGCAATCCCATGATGTAGGCGATGCCTTCCTCTTCGGGGAAGAAACCGACCACGTCTGCGACCGTCAGGTTGTGGCGTTTGCGCAGCTCCAGAAACTCGGCCTGGACTTTCGCCATCGGGTCGGTGCTGCTTGGTGCCTGCTCGTCGATGGCGGCAAGGTCTTTCTGAAACTGGCGGAAGTCGTAGGTCGGGGGCATGCTGGAAGTGTAGGGGGTAGGAGTGGGGGATAGAATGATTCAGAGTTTGAGCCATTCGTAGTGCTGCTTGGGTTGTTCCTGAGCTTTGGTGGGGTGCCAGGAGGGCGATATGTCAATTCTTCGAGAGATTCATGCTTGGTCGCAAAAGCTTCCCAAGTGGCAGCAAGATGCGATTAGACGTCTATACGGAATGCGCGGCATAAATCCCGATGACCTGAATGACCTTTATGCCTTGGCGAAGGTTGAGGTTGGGATTGAAGATCCGGAGGATCGTAAGCCAGTCGTCCTGGAAGAAGCTGATGTGCCAACGCCCCCTGTGCCAACACGATTGGTGCAGTTGGCAGCTATCAAAGGCGTGTCGAACGTCAATGCACTGGCTGAAGGCATCTCCTTACCCTTTGCCCCAACAGGGCTCACGGTCGTGTATGGAGAGAACGGGGCGGGTAAGTCCGGATACGCGCGTATCCTCAAGCATGCGTGTCGTGCTCGCGATAAGGGCGAAGCAATTCTTCCTGATGTACGGAAAAACCCCGAGCAAGTACAGCGTGCAAAGGCCGTGCTTGAAGCACTTGTTGACGGGGCGTCCAAGGAATTTCATTGGGAGGATAGAAAAGCAGCGCCCGAGCCATTGTCCGACATCGCAATCTTCGATACACGATGTGCTCAAGCCTACATCGACAATCAAGGCGATTACGCCTACGAGCCGTATGGCCTGGACATTCTCCAGAACTTGGTTACGGTCTGCAACAGACTCAAACAGCAAGCGACTGCTGAGAAACGAAGCAATGCTCCCAGTGATGCGGGCTATGCATCCTTGCTGGACCAGGGCACGGCGGTTAGAAAAGCTCTAGCCGCAATCTCAGGCAAAACGAAGAAGGACGAAATTGAAACCCTTGCATCACTTTCGAGAGAGGAAGTGGAGAAGCTCGATCGGCTGACAAAGACCCTGGCTGAGACGGACCCCAAGAAAAAGGCCCAGAGTTTGCGGCAGCTCGCAACGCGAATCGAAGGCTTGAAAAACCGGATCAAGGATGCCGTAGAAACAGTCAGTGATCAAAAGCTTGCCGAACTTCAAAGCCTCATCGACGCATCGAATAAAGCCAAGAGTGCTGCTGACTTGGCGGGCCGGGTTTTCAGAAAAACCCCTGGACAACTGCCGGGCACTGGCGGCGAAGAGTGGAAAATGCTCTTCGAGGCCGCAAGAGAGTTTTCTAGAGTTTCACATCCAGAACAAGAGTTTCCGGACCTCCCGGAAGAGGCGCTTTGTCCCCTTTGCCAGACCGAACTAAACGTTGAAGGTGTCGGAAACCTCAAGCGGTTCGACGCTTTCGTCCAGGAGCAGGTAGAAAAGGACGCAAAAGAAGCGCGGGATAAAGCAGCTGAAGCATACAAGGTGATCAAGGGGGCACGGCTGGAGCTTGAGATCGACAAGGCATTGGCCGAACAGCTATCCGAGATCAGCAAGCCACTCGAAGAGTCCTGTCAGGCCATGAAGAAAAGCCTGACGAAGCGACAAAAGGACTTGCTGAAGGCTTCAGCGGGAGAAGTGGCTTGGGAGGATGTGGAAGCTTTGCCTGAAGACCCTCAGCATGCGCTCCTGGATGTCATTACCAGCTTGCGCAGGGATGCCGATGCTTTGGATTCTTCGGTTGATGAAGAAGCCAAGGCCAAGATGGTGTCGGATCATCGTGAACTCGAAGCAAGGCAGAAATTGGGCGAAGTGAAATTGGCTGTCTTCGAGGCCATCGACAAGCACGTGCTGTGTGACAAATTGCAAGCGTGCATCGACGGTATGGGCACGACGGGCATCTCCATGAAATCCACGCGCCTGTCCAAGGAGCAAGCGACGGATGAGCTGCTGGATGCTTTGAACGACGAACTCAAGAAGCTGAAAGTACATAATTTGCAAGTGGCGATGAGACCGGAATCTCCGGGCGGCAAGACTCAGTTCAAACTCACCTTGCAAACCCCTGGGGGAGGCGCACCATCTGACGTTCTGAGTGAAGGAGAGCAGCGGGCAATTGCCCTTGCTTCGTTCCTCGCTGAGGTCCGTCTTTCAAAGGGAAAGGGCGGTGTGGTCTTCGATGATCCGGTTTCGTCTTTGGACCATCGGCGCAGATGGGAAGTGGCTTCAAGACTAGCTGCCGAAGCCCTTGAGAGGCAGGTGATTGTCTTCACGCATGACATCTACTTCCTGTGCATCCTTGAACAGAAAGTTGGTGAGCTAAATACGAACTTCGAAAAGCGCTATATATGCAAGACGCCGGCTGGTTTCGGCGTAGATTCTGGGGAACTGCCTTTTGAGGTCGTCAGCTCCGGTCAAAGAATTTCAGGTCTGAATGCTCAGATGGTGGGTATCAGAAAAGCTCACAAAGATGGTGATGAAGGCGAACATCGCCGACTGACCAAAGAAGTCTATGGAAAGCTTCGCCTAGCCTGGGAGCGCACAGTAGAAGAGGTTTTGCTTAACGGAGTGGTTCAGCGCTTTACTGAGGGTGTGTATACGCAGAAACTTAAACGCGTTTTGGTCGAAGATGACGATTTTCGAGCGATTGAAGCTGGAATGACCAAGAGTTCGAAATTTGAACACGATCCAGCGGCGATGGTGGGGCAACTACCAGTTCCCGATCCTGATGAACTTGCTGAGGACATCAAAGCTCTCGCTGACTGGAGGAAGGCCGTGCTCGCTCGTCAAAGTGCAGTTGCTTCAAATCGATGATGGATGGAGGAAATTATGCTTACTCATTCTTCTCCTTGCGCTTCTTCTCACGCTTTAACTTCTGCCGCTCAGCCATCTTGTCCGCTCGGCGGAGATACGTGTCGAAACGGCCTCTAACGTAGGGCTGCAAGGCCACCTCGGGGAACTGGATGCGCCCCAAGTTCTCGATGCACTCGTTGACATCGGGCTGCTGAATGTAGTGCCGGCGCGCCACCGAAGTGCCCCGGCTGTGGCCGAGCAGCTTGGTGATGACCGTCTCGTAGATGCCGGACCGGTCGGCCCATGTCGCAAGACTGTGGCGGAAGCAGTGAAACGTCTTGTCTTTCGTCAATATGCCGCACTTCTTTCTGTATCGACCAAACCACGAGCTGATGCAGGCACCAGGTCCAGACCCCTCCCAATTCAAGCCTGGGAACAGATGCGCACACCCGGCAGCTTTCACGTCGGCCACATATTCCATGAATCCCAATTCGAGCAAGCGAGGATGGATGGGCATCGGGCGATGGGCGTTCTCGGATTTGAGGTGCTGGCCGTCACAGTTGGTGTTGATGGTGAAGCACGGGATGCCACCGAACTCTTCGACGTTGTCGACGTAGAGCTGCGCAATCTCATTCACGCGCAGGCCCGTATACAAAGCAATCTGTGGTGCCCAGTAGAGGTGGGGCTTGGTGAGCTTGTCCATCCGTTCCGGGTTGAACAAGGCATCCAGATCGGCCTTGGAAAATGCCAGCTTGGACGAACCCGTTGCCGAGAGATAGCGCTCGTAAGGAATCTCGCAGGTCGGATCTTGCGTGATGTATTCGCTCTTCACGCACCAGTTGAAGAACGTCGACAGGTACTTGATGTACTTCAGTTGCGTACCCTTTTCGAGCGTCTTGCAGCCGTTGGCCTCGGCGCGGGCAGCGATCTCTTTCGGGGTCAGATTGGCGAACTCTTTCTTGGTCGTGGCGTACTGCGGCAACTTCGCCAGCACTTGGCAGAACTGACTCACGTCTTGCTTGCTGACTTCATCGATGGGCTTGTCGCCCGTCAGCTCCACAAAAATCTTTGCGGTCGCCTGCGCTGTGGCCCGGCTGGCTGGGCTGACCTTGCCAATCTCAAGATTCGTCAGGTGCCTGCGAACCAGTGTGCGCAACATCGGTACAGGCTTGTTCGGCTTTGCCTGTGCCAGAGCGACCTTCTCAACGACGGCCGTCAAACCCTCCAGCACATGGCTCGCAATTTTCTGAGTCGGATCTTCGACGGGCGGACTTGGCCTGGGCGGCGCCGACACGAGGTCGGAAGACCACTCAAAATGAGTGGTGGTCGGCGGTGGGGGAGGTGGGGGCAGCAGGTCCGCGATGGTTTGCCTCACATCGCCAGAAGGCGTGGATTGCCCCAGTCGAGGGTAGGCATGCTTGCAGATCAGCTCGACCACTCGATTCACAGCCTGATCAATCCATTGGTCTGAACCAGGCCCGGTTGCAGAAAGACTGCACAGACTGGGAATGTTGATGCTGCGATGAAGTGGCGGATTGGAGCCAAATTGCTCGTGTCGGGTTTCAAAATGCATAAAGCGTCCTTATTTTTCACCACTACCAAAGCAGCGGTGGACGCTCGGTTTAACTTATAAAAATACATTGTCAATAGCTGGTTTCTCGCCCCCACCTCGAGTCGATCCAAGGATTTGAATTGCGTCAATAAAATGGCTTAACCATGCGGGTCCAATCGTGCCGGTGATCGGGGCAAAAAAATATTTTTAATCAATTATCGTTGACAACTCATTGTTTTATGACAAAGTTATCCATTCAATCGGATGAAATTATGAAATTTCCCCAAATTTTTTTGCTTTCAGTACTACTTTGAAGCGGGGAACAAAATGAAGTAGTACTAAACTCACTCTTTAATTCTTCCCTAATCACATAAAATTTCTTGTAATTCTTCCACCATCCCAATCATACGTACTATTCAAATCTCTGCCCGAGCTCAGCCTCGGCTCTGGCCGCTCTTTCCCCTTGGCGGGGCATCGCTTGAATTTGGATGGCTGAGGTGTCCTAGCCTTGGTGTTGTGGCTTGGTGTAACTTTGAAGTCAATGAATGGTTGAGCTTTGCATGGTGATGCAGTGATTGCTTCGGACGATCTGGGCAAGAAGGGTGAGCACCGGTTCAGTGAGTTATGCGCTGATGCTGGACTCATCGTCAATGGCTCGAAAGATTGCGACAAGGCAGGTTGGGATTTTTCAATCGACTTCGATTTCGATGAAGATGAGAACGGCGTTCTAGATCAACGCTCCTCGCCCCTTAGTTGTCGTGTGCAGCAAAAGACGATACTGGATAAAAATAATAAAGTTGTTCTGCCATTGAAGATGGCGGAGCGATTGGCAAAATTTGCCGGACCTGCCTATATCTCAGTGCTCAAGGTGGCCGATGATCTGAGCTTTACTGCCATGTATTTGATGCACATCGATGAACGGTATCTGGAAAAGATTCTGCGCCGCTTGCGTGAAGAGGCGATAAAGGGAAAGGGGATTAAAAATAAGACGATTAGCTTCAAGCTTCTTGAAGAAGACGGAATTGCTATGTCGGGCGTTTCATTGATGAAAGCGATGAGGGAGGCTATAGGGAAAGACCCCTTTGCATATGCTGCTCGAAAGCAAGGTCTTTTGAAGAGTGTGGGTTACAAAGATCGAGCGATAACTGCTCGTATGAAGATTGTGGGGGCGGGTTCGAGTAAGTTGGGCGATATGTTTCTTGGATTGTCAGAAAGTATTGATGTCAGTAAATTTGAATTGTGGGATGAACGTTTTGGGTTGAGTCTGAAATTAAAAACATTCGATAGTGGAAAATTGTCTATAGAGCCCATACAGAGTGACGAGTGGGGTCTGGTTCTGAAGAGACTTGGTCAACCTCCTGCAAGATTGTCAGCGAATATTTGTAGGTCAGGGATCGTCAATGACAAAAGAGTCAATCTGAAATGCGCGCACTTTTCAATGCTGTTCGATTTCAACTCAAGACCCCCAAATGTTAAATTCACATTCGATATTGCGGGTGTTCAAACCAATGTCGATGAATGGGTTAATTATTGGCGGCTGGCTGACGCATTGAGGTGTCGTGATGGGGGGCTGGAGGTGCAGTCGGAATCTGGTGTGACTGCGTTAGCTTTTGATTTAAAGAACATAAATTTTGATAAGTTGCAGATCGAATTTTTCAAAAAATCTAAGGGAATTCTTGGTTTGTTCGAGGCCCTGTCCTCAGTGCTTAATTATTGCAATGGTGGTCATCAGATCAAGTTCGATTACGATTCAGCTGTTTCTTGCAGTGATACAATCATGTTTCTTGACGGTGCTCTCGCTGGGGGTAACTTTAAAGCAAATTCAAAGTTAGATCTAGATCGGATAGATAAAGAAGATTTTATTCGCGAAGGTGTTGGTGCGATGTTTGTTAATTACTTCATCCTGGGTGAGATAAGGCTTGCATATTTTTTGAAAGGTGTGACAACCAGTAGTGTTATTGGTGATGAAGGGACGATTTGTATGTCAGGTCTTTCTATTGCTGATATGAGGGTGGTAAATGATCAGGAAGGGTACGATAGTTTTGTTGCAAATTGCCAAAGGCAAGGAATTGATGGATTTGCATTCATAGGTAATTATATGGACTTGATTGACCCTCTTATAGGAAGCTACGATTAGAGTTAATGGTTCGGTTCTATATTTTTGTTCCTGCTAATCAGATAGAATTCAATCACGTGTTCTTGATAGTGGTGCGATCCAAATAACACTAACTTAGCCATATAAAATATATCGGTTGATGGCTCAATCTTCTCGCCGATACTGGACCTGACCCAATGTCAGCCATCCCCTACAGACATCCCTGACCTACGGGTCCATCATGGACGACGCTTCCCCTCCGTCATGCCGACTCGGATGTCCAGGCATCCGCCGACACGGGAGTCAGGCTTGGGGGAGCCTCATTCGCTTCTAGGAGGAACCAGTCATGGCAGGTTGGTACGAACTCAAGAAGAGCAGTGACGGCCAGTACATGTTCAATCTCAGGGCCGGCAACAACGAGGTCATCCTGACCAGTGAGCGCTACACGGCCAAGAGCAGTGCCGAGAACGGCATCGCATCGGTCCAGACCAACAGTCCCAAGGACGAGCGTTACGACCGCCGCACGGCAAGCGATGGTTCGCCATATTTCGTGCTCAAGGCAGCCAACGGTGAGGTCATCGGAAAGAGCGAGATGTACTCGTCGACATCTGCGTGCGAAAACGGCATTGCTTCGGTCAAGACGAACGGTCCGACCAAGGATGTGCGCGACAAGACGTAACTACAAATTCGCCGTGAAGAACAAGGCGTCATGCATTCGCATGGCGCTTTTTTACGCCTTCTTGTCCCAGCCCATAACATGACCATCCTCGACCGTGATGCGCAGGTAGAAGCGGTTCACGCCAGTCTGCTGATACTTCCAGACTTTGCGGTCGATGGTCTTGAGCAGCTTGTGGTCCTTGGCGACGGGCGGGCCGAGGGAATCAATCAGTTGTTCTTCGGTTTGCCCCTGCCAAAAGTAGCCTTCAAAGATGCGCTGCACGATGTCCTCATCGCCATACTTGGCTCTTAGGTAAGCTAGGCGTTATTGCTTCTTGGCGTATTTGACCAACATCACCAGGGCGATGACCAAGACGATGGCGACAATGGGTATCACCCAGCCCGTCACTTCGAGAAGCTTTGTCGCCAGGTAGATGGGCAACCCGATAACGATAGCGAGAACTATCAGGGTGCCTTCGGCCTTTGTGGATTTCCTTCCCATCTTCGCTCCCCCTGAGCGGCGTTGCGCCTCATGGCTGTGGCACCGAACCGCTGCCAACTATTTCGCGCTACTCATGGGCTGTCAAGAATTCGCATAGCCTCCCCATAGTTCCGATGTTTGCCAGCAGCATGTAGTGCTCAGAAGGGCTCGTGAACAGATGTTCCAAAATTTCGTCAAATATTTGCAATTAACGAAATAAGGGAACATACTTCACTCATGCTTACGGAGAGTCATACGAAGCGAGTCCTGAATCTGGTTAGCCAGAAGGGGCTTGTGCGTGCCAGTGACCTGAAGGCCATCAAGGCGCCACGGGTCGTTCTGACGCGCCTGACCGCCTCTGGTCAGCTGGAAAGGGTGGGGCATGGGCTTTACCGCCTGGCTGATGCGGATGTTTCGGAATTTGAGAGCCTTTGCACCGTTGCCAGCAAGGTGCCGCAGGCCGTGTTCTGTCTGTTCACAGCACTGCAATTTCATGAACTGACCACGGAGCTACCACGCCAAGTCTGGATTGCCATGCCGCGTGGCAGTCATCTGCCGCGTCTGGACTACCCACCGGTCAAAATGGTCCAGATGACGGAGAATGTCTATCAAGCCGGAGTCGAGGAGCATGTTCGAAATGGGGTCAAGCTGCGGGTTTACAGTGCAGCCAAGACCGTGGCGGACTGCTTCAAGCACCGCAACAAAGTCGGGCTGGATGTCGCCATCGAGGCTCTCAAAGACGCTCTGGCCAAGAGCAAGGCGACGTCGGACCAGCTGTGGCGCTATGCCAAGGTCTGCCGAGTGACCAATGTGATGCGCCCGTATTTGGAAGCCATCCAATGAAGGATTTGGCGGCCTCGGTGCGTGCCCGATTGCTCAACGTGGCCAAAGCCCAGGGTGTGGATTTCAACCAGGTGCTGGTGCGGTTCGCTTTGGAACGAATCCTGTATCGCTTGAGCCGGTCTGAACATGCGGAGCATTTTCTGCTGAAGGGAGCGCTGCTCTTTACCCTCTGGTATGACATGCCGCATCGGGCCACACGCGATGCTGATCTGCTGGGCTTTGGTGCCAGCGATTTGGAAACCGTTGCTCAGACTTTTCGTGACATTGCTAGCGTCGATGTGGATGACGGGATTGTCTTCGATCCTGGTTCGGTAGCCGTAGAGGAAATCCGCAAAGATGCAGGTTATGCCGGCGTAAGAATTCTCATCAGTGGAAAATTGGGTAAGGCGCAGTGCAGAACACAGATCGACATCGGATTTGGTGATGCCGTAACGCCAGGGCCCGTTGATGCAACGTATCCAGTGCTGCTGGATGATCTTCCCGCGCCTCAGCTCAGAACCTATCCGGTTTACACGGTCGTTGCCGAGAAGCTGCATGCCATCGCGCTGCTGGGCATGACCAATAGCAGGTTGAAGGACTATTTCGACATGGCTGTGCTTTTGGAGCGTGAATCGCTGGATGTCGACCTGCTGGCCCAGGCCATTAAGGCCACATTTGAGCGCCGAGGGATGTCTGTGCCAACCGATGTGCCGATAGGTCTCACGGATGAATTCGCGCACGATGAGACAAGGCGAGTGATGTGGCAGGCATTCGCCAAGAAAAACCAACTCGAAGTTGAGCCATTGGACGTCATAGTGGACCGGTTGCGCGAGACATTGGGGCCTGCGCTGGGGCGTGCCAGCGGATGAGGCGAATCCGTGTTTGGGCTTCCATCCAATGGGCTGATCAGCCCCATCGCCCCATGCTAGGCTTGGATCAAACTTTGGCACACAAATCCCAAGGTTTGATCCACGCAAGGGTAACTGAATCAATGGGTTGGGCTGGCCTCAAAAGATCCTAGTCCCCCAGCCAAACAGGAACCCCCGCTCCGGCGGGGGTTTTTGTTTGGCTGGGAGAACGGTAAGTCGGAGCTCGTTCGACAAATTTGTCGGGAACAAATTTGGACAGCCGAAGGCTGGCCCCGGAGCGCGTAGCGCGGAGGGGTGAGGCCCATGGACGGAGCCAAACAATCCTGGTCCCTCCAGCCAATAAAAAGCCCCGTTTCGGCGGGGCCTTTTTTTGTCTGCAGGAAAGGCAAGTCGAGCCGGATTCGACAAATGTGCCGGGAACAGATTCGGGTAGCCGGAAGCTGGCCACGCAGTGCCCGGTACGAAGAAGCGAGGCCCAGTGCAGGGTTCGGCCGTGATACGTTCCGGACTCACCATCTATGAGAGTCGTGTCATGAAGCACGTGGAAGCACACCGAACGCATCGGACCGGCTGGCTCAGGGCGGCCGTGCTTGGCGCGAACGACGGCATTGTTTCCACGTCGAGCCTGGTCCTTGGCGTTGCAGCGGCCGGTGCGAGTCCCCAGGCGATTCTGGTTGCGGGTGTGGCCGGTCTGGTCGCGGGCGCCATGTCGATGGCGGCCGGCGAGTATGTTTCGGTCAGTTCGCAAGCTGACACCGAACGTGCCGACCTGGCCCGTGAGCGCGAGGAGCTGGATACCCGTCCGGAGCACGAGCACGCGGAATTGTCGGCGATCTATGTCCGACGCGGGCTGGATGCGGACCTGGCCGCGAAGGTGGCGACCCAGTTGATGCGGCATGACGCGCTCGGTGCGCATGCACGCGATGAGCTGGGCATCTCCGAGACCTTGTCTGCGCGTCCCGTGCAGGCTGCGCTTGCTTCCGCCGGTACGTTTGCGGTGGGCGCGGCCCTGCCGTTGCTGGTCGCGGTCCTGGTCCCGACGTCCATGGTCCTGTGGGCGGTCTCGGGCAGCTCGCTCCTTTTTCTGGCTCTGTTAGGTGCTCTGGCCGCACGCGTTGGAGGTGCTCCCGTGATGCTGGCCACCTGGCGCGTCACATTCTGGGGCGCCCTGGCGATGGCATTGACGGGCGGCGTTGGCGCGCTTTTCGGCGTCGCGGCGTGAGCGGCGACGTGTCGAACTCGAGCTGTCGGCCGGCCTGAAGAACAGGCTGGCCGACCATGAGCGCGATCTGCGGGCCAGACGACATGAGGCTTCCGCGGCCCTCCACGTTCAACGCGAAGCGGCTTGGATTCTGACCCGGATTTACCGGATCAGCATCGGCCATCGCGCTTACGGACTCCCTGCGGAAGCGTTGCCCGTAGCGTCCTGGTGGGGGCTTTCGCGCGCAGCGCGCTTCTTGGCCAACTTTTCCTCTTTCTGCTTCTTCTTGGCGATTTCGCGTTGACGCTTTTCGTATGAGTAATTGGTCTTTGCCAATCTGGGACTCCTGCGTTGAGTGAAAGAAAGTTTTGGTTCGTGCTCGTGCGGCGTCCCTCCATGAGGGGCATCGAGAGCGACGTCGCGCGCGTGCGGACAGCCTGCCGTCAGGCGGGCGTCAGAGCCGTGCTGTCGGCAGGGCGTTCATCATGTTCGGCGCGGACGGCCCTGCAATAGGGGCCATCCATGACGAAGCGCCGGCATACCGAAGGGCGCGTTTCGTAGATACCGCAGTTCATGCGGGCGCCGTCCATCGCCACGCACCAGCCCTCCGGGTCCTTGGCCATCACGTGCAGTCCGTTGTCCGTATGGGTGGTGAGATGGTCCGGAATGCGGTCCGACGCCTGAAGAACGACAGTCAGGCGACAACACACCGCATCGCAGGCCGAACAATGGGCCTTCCCAGGCGCGGGCAGCTTGCGCGCGCTCATGCGGAAAGGCCCGGTCGATCGCGAGAGCTACCCAACGGATAACCGCAGTACGGTGCGACCGCTCCGCGCCATGGGCAAGGACGACCGAGGCTGGGCCAGCGAGAGACGCGCTGGATCGAGGATGCGTGCGGGCTGCACGCGGAAATAAGGGGCATGATCGCTCCCGGGGACAGAATCCCGCGGCGTGGCATGAGAGGGAGCGAGGCGGGCGGCAGACAGCCGCGCGAGACGCGCAGAACAAGTCGTAAGGTGCGCTTGTCTGCCTACCTTACATCATCGTGGCCGGGGGCAGCGGCGAGGAAGTCGCCGTAGGCGGGCAACACAACGATTTAATTGCCTCCGTCCCCTTTTCTGAAATTGTCCCTGACACCTAATTCGTTACAACGCGCAGCAAATCCTCGGCAGCACGACACCGGCATTGCCGCACGCGCCGCCGCCGCCGCCGCATTCGAGTCACCACTGCAGTGCAGTGGCCTCGATCATAGTCATCGCCATTGCGGTTGTGGTTTCGGTGGTCACGTATGGCGCGCTTGCAGAAACAGCGGGTGTCTGGGCTGCTGGAGCGATTGCCGGAGCCGCATCCAGTGCTGCCAGTCAGCTAGCCGGCGATACTTTGGGCATATCGCATGGATTTAGCTTCAAGCAGGTGCTCGTGGGGGCGGTCGGTGGCGCGATTGGCGGAGGACTTGCCAGCGAATTCAGTGCCGAAGGATCAGTGTTTGCGAGCACGACAGGCAATGGAGTCAACTTTGCCGGGAACGCCATCATCGGGGCTGCTACATACGGCAGCACGTATGAAGCCGATAAGCTCATGAACATGCCGGCCCACTTCAGTTGGGCGGGGTTTGTCTCGTCGGCGGTGGGCTCGGGCGTGGGTGGTGAAATCGGTCCGTCGAGCGATCAGGCCAAGAACATCTGGAGTACCGATACTTTGCTCGAAAGGGCCGGGTCGAGCTTGGCTCAGGATGTCACAACTCGTGAAGTCAGCCTCGGGCTGGGCGATAGCCATGTGCAGAGCTGGCAGCAGATCGGTGAAGATGTCTTTGGCAATACTCTGGGTAGTGCGATTGGTAGTGATATCAATAAGCGCAT
The DNA here is from genome assembly GCF_003267965.1 of Oleiagrimonas sp. MCCC 1A03011. Lineage (NCBI taxonomy): Bacteria > Pseudomonadati > Pseudomonadota > Gammaproteobacteria > Lysobacterales > Rhodanobacteraceae > Oleiagrimonas > Oleiagrimonas sp. MCCC 1A03011. Next base: position 697,977 of record NZ_MSPY01000001.1, on the reverse strand, counting down.
TGCGCGGAAAAAGCAGGATGAGCTGAATAGAAGTCTTGAAAAGCTGAAAAACAATGAAAATAAGTTGATGGATGAATCGATGGTGGATGTTCAGAAGTCCATTGATGCGGGGTTGAGCAAGGGGTTGAATGATTTCTGGAAAAATTATGATGCGGTCGCGAATGACAAGCTTAATGCTGCAATTGATGGGTATGTCGAGAGTAGGATAAATGAAGGTGTTGACCGCCAGATAAATGCATCATGGATTTCGTATGAGGGGAGGGCGTCTAAGGCGGCGGGTGTCGTGACCATGCCTATTTCGAATTCAGAAGTGGTGCCGATTGGTTTCGATCTGGCTAGTGCGGGAAGAGGTGTCGACGGCAACTTATTGTCGCTCAATCCGCAAAATCGACTGCTGTTGAGTGATGGTCTGTATGGGCGTGGTTATATCGATGATTCCTCCAGGTTTATAAGAGGGAGGTATGTGCCTGGTGGAGATTTTTCCGGTTGGAATAAGCTGGAGAACAGTATCCAGGCCACAGGTACGCTGGTTGATTTTGGCAACATACTTGCCGAATACAAGAATATAGATACGAGTCTATTCGTGGGGATGGGTTTGGGGCGATCTGCGCGAGGTGGTGATTTCTTCTCATCCTTATGGTTTACCAGCGGTAAAACAGGTGGGCTGGTGGCACCTGATCCAACTTGGGAGTTTGGGTTTGGCTCTGCGGCAAAAGAAGCTTCAGCTTCAGGCAAGTCATGGGGTTTCTTGACTGACTTGGAAGGTGTGGGGAGAACTCTGGGGTATGCTGGGCTGGCTGCTGAAACAATCGATACTGTCCGGAAACCTACGGTTTCGAATGCTGGTCATCTAGGGTTTTCTGCGGCACTTATGTATGGCGCGGAGGTTGTGGGTGGCGCTGCGATTGCGCCGGTAGCTCTGTTGGACATTTTCATGGAAAATCATCGTGCTTCGAACGGACAAACTGGTTGGATTGCCAATTATCTTGATATGCGTGATGCGCAGCAAAAGCTCTATGATTACAATCCGACCCTGTATAATCATATGCATAACCTTCCTACTAAGCTTTAAGTGGAGCTTGTCATGGCGGTAGCTCGGTTTTTTAGAGGGGTCTTTGAATTTCTTGTCTATTGCGGGTATGTCAATGAGTTTGCGCGTACGGGTTCCCATCGTAGGGCGCTAGTCAAGGTCCCGGTTTGGACTGCTGTTGCCTTTTTGGTCCCTATTTTATTTTCGGTTCTGGCCTTGGGTAAGGCTGTGGCGGAGATTGGAATGATGGCTTCCTTGTCAGGGGGGGCATTCCCTCGCTTTTTGGGGCTTTTGGTTTGCGTGCTTGCTTTTATTGTGGTGGCTGCATATGCGAGATCTGTGGCGGAGCAGTCTGTAAGTAAATACAAAGATAAAAAGCCCGTGAGCAGATCCTTTGTTGTTTCACTTCTGTTTTTCATTATGTTTCTTCCATTGATGCCTATGGTTGTTATTATGAACCATAGTTTTGTTGCTTCGTTTTTATTTATGTTAATTTATTATTGTGTTATATATGTCGCCTTGGTAAGAAGGAGGTTGGTGGTTTAATTTTTTGTGTTGTGGTGTGAACTTTATGATTTTTATGCGCTGACTAAAATCAACTTCCTTCCGGCAGCGGTTCTAGTCGGCACGGTAAATGCCCTGCGCTTCGATCGGGTATCGCGATTATTTCGTACAGACGTAGCTAAGTGGGATTGGTTCGTTGTGATCGTGAGCGAATGATTCTAGAAAGTGGGGGCAGGTGCGCTCGGTCCGCGAGTTTGTTGGGTACGTCTAGGGCTGTGGCAGGCGTGCGGGACACAGTACACTGTCTACTAGCCGTTCCCAGGGATTCGGGCGGCGGCTTGACCTACAGGCTGCACCGAGCGTCCCGTGACTACCGGCAAGAGCAAACCCACCTCCATTGATATCGCCTACCTGACCGGCTTTTCGCAGGCCACGGTGTCGCGCGCGCTGCGCAACAGTCCGCTGGTCAGCGAGGAGACGCGGCGCAAGGTGCAAGAGGTGGCGCGGCAGCTGAACTACAAGGTCGACAAGAACGCGTCGAACCTGCGCACGCAGCATTCGGGAACGCTGGCGTTGCTCTTCTTCGAGGACCCGACGGCCGACGATTCCCACATCAATCCGTTTTTCGTGTCGATGCTGGGGTCGATCACGCGGGCCTGCGCGCAGCGAGGCTACGATCTACTGATCTCTTTCCAGCAGGCCTCGGACGATTGGCATGCGGACTACGCCGATAGCAAGAAGGCCGACGGCATCATCCTGCTCGGGTATGGCGATTATGTGACCTACTGCGACAAGGCACGCAAGCTGGTCGAGCAGGGGACGCATTTCGTGCGCTGGGGTGCGGTGCTGCCGGATCAGCCGGATACCTCCATCGGTTGCGACAACTACAGCGGTGGCCGTGTCATCGCCGAGCATCTGCTGGAGCAGGGATGCAAGCGCATCGCTTTTCTGGGCGAGGCCACCAGGCACTACCCCGAGTTCTTCGAGCGCCATCATGGTTATGCCGAAGCGCTGGAGGATGCTGGCCTGGAGGTCGACCCGGAACTTCAGGTCGACGCGGAGAGTACGCAGGGCTCCGGGCATGCCGCGATGGTGGAGCTGCTTGAGCGCAACGTGCAGTTCGATGCCGTGTTCGCCGCTAGCGATCTGATTGCCATCGGTGCCATGCGGGCGCTGGATGAGCGCGGGCTGCGCGTGCCCGAGGATGTCGCGGTCGCCGGTTTCGATGATGTGCCGAGTGCCAGTTTCGCCCATCCGCCGCTGACCACGGTGCGTCAGGACACCAAGGAAGCCGGGAGCATCCTGGTCGACAACCTGCTGCATCTGATCCACGGAGATCCCGTGGAGACTTCGATTCTTCCGATCCGGCTGGTGGTGCGGAAATCCAGCGTGCGGGGCGACGCCACGCGTTAGTGCTTGCCGGCCAATATACGGGTGGCGCGCCGGCAGGTCGCAGGAAATTGCGAGGTTCGAACTGATACCGCGCGCGGTGCATCACGGCATCGCATCGTGCGGATGCCGTGATGTGGCCATACCTCAGTGCGTGTAGACGCCGGACGGATGTCCGCGCTCGTTCATTAGGTGCGTCAACGCGGCGACTAGATCGGGCTGCCGCGCCACGGCATTCAGGAGATAGACGCGCACACCGTGCGCAGGCACGGTCGCATGCAGCACACCGTGGGCTGGCACGGCGACATCGTTACCGCCCATTGCGGCTTTCCAGTCGCCGGCCTGCAGGTACTGCGTGACATTGAAGTCGGCGGCTTCATCGGCCTTGTTCAGCAGCACCAGTGCGATCTGGTGCGTGCCGTTGTGTTGCAGCACGCGGTAGAAGGCGGCTTGGTCGCCCTTCATGTGCTCGACCAGCATCAGGCCGCGTTGCAGCGCAGGGGTGTGTTCGCGCAGCTGTGCGATGCGTTTCAGGTGCTGGTAGATCGGCGACTTCGATGCGGCGTCGATGCGCTTCTGGCCGAAATAGTTGCGGTTGCCCTGATGTTCGCCCTTGCCGCGTTCGAAGCCGATTTCCGAGCCGTAGTAGATCGCCGGAATGCCGCGCGCGGTGAACAGGAAGTTGTTCGCGTCGATGAAGCCGTTGTCGCTGGCATCCAGGCGCTTCATGTCGTGGTTGTCGTAGAAGGTGACCAGACGGTACGGGTTGGCGTACGGGCCGTTGGTCAGGTACAGCGCGGCCTGCAGCGTGCCGAAGTCGCTGTGCGGGTGCTCGAAGACTTTGCGCATCGCGTCCTTCAGCGGGAAATCGAGCAGGCTCATGCTGCCGCCGCTCTTCCAGGTGTACTTGCCGAGGTTGTCGACGTTGGAGTCGAACGCTTCGCCGAACATGAAGAAGCCCGGATGCTTGGCATGAATGGCTGCGGCGAATTTGGCCCAGAAGCGCGTGGACATGTGGTTCATGGTGTCGATGCGGAAGGCGTCCGCGCCTTCGCCGATCCACTTCAGGTACGCGCCGACGAAGTACTTCAGCACCGCCGGATTCTGGTCGTTGTTGTTGGACAGCTGCGCCAGGTCGGGCCAGGCGTTGTAGAAGCGCTGCAGCGGATGCTTGACCGGGTCCAGCTTCCAGGGCGGCAGGTTGTCCTCGTCGGCGATGAGTTTGCCGTTGGCGTCGAAGATCTGGCCGAACTGCGGTTGCTTGACCGGCATGCTGAAGGCGGGCGAGCCGTGGTTGAGCACGATGTCCTGCACCACTTTCAGGCCGGCGGCGTGCATGCCGTGGGTGAACTGCGCGTAGTCGAGGTGCTTGCTGGGCAGGTGTTCGTCCACGCGGTAGAAGTTGATGCCCCAGTAGCCGTGGTAGCCGCTCTTGCCGTGGTCGGTGAGTGTGCTGCCCCACTTCACCGGATCGCCGCCGGTGAAGGCCTGGTCCGGATTGTCGACGATCGGCGTGATCCACACCGCGCCGAAGCCCATGCCGCGAATGTAGCCGGCGTTTTCCAGCACGCCCTTGAAGTCGCCGCCGAGGTAGCCGATGTTCGCGGTCTGCCCGTTCGGGCCGTGCACCGGGATGTCGAAGGTCGGGTGTGCGCCGCCCTGGTGGCGATGATCGTTGGACGGGTCGCCGTTGACGAAGCGGTCGGTGACCACGAAATAGATCGCATGGGACGCGAAGGGAGTCGTGGTGCCGACGAAATCGGCCGGTTCGTGCGGCGTCGCGGCGATCGTACCGTTGTTTGCGGAAAGGCCTAGCATCAGTGCGATAGCGCCAGCGGCAAAACGGTGTCTGTGGGACATACTAGCTACCTTTTGCAAAAAGACGGTTCGGATCAGGTCGGTTCGCTCACGCGCAGCGTCAGCAGGCCGGCCAGGATCAGGCTCGCGCCGCCGAGCATCAGCGCGTAGATCGGCTGGCCGTGGAAGAACACGCGCAGCAGGATGCCCAGCACGCTGGCGGCCAGCAGCTGCGGGATGACGATGAAGAAATTGAAGATGCCCATGTACACGCCCATTTTCTCGGTCGGCAGGTTGTCCGACAGCAGGGCGTAGGGCAGGGACAGGATCGAGGCCCAGGCGAAGCCGACGCCGACCATGGACAGCAGCAGCCAGTCCGGGTCGCGTATGAACAGGAACGAGATCAGGCCCAGTCCACCGAGGACAAGATTGATCAGGTGGCTCCAGCGCAGGCCGATCGCGCGCGCCATCAGCGGAATCAGCGCGGCGGCCACGGCGGCGAATCCGTTGTAGGCGCCGAACAGCACACCGACCCAGTTCGCGCCTTCGTTGTACAGCGCCGACTGCGTGTCGGTGGTGCCGTACTGCACCGCGGTCACTGCCGAGGTGGTGTAGATCCACATGGCGAACAGCGCGAACCAGGAGAAGAACTGCACCCAGGCCAGCTTGCGCATCGGTCCGGGCATGCCGTAGAGGTCACCCATGACCTGGCGCACCATGCCGTGGCTACGCGTACGACTGAGCCACACGAACAGGGCGCCGAAGACGATCAGCATGCCGGCAAGAAGATACAGTTCCTTTTCCAGCTGCCCGTAATAGATCACGGCGGGCGTGATCAGCCCCACGACCAGAAACGCCAGCCCGATCGTCCACGCACGGGAGGCGTCCACGGGAGCCGGCGTACGCACGGCTTCACTGAAATCCTGCAACTGCGCGGGCGGGTATTCGCGTGTGGTCAGCACGGTCCACAGGATCGCGCCGAGCAGCACCGCGCCGCCGACGTAGAAGGCGATGTGTACGGTCGTCGGGATCTGCCCGGCCGGGGCCGTGTTGGCGACACCGAAATGCGCCAGGACCCAGGGCAGCAGCGAAGCCACCACGGCACCGATGCCGATGAACACGCTCTGCATCGAATAGCCGAGCGGTCGCTGACGGGTCGGAAGCTGGTCGCCGACGAAGGCGCGAAACGGCTCCATCGACACGTTGAACGAGGCGTCCATGATCCACAGCAATCCTGCCGCGACCCACAGCGCGGGGGCGTTGGGCATGGCGATCAGCGCCAGCGTGGCCAGCACCGCACCAGCCAGGAAGTACGGACGACGGCGGCCCAGGCGGTTCCAGGTGCGGTCGGAGAAGTGGCCGATGATCGGCTGCACGATCAGGCCGGTCAGCGGTGCGGCGATCCACAGCGCGGGAATGCTGTTCACGTCCGCGCCGAGAGTCTGGAAGATGCGGCTGACGTTGGCGTTTTGCAGCGCGAACCCGAACTGGATGCCCAGAAATCCGAAACACATGTTGAAGATCTGCCAGAACGACAGCTCGGGTTTGCGCGTCATGCTCTAGTTCCCCTGTTTCGGCAGTGGTGCGATGTGCAGATCGCCGACGTCCGCCTCGTTGAGCGGACCGGAGGCGCCGCCCTGGCCGCCGGTGAAATGCACAAAGTGCTGCAGGTTGCTCATGTTGAAGCCCTGCTCCAGCGCGAAGCTGCACGACTGCCCGGCCACGGCATGGAACTGCACCATGGTCGAGTTCTGCTCGGCGATGCTGTGCGGCAGCACGATCGGCCGGACCTGCGGCGCGAGCTTGCCGCAGAAGATTTTCAGCCGCTTCACGCCGGCGGTGACGCCCGTGTTGATCGGGCCGTGATCGTTGTTGTAGCGCAGCCAGGCGGTGAACGTGCCGCTGCGCGGCGCCTTCCAGCTGCGCGGCCAGCCGCCGTCCACGGTGGCGATGTCGCCCTTGCAGACTTCGGGGCTGTGCAGGGATTCCAGGCCGTCCTTGCCGCGGACGGTGACGCTGAAGCACTGCAGGCCGTCGGCTTTGGCGAGATCCGCACGGCCATCGATCGCGCCATGGCGATGGCCGTTGATGTACAGCACGCCCGGCGCGGCGGCGGTTACACGCCACTTGGTCCCGTCGGCGACGACCTTCGGCGCATCCGGCGTTGCGGGCAGGTAGAACGGCGCGTTCATGCGCAGGGGCGGGGCCTTGACGATCTTCGCCACCAGCTGCACGATCGTGTCGTCGCCCTTGTGCTGCACGGTGCCGGCGACCAGCAGGTTGCCGTCGAGCTTCGCCGGGCGCTTCAGCGTGACCGTGCGATGGCCCAGGTGCAGCGAGATGCTCTTGCGATTGCCGAACAGCATCGGCACGAGCGACGTCGGCAGCTTCGGCTGCACGGCGTTGTCGTTTTCCAGTCCGAACACGCCATGCAGCACCATGTCGAGGTAGCCGGCGACCGACCATTCCTGGCGCGGCGAATCGACCACCGGCCCGCTGAGCTTGCCCTCGTCGACGTGGATTGACTGGGTGCGCAGCGAGTAGTTCTCCATGTTGGTCGCTTCCAGCGCCGCGCCGCGCATCTGCGTGCGCAGTTCGTGAGCGATGCGCGCCGGGTCGTTCACGCGGCGCGCTGCACGCAGCGTATATTCGCTGACGAACGGCCAGATCGCGCGATTGTGGTAGATCGGCTGGTTGCGGCGTTCGGGCCAGATCACCGGGCTGCCGGCGGGCCAGGTCGGGTAGTTCGCCAGCGCCTGGCGCGCGCGCTCGGGACCGGCGACGCCGCTGACGATGGCCAGATCGGTGCCCAGCAGGTCGTAGGCGTCGAACGGGGCCGGATGCACGCGACCGCCGATGTAGCTCATGTACAGGCCGCGGTCGGAGCGCCAGAAGTGCGCGTTGATCGCTTTCTTCAGCGCATCGGCCTGCGCGCGGTAACGTGCGGCGACCTTGGCGTCATGGCGCTTGGCCGCCATCTGCTGGCCCAGGCGCAGCGCCTCGTAGTGCAGGACATTGGTGGACAGCGCGAACGACTGCGCGATGAACACCACGTTGTTCTGCGTCCAGTCCGGATAGGTCTGTTCGCGCCAGTCGAGGAACGAGGTCTCGCCGCGGTACAACCCGGTGACCGGATCGTAGGCGTACAGGCGATCCTGGCTCATGGTGTGGTTCAGCGCGGTATAGACCTTGTTGGCAAACGCCTTGTCGCCGAGCAGGTGACGCGCGCCGAGGAACCACACCACGCGGTCGGTACTGATCGGCCAGCTGCCGCCCGAACCGGTGTCCTGCATGACGTACTGGCCCTGCGGTACATCCTTGCCCCGCGTCGGCGAGAGCTTGAACAGCAGCGAGTTGCGCGCGCGCCCGGGCACGAAGCGCCATAGGCCGAGGTCGATCGAGAACGACAGGTCGCGCGTCCACACGAACGGCCACTTCTTGCCGGCGATCAGGCAGTGGCAGGGAATCGGCTTGCCGTGGTCGAAAGCGCCATCGGTGATGTTCTCGACCGAGATCTTCTTCAGGTCCGATTGCGCCATCGCGAACAGACCGTCGAACAGCGGACTGGCAGTGTCGACCGTGAAGGCTTGCGGGTCGATGGTGCGCGTCGTGGTATCGGTCTTGAGCACGTAGCGACCGCCGGGTGCGGTCTGCATCGTGGCGTGCCGATTCATCCAGTCGACGCGGTGGTGCCAGACGGGCGCTGTCGCCTGTCCCGCGGCCATCGCCGCCGTCATCAGCACACTCAGCATGCCGCACCCCCGAACGACGCCGTACGCGCCGCATCACGCTTGCTCATGCGGGTCATGGCCGCGTCCTCCCACTACTTCAGCTACAGGAACGTCCGATTCTACGGCGGCCAGCCGGGACATGCGCGGCGCACGGTCGGATCTTGATGTGTCCTGCATGGTAGGCATGCGGATGTGGCGGGAGCCAGTGAATGCATACGTATTCATCGCCCCGCTGTTGGATTGCGGCACGTCACGATTCGGTCATTTCGGCCTCAGGAATCGGTGTGATCGCGGGCCGCAGGCCGGCCGATCACGCCGCGGCACAGACCGCAGAAACACGGCAAGGTGCAGGAGGGAGCAAGGCTTATGGAGACATGTCCAGCCCGTACGTTGGCAGGGTGGGTCTCTTTCGCTATCCCATTTGCCCGTGCTTTGTGCGCTCCGACGACCGATTCCACGAACGGAGCGGCATGCCACTCCGTCCTCTTCGTTGTGAAAACGAGCGGTTCGGCGGGCGTCAACGAACGGGCTGCATGGCCGCCAGGTATTCGTCCGAATAGTCGATCCGGAATTCCTGCCACATCACCAGATGGTCGGACATCTGGAAGGTTCGCCATTGGCGGAAGCTGAGCTTGCCGCGCTGGGTCTCGAATCGCGCAGCGTCCTCGGCTTCGCGGAACACGTACTGGTAGTAGTCGAACACGCCGGCGCGTTCGGTGGGTTGGAAACGGAACTTGTACGAACCGCTCGCGATCTGGTCGTAGTGCTTCTTCTTGTCGACGTTGCTGCCGGGTACCTGCTGCAACTCGGGCGACACCGAAAAACGGCCGCCTTCGGTCAACGCCTCCATGGTCTGGTCTTTGCGGTTGAAGATGTTGAAGTCGCCCAGCAGGACCAGGTTTTCACCGTTGATCTTCACCTTCTCGCCGCCGCGGTCGACGGTGTGCTTGCGTGTGCGTTTGCTCAGCAGCTTGACCAGCGAGCGAATCTCCTCGACCCGTTTCTTGTCGTTGGCACTCTTGGTGCCGTAGTAGATGTGCACCGTGCACAGCGAGAAACGCGCCCAGCCGCAGTGCCAGTTGGTGATGAACGGCGTGCGTGCGAATTGCAGCGTCTTGAGGTCGCCCGGAATGACCAACTGGCCGGCCAGACCACCGAACTGGACCTTGCGTGTGTCGTACAGGAACACCATGCGTTCGCCGTTGCCGCGGCGACCCTGGGTCACGTCGGTATAGATGCAGTCCCAATGCTTGCCGAGCGCGGCTCGCAGGCGGTCGAGCGCGTTCAAGTCCTCGCGCACTTCCTGCACCGCGACCAGATCGAACTGATCGATGATCTCGGCCATGTAGTAGATGGCTTCGTCGGTGCGTGCGCCGCCCTTGCCGGAGTCGAACTCGCGGATGTTCCAGGTGGCGATGAGCAGGTTTTCGCGCAGGTCGCGCTCGGGAATCGGCACCCCTGCATCCGGCACCTCTTCACTCGGTGTTGGAGGGCGGAACCCTTTACGCAGCCGTTGCAGTCCTTCGACGATGTGCTTGCGTTGACGCGCCGGGAGACGCTTGAGCGGGTAGTAGTACGGCATGATCGATCCAACTCCCTGTAACGATGCGGCGTCCCGGACCGAAGACGGTTGTGTTCTGGCCGTGGATACGTGCGACCTGCCTGGCGTCCACGCCGGATCGCTGCATGCCCCATGTCGTCCGACCGCGCATGGCAGGGCAGTCGGGCCCCTCAGGCAAGCCTTCGATCATCGTCGTAGGGAATCAATACGACGGAAGGCGTAGTCCCGCCTGTATTTGCAGGAAAGGCGAAGCGGGTCTCGGTTGAGGCCCGCGTTGGGGCCGAGTTGTTCATTTGTGCGATCGTACTTGCGAGACACCGGCCATCACCGTCATGCCAGGACGGCTTGCCGCGAAGACGTGCATCGGGGTTAGGGTAGGACGGCAGGCGCGCATGCTGCGCGTGGGGCTTCCGGAATCGAGCATGAACTCCATGGATCGCACATTGCGCAAGATCGTCGCACTGGTGGCTGTACTGAATCTGGCGTATTTCGGCGTCGAATTCGCGCTCGCGCTGTCCATCGGCTCCGTGTCGCTGTTTGCCGATTCCATCGATTTTCTGGAGGATACGGCGGTCAATCTCCTGATCGTCGTGGCGCTCGGGTGGAGTCTGAGGCGTCGTGCGCGGGTCGGAATGGGCATGGCTGCCCTGCTGCTCGTGCCCAGCGTGTCGACGCTTTGGATGGCCTGGCAGAAGTTGTCCGTTCCCGTGGCGCCCGACGCCACGCTGCTTTCATTGACGGGAACGGGAGCGCTTGCGGTCAATCTGTTCTGCGCCTACCTGCTGGCGCGTTACCGCCACGTCGGCGGTAGTCTCACGCGCGCTGCATGGTTGTCGGCGCGGAACGATGCGCTGGCCAATGTCGCGATCGTCCTGGCCGGGCTGGTCACTGCGGTGACGGTCTCGCCCTGGCCGGATCTGGTCGTTGGCCTGGGAATATTCCTGATCAATCTCGATGCCGCGCGCGAGATCTATGAGGCGGCCCGGAAGGAGCGGGTGGCCGCTTCCTGAGGCTGCGTCAGGTCAGCGCAGCGTTCGTCATGCCAGGGGTAATGCCTGTGGATCTGCGGCGATGCATCAGGCGCATCGCGGACAAGCGCTGCTACTTGGCGATCCGGCTCGGCGGAGGGTATGGTCGGGATGGAATTCCGGCTCGCTTCAGCGAGGGCGTGCGCCATGATGAAGAACCTGATTCCCAAGGTGTTCTACGACGATCTGCAGGATGGCCTGGATCTGTTCGTGGGTGGTCTCGGTTTCGAGGTGATGTATCGCGACGACACGCTGGCCGTGGTGGCACGGGACGGTGCCAAGGCATACCTGGTCGAGAATGCCGACTACGCGGCCATGGATCGGCCGGAGTTGGCGATCGAGACGGACGACATCGATGCGCTGCATGCGGAAATCTCCGCGCGCGGGCCGCAATGGCTGCATCCCAACGTGCCGAAGGTGATCATGCAGCCGTGGGGCGCGCGCGAATTCGCGGTGCTGGACAGCACCACGGTCTGCGTCGTGTTCCGGGAGTGGCCGGCGGATTAGACTGGCCGGATTCGTTCTGGCAGGACCGCAGACCTATTCACCAGAGCGCCGCATAACGTGGAGTACGGAACATGCTGATTCGGGGCCGCTGTCATTGCGGAAACATCGAATTCTCTCTGCGCTGGGAACCCGACCCATCACGGATTCCGGCGCGCGCCTGCGATTGCTCGTTCTGTACTCGGCACGGCGGCGTGTGGACGTCGCATCCCGATGCGTCGTTGCGCATCGCGCTGCACGACCCGGCGCGTGTTTCCCGCTATGCCTTCGGCACACGCACGGCGGATTTTCTCGTCTGCGCGCACTGCGGCGTGGTGCCGGTGGCGGTCAGCCGCATCGAAGGTCGCCGCTATGCCGTGGTCAACGTGAACACGTTCGTCGGGATCGAGCCTTCCCTGCTGCAGCGCGTGTCGTCGCATCTCGGCGAGGAAAGCCGGGATGCCCGCCTGGACCGACGCAGCAAGAACTGGATCGCGGACGTCGAGTACGTCGACGAAGGTGAGTGGGAGGCGTGAACGTTCTCACGTTCGGAACGGTACGCGTCGCGCGCCGGTTCGTTCGAATGGCCTAGGAGGAATGCACCGATGGATGGCGCGGTCCCGTCGGGCATACTTTCCACGGTGGTCATGCACGTTGGAGGGGAGAGCGTATGAGCAAGGCACCGAAGTGGTTCATTCCGGTGGCGGTGGTTGCGCTGCTGTGGAATCTGCTGGGTTGTGCGGCATACCTGATGGACGTCACCTTGACGCCGGAGGACGTGGCGAAGATGGCGGCGGCCGAGCAGGCGATGTATGCGGCTAGGCCGGCATGGGCCATCGCCGCGACGGCCACGGCAGTATGGTTCGGCGCGGCGGGTTCCCTCGGCCTGGTGCTGCGCCGGCGTTGGGCGATGCCCGTGCTGGTGTTGTCGCTGCTTGGCGTGATCGCGCAGGACATCGCGGTGTTCGGTCTGATGCGCGGCGTGACCATACCGGCTCCGGCGTATGTGCTGCAGGGACTGGTGCTGCTGGTCGCCATCGCGCTGGTGTGGATGGCGCGGACCGGCATCAAACGGAACTGGCTGCGTTAGGTTTTCCGCTTGCAAAAAGTCACACCGCCCATTGCGGGCGGCGTGACGGGTCGTGCGTGATTACTGCTCCAGAATCGCGCCGTAGTGGCCGTCGACGGTGACGGTCACGTTGCCGTTCTGCACCGTATACGTGCCGCCGTTGAGCACGTCGGTGACAGTGCTGCCGTCGGTCATGCTCAACTGGTAGGCCGGTACGGTCACGGTGTGGCTGCTGCTGTCGTTGTTCAGCACCACGGCGATGCGATGGCTGGCGTCGAAACGCCCGAACGCATAGATGTGGTTACTGTCGTCGGTCAGCAGGGTCATGAACGAGCCGGTGCGCAGCGCTGAATACTGCTTGCGGATGGCGATCAGCTTCTGGGTCAGGGCCACCGCGCTGTTGTTGGTGGTGCCCTGCGACCAGTCGAAGGTGCGGCGGTCGTCCGGGTCGTTGCCGCCCTGCATGCCGTACTCGTCGCCGTAGTAGATGGTCGGTGTGCCGACGTAGGTCATCTGGAAGATCAGGCCCAGATAGGTCTTCCAGATGTCGCCGCCGCAGCGCGTGGCGAAGCGCGAGGTGTCGTGCGTGCCCAGTTCGTTGGTCATCGTCTGCTGCACGTCGGTGGGCAGATCGGCACGGGTGCCGTGCAGCCAGCTGTCCAGGCCGCTCGGCGTCAGCGAATTGCTGCTGCCGCTCTCGTCGACGCCGCAGATCCATTCGGAGACGGGGTTGGTGAAGCCGTTGTAGTTCATGGCGCCGTCCCACTGGTCGCCGCTGCTGAGCCAGGAGGAGGCGTCGCCCCAGAATTCGCCGAGGATTTCGGCGTTCGGGTTCACCGACATCACCGCTGTGCGCATCTCGCGCATGATCTGGTGATTGACCGCATCGCTGCCGTTGTTGCCGTTGGCATCCAGATACTGCGCGGCATCCAGACGCCAGCCATCAATGCTGTACGGCGCTTTCAGGTAGGTCTGCATGACTGAGGTGCTGGAGCCGTAGATTGCATTGCGCACGGCCGAGCCGCTGGCGCCGTAGTTCAGCTTGGGCATCGAAGCAATGCCGAAGAAGCCCGAATAGGTGCCCGGCCACTGCTGGAAGGTGTAGTAGTCGTACCAGGTGCTCGACTGCGACTCGTAGGCGCCGTTGCTGCTCCACCAGTTGTAGCGGTCGAACCACTTATGGGTGTCGCCGGTGTGGTTGAACACGCCGTCGAGGATGACGTAGCCCTTCGGGCCGTTGCTGGTGCTGTGGACGTCGCCGATCAGGGTCTGCAGCAGGCTGTTGGTGCCGAACGCGGGGTCGACGGTGGTGTAGTCCTCGGTGTCGTACTTGTGGTTGGTAGGCGACTTGAAGATCGGGTTCAGGTAGACGATGTCCGCGCCCAGCGTGTTCTTGATGTAGCCCAGTTTGTCGATGACGCCTTGCAGGTCGCCGCCGAAGAACACCGCGCTGTTGCAGCCGCCGACGTTGGACGTGACGCTGCTGCCCCAGGCGTGCTTCTCCGTGGCGCAGCCGGCATAGGTGTACTGGCCGTTGGTGACGTCGTTGGAGGTGTCGCCGTTGTAGAAGCGGTCGGGGAAGATCTGGTACACGACGCCGTTCTTCATCCAGTCGGGCGTGGTGAAGCCGGGGATGATGAAGAAGTCGCCGGAGCTCGGCTCGCTGGAGCTGATGCCGGCGGCGTTGTACCAGGCCGTGGACGAGCCGTCGTTGATCTGGAAGCGGTAGTACTTCTCCGAGCTGCTCGCGGGAATGGTGCCCTGCCAGTAGTCGAAGCGGCCGGTCGGATCATTGGAGACCCAGTGCATGGCGACCCAGTGGAAGCTGGAATCGGCGCTGTCGTAGTACTTGATGTTGGCGCTGGTGATGTCGCTCTTGAAGGTGCGCAGGGTCAGCGTCACCGATTGGCTGGCCGTGGGTTCGGGGTGGTTGTCGTAGGTCGGTCCCTGATCGTGGAACAGGCCGTTCCACTCCACGTTGTTGTCGTTGCTGGCGGCATGCACCGGAGTGCTGACGCAGGCGCCGGTCAGGGTCAGGGCCATGCCGAGTGCGAGCGCATGCAGCGCCATGGGTTTGCGAAATTGCATTGGGTGTCCTCCTCCTCGTTGTGGTCATGCGCCGCGCGGCCGTGAACGGACTCGGCGCGGCAGATTCCCCCGTGTCGCATCGGCTTCCGACGCGCGTCCGGTGCGGCGGAAGCCTGTCCGGCGTGGGCCGCCGGATCGTTGTCATGGACCGCGTGCCGGTGGCCGCGGTCTCGTTGTTGGTTCGTCGTTGTTCAGTGCAGCGTGATGGCGCGCGCATGGCGCGCATCCAGCCGTACCCAGGTCACCGGGCCGTAGCGGTCGTGCCCGGTGGCCCAGCCTTCGCCATCGGCATTTCGCAGCGCATCCAGGTCGGCGTAGCGTCGGGATACGCCGGTGATCGTTTGGGCGTCGGTGCCGTGAATCTTCACCAGGTAGTGGCGCAGGTCTGGCGTGTAGCGGCCCGATGGCGCGTCGATGCGGAAGTGCACGCCATTCGCGTCGCGCCGCGTGCTCAGGCGCTGCAGGTAATACACGCCATGTTCGTAGGCGTAGGTGCGACCATCGTCGTCGTAATAGTCGAAGTGCGTGGCGTGCGCGGCCGGGAACACGTCGACGGAGACGGTCTTGACCGGATGTTGGCCGACGTAGTCCATCACCGGCTGGGTCGGAATGATCGCGCCCTGGCGGATGAACAGCGGGATGTCGCGCCAGTCGGTACTGTCGGTGTTCAACGTGATGGTTCGTCCGCCTGCGTAGCGCGTGCCGGTGAACCAGTCGGTCCAGGTGCCGGCGGGCAGGTAGATGTGTTTCTTCGTCTGGTTCTGTTTCACCACCGGGGATACCAGCAGGCTGTCACCGAACATCCACGCACCGACGTCATTGCGGACCTTCGGATCGTGCGGCCAGTCGAAGGTCAGCGGACGCACCAGGCCGACGCCGTGCGCGTGGTACTGCCAGGCATAGGCGTAGATGTACGGCAGCAGGCGATAGCGCAGGCGAATGGCGGCGCTGGCCGCGCGTTCGGCCCTGGCACCGTAATGCCACGGTTGGCGCTTTTCGCCGGAAACGCCATGCACGCGGAAGATCGGTACAAAGGCGGCGAACTGCATCCAGCGGGCGTAGTTCTGATTCGACGGATGTCCCTTGAAACCGCCGGTGTCCATGCCCCACAGCATTGCGCCGGTGTCGATGGAGGCGAGCATGCGCTGGCGCTGGCCGGCCATGCTGGCGAAGCCGGTCTCGATGTCGCCCGACCACAGGCCATAGGCGTAGCGCTGCGAGCCGAGCCAGAAGTTGCGATTGATCGACCACACGCGCAGGTCGGTGTGGGCACGCTGGGCGTCGTACAGCGATCGCTGCATGTTGAGGAACTGGGTGTCGTCGCCGGTCTCGTCGGCCTCGTCGTTCCACCAGCCGACGATGCCCTCGTCGAAGGAGTACTTCATGGCCAGTTTGCCGAACCACTGGCGTGTCAGCGGCAGGTCGAAATCGACGTCCTTGACCGGCTTGTGCGAGAAATAGTCGTTGCTGACCTTTTCGCCGGGGACCCAGAGGTGGTGCGCGGTGGCGAAGCGGCCTTCCACGGTGTTCACGTGGATGCGCGGCTTCATGATGCCGGTCAGCTGCATCCCCTCAGCGGCCAGCTCTTTGGCCAGTTTGCCGGATGGACCGTCGGGGAATTTCTTCGGATTCCAGCGGAATTCGCCGTAGTGATCCTCGCCCCAGGCCTTCCAGTCGAAATCGAGCGTGAAGTTGTCGATCGGGATGTGCTTGGCGCGGTAGGTGTGGACGATGTCCAGCAATTCTTTCTGGTCGATGCCCCATTGGCTGTTGGTGAAGCCCATGGCCCATTTCGGGAACAAGGGAGCGTGACCGCTGAGGTCGGCGACTGCGGCGAAGATGGCCTTCGGGTCGCCGGCAATCAGGTAGTAGTCCGCATCCGGTCGCGACAGTCCGTCGATGCGCATGCGGTGGTCGTCGAGATCGAATCGCGCGCCCTTGCTGTCGACCAGCACGGCGAAACCGTCGGTGCTCCATACCAGCGGCGCGCCGGAATGGCCCTGATGACCGGCTTTGGCGACCTGCCGACCGTGCCGCAGCAGGTCCGCGCCGGCTTTCTCGAAGGCGTCGAAGCCGCCGATGCCGTATAGCGGCGCGTTGGCCGAGAAGCCGAGATCGATGCGGCCCTTGGCCAGGGTATCCAACTGGGTCTGCGACAACAGCGGGCGGGTGGCTCCGGGGCGGCGCACGGACAACGTTTCGCGCAGGGTATCGACGTCGACCCGAAGACCCGCAGCGCGCAAGGTGATGTGCTGGCCCGAGTGCTGAATCTTCACCGGATGCTGCGCGTTGCGAGGCGCGTGTTTCGACATGACCAGCGTGGGCGGCGTGTGCCGGTCACCAGGCTGGAAATGCACGTGCAGCACATTGTCGCGCACCAGTTGCAGCGACAGCGTGCCGTGGTCGATCTTCAGGCTTACGCCATCGTCGGCGACGATCCGCGCGAGTGGCTTCGGTGAGGAAGCGTGCGCAGGCATCGCCGAGATGGACGCGGCTGCGCCGAACAGGAGTACTCCGCAGAGCGTACGAATGGGCATGGTCGGAAAGCCTTTATGCATGCAGTGCTGTCGTGAAGTGTTCGTTCTCGCAACGCTTCACCGAAAAAGGATGGAAGAGGGCGTGTATTTCGCGATGGCGTCCGATCAGGCCGCGGTGTGCTGCGCATGCCGGTGGGATACGGTCTGACACCGCTGCAGGCGGCAGGTCGCGCAGTGCGCGGGTCGTCGGCGAATGGCGCGTGGGCATGGCATGTTCCCGGCGTGAAGGCTGATCGCAACGGGTGTATCGGACAGGTCCCCGGGTCACGCGCACGATGCGCGGGACGCGTTCTCTACGATGCCACGGCCGGGCCTTCCGCAGGCCTTAAATTGCCTTTACGCATACGTATTCATTGCGATGCATCGCGGGTTTCATGGGTGCTGCGATGCAGCAGATGCATACGGTTGCAGGGCACGCTCAGCGAGGCGGCGGCGGTGCCTTGCAGTGACGCTCGATGAATGCCTCGTGGGTCGGCATCTGATCCGTCGCGCGATTGAGCAGGGTGCGGATATGCGCGAGGAATTCGTCCAGTTGCTGCGGCGACACGGCGTCGGCCAGGGCGTGATAGCGCTGCGGTTCGATGTGCTGGCCGATCAGCACCTGCAGCCAGCCGACGTCGGTGAACAATTCCTCGCTGTCGCGGTAGATCTGGCCGCTGGCGCGAAAAACGTCCAGCTTGCGCTGAAGGCTGTCGGGAATCTCGATATGGCTGCAGTGTCGCCAGAAGGGCGTGTCGCGGCGCTCGGTGGCGCGGTAGTGCAGGATCAGGAAGTCGCGAATGCGTTCGTATTCGAAGCGGGTCTGGCGGTTGTATTCGTCGATCAGGGCCGGATCAAAACTGCGGTCCGGGAACATCGACAGCAGGCGACTGACGGCGGACTGGATCAAGTGGATGCCGGTCGACTCCAACGGTTCCATGAAGCCGGCGGAGAGACCGATGGCGATGCAGTTGCGATGCCAGAAGCGGCGTCGGCAGCCGGTGTTGAAGCGCAGCAGCCGCGGTTCGGTCAGCGCCTTGCCTTCCAGGTTCGCCAGCAGTGTGGCGGCGGCCTCGTCGTCGCTGATGAAATCGCTGGCGTAGACATGGCCGTTTCCGTTGCGATGCTGCAATGGGATGCGCCATTGCCAGCCGGCCGCGCGCGCGTTGGCTTGGGTATAGGGCCGCAACGGCGCCATGCGGGAGCTGGCCACAGCCGTGGCGCGATTGCAGGGAAGCCAGTGGTTCCAGTCGTCGTAGCCAGCGTGCAGGGTCTGCTCGATCAGCAGGCCGCGAAAGCCCGAGCAGTCGACGAACAGGTCGCCCTCGATCACGTCCCCGTTTTCCAGTCGCACCGATTCGATGAAGCCGTCGGTATCGCGCAGGCTCACGTCGACCACCTTGCCTTCCACGCGCTGCACCACGGCCGGATCGCATTGCTTGCGCAGGTAGCGCGCATACAGTCCGGCATCGAGGTGATAGGCATGGCGTAGGCCGGTCAGCGGGCTGTCGCCGACGCGTTCCATCTGGGCCATGCGTCCGGCCTGGCACGCGTGGGCATTGATCGAGTAGGCCCACAGGTCGGGCGCGCCATCGCGCCGTCGATCGCGAAGCCAGTAGTGCTGGAAGGGAATCAGGCCAAGCGGCAGGCCGATATCGCCGAAGGCGTGCAGATAGGAATCGCCGACGCGGCCCCAGTCGTTGAACTGGATGCCGAGCTTGTAGGTGCCCTGACTGGCCTTCAGGACTTCGCGTTCGTCGAGGCCCAGAAAGCGGTTGATGTGCTGGATCTGCGGAATGGTCGCTTCGCCCACGCCGACGGTGCCGATGGCGTCGGATTCGACGAGACGGATCGCCAGGTTCGGGCCGAACGCACGGCCCAGCAGTGCGGCGGTGATCCAGCCGGCGGTACCGCCGCCGAGGATGACGACCGTTCGGATGGGGGATGCGCTCATGAGTCCGGATTCCATGTCGGTTGTCGGATCGACAGGCAAAAAAAAGCCCCGTTGATGCTACGCAACGGGGCTGATCTGGGCAAAGCCAGAGAGAGAAGTGCCTACTTAGAACTTGTAGGACACGCCGACTTCGTAACGGCGGCCGTAGTTTTCCCAGGTCAGGATCTGACGCGGGTCGTGGTTCTGGTAGGTGATGAACTTCTTGTTGGACAGGTTCGAGCCCTGCAGCAGGATGGTCAGTCCCTTCATCGGGCCGCTCTGCAGGCTGTAGCTGATCTGCGCATCGTAGGTGCTGCCACCCTTGATGGTCTGCTCGATGCGTGAGGCGCTGATGCCGTAGACGCGGCCCAGGAAGCTGCTGCGGTAGTTCTGGCTCACGCGGGCCTGGAAGCCGTTGTGCTCGTAGTAGATCGTGTTGTTCACCACGTGCTCGGACAGGCCCGGGACCGTGATCGGATCCGGGTTGCCGTCATACACGATCGAGCTCTTGGTCAGGTTGCCGGAGAAGATCACGCCGAACCCGTCGAGCACCGGAGTGAACAGGCCCAGCGGCGTGTTCAGCACGGCCTGGACGCCCTTCACGTAGCCTCGGCCACTATTGGTGGGCACCGAGGCAATGCCCAAGGTCGTACCCAGCTGCGACAGATCGGTGGTGCCCGCGTATGCCGTGTACTGAGAGAAATCTGTCAGCACGGTGGTTGACGGGTTGATGTAGTCACTGAGCTTCAGGAAGTAGCCCGAAAGAGACACGTAGCCCTTGCTGTTGCCGAAGTAGTGCTCGATGCTCAGATTGTAGTTGTCCGCCATCGACGGCAGCAGCTTCGGATTGCCACTGTTGCTGCTGAAATACGCATTGTTCGGGTCGCTTGAAGCCAGATGCGTGTTGTTGGTGTTGACGGCAAAGCTCGCGTTCATCTGATCCATGCGCGGACGGGCCATGGAACGCGCGGCGCCGAAGCGCAGGTCGGTCTGATCGGTGAGACCGAGCACCAGATTCACGCTGGGCAGATAACGAGTGTACGAGGTGCCGCCTTGCACAGGGATCACCGCGGTCTTGCCGACGTAGGAGCTACCCGGAGCCACGCGACCGCCCTGCGAATCCTGCGTGGTGTGGGCAACCTGTAGGCCGAAGTTGCCGCGCAGCGGGAAGTTGCCGAGCTGCGTGTCCAGGTTGAACTGGACGAACGGCGTGGTGTCCTTCTCGTGGACCTTCCAGTCCGGCGGCATCGGCAGGCTCGACTGATAGGCCGGTACCTGGTCATACGTGCCGTTCTGGATCAACGCGATCGGGTCGTAGATGGGCAGGTTGCCCACGCCCATGAAGCTGAGCTGCGTATCCGAGAAGGCACCCGACGGCAGGGCCGCGGTCTGCGCGCCCCACGGCGAGGTGGTGTAGGTCAGGTTGCCGTTGTTGGGTACCAGGAAGCGCTGCTGGATATTGAAGCTCTTCTTGCGGTCCTCGCGATCGATGCCGAACTTGATGCTGGCGATCGGGCCGTCGACGAAGCTGCGCTCGGCACTCAGGCGAAGGTCGGAAATGCGGTCGACCACGTGCGGCGCGTTGACGAAGCCACCCTGCACAAGGCCGCTACCGCCGCCCCAGCCCTGCGGATCGGTCAGCACGACCTGGCTCGGGCTGTAGTCGAGCGAGTTGTTCAGCTGCCACAGGTTGCCGCTGCCGCCCTGGGTGAAGTTGAGCGTGTCGAACGGACCGTTGTCGGCGCCGAAGGCCGTACCCGAGTAGCTTTCGATGAAGGCATCGCGACGATCGGCATGCGAAATGCTGGCGTCCGCTTCAGCGGACCAGTCTTCGTTGATGCGCCACTTGTTGTTCCAGCCTACGTTGTAGACCTTCGACAGCGAGCGGTTGTAGTCGTTGCGGATGACCGGCTTCACGTGCGTGAAGGTGCCCTTGGTGATCAGTCCACCCTGAGCCGTGTAGCCCGGTTCCAGCTGGGCATTGCCCCAGGCCAGCGGGAATTCGATGCCCTTGGAGTGCTGGCGGTCATGGAACCGGTCGTAGGTCATGTCCAGCGTGCTGGTGAAGTTCTCGTTCGGCTGGAACTGCAGCGTGGCCAGCAGGCCGGTGCGCTTGAAGAGGTCGGACGTCGCGTAGTTCTTCGAACCGCCGATCAGCGCGTTGCCGCCCGCGGCGGAGTTGTCGGTCGGGTAGCCCCAGGGCGCCTGATGCTGGATCTGGGTGGGATTGGATTCCATGTCCAGGCCGAGCGTGACGCCGAAGGTGCGGTCGGCGAACTGGTGCACCCACACGCCGTTGACCTTGTAGCCCTTGTCGCTGACGCCCTTGCCCGGGGCGACCTGGTTCATGCTGTTCCAGATGTAGCTGGCGTTGATCGCCGCGATCGGCTTGTCTTGCTCGAGCGGACGGATCGTGTGCATGTCCACGGTACCGGCCATGCCCTGGCCGACCAGCGCCGCCGAGGGACTCAGGTGTACCTGGACGCTGTTGAACCAGCTGGCCGGGTACTGATCGAACTGCACGCCGCGGTTGTTGCCGGTGCTGACCTGCTGACGGCCGTTGACCAGCGCGGTGCTGAAGTCCGGGCCCAGGCCGTGGATGGTCAGCACCTGCGGGCGGCCGTTCAGGCGCTGCACGGCCAGACCGGGCAGGCGGCCCAGCGAATCGGCGATGGAGGTGCCCGGGAGCTTGCCGATCTGTTCGGCGGAGACGGCCTCGACGATGACGTCCGAGTTGCGCTGCGTGGCGATGGAGTTCTGCACACTGCTGGCGAAGCCGGTGACTTCGACGGCGCTCAGTTTGGTCGCCGAAGCGCGCTTCTTCTGTTCTTTCTTGTCAGCTTTCTGGCTGGTCGCCTGATTGCTGTCCTGAGCCTGGCCGTTGGTAGCAGGCTGGGTGGCATAGGCGCCCGTGGCCGTCATCAGCATCGCCGACGCCAGCGCGGCGCTCAGCAGATTGCGCTTGAGAATCATCTTGGTTGTCCTCCCCGAATGGATCGCGTTTCTAGGAAATCGTGTCGCCGATAGCCCTGCAGCGATCGGAGACGACAAACGTTCGAGCCTTGTCACGGCTACGTAACATTTCCACGATGGTAGCTCCGGCTCGATCCCGGGCGGAGAATTCTGCATACGTATTCATACGCGCCCGAAGGCGTGCGTTCTTGCGGAAAAATGCCGTGAATGACCGTCCGAAGCCCTGTATTTCCGGGCTGAGGCGCGCCTCCTTCCGGGAAGTTGCGCCACTCGGGCGTGGATATGAATACGTATGCAACCCCATCGGCTCCGGTGCCTATGCACAGTTAAGCTTGGAGCGATTCGCTGTCTAGCAGTGTCGATGCCGATATCGGCGCGGGGGGAACAGCGTCCGGGGTTTTTCCATGAATGCACTTCCATGGTGGCGCGGAGCCGTCATCTATCAGATCTATCCACGCAGTTTTCTGGACACCAACGGCGATGGGGTCGGCGATCTGCCAGGCATCGTCGAGCGCCTGGATTACGTGGCGGGACTGGGTGTGGACGCGATCTGGATCGCGCCGTTCTTCACGTCTCCGATGGCCGATTTCGGCTATGACATCGCCGACTACCGCGATGTCGACCCGATGTTCGGCACGCTGGCCGATTTCGACTGCCTGCTGGCCGAGGCGCACAAGCGCGGCCTGAAGGTGATGATCGACCAGGTGCTCAGTCACACGTCGATCGAGCACGCCTGGTTCCGCGAGAGCCGGCAGAGCCGCGACAACGACAAGGCCGACTGGTACGTGTGGGCGGACGCCAAGCCCGACGGCACCGCGCCGAACAACTGGATGTCGATCTTCGGCGGGCCGGCCTGGCACTGGGAACCGCGTCGCGGGCAGTACTACCTGCACAATTTCCTGGCGGACCAGCCGGATCTGAATTTCCACAATCCGAAGGTGCGCGACGCGGTGCTCGACAACGTGCGCTTCTGGCTGGATCGCGGCGTCGACGGCTTCCGACTGGACTCCATCAACTTCTGCTATCACGACGCGCAACTGCGCGACAATCCGGCCAAGCCGCAGGATCAGCGCGTCGGTCGCGGATTCCGGCCGGACAATCCGTACGCTTTCCAGTACCACTACTACAACAACACACAGCCGGAGAATCTGGCGTTCCTGGACCGCCTGCGCGCGTTGCTGGACGAGTATCCGGATTCGACAGCCCTGGGCGAGATCTCCTCGGAGGATTCGCTGGCCACGCTGGGCGAGTACACCAACGGCAAGCGCCTGCACATGGGCTACAGCTTCGAGCTGCTGACCGAGGACTTCAACGCCGCGCACATCCGTGAGACGGTGCGCAATCTCGAATCGCACATGCCCGATGGCTGGCCGTGCTGGGCCATCTCCAACCACGACGTCGAGCGCGTGGTCACGCGCTGGGGCGGCGTCGATGCACCGCCGCATCTGGCCAACCAGCTGACCGCACTGGTGTGCTCGCTGCGCGGCTCGGTGTGCGTCTACCAGGGCGAGGAGCTGGGACTGAGCGAGGCCGACGTGCCCTACGAGCAGCTGCAGGACCCGTACGGCATCACTTTCTGGCCCAACTTCAAGGGGCGCGACGGCTGCCGCACGCCGATGCCTTGGGGCGAAGGTGAGCACGGTGACTTCAGCGCTGGCACGCCGTGGCTGCCGGTGCCGGATACGCACCGCGCGCTGGCGGTCTCCCGGCAGGAAGGCGATGCCGACTCCATGCTGCACGGCTTCCGCGCCTTCATGGCCTGGCGGCACACGCAACCGGCCTTGCGTTGGGGCGACATCCGCATGCTCGACAGCGCTGAGCCACTGCTTGCGTTCACGCGCAGTTTCGAGGGCGAGACGGTGCTGGCCTGCTTCAACCTGTCGGATCAGCCGTTGGACGTCGACGCGCCGGTGGATACGCCGCTCGAAGCGATGAACGCGGCGCGTCTGGTGCAGGGCGAGATCGCGGACGGCCGCCTGCGGCTGCCGTCCTACGGTGTGCTGTTCGCGCGCGTGAAGGGTTGATCCGCGCGGATCAGAGCTTGCGGTCGCCGACCAGCACCACGTCGGCGCCGCGCCGCGCGAACAGGCCTACGCTGACCACGCCGGCGATCTGGTTCAGCTCGGCTTCCAGCGCGACTGGATCGGTGATGCGCCAGCCGTGCACGTCGAGGATCCAGTTGCCGTTGTCGGTGACGGTGTCGTCGCGCCATACGGGATGGCCGTCGAGCTTGCTGATCTGGCGGGCAACATGGCTGCGCGCCATCGGGATCACCTCGATCGGCAGCGGGAAGTTGCCGAGCACGTCGACCTGCTTGCTGGAATCGATGATGCACACGAACTGACGCGAAGCTGCGGCGACGATCTTCTCGCGTGTCAGCGCCGCGCCGCCGCCCTTGATGAGGCGCTTGTGCGGATCGCATTCGTCGGCGCCGTCCACGTACAGGTCCAGCGGACCGACAGCATTCAGGTCGAATACCTCGATGCCGTGTTTCTTCAGTTGTTCGGTGGACTGTTCCGAACTGGACACGGCGCCGCGGATGCGGTCCTTGATGTCGGCCAGGGCGTCGATGAAGAAGGCCACGGTCGATCCGGTGCCGACGCCGACGACGCTGTCGTCTTCGACATAGGCAATGGCGGCTTCGCCGGCGAGACGTTTTTCGTTGGATGAAGTCATGGCGCGTCGTTCAGGTCAGGAGAATGCGGCGTGGCCGCGGAATGCCGGATCGGGATGGCCGGCGCTCATTTTTCCAGGCTCAGGATGTGCTTCCAGTGCGCGGCATCCACCGGCATCACCGACAGACGGTTGCCCTTGCGCACCAGCGGCATGCCTTCCAGTGCCGGATCGTCCTTCAGTTCGGCCAGCGAGATGGTGCGCTTGAGGCGTTTCACGAAGGCGATGTCGACCAGGATCCAGCGCGGGTTGTCGCGCGAGCTCTTGGCATCGAAGTAGTGGTTCTTGGGATCGAACTGGGTCGGATCCGGATACGGTTTGCTGGCGACCTTGGCGATGCCGACGATGCCCGGCACGTCGCAGTTGGAATGGTAGAAGAACACCTTGTCGCCGACGCGCATGTCATCGCGCATGAAGTTGCGCGCCTGGTAGTTGCGCACGCCGTCCCAGGGTTCGCTGCCCTTGCGCTCGAGATCGTCCAGCGAGAACGTCTCGGGTTCGGATTTCATCAGCCAGTAGTTCATGATGCTCCGTCGTGGTCGTTGCAGTCGATGAGTGCTTGATCGGTGGCGACGACGTCCAGACGCACGTCCCATTCGGCCGGCTTGATCGCCTCACACTGCTGGAAAGCGTAGCCGATCCCGATCAGCAGCGGGCGAGTCGGCCGCTTTTGATTGCGCAGGAAAGCGAAGTGGGTGTCGTAGAAGCCGCCGCCATAGCCGATGCGGTGGCCATGTCCGTCAAAGGCCAGCAGGGGCACCAGCACGGCGTCCAGTTCGCGTCCTTCGAGCAGGCCGTCCCGGTTTGTCGGCTCCGGGATACCGAAACGGTTGGGTTCGACATCGTCGCCCAGCTTCCAGGGGGCGAAGTCCATGTGCCGGCCGGCCTCGATCCGCGGCAGATACAGCTGCTGCCCACGCAGGGCCGCTGCGGCCAGCACAAGGTTGAGCGGCAGCTCGCCGTCACTCGCCCAGTAGCCAGCCACGCGTTGCGCGTTCAGGAACATGGGCAGGGCATCCAGTTGCCGCCGCAGACCCTGCGCGGCGCTCATCCGCGCTTGCGGGCCGAGGGCGCGGCGCTGCTCGGTCATCTTGCGGCGAAGCGATGTGCGCGTGTCGTCCAGGTCGGTCACGGAAAATCCTGCCAGGCGCGTGGTGCGATCGGATGGCCGCATACAGAAACGACCCCGACGGGGCCGTTCTGCGGAATGAGGGGTGTTCTCCACAATGCCGATGCGCTTCGAACGACCTTGATCCGAAAGGATCAGGTGGGAGGGCGCAGATGGCGTTTCAGGCTTTCCGTACGCGACGGACATGCTCACCGGCCACCTTGTTGCCGACCCAGGTCGAAAGTTAGGAACAAGGCAAATGTAACGAAACGCTGTCGTACACCGCAGGGAACACCTTGGCGCTTATTCTAGCGCGCCTGTGCGAAAGCGTCAGCGGTTCAGTGCGGAAAGATTCAGTTACGTGACCCGGAAGCCCGTTCCAATGCGCCTTCCAGTTTGCGACGCAGAGTCTCGATGCCCTCGCCGAACACGCGTTGCTCGGATTCTTGACGCTGGCGGGTTTCCAGCAGTTCATGCGTGACGCTGAGCGCGGTCAATACGGCCAGGCGGTCGAAGCCCGGGCTGCGCGCGTTGGCGCGGAATTCGCGCATCTTGCTATCCAGGTAGCTGGCTGCGGCCAGCAGTCCCGGACGTTCTTCCGGCTCGCAGGCGACCAGGAATTCGCGGTCGTTGAGACGGATCGTGATCGGCTCGGACATGTGGTTAGGATCTCATGGATGCAGCAGGTTTCAACCCGAGCTTTCCAGCGACTTCAGTCGCTGGATCATGGCTTCGACGCGACTTCGCGCCTGTTCGTTTCGTGCCAGCAGGCCGGCGCGCTCGGTGGCGAGCTGTTCCTGGCTGTGACGCAGGCTGCGGTTCTCCTCGTCCATGCGCTGGACGGTCTGGAGTAGCTGATCGAGTGTCTCGTTCAGCGCAGCGAGTTCGGCTTTGAGTGGATCGGTCTGGTTCATACGGATTCGCGTGAACGAGCGGTCTTAGATGCTTTTTCGCATCTCGCGGGGTGGGTGTGCAAGTGTGACGTGCTACGTAGTGCCCGAGGAAGTCGGACGCAAGGCCTGTCGGCGACGCTCGTGTTCTTCGCAGAATGTGAGGCAGGAAGTGGCTTCCAGAGGCGGCGAGAGCCAGTTGCCCTGCATCAGATCGCAGTCGTGCGCGCTCAGGTATTCGGCCTGTTCGGCGGTTTCCACGCCCTCGGCCACGACTTGTAGTCCCAGGGAGTGCGCCATGGTGATGATGGTGGCGGTGATGGCCTCGTCGTCCGGATCCGTGGTGATGTCGCCGACAAAGGCCTGATCGATCTTCAGCACAGTCAGTGGCAGGCGCTTGAGGTAGGCCAGCGAGGAATAGCCGGTGCCGAAGTCGTCGATGGCCAGGCTGACGCCGATGGCGCGCAGTTCGCCGAGTGTGCGCATGGACTGCTCGACGTTGGCCATGACGGTGCTCTCGGTCAGCTCCAGTTCCAGGCACTCCGGCGGCACGCCGTGTTCCTGCAGCGTGTGCTGCAGACGCTTGGCCAGTCCGCTGCGCTGCAGCTGAACCATCGACAGGTTCACCGCCATGGTCAGCTTGTCCTGCCCGGCGTCGCGCCAGGCGCGAAGATCCTGGCAGGCGCGTTCGAGGACAAACTGGCCGATCTTCATGATCATGCCGGTTTCCTCGGCCAGCGGAATGAAGATCCCGGGACCGACATCGCCGAGTTCGGCGCTGCGCCAGCGCACAAGGGCCTCGAAGCCGATCAGTTCGTGATCGTCCAGTGCCATCTTCGGCTGGTACACCACGCGCATCTCGTCGCGTTCCAGCGCGCGCCGCAGCGCGCCGGCCATGGTGGCGCGCAGGCGGGCGTCGGCGTCCATGGCGTCGTTGTAGATCATCCACGTGTTGCGGCCGTGTTCCTTGGCCTGGTACATCGCGGTGTCAGCGTGCTTGAGCAGTTCGTTGGGCACTTCGCCGTGATCGGGGTACAGCGAGATGCCGATGGAGGGCGAGATCAGCACTTCCTGGTGCGGGTCCAGCACCAGGGCCTCGTTGAAGGCGCTGATGATCTTGTGCGCCACGCCGATGACCTCACCGGAGCCGCCGACGTCCTCGAGCACCAGGGTGAATTCGTCGCCGCCGACGCGGGCCACGGTGTCCTGCTCGCGCACGCACTGACGCAGGCGTGCGCCGGCAGCTTTCAGCAGGCGGTCGCCGGTGGTGTGGCCCATCGAGTCGTTGATGTGCTTGAAACGGTCCAGGTCGACGTACAGCACCGCCAGGCGCTGGCCGCCGCGCCGGGCGCGCAGGATCGAGTCGCCCAGGCGCTCGCCCAGCAGCGTGCGGTTGGGCAGGCCGGTGAGCATGTCGTAGTTGGCCAGGTAGCGCAGTTCCTGCTCGGCGCGCTTGCGGTCGGTGATGTCGGTCATCACGCAGACATAGTGCGTGCGCGTACCGTGTGCGTTGCAGACTTCGCGCAGTTCGACCCAGCACAGGAAGTCGCTGCCGTTCTTGCGGCGTTGCCACAGCTCGCCGCGCCAGTGTCCGTGGCTCTGCAGCTCGCGGCGCATGTGCGTATAGACGCTGTCCGGCTGCTGGTTGCAGTTGAGCAGGGAAGTGTCGCGCCCGCGTACTTCGGCGTCGCTGTAGCCGCTCATGCGGGTGAAGGCGGCGTTCACGGAGCTGAACTTGAAGTCGAGGTCGGCCACGGTCACCGCTTCGCTCATGCTGCGGATGACCTCGGCGGCGATGCGCCGATCGCGATCCTCGCTGCGCATACGGGTGATGTTGCGAACGGTGCCGGATATGCGCGTGGGCTTGCCGTCGGTGTCCTGCTCGACGATCTTGCCGCGCCCCAGCACCCAGATCCATTCGCCCTGGGTGGTCTTAAGGCGGTATTCCGATTCGAAGTGGTCGGTTTCGCCGCCCAGGCAGGCCGCGATCTCCTTGCGGATGTGTCCCAGGTCCTGCGGGTGCAGCACATAGTTGCACCAGTCGTCGAAATCGATTTCGGTCGGCGTGCCTTTGCCGAGCAGTTGTTCGGCGCCGAGGCGATACATGCGGCCGTTGACGAGGTCCAGGTCCCAGAATTCGTCGCCGGAACCCCACAGGGCCATGCTCAGGCGGTCCTCGCGTTCCTGCAATTGGTTCTGGTGATGACGCTCGCGCATGCGACGTGCGCGGAAAGCCAGGTACACGGCCAGCAAAAGCATCACGCCGAGCGCGATGTACAGGGCGTACATGCCGCGCGAGGCCCACCACGGCGGGATCACGATCAGCGCGACGCTGTGCGACGTAGCGCTGAAGCGGCCATCGTGATTGCTGCCCCGGACCTCGAATCGGTAGCGGCCCGCGGGTAGATTGGTGTAGGTAGCGCTGTGCCGGGTGCCGTCGTCGATCCAGTCCTTGTCGAAGCCGAGCAGACGGTGCTGGAAGCGGTTCTGCTGCGGCGCGGCGAAGTCCATGGCCGCGAATTCGAAGCGGATGGCGCGCGCGGACTGCTGCATGCGCACGCGGCCGTCGATAGGCAGGACCGATTGGTTGTTGGCGCCGATCTGGATGCTGGTAAGGTTGACCGTCGGTTGGAAGGTGCCCGGTTTGACGCGCTCGGGCCGCACTTTGTCGAAGCCGTTGACGCCGCCGAAGACCAGTTCGCCGTCGCGCATCTTCAGACAGGCGCCCGAGTTGTATTCCATGCCCTGCAGGCCGTCCTGGATGCTGAAGGCGGTGATCTTGCCGCTGGACGGTTCCATCCGCACGACACCGCGGTTCGTACTCATCCACAGAGCATGCTCGTTGTCTTCGCGCAGGCAATAGATGGTGCTGTCCGGCAGACCGTCCCGGCTCGTGATGCGGTGGAAGTGCGCACCGTTGTCGTCGAGCGAGACCAGTCGATCGAGGCCCGACTGGGTGCCGACCCACAGCACGCCGCCGCTGTCGATGAACAGGCTCATCACCACGTGGCTGCTCAGACTTTCCTCGACGCCGGGCTCTTCCTGGAACGTGCGCATGCGGTCCTTGCGTGGATCGTAGACGCTGAGCCCGGTGCTGGTGCCGATCCAGATGCGCCCTTGGGCATCCTGCGCCAGGGCCAGGATGATGCCGGCGGCCAGGCTCTCCGGGTCGTCTTTGCGATGTACCAGATGCTGGACGCGCTGGCCGTCGCGATAGCGGTATACGCCGCTGCCGTCGTACATGCCGATCCAGAGCGACCCGCTGCGGTCCCGTAGCAGGCTGCGACTGGGCCTAGGGTCGCCTTTCGAGGTCAGTGTGGGGTCGAGCAGGTGCGCGGAACGCTGGGCCATGTCCAGGACCATCACGCCGCGGTTGCTCGAGATCCAGAAGCGCGAACCGCTTCGTGCCAGCGCGAAGACCGTGATCGAAGAGGGCTCGCTCTTGGGCAGGGCGCGGAGAAGAATCGGTGTCAGGCTGTCGAAGCTGTCCGATTTCGGGTCATAGATGCTGAGGCCCGCGCTGGCCAGTCCCAGCCAGATCTTGCCGTTCTCGTCCTCGTACAGCGCGCGTACGTTGTTGGAAACGAAATCGTGGCTTGTGGGCGAGCGTTCGTCGCGAATGTAGTGGAAGGGCGCGCCATCCGGGTCGAAATAGGCGGCGCCGTGGGTCACTCCACCGGTCCAGATCAGCCCGGAACGATCCACGTAGAACTGCTGCACGTTGTCGTCCGGAAGGCTTCCCTTGATGCCGGGGTGCGGACGCAGCAGTTCGGGATGCTTTTCATCGGCATCGAGACGCAGGAGCCCGACGGATTCGACGGCGGCCCAGATGCGGCCGGCGTGGTCCTCGGTCAATGCATTGACGGTTGTGTTGTCGGGCGCCTGCGATTCCGGTTGCGGCCAGATTCGCCGTGTTGCGCCGCTGTCGGGTTGCAGGAGATACACACCGCTGCCAGCGCCCAGCAGCAAGCGGCCATTGCGGCGGCACAGTACCGTGCGTGCGTCGCCGCGGTCGATGCGCACCACACGGGTATGTTCGGCGTCGCGGCCCAGCACGATCAGTTCACGGTCGTGCAAGCCGTAGAAAGGACCGTCGGGACCGCATTCGGTCAGCGTGGTCTTGCTGTTCAGCGTGCTCGATTGCAGCGTTTTCCAGAGCACGCGGGCGTGTTTCAGCGATGGATCGACGGAAACGATAGCGTCGCGTTCGGCGACCAGAAGACGCTTGCCGCCGCCTCCTGCAAGTGAGGTGATGCCGTTGAGTCGTTGCGACCAGTGTCCGGGAATGGGCAGCACACGGTTGTGGTCGGGATCGAACAGGACCAGTCCGCCGACCTTGCTGGCGACCCACAGGTGCCCGTCGCCATCACTGGCGAGTGCGCTGATGACGTTGTCGGGCAGGCTGTCTGTGCGATTGGCGTCGTGATGGAAGCGCTTCAGCTGGTAGCCGTCATAGCGGTGCAATCCGCCCTGCGTGCCCAGCCAGATGTACCCCTTGTCGCCCTGCAGGATCGCACCGACGGTATTTTGCGCCATGCCCTGGGCGGCGCCGATGTGGCCGAAATAGTAAGTGCGCACATGCGCGCTGGCGGAGGGAGCGTCCAGACTGGCCAGAAGCGCACCGAAACAGATGACGATCTGCAGTGCGGTACGCACAGCGCTGCGCGTAAGCGTGCCTGCCGCAGCATGACGATGCGCTGCGCGTTGGCGCAGAGCATGCATGCAGCGGCGCACTGCCGAGCGACCTGCCAAGCTTCCGGACATCGTGTCACCTGTGCAGATGGATTTCAGCGGGACGTGTATGCACCCGCCCCCGCAGGTGAGGTTCCCCCCGCAGCAGTGTAGGCAATCGCCGTTATGGGTGCCAGAATGAATTGGCACCAAATTTCAGCAACCGGCTCTACAGGCATGAATGTGACGCACGCCGAACTCGAAACCGAACTCGCGCGGGCCCGTGTTGGCGTCGACGCCAGCGAATTGCACGGCTCGCTCACGGGCTTTCTCTGTGGCGGCGGAACGATCGAGTCCGGTCGCGTACTGCAGGCGCTGGAGCTGGATGTCGAGGAGGAGGGTGCGCGCGGCCAGCTCGATGCGCATCTGCAGGCACTGTGCCGCGATTGCCGCGCCGCGCTGGACGATGCCCAGATGGGATTCGAACCGCTGCAGCCAGACGCCGAGCGGCCGCTCACCGAGCGGGCGCAGGCATTGGTGTCATGGTGTCGGGGGTTCCTCGGTGGGTTCGGACTGGCTTCGGCGCAGCGCAAACAGGATCTTTCCGACGACGGCAACGAGATTCTGCGCGATTTCGGCGTCATTGCCGGGTCCGAGCTGGCGGTCGATGGCGACGAAGACGATGAACGCTCGCTGATGGAAGTGAGCGAGTTCGTACGCGTGGGCGCACTGGTGCTGCACGCGGAAGTCGCCGGCAAGCGTGCATCGGGCGGCGCCCATCCGGGCAAGCGTGTGCACTGACATGGACGCACGGACCCAGCGCACGCCGCGCAAGGTGACCGCTGCAACCATCGCTGCCAAGGAATTCGCACGCCGGCGTCGTCAATTGATGCGCCTGGCTGGCGATGATGCGGCCCTGCTGATTGCCGCCGCTCCCGAGCGCATGCGCAGCGCCGATGCAGCCTGGCCCTATCGGCAGGATTCGGATTTCCACTATCTGACCGGTTTCCCCGAGCCGCACGCGGTGCTGGCGTTGCTGCCCGGTCGCGACGTGGCGGAAACCATCCTGTTCTGCCGCGAGCGCGATGCCGATCGCGAGCGTCTCGACGGTCCGCGACTGGGCACCGAGGGGGCGGTCGAGGCCTGCGGCGTCGACGACGCATTTCCCATCGACGATATCGACGACATCCTTCCGGGCATGCTGGAAGGGCGTGCCCGCGTGTACTGCCATTTCGGCCAGGAGCCGGAGTTCGATGCGCGCCTGCTTGCATGGATGCGGCGCTTGCGCGCGCTGCGCGGCGGTGGCGTCGTGCCGAAGGAATTCCTGGCGCTGGGCTATCTGCTGCATGACATGCGGCTGTACAAGTCGACGGCGGAGATCAAGCTGATGCGGCGCGCCGCGAAGGTGTCGGTCGCCGCGCACCTGGCCGCCATGCGCGGCGTGCAGGCGGGGATGGCCGAGTACGAGGTGGAAGCCGAGTTGCTGCGCACGATGCGCGCGCAGGGTGCGGTCTCGGCCTACATGCCGAGCGTGGCCGGCGGCGCCAACGCCT
Organism: Oleiagrimonas sp. MCCC 1A03011; assembly: GCF_003267965.1. NCBI lineage: Bacteria > Pseudomonadati > Pseudomonadota > Gammaproteobacteria > Lysobacterales > Rhodanobacteraceae > Oleiagrimonas > Oleiagrimonas sp. MCCC 1A03011. Next base: position 664,980 of record NZ_MSPY01000001.1, on the reverse strand, counting down.
GCATCATGCACTACAACGCCAACCGCTCGCCGCTGCGCGACGGCGACCTGTTGCTGATCGATGCCGGTGCTGAGGTTGATTGCTATGCCGCCGATATCACCCGCACGTTCCCGGTTGGCGGCCGTTTCACGCGCGATCAGCGCGCGCTGTATGAAGTCGTGCTGGCGGCGCAGGAGGCCGCGATCGAGCAGGTGCGTCCGGGGCAGCCGTTCAGTGCGGCGCATGATGCCGCCGTGACGGTCATCGTCGAGGGGCTGCGTGCACTGAAGTTGCTGCGCGGAAGCGTGGCTTCGATTCTCGAGGAAGGCAGCTACCGACGCTATTTTCCGCACAAGACCGGTCACTGGCTCGGTCTCGACGTGCACGATGTCGGCGACTACCGCATCGACGGCGAACCGCGCATGCTGGAACCGGGCATGGTGGTGACGGTGGAACCGGGCCTGTACATCCCGCCCGACGCCGACGGTCCGGCTGCGCGCTGGGCCGGTACCGGCATCCGCATCGAGGACGATGTGCTGGTCGGCCGCGACGGGCCGCAGGTGCTCACCGAGGGCGTGCCCAAGCAGGTCGAGGCGATCGAGGCGCTGATGGCCGGCCGCTGATCGACGGCCGGCCCGTTCATCGATTCCGTTTCAGGACTCAGTCCAGGGCGGCGAAGGCGTCGCGCGTCATGTTTTCCGGATCGCCGCTGGTGCAAATGACGTCGTCCTCGATGCGGATGCCGCCGTAGGGGCGCAGGGCATCGATGCGGTTCCAGTTGACGTGCTTGCCCTCCGGGCGTTCCTTCAGGCGCGCCAGCAGCATGTCGATGAAGTACAGCCCCGGCTCGATGGTGACGACCATGTCGGTTTCCAGCGAGCGCGTCATGCGCAGGAACGGATGGCTGTCGGGCTGGGCGACGGTGTCGCCCTTGTCGTTCTTCATGAAGCCGCCGACGTCGTGCACCTGCAGGCCGATGCTGTGGCCCAGGCCATGCGGGAAGAAGGTCGCGCTGACGCCGCTCTCGACCATGGCCTCGGGACTCATGTCGACGATGTTCTGGTCCTTCAGCACGCCGGCCAGCAACTGGTGCGCTTCCAGGTGCAGTTCGCGGTAGTCGCGTCCGGCGCGCACGCCGTCGCACAGTTGTCGCTGCGCCTTGTCGACCGCGTCGATCAGCGCCTGGAAATCCTCGGCCTCGGGGGCGGCGTAGGTGCGGGTGATGTCGCTGGCGTACCCGCCGCTGCTGGCACCGGCATCGATCAGGAACGACAGGTTGCGCGCCGGCGGCGTCATGTCGAAGTGCATGTAGTGCAGCACCGCGCTGTGCTCGTTGAGGCCGACGATGCTGTGGTACGGCAGCTCGGCGTCGGTCTGGCCCACGGCATGCAGATAGGCCATGTGGATGCCGAACTCGCTCTCGCCGGCGCGGAAGGCGGCGGCGGCGGCGCGATGACCGCGTGCGCCGAGGGTACTGGCCTCGCGCATGCGGATCAGTTCGTACGGCGTCTTGTAGGCGCGGTGGTAGTCCAGATACTGGATCACCGCTTCGGGTGCGTCGGGAATGAAATCCTCGATACTATCGCGCGACTGGCCGAGGATGGCGCACTTCGCGGGGTCCTGCGGCAGGTGCTGGCGCGCGTCCTCCCATTTGCGGATCAGGCGGATGTCGAAGTGTTCCACCCAGTAACCGTTCGGGTCTTCGGGCGTCAGGTGCCAGAAATCCTGCGGCTGCAGGTAGATCAGCACCGGTTTCTCGCCCGGTGTGTAGACGATCCAGCTACCCGGCGCATTCAGTAGCGGCACCCACTGCTTGAATGCGGGGTGCACAGCGAACGGGTAGTCCATGTCGTCCAGGTGCTTGGGAATGGGGTGCCCGGCGGGGATGACCAGGTGCTCGCGGCCGACGGCCTCCAGCGCCGCGTCGGCGCGCTGGCGCAGGGTGGCGATGTGCAGCGGGTAGGCTTGGGCGAGTGCGTCGTTCATGGGTGTGCGTCCGTCTGAATCAGACGCCCATGGTGCCTTGGACGGCAGGGCAAAGCCAAACCGCGTGCGGGCCGGTCAGACGAATTCGCCGCCGGGCGCTTCGATCCATTTGCGCAGCTTGAGTGCGTCGGACTCGCTGATGGCGATGATGCGGAAGCCGGTCCAGTACTGGCCGGGTACATTGGCGGCTTCGCTCCACTGTTCGTGCACGCCGAATTCCAGTGTGTGCTCGCCCTGGCCGCGCGAAGGCAAGGTGAGACGAAGCTGGTAGATGGCGTCCGCGCGCAGGGGCTTGTTGCTGATCAGCATCAGGCCGCTGCTGGAGATGTTGCCGATATGACCCAGACGCTCGTCGCTGATCGCGTTGTCGACGGTGATGGAGGTGCCGACGCGGCGGCGCGGCGCGCGGCGTTGCTCGGATGCATTCATGCGCTCTGCTCCGCGGTGTTCCGGGCGAACTGGCGCAGTCCCTTGACGATGACGCTCCAGGCGCGATCCAGCAGGGACTCGTTGCGTTCGGTCGGAATCCGTACCTTGCCCGCGGCCATCATGGCCGCCAGTTCGCCGAGATTGCCGACGTCCTCGCGCACACCACGCTGGTTGACCACCAGGCAGTGCCCGGTGACCGGCGAGAACCAGGCCAGCTTGCGCCGCAGCACACTCTGGTCGGGGCGGATGAACTCGAGCCAGGCGCCATATTGTTGCTGACGCAGGGTGGCAAGCGCTTCCTGGGCAGCCGGGTCCTGCTGATCCTGCGCCGGTTCGCTCTCGGGTTTCTCGGTCTCGCCGCTGCCCAGCCGCTGACGCTGCTTCAGGCGCATCGCCAGTTCGGTTCGAGTCAGTTCCGGCGCCGGTTCGTCGGCAGACGGCTTGGTGACGACGTGGCGCGCGATCTGTTCGGCTTCCTCGCCGTGGATGCCGACCTGGCTGAGGCCCTCGGTGATTTCCTCGCGTAGCTCGGAGTCGTCCTGTTCGGTGCGCTGCCGCAGGAGCTTGTCGGTGACTTCCAGGCGCTGGCGGAAAGCCTTGCTGCGTTCGCCCCAGCGCAGCATGGACAGCGCCAGGACGTCGGTCCAGGCCTGTTCCATCATGGTGCGCAGCAAGCCGCTGGCGTTGCTGCTCTGCAAGCGTTCGGCGACCAGTTCGCTGGCGCGGTTTCGCGCCAGCAGCAGCCGCTCGCGGCCCTGCGCGGCTTCGAGGTGGCGGCGTTCGCTGATCTCGGCGCGGCGTCGCAGCACCGAAAGCTGGCTGTCGAGATCCTTGCGCAGGTCGTCCAGCAGTTGCACGTCGCCGTCGAATTCCTCGGCGGTGCGCTCGACCACATCCTGCAGCTTGCGCGCCAGCACCGGATCGGCGGATTCGCCGGCGCCGTCGAGCCACTGCGTGGCTGTATCCAGCACCGAGCCGAGCAATTGCCGCGCCGGATGGTCCTGCTTGGAGAAGAATTCCGGATCGGACAGCGCCACGCGCAGCATCGGTACCTGCATGCGCGTCATCAGCGTGGCGGCGTGGCCGTCGATGGGCATGTCGCGGCCGAGATGGTCGAACAGCATCGTCATCAGATCGATGGTGTCGGTCTGGTCGGCATCGAAGGCCAGTGGTTGTCCGTCGGGGCTGAGTGCGCGCAACTGCGCCTGCAGATCCTGGCGCAGATGCTTCATGCTGCGCACGTGGCGCGCACCGTTTTCCAGCACGGTGGTGTCGGACTGCTGCTGCAGTCGGGCCAGCGCGTCCTGAAGCTGCTCCGGCGTGCTGGCGGGGCCCGAAGGGGGCGTGCTCTCTGCGTTCAGCCCGAGCGCGTTGCGGCGTTGCGCGAGCAGATTGCGCAACACTGTGAAGGCGATGGTGGACTCGGTCTTCTCGTTTCGTCCGTGGTGATCCGGCGAGGCTTGCGGTGCCGCTGCATTCGGTGCCGAATCTTCATCGCGTACGGTGTCGTCGGGTTTGGCTGTCTTGTCGCTCTTGTTCTGCGCGCCGTGCATGCGACGTGCCAGCAGTGCGCTCAGGTCCGGCAACAGGCCCTGGGCAGCCATCAACGTGTTCAACGCCTCGAACAGTCGCGGTGCCTCGCGCAGCAGGTGGCGGCTGAAGAGCTTGTGCAGGTGCTGGCGATGCGCCGGCGGCAGGTCCAGTTCGTTGCTGGCGTACTGCCAGGCCGCGCAGATCGCGCGCGGACCGACCGGCAGTGCGTCGGATTCGATCACGGGCATGCCGACCAGAGCGGCGAAGCGGTAGCCCAGCTCCAGCAAGGGAATGCCCGAACGGATCTCCACGCGGGCTTCGGCGGTGCCGAGGATCGACTCCTCTTCCTGATCGTCGACGTCGACGAGAGAGAGTCCGAGCCCTGCGCGCGGATCGTGGTTTGGTTGGGCGTCATCCAGATGGAAGCGCTCGAAGCCACTGCGCAGGCGGCTCAGGAAGCGGGGGGCGAAATCGGCACGGCCACGTCGCACCTCACGCTGCGAGGCCAGGCAGATTTCCTGTTCGGTATTGTTGTTGGCCTGGTCGGCGAAGCGGAACATCTGCTCGTCGAATTCGTCCAGGATCTGGGTCAGCATCGGATGCAGCGCGGCTTCGCACAGATCGTGCACGCGCGCCAGAAGACGCCGGGCGCGCGGTGCCAGCGTCGTGCCGATGCCTGGTTCCTTTTGGTGGTCGCCTGGATGTTCCATGCTGCCCCCGGCCTCCGATGCCCGGATTGTACGCCATCCCGGCGGCGTGATGCCTGTCATGGATTACATGAACAGCGCCACCACGTCGTTGAGGAAGCGCTGGCCCTGTGCGGTGGTGCGCAATTGCGACAGGTCGTCCGTCAGCCACCCGCGCTGGATCGCCTCGTCGAGGGTGTCGCGGATGCGAGACAGCGGAAGTCCCGTGCGTGCGTTGAACGCTTGCATCGGTGTGCCGTCGATCAGGCGCAGCGCGTTGAGCATGTATTCGAAGGCGCGCTCGGATTCCGGGATCAGCCGATCGCCGCCGATGCGTGCGTGCTGGGTTTCGGCGGCGAGATAGGTCTTCGGCAGACGCTGTTTCCAGCGTCGCCGTACACCGCGCGCATCGCTGATTTTTCCGTGCGCGCCGGCGCCGATACCGAGGTAGTCGCCGAAGCTCCAGTAGTTGAGATTGTGTTGGCAGCGACGTCCCGTCTGCGCGTAGGCCGAGACTTCGTACTGGGCGAAACCGGCCTCGGCCAGGCGCGCCTGGCAGACCTCCTGCATGTCCCACGCCGTGTCGTCGTCGGGCAACGGCGGCGGATGGGCGGCGAAGGCGGTGTTCGGCTCCAGCGTCAGTTGATAGTGCGAGAGGTGGGTCGGCTGCAGCGCCAGTGCGCGCTCGAGATCGCGCAGCGCGCCGTCCACGGTCTGCTCGGGCAGGGCGTACATCAGATCGAGGTTGATGTTGTCGTAGCCCGCTTGCCGCGCCAGGCCGAAGGCATCTTCGGCTTCGCCGGAAGAGTGAATGCGTCCGAGGCGCCGCAGCAGCGCGTCATCGAAGCTCTGCACGCCGAAGGAGAGTCGGTTGACGCCGGCGGCGAGGTAATCCTCGAAGCGACCGTGCTCGACGGTGCCGGGATTGGTTTCCAGGGTGATTTCGGCGTCCGCTGCGAAGCGCAGGCGTTGACGCGCCGCGCGCAGCAAGCGCGCGATCTGTTCGGGTGGGAACAGGCTCGGCGTACCGCCGCCGAAGAACACGCTGACGATCGGGCGATCCGCGACCGCAGGCCCAAAATCGGCGAGGTCGCCGTCGAGGTCGGCGATCAGCGCATCCACGTAATCGGCGTACGGAGCGGCGGCGTCGCGCAGTCCGTGGGAATTGAAGTCGCAGTACGGGCATTTCTTCACGCACCAGGGCATGTGCACGTACAGGGACAGCGGCGGGAGGTCGATCATCGGTCTATGGTAGCCGTTTGCGCGGCAAACAGCGCCTCTGATGCGCGCGCTTGACCAGGATCAAGACGACCGCATCGAGTCCGCCGGACAATGGCGCGGTTACTTCTGCTGGACGCAATTCATGGCAATCGAACTCTATGCAAAGGACGGTCATACCGTTGTCGTCTTCCCCGACCTGGTGCGGGGCGATGACGGCGTGCAGGCCAACCAGTTTCTGGTTCGGCACGGTGATCGGACCGCGCTGATCGATCCGGGCGGCGCCTTGCTGTACACGCCGCTCTCGATGGCGATCTCGCCGTATGTGAAGCTGAGGGACCTGACCTACATCCTGGCGTCGCACCAGGACCCGGACATCATTGGCGCGGTCGACCGCTGGCTGATGTACACGCCGGCCACGGTGTGCTGCTCGCGGCTGTGGGGACGGTTCGTGCCGCACAGCGTGCCGCACTACCAGAAGAACACGGGGGCGGACCGTTTCATGCTGATTCCCGATCGCGGCGCGGAAATACCGATGGGCGACACGGTGATCCAGGCGGTACCGGCGCACTTCCTGCACAGCGTGGGCAACTTCCAGTTCTACGATCCGGTGTCGAAGATCCTTTTCAGCGGCGATCTGGGGGCGTCGATGGGCGACGGTCCGTTCGCGCCGGTCGAGGACTTCGATGCGCACATTCCCTCCATGCTCGGTTTCCATCAGCGCTACATGGTGTCCAACCGGGTCTGCCGCCTGTGGGCGCGCATGGCGCGCAACATGGATATCGACATGATCGTGCCGCAGCATGGCCGTCCGTTCGCGGGTGCGGCCATGGTCAAGCGGTTCATCGACTGGGTCGAGCAGCTCGAGTGCGGGGTGGATCGTCTGACGCAGGAGGACTACATCGCCGCCTAAAATGTTCCCAGAGCATCGCGCAGGTGCGTCAGCGCCTGGCCACGATGACTGAGGCGGTTCTTCAGGGCGTTGTCCAGTTCGGCAGCGCTCTGCGTCTGGCCGTCTGGCTGGAACAACGGGTCGTAGCCGAAGCCGTGTTCGCCGCGTGGCGCATCCAGGATACGGCCACGCCAGCGGCCCTCGGCGATCAGCGGCGCCGGGTCGTCTGCGTGGCGCAGCAGCGCCAGCACGCAGATGAAGAAGGCGCCGCGCGCGTTCTCGGGCGTGCCGTCGAGCATGCGCAGCAGTTTCGCGTTGTTGGCGGCATGGTCGCCGTGCACGCCTGCGAAGCGCGCCGAGTACAGACCCGGCGCGCCTTCCAGGGCGTCCACGCACAGACCGGAATCGTCGGCCAGCGCCGGCAGGCCGGTGATGCGCGCCGCGTGCCGGGCCTTGAGCAAGGCGTTCTCGACGAACGTGGTCCCGGTTTCCTCGGCGTCGTCGACGCCGAGCTCGCCCTGGGCGACCAGTTCGATGTCCAGCCCTACCAGCAAATGGCGCAGTTCGCGCAACTTGCCGGCGTTGCCGCTGGCCAGGACCATGCGTTGCGTCATCGTCGGGCTTCCTTATCCGGCCAGGGCCGCGCGCTGCGCGGCGACCAGTTCGCCGACGCCCTTCTCGGCCAGACCCAGCAGGGCGTCCATCTCGTCGCGGCGGAAAGCGTGACCCTCAGCGGTGCCCTGTACTTCGATGAAACCGCCGCCGTCGTTCATCACGACATTCATGTCGGTGTCGCAGCTGGAGTCCTCGGCGTAGTCCAGGTCCAGCACCGGCGAGCCCTGGTAGATGCCGACGGAGACCGCGGCGACCGCGCCGACGATCGGGTTGCGTTTGAGCTTCTCGCGTTTCATCAGCACGTTGACCGCGTCGACCAGCGCCACGTAGGCGCCGGTGATGGCCGCCGTGCGGGTGCCGCCGTCGGCCTGTAGCACGTCGCAGTCCAGGGTGACGACGCGTTCGCCCAATGCCTGACGATTGACGCAGGCACGCAGACTGCGGCCGATCAGCCGCTGGATCTCCTGCGTGCGGCCGCTCTGCTTGCCGCGTGCGGCCTCGCGCGCCATGCGACTGCCGGTCGAACGCGGCAGCATGCCGTATTCGGCGGTGATCCAGCCCTCGCCCTTGCCGCGCAGCCACGCCGGCACGCGCTCCTCGATGCTGGCGGTGCACAGCACGCGGGTGTCGCCGAATGCGACCAGCACGGAACCTTCGGCGTGCTTGGTGTAGTGGCGCTGGATCTCGACCTGGCGCAGCTGATCGGGCTGGCGGCCGCTGGGGCGATGGGTTTCGCTCATGGCTTGGGGTGTTTCCGTTGGGTACGACAAAGGCGGAATGATACCCGCATGATCCGTGTCTCGCCGGGCGCGGATTGGGCAAGCCTCGTCGCGAGCGTTTACCATGGCGCCCTTCGACTTCCGGAAATCGCCGAATGATCCGCAGCATGACCGCGTACGCATCCGCCGAGTCCAGCGGCCCGCTGGGCACGCTGGCCTGCGAGGTGCGCACGGTGAACCATCGCTATCTCGAACAGAGTCCGCGTCTGCCCGACGAGCTGCGCGCGTTCGAGCCGCTGCTGCGCGAGATCGTGTCCCGGCGCCTGTCGCGCGGCAAGGTCGACGTGACCGTGCGCCTGCGCGGCGAAGATCGCAGCGATGCGCTGGAGGTCAATCACACCTTGCTCGCACGTCTGGCCGAATTGCATCTGGACATGGCAGCGCGGTTCCCGGGTCTGCAGGCACAGAGCACCGAACTGCTGCGTTTTCCCGGCGTGCTGAAACAGCCCGAGGTGGATCGCGATGCGCTGCAGAAGGCGTTCTCCGACGCGCTGGAAGAGGCGCTGGACGCACTGACCGCGACCCGCGAGCGCGAGGGTGCCAAGCTGGCCGCACTGATCGCCGAGCGTCTGGACGGTATCGAGAAGATCGTCGCCGAGGTGCGCACGATGATGCCCGACATCCGCACCGGTCTGCGCACGCGTCTGGAAACGCGCCTGGCCGACATCAAGCAGCCGGCCGATCCGGGGCGTCTGGAGCAGGAGCTGGTGCTGCAGATCACCCGTGCCGATGTCGACGAGGAGCTTGATCGTCTGGACGCGCACATCGCCGAGGCGCGCCGCGTGCTCGGTCTGGACGAGCCGGTCGGTCGCCGCCTCGACTTCCTGATGCAGGAGTTCAACCGCGAGGCCAACACGCTCGGCTCCAAGGCGGTGGATACGCGCAGCACCAATGCCGCGGTCGAACTGAAGGTGCTGATCGAGCAGATGCGCGAACAAGTGCAGAACATCGAATGAACGCGTCGCATCCGAACCCGCAAGGCACGCTGTTCGTGGTCGCCGCGCCGTCCGGTGCGGGCAAGTCGACGCTGGTCAACGCGCTGCTCGAGCACGAGCCGGCGATCTCGCTGTCGATCTCGCACACCACGCGTCCGCCGCGGCCGGGCGAGGCTTACGGCGAACACTACTATTTCGTCGATCGCGAGGCATTCGAGCAGGAGGTCGCCGACGGCATCTTTCTCGAGCATGCCGAAGTGCACGGCAATCTGTACGGCACTTCGCGCAAGACCGTGCAGGATCTGATGGAGCAGGGGCGCGACGTGCTGCTGGAGATCGACTGGCAGGGCGCGCAGCAGATTCGCGCGGCGATGCCCGATTGCGTCGGCGTGTTCATTCTGCCGCCTTCGCGCGTCGAACTGGAACGTCGTCTGCGCGGACGTGCTTCGGACAGCGCGGAGGTCATCGAGCGCCGCCTGCGCAATTCGCGTGAGGAGATCGCGCATGCGCACGAATTCGACTACATCATCGTCAACGACCGTTTCGAGGATGCCCTGGACGACTTGCAGGCCATCGTGCGTGCCGTGCGACTGCGTGCGCCGCTGCAACGCGGACGGCATGAGGCGCTGATCGAGGAATTGCTCGCGCCCGGTGTGTGAAAGGCTCCACGTTCGTTACGTGGTGCGCAGTTTTCGTATCCGTGGATCCGTTGCGCTTGGGTTCAGCGGATGTGCCCCCATAGTTGCGCCGGTATCTAGCCGCTGCGCCCGTGCTCGGCTATCTTGGAAGACCTATGACTGACGCCATCGCTTCCCCCGATTCCGCGCCGACCGGCGACGCGCTGGTGCGCGTGCGCGGTCTGACCACGCGTTTCAGCGGCCGAACCGTCTTCGACGGACTGGATCTGGATATCCCGCGCGGCAAGATCACCGCCATCATGGGGCCCAGCGGTACCGGCAAGACCACGCTGCTCAAGCACATCACCGGACAGACGCCGGCCGATGCCGGCGAATTGCTGGTCGACGGCGAGGATGTGGCGAAGCTGTCTCGCGAGGGCTTGTTCAAGCTGCGCGAGCGTGTCGGCTACCTGTTCCAGAATTCCGCATTGCTGACTGATTTCGACGTGTTCGAGAACGTCGCCTTTCCACTGCGCCAGCACACCCGGCTGCCGGAAGAGCTGATTCGCGACATCGTGCTGAACAAGCTGCAGGCCGTCGGTCTGCGTGGCGCGTCGCGGCTGATGCCGAGCGAACTGTCGGGCGGCATGGCGCGGCGCGTGGCGCTGGCGCGCGCCATCGTGTTCGATCCGATGCTGATTCTGTACGACGAACCATTCGTGGGGCTGGACCCGATCGCGCTGAATCAGGTCCTGAAGCTGATCCGCACGCTCAACGAGACGCTCGGCATCACCAGTGTGCTGGTGGCGCACGAACTGGCCGCGATCCAGCAGATCGCCGATCGGGTGGTGCTGATCGCCAACGGCAAGGTGGTCGCGTCGGGCGATCCCAAGGAGATCGCCAACGACGGTTCGCCCTGGACGCGACAGTTCTTTGGCGGCGAACCCGACGGGCCGGTGCCGTTCCATTATCCGGCTGGCGACTACGCCGCCGAACTGGGCCTGGGAGAGACCGCATGAATGCGCGGGTGAAACGTCGCAACCTCGTCGTCGAAGGTCTGGCGCAGATCGGCGATGCCGGCCTGTTCCTGCCCACGCTGCTGGCCGCTATGCCACGCAGCCTGCGCTATTTCCGCGAAATCGTGCGCCAGATCTGGTTCACCGGCGCGATGAGCCTGATCATCATCATGACCTGCGGCCTGTTCGTGGGCATGGTGCTGGCGCTGCAGCTCTATCACGTGCTGGAGATTTTCGGTGGCACGGCTTCCACCGGCACGGTGGTGGCGCTGTCGGTCTATCGCGAACTCGGCCCGGTGGTGACCGCGCTGCTGTTCGCAGGTCGCGCGGGCACCTCGATCACCGCCGAGATCGGCCTGATGCGCGCCACCGATCAGCTTTCGGCGATGGAGATGATGGCGGTCGATCCGGTCGCCTACGTGGTCACGCCGCGATTCATTGCCGGGATCATCGCCATGCCGCTGCTGTGCTGCGTGTTCTCGGCGATGGCGATCTTCGGCGGCCATCTGGTCGGGGTGACCTGGCTGGGCATCGACAACGGCACCTTCTGGTCGAACATGACCTCCAATGTCGAGGTCTGGAAAGACGTCATCGACGGCGTGATCTGGAAGGGACTGGCCTTCGGTACCGTGGTCACGCTGATCTCGGTGCACCAGGGCTACACGACGCCGCCCACCAGCGAGGGCGTGGCTTACGCCACCACCCGCACCGTGGTCGCCTCGTCCATTGCCATTTTGGCGCTCGACTTCGTGCTCACCGCATTCATGATGTGAGGAACGCGAACATGCGCCCGCACTACTTTTTCATCGATTCGAATCTACAGAGTTCATTGAGGATGTTGCCGTGACCCAGAGACGTTCCTATGCCGTCGGCACTGGCCTGTTCATCGTGCTGGGGTTCGCCGCGCTGGCTTACCTGGCGACCCAGACCACGTCGCTGGTCAACGTGCGCCATGGCGATTCGTACACGCTTAAGGCGCGCTTCACCAACATCGGTCAGCTCAAGGACCGCGCGCCGGTGAAGCTGGCGGGCGTGCGCATCGGCTCGGTGCAGTCGATCCAGCTCGAGCCGCAGAAGCTCGACGCGCTGGTGACGCTGTCCATCGACAAGCGCTTCAACCAGATTCCCGAGGATTCCTCCGCGTCGGTGTTAACCAGCGGTTTATTGGGCGATCAATACATTGGCATCCAGCCGGGTGGATCGCCGGACTCGTTCAAGAACGGCGACGAAGTGATCCTGACCCAGTCGGCGGTGCAGCTGGAAGATCTGATCGGCAAGTTCCTGGTCAACGGCTCGCCGGGCGACAAGGACAAGAAAAAGCCATAACCACCGGGCGCTGCGCGACCCGCTGTTCCCAAACGGAGACGATGTCCCATGAAACTACGTAACCTGGTGTTCGCCTGCGCGATGCTCGTTCCGGGCGCGATGCTGGCGTTGCCCGCCTCGGCCCAGGCCGCCACGCGCGTGCCGGCCACGGCCTCGCCGCAGCAGGTGGTCAAGACCATTACCGCCGAATTGTCCAATGCCATCGACGGTCATCGTGCCGAGCTGAAGCAGGACAAGAACAAGCTGATCGGCGTCATTGACGGTATCTTCCTGCCGCACTTCGACATCGACTATGCCTCGATTCTGGTGCTGGGCCGTCATGCACGTGAAGCTACGCCGGAGCAGCGCGAGCGCTTTGCCAAGGCGTTCTACGATTCGATCACGCACCGTTACGCCGAAGGGCTGCTGAACTACACCAAGGGCAGCGTGAAGGTGCTGCCGTACCGTGGCGAGCTGAATGACCGCCGCACCATGGTGCGCACCCAGGTGATGCTGGACGACGGCAAGACCATCTCGGTGGACTACGCGTTCCGCAAGACCTCCAGTGGTCAGTGGAAGGCCTACGATGTGGTGATCGAGGGCATTTCCTACATCACCAACTACCGCGCGCAGGTCGACGCGGAGATCCGCAAGATGGGCATCGAGGGTCTGATCGAGCGTCTGGAGAAGAACGGCGCCGAGACCCTGGACAAGATGCAGAAGGACACCGCGAGCTGAGCGCGATGAGCGACGCCAACGTGCATTTCGACCAGACGCAACCGGACACGCTCGCCGTGTCCGGTCCGTTGACCTTCGCGACGGCCGCACGTGCCTACGGGCAGGGCATCGAGCGCATGTCGCGCGGCGAGACCCGCGTGCTCGATCTTGCCGGCGTGCCCGCGGCCGACAGCGCCGGGCTGGCCTGCGTGCTGGCGTGGATGGCGCACGCGCGTCGACGTGGCGCGACGTTGCAGGTCGAGAATCTGCCCAGGAGCATGTACCTGCTGGCCGAGATCAGCGACGCCGAACCGCTTCTCGGCATCGGCTGAGCCGGTCGTTCGAAGGGGCGGCATGCAGGATTCGGTACGCCCTCTCCGCGAAGACGACATCGGTGCGGTCTGCCGCATCTACAACCACTACGTCCTGAATAGCACGATCACCTTCGAGGAGGTGTCGGTCTCCGTGGTGGAGATGGCGCGCCGCGCCTGTGTGGATGATCCGGCGCACCCCTGGCGGGTGCTGGAAACACCGCGCGACGGTGTCTGCGGCTACGCCTGCGCAACGCCCTGGAAGGCGCGCGCCGCCTATCGTTTCAGCGTCGAATGTTCCGTGTATGTGGACCCTGCGCATCGGCGGATGGGGTACGCGCGGTGTCTCTACGAGCGATTGTTTTCCGATCTGCGTGCCGCCGGCATGCATACGGCGATCGCCGGGATTGCACAGCCAAATCCCGCCAGCGTTGCGTTGCACGAGGCGTTCGGCTTCCGCAAGGTTGCGCATTTCGAGCAGGTCGGCCGCAAGTTCGATCGCTGGATCGACGTGGGCTACTGGCAGCTCGATCTCGAAGCCTGATCCTTCTTCCGCCACGCCGTGCGGCGCGGCGGAAAAAGGCTTGTGGGGTTACGCGCCGGAGGGGGTGCCCGGTGCCGAGGAGGACGATGCCGGCGCGGCCGGTTGCGTCGTCGGGGCGGCGCCCGTTGCGTCCTTCTCTTTCTGCTTCTTCTCCCAGGATTGCTGCTGCTTGAGCAGTTCGTCGGGATCGAAGCCCTGTTCGTTCAGGCCCTGCATCTGGTCGATGACGCTGGCCGGCGGGTTGCCGTCGTAGAGCTTGTACGTGCGCTGCTGGAGATAGGCATCGCGCAGGAAGACGTACGGGTCGTAGGCCGATTCCAGAAAACCTTCCGCGTCGATCGCGCGGGCGCGCAGCGTGACCAGGTAGAGCATCGAGGGCAGATACTGCTGGCCGTGGTCGAAGCGTCCCTGATTGCGCGAGTAGATCGACATCGGGTCGAAGAAATAGCTGTCGACGGGCAGGTGCCATACGTCGCGGCCCGTGGTCGGTCCGATCAACGGCAGCACCAGGTACGGTCCGTCGGGGACGCCCCAACGAGCAAGGGTGATGCCGAAATCGGTGTCGTCGAGTGGCAGGCCCATGCGGCTGGCAGGGTCGAAGAAGCCGCCCAGACCCAGCGTGATATTGACCAGGAAGCGTGCCGAGGCGCTCAGCGCCTTCTTCGGGCGTGCCTGCAGCAGGTCGTTGGCGACCGTGATCGGCATGCGGATATTGGTGAAGAAGTCGCTGATCGAGCGGCGTACGGGCGGATTCGTGATCTTGCGATAGCCAACGGCGACCGGACGGATCGCCACCTTGTCGACGGCGTTATTGAACGCATACACCTTGCGGTTGTACTTCTCCAGCGGGTCATCGGTGCGCGGTTTGGCGATGGCGCAGCCGGCAAGCGCGATGACCGCAGCGACGAGGGCGGCGCGTCGGAATGTCTGCATCAGGGATGGGCGCATAGGAAAGCAGCGGGTCCTTATATGAACCGTAGAGTTTAATTATATTCGCGTACGCTGACCAGTCATTCCCGCAACCGGCATGGTATGCCGATGTGCCGTTGCCAGCCAACTACGCCCGAAGCTACACTGTTCACCCTGAATAAGTACCTTTTTTTTCTTAGGAATTCCGCATGGCCCGCATTACCGTGGAGGACTGCCTGAAGGTGGTCGACAACCGTTTCGAGCTGGTGCTGATGGCGACCCGCCGCGCACGCCAGCTGGCCAAGGGTGCAGAGTCCCTGGTCGAACCCGAGCACGACAAGCCGTCGGTGCTGGCGTTGCGCGAGATCGCAGAGCAGCGCATCGATGAGGCCACCATTGATGAAATCGACCGCGCCGAGCGCGAGCGTGCCGAGCGCGAAGCGCTGGAGTGGGCCGCGGCCGAGGTCGAGGAAGAGGTGGCTACCAAGAGCGCCGAAGAGTAATTCCATGCACGAGCGCCGTTGCCACGCCCCTTGTCAGCATGTGTCCCGCGTGGCGCGACGGACGGCAGCCTGCCGTGTCTGGAGGGTGGCGGCCTGAGCGGTCGTCGCGACCGCATGGCGACGGCCACGCCCACGGGCAGCAAAGCGAACGGCGCGATTCCCGAAGACGTGCTCGAGCTTGAGCGCCGGCTTTCGGAATATCTTTCGCCCGAAGATGTCGCGCGGGTGCGTCGCGCCTACCTGATCGGAGCCGACGCGCACGCCGGGCAGAAACGCAAGAGCGGCGAGCCCTACATCACGCATCCGGTTGCCGTCGCCACGTTGCTGGCCGATCTGCGCCTGGACGCGGAAACCATCATCGCCGCGATCCTGCACGACACGCTCGAAGACACGCAGCTCGACCGCGAGCAGATCGTCGAGGAGTTCGGCGATGTGGTGGTCGAACTGGTCGACGGCGTCACCAAGCTGGATAGCGTGCGGTTCCGCAGCCGTCAGGAAGCGGCGGCGGAGAGTTTCCGCAAGATGCTGCTGGCAATGGCGCGCGACTTGCGCGTGATCCTCATCAAGCTGGCCGACCGTCTGCACAACATGCGTACGCTGGGCGCCAAGGAGTCGTCCTCGCGCCGGCGCATTGCGCGCGAGACGCTGGAGATCTACGCACCCATCGCGCAGCGACTCGGCATGAACCGCATCAAGGCCGAGCTGCAGGATCTCGGTTTCCGTGCGCTCTACCCGGACCGTCACCGCGTCATCAGCGCGCGCATCCGCAGCGCGCTGGGCAATCGACGCGAGGTGATGAGCCGGATCGAGGCCGCGCTGGAAAAGCGCTTGAGCGAGGAGGACATCCGCGCCAAGGTCGTCAGCCGGGTCAAGGCGCCCTACAGCATCTACATGAAGATGCGTCGCGAGCACAAATCGTTCGACGACGTGATGGATGTGTACGGTTTCCGCGTGGTGACCGACAACGTGATGCGCTGCTACCAGGCACTCGGCGCGATCCACATGCTGTACAAGCCGGTGGACAAGCGCTTCAAGGATTTCATCGCGATTCCCAAGGCCAATGGCTACCAGTCGCTGCATACGGTTCTCTTCGGGCCGTTCGGCGCACCCATCGAAATCCAGATCCGCACTGAAGAGATGGATTCGGTGGCCGAGCGCGGCGTGGCAGCGCACTGGAGCTACAAGGCCCAGAGCGGTCCGGCCAACAGCGCGCAGTCGCGGGCCCGCGAGTGGCTGGCCGGTCTGGCCGAGCGGCAGGCCGTCACCGATTCGTCTTCCGAGTTCATCGAGAACGTGAAGGTCGATCTGTTCCCGGACGAGGTCTACCTGTTCACGCCGAAGGGCGAGATCATGTCGCTGCCGCGCAACGCCACGGCCATCGACTTCGCCTACGCCGTGCACACCGATGTCGGCGATCATGCGGTGTCGGCCCGCGTCAACGACAAGTTGGTACCGTTGCGCACGCGGCTGGATTCGGGGCAGCGCGTGGAGATCATCACGGCACCGTCGTCGATGCCGCGGCTGGACTGGCTCGATGTGGTGGTGACCGGCAAGGCACGCACCGCCATCCGCCAGTTCATCAAGCATCTGCAGCACGAGGACGCGGTGCAGTTCGGACACCGCATGCTGGATCGCGCGCTCGATGCGCGTGGCGCCAGCCTGGACGGCATCCGTCCGAAGACGCTGGAACGCTATCTGGCTGACAACAAGCTCAAGCGGTTCGAGGAATTGCTGGCCGATATCGCGCTGGGTCATCGCATGCCGGACCAGGTCGCCGCGCAGCTGGTCGGTAAGACCGGCGAAGCGCGCCATGCTGCCGGCGACGCGTCGCGCGACAAGATTCTCATCACCGGCGACGAGCGCGGCGTCATCAGTTTCGGCAATTGCTGCCATCCGGTGCCGGGCGACGACATCATCGGCTATCTGTCGGCGGGCAAGGGCATCGTGGTGCACCGCACCGAGTGCCCGAACATGGTCGAGTTCCGCAAGTCGCCAGAGCGCTGCATCGGCATCGACTGGGATCGCAAGGTGCACGGCGACTTCAAGGTCGAGCTGCGCATCGAGGTCATCAATCGCACCGGCGTGCTGGCCACCGTGGCCGCGGCGATCGCCGATGCCGAGTCCAACATCGAGAATGTCGAGTACATCGAGCGCGATCTCACTGCCGCCACGCTGCTGTTCATGATCGAAGTGAAGAATCGCAAGCATCTGGCCGACGTGATGCGCGGTGTGCGCCGTGCCGGTGTGGTCAACGGCGTCTACCGGTATCCAGTCTGAGTGCGGCCCGCGGCGGCGGGACCTTGCTATGCTCTGCGGCCTTGTTTCCGATCCTTCCGAGGTGACTATGTCCCGCAGCATCATCGCCACCGACAACGCTCCATCCGCCATCGGCCCGTACTCGCAGGCCGTGCGTGCGGGGCAGACCGTCTACCTGTCTGGCCAGATCCCACTGGACCCGGCTTCTGGCGTGATGGTGCAGGGCGATATCACGGTGCAGGCCCGCCGTGTGTTCGAGAATCTGAAGGCGGTCTGCGAGGCGGCTGGCGGCAGTTTGTCGGATCTGGTGCGCATCGGCATCTACATGACCGATCTGGCGCACTTCGCCGCCGTCAACGCGGTCATGGAGTCGTATTTCGAGCAGCCGTACCCGTCACGCGCCACCGTGCAGGTGGCGGCGCTGCCCAAGGGGTCGCAGATCGAAGTCGACGGCATCCTGGTCCTGGAATGACGCAATGCGTCGATGCTCCGCGGCATGGCCCTGCACGCAATGGAGGCCTTCGCTGGTGAACTCGCGGGTGATTCTGGGCTAGTCTCGCGACGATGAAGGGAGCTGACGCCGCCACTGCCGCGAATGCCGGTCGCGAGCCGGTCACTGTACTTAACGGGATCGGTCCCGCGCTGGCTCGCGCGCTGGAGAAGCTCGGCGTCGCCTGCGTGCAGGACCTCTGGTTCCATCTTCCACTGCGCTATGAGGATCGCACCCGGATCACGCCGATACGCGAGCTGGCGATCGGTCAGCCGGCCCAGGTCGAGGGCGAGGTCGAGGCGGTCGAGAGCGGTTTCCGCTATCGCGCGCAGCTGAAGGTGGCGATCGGCGACGACTCGACATCGACACTGCTGCTGCGCTTCTTCCATTTCCGCAAGGCGCAGGCCGATCAGTTGCGTATCGGTACGCGTCTGCGCTGCTACGGCGACGTGCGCATGGGCACACGCGGCCCGGAAATGATCCACCCGCAGTATCAGCGCGTGCAGAAGGGGATGCCGCTGGATGCCCGTCTGACGCCGGTGTATCCGACGACGGAGGGATTGGGGCAGAAGCGGCTGCGCAGCGTGATCGAGAAAGCGCTCGAACGGTTGCCCGACGAAGACGCGCTGGAGCTGATTCCCGCGCCGTTGCGCGAGGGATTGGGCTTGGGCTCGCTTCGCGAGGCGCTGCTGACCGTGCATCGTCCGCCACCGGAAGCCGATCTCGCGGCGCTGGCGCGCGGCGTGCATCCGGCGCAGCAGCGGCTGGCCTTCGAGGAACTGCTGACTCAGCACCTGAGTCTGCAACGGCTGCGCGCGCAGGTGCGCAGTCGCCGCGCGCCCGCGTTGCACGGGGACGGAAGTCTGCGTGCGCGCATGCTGCAGCAGTTGCCGTTTGCCCTGACTGGCGCGCAGACGCGCGTCGACGCCGAGGTGCTGGAGGATCTGCGTCAGGGCAGGCCGATGCTGCGCTTGGTGCAGGGCGATGTCGGCAGCGGCAAGACCGTGGTCGCTGCGCTGGCCGCGCTGGCCGCCGTGGAGTGCGGCTGGCAGGCCGCGTTGATGGCACCGACCGAGCTGCTCGCCGAGCAGCACCTGGCCAATCTGCGTGCCTGGCTGGAGCCGCTGGGCATCGAAGTGGCGTGGCTGGCCGGCAAAGTGCAGGGCCGGGCGCGCAAGAAAGCCTTGGAAGCCGTGGCCGGCGGCGCGCAGGTGGTGGTCGGCACGCACGCCCTGATGCAGGAGGGCGTGGCGTTCCAGCGGCTGGGGCTGGTCATCATCGACGAGCAGCATCGCTTCGGCGTTCACCAGCGTCTGGCGTTGCGTGACAAGGGTGCGGAGGGCGATCTGGTGCCGCACCAGTTGGTACTCACCGCCACACCGATTCCACGCACGCTGGCGATGAGCGCTTACGCCGACCTGGATGTGTCCTCGATCGACGAGCTGCCGCCCGGGCGCACGCCGGTGCAGACCGTCGCCATTGCCGGCTCGCGTCGTGGCGAGGTGGTCGAGCGTCTGCGTGCGGCCTGCGGTGAGGGCAGGCAGGCGTACTGGGTCTGCACCCTCATCGAGGAGTCCGAGCAGCTCACGGCACAGGCGGCCGAGGTGGTGCATGCGGAGCTGGCCGCGGCGCTTCCCGGCCTGCGTGTGGAGCTGGTGCACGGGCGCATGAAGGCGCGCGAGAAGTTGGCCGTGATGCAGGCGTTCAAGAGCGGCGAGGTGGCGGTGCTGGTCGCGACGACCGTGATCGAGGTCGGCGTGGATGTGCCCAATGCCAGTCTTATGGTCATCGAGAATGCCGAGCGGCTGGGGCTGGCGCAGCTACATCAGCTGCGCGGACGGGTAGGGCGCGGCAGCGTCGCCTCCAGCTGCGTCCTGCTCTATCACACGCCGCTGTCTGCGCTGGCACGCGAACGTCTGCAGGTGATGCGCGAGACTAGCGACGGCTTCCGGATCGCCGAGAAGGATCTGGAACTGCGCGGTCCGGGTGAAGTGCTGGGTACGCGGCAGACCGGGCGCCTCGAATTCCGTGTCGCCGATTTGGCGCGCGATGCGCATCTGCTGCCGGCCGTGCAGCGCGTGGGTGCGGCCATGCTGCGCGATCATCCGCAGCGTGCCGAGCGCCTCGTGCGCCGCTGGATCGGCACTGCGGCCCGCTACGCCGACGCCTGAATACGGCACGGATTCACGTGAACGGGGCTGCTGTCGAGAGTCGGCTCGCGTTATGCTGTGCGTTTTCCTTGCGGATACACGCATGAGCAAGCCGCACCTCATCATTGATACCGATCCCGGCGTCGACGACGCCTTGGCCCTGCTGATGGCCCACGCGCACGGTCACGTGCATGCGCTGACCATCGCCGCCGGCAACGTCGGTCTGGACCACACCGTTCGCAACGCGCTGACCCTGATGGACCTGATCGGGGCGGATACGCCGGTGCATCCGGGTTGCCCGGTTCCGCTGGTGCAGGCGCCGTCGGAGGACGCCGCGCTGGTGCACGGCGCGGACGGTTTCGGCGACGTCGGCTTTCCGGAGCCGAAGCGGACCGCCGAGTCCGAATCGGCGGCGCTGGCGCTGATCCGTCTCAGTCATGCGCATCCCGGCGCCACCCTGGTCGCGCTCGGTCCCCTGACCAACGTGGCGCTGGCCGTGCGCCTCGATCCGACGCTGCCTTCGCGCGTTGGACGCTTCGTGATCATGGGGGGGGCGGTCAATGGCCACGGCAACACCTTGAGTACGCCTGCTGAATTCAATATCGGTTTCGACCCGGAAGCCGCGCACGTGGTGTTCGAGGCGTTTCCCGCCTTCGAGCTGGTGGACTGGGAGGCGACCGTGCGTCACGCGTTCGAGGGCGTGCAGTTCGACCGCTGGCTGGAAAACGGCGATGCGCGTGCGGAGTTCTATGCCCGCATCGGTGCCACCTCACGCGCCTGGAATGCCCGTCGCGGACGCACCGGTGTGATTGCCGCCGACGCCCTGGCCATGGCGGTGGCGCTGGATCCCGAGCTGGTGCAGCGGGCCGAGGCGCATCCTGTCATGGTCGAGATGGTCGGTGCACGCACTCGCGGCATGACCGTGGTCGATTGGGAGGCGCGCCTGGATCGCCCGGCGAACGCACGTGTCGTGTTCGACGTGGACATGCGGCGTTTCGAAGCCCTGGTGGCGCGTGCGCTCGGCGTGCCCGACACAGCGATCTGAACCCATTTCCCGGGCAGGGTGCGGCAAGGCTTGCGGCAAGGCAGGCCTGCTCGCTACAATGCCCGTCTTTTCCCCGCGCTTTAGCCCGGAGCGAGCCATGAAGCCCGACATCCATCCGAACTACCAGCCGGTGGTGTTCCAGGACCAGTCCTCTGATTTCGCCTTTCTGACGAAGTCGACGATGTCCAGCAAGGAAACCATCAAGTGGGAGGATGGCAACGAGTATCCGCTGATCAAGGTGGAAATCTCCAGCCATTCTCACCCGTTCTACACCGGCAAGCAGAAGACCATCGACGCCGGCGGCCGCGTGGACAAGTTCCGCCGTCGCTACGGCAAGTAAGTCGTCGCGCGATGCCCTGTCGGCCTGGCCGCAGCGGTATCCACCCGGTTGTCTCGAAAGGCCGCGGTTTCCTCGGAAACTGCGGCTTTTCGTGTGCCTGAAGCCGGCGTTTTCCCGCCGCCGGTCCAGCCTCACCGCCTCCGTACGGGGGCGTGTTGTGCCATAATGGGAAGATTGATGGGCGCGCAAACGCCCGTCCGGCAGGGCCGATATGCAGACCTGCCGTGCTTGTAGATCTCATGTCCCCCCACCGGCGCCGCCCCCGCGATCGCGCCGGAACGCATGCCAAGGAGTACGCCGTGTCTGACAAGACCGTGAAGCTGACCGACGACAGCACCCAAACCAGCACCGACCTTCCGCTGATCGAGCCTACCCTGGGGCCGTCCTGCGTCGATATCTCGTCGCTGTACAAGAGCACCGGCCACTTCACCTTCGATCCTGGCTTCGCTGCCACCGCCAGCACCAAGAGTGCGATCACCTACATCGACGGCGACAAGGGCGTGCTGCTCTATCGCGGCTACCCGATCGAGCAGCTGGCCGAGAACTCCAGTTTCCTGGAAGTGGCCTACCTGCTGCTCAACGGCGAGCTGCCGAACGAAGGCGAGTTCAAGAACTTCGAACATCACGTCACGCACCATTCGATGATGCACGAGTCGCAGAAGCACTTCTTCCGCGGCTTCCATCACGATGCGCATCCCATGGCGATGCTGTGCAGCGCGATCGCCTCGTTGTCGGCGTTCTATCACGACGACCTGGACATCGACGATCCCGAGCAGCGCAAGATGGCGGCGATCCGCCTGATCGCGAAGATGCCGACCATCGCCGCCGCCTGCTACCGCTATTCCATCGGCTGGCCGTTCCGCTACCCGCGTAACAACCTGGAATACTGCGATCGCTTCCTGCATCAGATGTTCGAGGTGCCGAGCGAGCCGCTGGAGATGAACCCGGTCGCAGCCAAGGCGCTGGATCTGTTGTTCATCCTGCACGCCGACCACGAGCAGAACGCCTCGACCTCGACCGTGCGTCTGGTCGGTTCGACGGGCGCCAATCCGTACGCCTCCGTGGCCGCCGGCATCGCCGCGCTGTGGGGACCGGCGCACGGCGGTGCCAACGAAGCCGTGCTGAAGATGCTCGAGGAGATCGGTACGCCGGACAACGTCGAGAGCGCCGTCAAGCGCGCCAAGGACAAGAACGACAGCTTCCGCCTGATGGGCTTCGGCCACCGCGTGTACAAGAACTTCGATCCGCGCGCCAAGATCATCCGCAAGACCTGTCATGAGGTGCTGGACGCGCTGGGCGTGTCTGATCCGCTGCTGGACGTGGCGATGAAGCTGGAAGAGGCGGCGCTGAAGGACGAGTACTTCGTCGAGCGCAAGCTGTATCCGAACGTCGACTTCTACTCCGGCATCATCTACAAGGCGCTGGGCATCCCGACCGAGATGTTCACGGTCATGTTCGCCATTGCCCGCACCGCCGGCTGGATTTCGCACTGGATCGAGCAGCACGAGACCCCGGGCTCGCGTATCGGCCGCCCGCGTCAGGTCTACACCGGTGCCACGCCGCGCGACTACATGGCGATGGACAAGCGCTGAGCGCTTCGTCCTCGTGCAGTAACGAAAAACGCCCCGCTTGTCGGGGCGTTTTTCGTTCACGGAAGCCGTGGTGTTCGACGTGGTGACAAACGCGGCTGCACGGTAGACGCTTCAGCGCCCGAGTGCGTTGGTCAGCATGTCCTCGAAGTTCTGGTCGTTGCTGCTGTCGGGCAGGGCCAGCAACTCGTCCACGGCGTTAAGTGAGGCGCGTTCCATCGGTCGTTCGTCAATGCGTCCCAGCGGCGCTTGTCGCAGCGCGACGCGGGGGAACACGGTCAGGTCGAACGGCAGCTCGTCGGCGCGGAACAAGTAGACCGGATACTCGCTGCTGCGGTCGCGGGTTTCTCGCAATCTGCGGGTCTGCACTTCGAACGGGATGCCCCGTTCGTCGAGGAAGCGCGGCACGGCTTCGGGTTCGTCGCAGAACAGATGCAGGCAGACTGCGGAGTGGCTGTCGGCGGTGCCGTCGAGCACGGCGCCGACCAATCGCGGTTCGAAGCGGGCCAGAAAACCCATGGCTTCGCGCGCGGCTTCGCGTCGGCGACGCAGCGCCTGTGGCTGTTCGTGTCCGTGGAAAATGCGCTGGCGTTCGCGCAGCGCCTGTTCGATCTCGCGGTTTCGCGGCAGTGCCTGCTCGTCGTCGACCCCCATGCGTTCGGCGGCCTTGAGTTTGGCGTGGTGAAAGTCGCGGATGCCGTGCTCGCTCATCAGGCGGGCCGCTTCCTGGGCGACGCGCTGACGGTTGCGGTGCAGGCGATCCTGGGCGTGTATGCGGTGATGCCGACCTCGGGCCATGGCGTGCACTCCGTACGTCCGGCTACAGCCTAACCGAGCTTTCCGTTTTGCGATAGCCGTGCGCGGCGCGCCGCCGAGATGGCGGCGCGCCGGTCCGATCAGAAGATGTCGTAGGCGTGTTTCTGGTTCTTGTCCTGCTTGGCCTTGCGGGCCATTTCCTGCAGGTGCGGCACGTCTTCGACCTTGAAGATCTCGGACATGGCGTCCGGATCGTCGCTGGTGGTCGGCAGGCCGGTATTGCGATTGATCAGCAGGCTGGTGATGCCTGGTGGCCGCGGCAGTGCCGATTCCGGCGTGCCCTTCAGCACAGCGCCCATGTAGTGCATCCAGATCGGCAGTGCGGCGCTGGCGCCGAACTCGTAGCCCAGCGACGAGAAGTTGTCGAAGCCGACCCATACCGTGGTCACGACCTTGTCGTTGAAGCCGCAGAACCAGGCATCGCGATGCTCGTTGGTGGTGCCGGTCTTGCCGGCCAGGTCCGGACGCTTCAGCGCGCGGGCGGCGATGCCGGTGCCGTGCAGAATCACGTCCTTCATCAGCGAGGTGGTGAGGTAGTCATTGCGGATGCCGATGACGCGCGGCGCCAGGCGGGGTGCCTCCGTGCTGGCCGCTTCAGCCGGCTGCGGGGAGCTGGCCGAGGCGATCGGCTGCAGTGGCAGCAGGCCGTCGGTACCGGCATATTGCGCAGCAGCGGCGACCGAGCTGGACGGAGCGGGCGGCAGGCTGTCGCTCTCGTCGCTGTTTTGCAGAATACGCGCCTGGCAGTCGCGGCAGGCGCGCAGCGGATTGGCCTTGTAGATGGCCTTGCCGTCGCGGTTGTCGATTTCCGCGATGAAGTACGGGTCGATCAGGAAGCCGCCGTTGGCGAACACAGCGTAGGCACGGGCCATGCTCATGGGCGAAACCGAGGCGGTGCCGAGCGCCATCGACAGGTTGTTGGGCACGGCGTCAGGGTCGAATCCGAAGCGAAGCGCATACTGACGCGCAAACTGAAGTCCGAGCGTGTCGAGCAGGCGCACGGACACCAGGTTCTTGGATTTGATCAGCGCGGTGCGCAGGCGGATCGGGCCGTCGAACTTGCCGTCATCGTTGGAGGGTGTCCACTGGCCGTTGGGCTTGGACGGGTCCGGCAGCACCACGGGGGCGTCGTTGATGATGGTGGCGGGGGTGAACCCGTGCTCGAACGCCGCCGAGTAGATGAACGGTTTGAAGCTGGAGCCGGGCTGGCGGCCGCTGCCGCTCATCAGTGCGCGATTGAACTTGCTGCGCTGGAAGCTGAAGCCGCCGACCAGTGCGAGCACCGCGCCGTCGTCGGGGTTGAGCGATACCAGGCCGCTCTGCGCGGCCGGAATCTGCGCCAGTTGCCACTGATCCTTGTCATCCTTGCGCAGGCGTACGATGTCGCCAGCCTTGAGCACGTCATCGACGTGCTGCGGCTTGGGCCCGCGCGCGCGCGGACGGAGGTACTTGCGCGCCCAGGACACTGCGGAGAGCTTGAGTTGCACGGAGCGGCCATCGGCCAGCACCAGATTGGCGTCGTCAGCGTTGCTGGCCGTGACCAGCGCCGGCTCCAGCCCCGCCACCTCGTGATAATGCGAGAGGATCTTCTGGTAGTCGGACGGCTGTGCCTGCGGCGGCAGCTGCACGTGCGCTTCCGGGCCGCGATAGCCGTGGCGGCGATCGTATTCCATCAGGCCCTTGCGCACGGCGGCGTCGGCATCGGCCTGGTCCTTCGCCTTCACGGTCGTGCGAATCACGTAGCCGTCGGTCAGGGCGGCATTGCCGAGCTTGTCCAGCGCGGCCTGGCGCACCATTTCCGCCAGATACGGCGCATGCACGGCGATCGGCAGCTGGTGCGGTGCGGCGTGCAGCGGCGTGGCCTTAGCCTGCTGGTACTGCGCCTTGGTGATGAAGTTGTTGGCCAGCATGCGGCCGAGCACGTAGTCGCGACGCGCGCGACCCAGTCGCTGGTGGTCAGTCGGGTTGACCACGGACGGGCGCTGGAAGGTCGAGGCGATCATCGCGCATTCGGCGATGGTCAGCTGGTCGAGCGTCTTGCCGTAGTAGTACTGCGCCGCAGCGCCCACGCCATAGGTGCGGTGGCCGAGGAACATCTTGTTGAGGTAGAGCTGCAGGATCTCGTCCTTGGTCAGCTCGTGCTCGATGCGGAAGGCGGTGAAGATCTCGGTGATCTTTCGGGTGTAGGTCTTCTGCGAGCTGAGGAAGAAGTTGCGCGCGACCTGCTGGGTGATGGTCGAACCGCCCTGGGTCTTCTTGCCGCCGCTCAGCACCACGTGAATGGCGGCGCGCAGCGTACCGCTCCAGTCCACGCCGCCGTGATGATAGAAGTCGTCGTCTTCGGCGGCCAGCACGGCATGCTTGAGGCGCGCGGGCACATTCTCGATCTTCACCGGAAGCCGGCGCATCTCGCCGAACTCGGCGATCAGCTTGCCGTCGGCGCTCAGCACGCGCAGCGGAACCTGCATCTGCACGTCCTTGAGCGAGTCGACCGAGGGCAGACGCGGAGAAATGATCCAGTAGGCGACGCCGACGGCGATGGCCCCCAGCAGTGCGCCCGCCAGCGCGAGGATCAGTGCGTAGCGGAGCAGACGCTTGATTGTTGGCATGGATACGGAACTTGTCTGGAAGGAATGCAGGAACACACAAGACTCCGAGTATAGAGCGCCGGGCGCTTGCGTGTTCAAGCGGCGCCCCGGGCTGCGCGTTCGTGCACGTTTGCCGGCGATGCCGTCTCGCGGGTGGGCGTGGGTCACGGAATGCCTGCCGCGACGTGCGATGCGTCACGACTTTACGTCGCCATTCGCATGGATACGGCACAAAGTTGTCGACTTACCTGAGTTTGCCGCTAGGATGTTTCCCCGGCGCAAGGAAAAGGGCGGCCTCGTAGTGGTGAAGCGAGTGCGCCAGGCACCGGAAAACGTGCATCGGGAGGGCAGGCTGGAAAGAATTAATGCCCTGTTGCCAAGCTGTTAAAATTCATATTTAATGCCGTTGCGCACATTTCGCTCCTAAGGGCGCATGGGGAAGGGGGAAACGTGAGTCTGTTCACTCCCAAGAAGCCGCCGCTGATCGGCGTCGACATCAGTTCCACTGCGGTCAAGCTGTTGCAGCTGAGCCGGTCGGGTGGTCGTTATCGCGTGGAACATTACGCGGTCGAGCCCTTGCCGCCGAATGCAGTGGTGGAAAAGAACATCGTCGAGGTCGAGGCCGTCGGCGACGCGGTGCGTCGTGCGCTGGCACGATCGGGCTCGAAAACGCGCTTCGCCGCGGCAGCCGTGGCCGGATCGGCGGTGATCACCAAGGTGATTCCGATGGCGTCGGATCTCTCGGAAGAGGATCTAGAAGGCCAGGTCCAGGTCGAGGCGAATCAATACATTCCGTATCCGATCGAGGAAGTCAGCCTCGACTTCGAGAAGATCGGGCCGGTGCGCGACAACCCGGAGATGAGCAACATTCTGCTCGCCGCGTCGCGCACCGAGAACGTCGACATGCGCGTGGCCGCACTCGATCTGGGCGGATTGACCGCCAAGGTGATCGACGTCGAGGCCTTCGCCATGGAGAACGCCTTCACGCTGATTGCCGACCAGCTTTCGGTCGCCCGTGATGCGCTGGTCGCCGTGGTCGATGTCGGCGCCACCATGACCACGCTGGCGGTGATGAAGAACCAGCGCACCATCTATTCGCGTGAACAGGTCTTCGGTGGCAAGCAGCTGACCGACGAGATCATGCGTCGCTACGGCCTGTCCTACGAGGAAGCCGGTCGCGCCAAGCGTCAGGGCGGTCTGCCGGATACCTACGAACAGGAAGCGCTGGAGCCATTCAAGGAATCCATGGTTCAGCAGATCAGCCGTCTGCTGCAATTCTTCTTCGCCGGCAGCGAATACAGCAAGGTCGACCAGGTGGTCCTGGCCGGCGGTTCGGGCGGCATCGCCGGCGTCAGCGAAATGGTGGAGGACCAGCTCGGCGTGCCGTGCATGGTGGCCAATCCGTTGGCGCAGATGTCGATTGCTTCCCGCTCCCAGGCTCAGCAGCTGGCCGCAGATGCGCCTTCGCTGATGATCGCCGCGGGCCTCGCCATGAGGAGTTTCGACTGATGGCGCGTATCAATCTGCTTCCCTGGCGTGCCGAACGGCGCAAGCAACGCGAGCGCGAGTTCTACACGCATCTCGGCCTGGCGTTCGCCGCCGGCATTGCCATTGTGATTGTCTGGGGCATGTGGATGAACATGCGCATCAGCAATCAGAACGAGCGCAACACCTACCTGACGGGCCAGATTCACCAGCTCGATCAGCGCATTGCGCAGATCAAGAATCTGGAGAAGGTGCGCGACCATCTGCTGGCGCGCAAGCGCATCATCGAGAAACTGCAGGCGGACCGCTCGAAGATGGTCCATCTGTTCGACGAACTGGTGAAGACCATTCCGTCCAGCGTGCGACTGACCAGCCTGCAGCAGCAAGGCGATCAGCTGAAGCTGAAAGGCGTTGCACAGTCCAACGCCAGCGTCGCCGAGTACATGCGCAACCTCGAGAAATCGCCGTGGATGAGTCAGGTCGAACTGGGCCGCACCGACAACACCGGCGCTGACACCCGCATGCCGTATGTGTTCAATCTGAGCATGAAGATGGTCAAGCCGAAGTCCGAGGACAGCAGCGACAGCCAGGCGGATGCATCGCCGAAGGGTGGGGCGATGAAGGGAGGGGCGAAGAAATGAGTTTCTTCGACGAACTTCGCAATCTCGATACCAACAATGTCGGTGGCTGGCCGAAATCGGTCAAGACCTTCTTCATCGTCATCCTGCTTGTCGTGATCGTGGCGGTGGGGTGGTACTTCTACACCAGCAATCAGCAGGATGAACTGGCAAGTTTGCAACGCAAGGAACATACCTTGCGTAGCGAATTCATGAGCAAGCAGTCCAAGGCCGTCAATCTCGAGGCATTGCGCAAGCAGCTCAGCGACATGCAGGACATGCTGCGACAGATGCTGCGCCAGTTGCCGAGCAAGACCGAAATGCCGGCCTTGCTGGTCGACATCTCGCAGACGGCGCTCGCGTCCGGCCTGCAGACCGAAACCTTTGCCCCCGGGCCGGAATCCAAAAAGGATTTCTACGCCGAGAAGCCGATCCAGCTGAAGATGACCGGCACCTATCACCAGTTCGGTACGTTCATCAGCGGTGTGGCTTCATTGCCGCGCGTGGTGATCCTGACCATGCACAACGTTTCCCTCAAGGCCGAGAAAGCAGGGCCGGGCGGCGTCGCCACCAACGGACGTCTGACGCTGGAAGGCACGGTCAAGACCTATCGCTACCTGGATGACGAGGACGACCAGACCGGCGCCGGCCATCCGGGCGGGAGGGGCAAATGAGCATGCGGAAGAACACCATGCGTCTGTTGCTGCTGCTGACCTCGTTGCTGGTGCTCGGTGGTTGTACGCGCGGCACCTCGGACCTGCATCGCTGGGTTGCGCAGGAAAAGGCCAAGAAGGGCGCGCCGTTGCCGCCGCTTCCGGTAATCAAGACGTTCGAGAGCTTCGTCTACAAGGATCAGGCCAAACGCGATCCGTTTGCGCCGAGTCCGAATGACAGCGCGAAGAATGCGAAGTCCGGGCCGCGTCCGGATG
The DNA here is from genome assembly GCF_003267965.1 of Oleiagrimonas sp. MCCC 1A03011. Lineage (NCBI taxonomy): Bacteria > Pseudomonadati > Pseudomonadota > Gammaproteobacteria > Lysobacterales > Rhodanobacteraceae > Oleiagrimonas > Oleiagrimonas sp. MCCC 1A03011. The sequence goes on along the minus strand of NZ_MSPY01000001.1, from coordinate 635,701 downwards.
AGAATCGTCCGCGCCAGCCGCTCGAATCCTTTGCGCTGGACAGTCTGAAGATGGTCGGCACGATCGGTCAGGGCGGCAAGATGGAGGCGCTGATCAAGGATCCCGGTGGGGTCATTCATCCAGTACACGTAAATGACTACATGGGGCAGAACTATGGCCGTATCACGGACATTGCCGAGGATCACGTCGATCTTGTCGAGCTGGTACCGAACGGGTCCGGCGGCTGGATGGAACGCAAGGCGAGCATCGCGCTCGACGTGCAATGAAGACCCATCGGGGGTGATGTACATGATGACCACAACTATGCATCGTCGAGGCCAGGCCATGGTTGCCTTCCGAAACAGCGTTTTCGCTCTGTTGTCGCTGCTTGCGTTGAGCTTTGCCGGCTCCGCCTGGGCCACCAGCACGCTGAAGGACGTCACTTACCAGACGCTGCCGGGTGGCCGCGTGCAGTTGAACATGCAGTTCGACGGCGCTCCGCCGCAGCCGAAGATCTTCACCACCAGCACGCCGCCGCGCATCGCGGTGGATCTCGACGGCATCAGCAACGGGGTCAGCAAACGTCATTTCGACGTCGGCACCGGTGCGACGTCGGGCTACTCGGTCGTGTCGGCAGGCAATCGTACGCGAGTGGTCGTGGAGCTGTTCCGTGCCGCGAGCTATCACGCCGATGTGGACGGCAATGATCTGGTATTGACCGTGAGTAACGGTGGTACGGACAGTTCGTCCAGCAGTGCGGTGGATGCCGATCCGACAAAACAGGTGCAATCGGCGAATGCTGTCCAGGTCTCGAATGTGGACTTTCGTCGAGCGGCAAATGGCGGAGGTAAGGTGCTGATCAGTTTCACTGGCAGCGGTGCCGATGTGAATCTGCAGCAGGAAGACGATCGCGTCACGGTGCAGATGAACAACGTCGTTGTTCCGGACAAGTTTGCGAAGACGCTGGATGTGACGGATTTCGCCACGCCGGTGCAGAGCATGAGTACCCATGCGACGGCCAGCGGCGGACAGATGGTGTTGCAGGTGCATGGCGATGTCGATACGTCGGCCTATCAGAGCAACAATCAATACGTGGTCGACATCACGCCAAAGAAGGCTTCGAAATCAGATAAGCCGAAACCTGGCGAGGCCCCGGTATACAGCGGTAAGCGTGTGACGTTCAACTTCCAGAACATTCCGGTGCGCTCGGCCTTGAATCTTCTGGCTCAGGTGTCCGGTCTCAACATCGTCGCGGCGGACAGCGTGAGCGGAAGCGTGACCGTGCGCCTGGTCAACGTGCCGTGGGATCAGGCGCTGGACGTGATCATGCGCGCGAAGGGGCTGGACAAGCGTCGCAACGGTAATGTCATCTGGATTGCGCCGCAGGAACAGATCGCCAAATACGAGCAGAATCTGGCCGAGGCACGACTGAAGTCCGAAGCGCAAGCGGAACTGGTGACGGCGTATATACCCATCAGTTACGGCAAGGCTTCGGATATTGCTCAACTGCTGACGCAAAAGAGCTTGCAGAGCAGGGGTGGTGGAGCTGGTGCGGGTGGCGAAAGTGGTAGTCGCGGTTTCCTTTCTCCCCGCGGAAGCGTTTCCTACGACGAGCGCACCAATACACTACTGATCAACGATACGCCGGAGAAGATCAAACAGATCCGCAATCTGGTGAGTATTCTTGATCGTCCAGTCAAGCAGGTGCTGATCGAGTCCCGCATCGTTGCGGCAACCGATTCCTTCACGCGTGATCTTGGTGTGAAGTGGGGCGCTTTCGGGGTCAAGAACAACAATGGCAATACACTTTCGCTGGGTGCGGATGGTTCTAATGCCGTGGATACAGGGCTCCAAAATCGTGCAACCAACGTCTCGGTTCCGACGCTGAGCACCAGCGGGACCAATGGTTTCAATGTGAACTTGCCTCTCAGTTCGTCGCCAACCGGCAGTCTTGGCCTGGCGGTGTTGGGTTCCAACTATCTGCTTGATCTTGAACTGTCGGCGGCGCAGTCCGAAGGGCAGACGGAAATCATCTCCAGCCCGCGGGTGATCACGGCCAACCAGCAGGAAGCGCTGATCCGTCAGGGTCAGGAAATTGGTTACGTCACCTTCCAGAACTCGGGTGCCGGCGGTGGTACCGGTAATGCCACTGTGCAGTTCAAGGACGCAGTGCTGGAGTTGAAGGTCACGCCGACGATCACCGCGGACAAGCGCGTGTACCTGAAGATCAACGTCAAGAAGGATGCTCTGGCCGGTTTCGTGGCCAGCCCGGGTGGTGGTCAGGTTCCGCAGATCGATACGCGAGAGATCAACACCTCCGTCCTGGTCGACAATGGGCAGACGGTCGTGCTGGGCGGTATCTACGAGATCACCAAGAACAATAATGTGGCCAAGGTTCCCGGCTTGGGAGATATTCCCATTCTTGGCTATCTGTTCCGCTCGCATAACCACACCAACAACAAGGCCGAGCTGCTGATCTTCGTGACACCGAAGATTCTCAGCGAGACCGGACGCTGAGGCGTCTCGAAGGAACAGGAAAAGGCGGCCGCAAGGCCGCCTTTTCGTTTGTGGCGAAGCGCGGCGCTAAACTTTCCGGGTCGATCGCTGTCCCAAGGCCGTGCCTGGCGATGCATACGCAATGCCCATCCACGCATATCCGACATACGCAGGAGGTTCGCGCCCGTCATGAGTCAGACTGAAACTGGTCCGGAAATCGATCTTCAGCAGTCTTTCGCGGAGCTTCGGGAGGAGCTTGCGAGTGCGATCATCGGGCAGCCGGAACTGGTCGAAAGCCTGCTCATCGCGCTACTGGCGGATGGCCATCTTCTGGTCGAGGGTGCGCCGGGGCTGGCGAAGACTACAGCCATCAAGGCATTGGCAGCACGCATCGAGGCGGACTTCCATCGTGTGCAGTTCACGCCGGATCTGTTGCCGGCGGACCTGACCGGCACCGACATTTTCCGTCCGCAGAGCGGCAGCTTCGAGTTCGAGCGCGGTCCGTTGTTCCACAACATCGTACTGGCCGATGAGGTAAACCGAGCGCCGGCCAAGGTGCAGTCCGCGCTTCTCGAGGCGATGGCGGAGAGGCAGATCACCATCGGCCAGCGCAGTTGGCCATTGCCCGACCTGTTCCTGGTCATGGCCACGCAGAATCCGATCGAACACGAAGGTACCTTCGCGTTGCCCGAGGCGCAGCTGGATCGCTTCCTGATGCACGTCACCATCGGATATCCGGATGCGGAGGCCGAGCTGGCGATTCTCGAACTGGCACGTGCACAGAGCCGGGAAGCCCTGTCCGTACCGAAGCCGGTTCGGCGGCTGCTTCATCAGAATGACGTGTTCGCGGCGCGGCGTGCTGCGCTGGATGTGCACATGGCTCCGGCTCTGCAGCGCTATTTGACCGAACTGATCCTGGCCACGCGCGATGCCGCTCGCTATGACCCGGAATTGGCGAGCTGGATCGAATGGGGCGCCAGTCCGCGCGGCACGATTGCATTGGATCGTTGCGCCCGGGTGCACGCCTGGTTGCAGCGGCGTGACTATGTTCTGCCGGAAGACGTGCATGCCGTGGCGCCCAACGTGCTTCGGCATCGGGTGTTGATCAGCTATGAGGCTGAGGCAGCCGGCGTGAATCCCGATAACGTGATCGCGCGTGTGCTGGAGCGCGTGCCGCTGCCGTGAGCGCTGCGATGAACTCGGTGCGGAAAGCCGACGCGGCGGACGGGATCACCCGGATCTCGCTCGATGAATTGCTGGCGCTGCGACGACAATTGCCGCGCCGTCTCGCGCCGCCTATCGATCGGGTACATGCATCGCGGGCAGGTTCTCACGCAGCTTCGCTGCGCGGACGCGGCATGGATTACCGGGAATCGCGGGCGTATCAGCCTGGCGATGACGTGAGGCGGTTGGACTGGCGTCTTACGGCACGCAGCGGAGAACTGCATACCAAACTCTTTCAGGAAGAGCGCGAACGCAGTCTGGTCGTGCTGCTGGACACACACACGGTCATGCGATTCGGGACCCGGCGCCGCTACAAATCGGTGCAGGCGGCCCGCGCCTGCGCGCTCGCGGCCTGGCTCGGTGTGGCGACGAGTATGCGCGTCGGACTGGCCATGTTCGGCGAGGAGCAAAAGCTTCTTCGGCCACAGGGCGGAACACGCGGAGCGCTCACCCTGTTGCGAGGACTGTGCGGGCCCGAGAATCCGGAGCCGGAAGAGACACGTGTGGAGCCGCTCTCGCAAGCGCTGCATCGCGTGAGGCGCCTGGCGCGCCATGGCAGTCAAGTCTTGCTGATCAGCGATGGAGAAAGCGTCGATGATGACGCGCGTGCAGCCATGGCAGCGCTGCGCCGGCAGGCCAGCATCCGAGTGCTGGTGATCGCCGATGTGCTGGAGAGCACCTTGCCGCCGGCGGGTCGTTATCCGGTGGCCTGGCAGGAAACCGTTCGTACGCTCGATTTGCAGAGTCGTGCCGCACGAGCGCAATTCCGCGAGGCTCTGGGTCGCGCGCCGCGGGCATTGCAGAACCTGGCGCGTGAGTTGCAGATCCCATGCCGCCGCATCGACACGGTGGACGAGCCCATCACGGCGGTTGCGCAACTGCTTGGTATCACGCTGAAGGGGCGGGGAGCATGATGACACCCGGTCCGACGCTGCGTGATATTCACCCCGCACCGCCGCCTTCGTGGTGGCCTCCGGCCTATGGCTGGTGGCTGTTGGCGGTCGTCGTGTTGATATTGATCGCAGGCGCAGTGCTGTATATGAGCCGAAGGGTGCGCCGGCGCCGCCGCTGGCGGATGATCCACGATGAACTGCTGGCGCTGCGGGAGCAGTATCCGCGGGAAGGCCGTGCCTGGCTGGCGGCGGGCCTCTCGGCGTGGCTGCGCCGAGCGGCGCGTCTGCACGACCCGCGTGCGGCGTCGCTGCAGGGCGAGGCATGGGATGCACATATCGGCGCGTGCGCGCCGCGTGGCCTGGATACAGCGCCGTTGCGGGTTTTGCGCACGGCACTGTACGAGCGTGAACCGAGCTTCGACGCGGAGGCCTCGCTGGCGGCCGCGGAGCGGTGGCTGCGACATGTCGTGTCGAGGCGAGTGAAATGATCGGTTTCGTCTGGCCGTGGCTGTTCGTGCTGTTGCCGTTGCCGTGGGTGCTGCGCCGTTGGCTGCCGGCGCAGGCGCCCGTTCGTGCCTTGCGGCTTCCGCATCGTGCATTGCCGCCGTCTCTGGCGCAGACGAACGACGCCCGAGCAAGTTTGCGTGGGCGCGGACTGCTTTGGACGCTGGTCTGGTGCCTCTTGCTGATCGCGGCCGCGCAGCCGCAATGGATCGGGCCGCCACAGCCGCTGGAGCGGTCCGGGCGGGGCGTCATGCTGGCGGTGGACATGTCCGGCAGCATGAGCCTGCGCGATATGCGGCTCGGCGGCGTGCCGGTCAGTCGATTCGGTGCCGTGCGCGCGATCGCAGGCGACTTCATCGATCGGCGTGAGGGTGATCAGGTGGGTTTGATCCTGTTCGGCACGCGTGCCTATCTGGTGACTCCGCTGACCTACGACCTGGATGCGGTTCGCGCGCAGTTGCGCAATGTGGCGGTGGGATTGGCCGGGCGTAATACTGCCATCGGCGACGCCATCGCCGTGGCCGTGCGCCGTCTGCGCAAGCTGCCCGGTGACGAGCGCGTGCTGGTGCTGCTCACGGATGGCGTCAACACGGCTGGAAGCATCTCGCCGACGGACGCGGCCAAGATCGCCAAGGCCGCCGATGTTCGCATCTACACCATCGGCATCGGTGCGGCGCAGACCAGCCCGCTCGATTTGTTCGGCAACGCCCTGGGCGGCGATCAGAGTCTGGATGTGGGGATGCTGCGCCGCATCGCGTCGATGACCGGTGGGCACTTCTTCAGGGCCACGGACACGCACGAACTCGCACAGGCGTACCGTGCGATCGACGCGCTGGAGCCGACGCTGAAAGGCAATGTCATGCGCCGACCGCGGCAGCCCTTGTACCCGTGGCCCTTGGGCGCGGCCATGGCGCTGGCGCTGCTGGCCTGGCTGGGTTCCATCCGCCGCGAGGAGGCCACAGCATGAATGCGCTGCATGCCCTGCATTTTCTTCGCCCGTGGTGGTTGCTGACCCTGGCCGCTCTTCCCGTGCTGCCATGGCTGGTGCAGCGGAGCGGGCAGAGCGCCGCGCTGCGCCGCCTGGTGGATGCCGCGTTGCTGCCTCATCTTGTCGAAGGCGGAGCACATCGGCGTTGGGTGCTGCTGGCGGCCGTGCTGGCCGCATGGACCCTGGCGGCGTTGGCCCTGGCCGGCCCCACCTGGGAACGCATGCCACAGCCGGTCTTCATGAATCAGCGCGCGCAAGTGGTGGCCGTGTCGCTGTCGCAGCGCATGCTGGCGACGGACGTGAGCCCCGATCGCATGACCCGCGTGCGCTACAAGGTCCATGCGCTGCTGCAGGCCAACAAGGGTGGACAGAATGCGCTGATCGCCTATGCCGGCGAGTCGTTCACCGTGGCGCCGCTAACGGCCGATGCCGGCGCACTCGGAGAGCTGCTGAACGCATTGGCACCGGACGTGATGCCGGTCCAGGGCGACGACATGAGTAGCGCCATTCACCGTGCCACCCGTCTTCTGAAGGGCGCGGGCGTGCATGATGGCTCCATCGTGGTGGTCGACGATCATGCCAATGTGCAGGCGATTTCCGCGGCCCGCGCAGCGCATGCAGCGGGCATGCGTGTATCGGTACTGGGGGTGGGCACCGTCAAGGGGGCGCCGGTGCCGCAGGCGCGCGGCGGATTCGAACGGACCGGCAACGGGCAGACATTGATGGCCAAGCGCGATGATGCTTCGCTGCGCGCAGTGGCCCAGGCCGGCGGAGGACGATACGTGCCCATGCAGGCCGACAACGCCGACATCCAGGCGCTGGCGTCGCAGTTGCGCACCCAATCGGGACCGCGTGACACACGCCAGCATGCACAGACGTGGCGGGATCGCGGTCCCTGGCTGCTGCTTCCGGTGCTGTTGCTGGCGGCCTTCGGTTTCCGGCGCGGCGTACTGCTGATGTTGCCGTTGCTGTTGCTCTCGGGCTGGTCGTTGCCGGTGCGGGCGCAGGCAACGACTTGGCAGAACGCCTGGCACACGCGGGACCAGCAGGCTGCGAAAGCACTGGCCGAGGGGCATGCCCGCGAAGCGCAGAAGCTGGCGCAGGACCCCGCATTGCGCGGTACAGCCGCCTATCGCGCGGGGGATTACCGTACGGCAGCGAAGTCGTTCGCGCAGGCGAAAGGTGCGCAGAACGAGTACAACCGCGGCAACGCCCTGGTGCACATGCACCGCTATCAAGAGGCGATCAAGGCCTACGACCAGGCGCTGGCCGCGGATCCCGGTCTGAACGATGCGCGCACCAACCGGAAGAGCGTGCAGGACTGGCTGCGCAAACAGCGCAAGTCGCAGGGAAACGGTCAGGGCGAACAGCGCGATCAGGGCGGAAAAGGGGGCGGTGCCTCACCGCAGAACGGTCAAAGCGGGCAGGCCAAGAACGGTTCCGGTTCCTCGCATCGCGCGCAGGATCAGAGCAAGTCGCCGAACGATCATGCGCCGTCGCATGGGGCCAAAGACAATCCATCCGGCAAGGGGCAGCAGAAGGGCAGCGCCTCCGACGCACAGCGTGCGAGGGATGCTGCACAGGGCAAGGGCAAGGGCAAGTCGGGGCAGGATGCTTCGAAAGAACAGCCGTCCAGGGCTTCGCAGTCACAGGACAAACAGGCCGAGCGCCGCGCACAGCAGGCTTTGAAGAAGCGCATGGACGCCCAACTGGGCAAGACCCGGAGCGGGGCGCAGAAGGCGTACGCGCTGGGCACGCGGCCGAAGGATGCATCCGGGCAGGGCAAGTCGCTGCCGCAGGCCATGCAACAGGCTTTGCAGCGCGTGCCGGATGATCCCGGTGGCCTGCTTCGACGCAAGTTTCAGCTGGAATACCAGCGTCGTCAGCAACGCGGCGACGGTGCCGCGCAGACCGATACGGGCGGGAGTGACTGAGCGTGAACAGACCGTTGCGACGAATGATCGGAGCGATTGCATTGACGTGGCTGGTGATGGTGGCGGCAGCGATGGCCAGCGGCGTCACGGCGACACTGGACCGCGATCAGGTGGCGCTGGGCGACACGGTCACGCTGACGTTGCATTCCAGCAATGGGTCGATTTCGTCGCCGGACTTGTCACCGCTGCACAAGGATTTCCAGATGCTCGGGCAGACCCGTGGCGCCACCGAGAGCTGGATCAACGGCAAAGCGCAGTCGCAGTACACGCTTTCGATCACATTGCGTCCGCTGCATGCCGGCGCGTTGCGGATCCCGGCGCTGGATGTGGGCGGGCAGCGCACTTCACCGCTGACTTTGCATGTCAGCGATGCGCCTGCACAGGGCGTCGGTCATGCCGGCGATCCCGCCTTTCTCGAGGTCACGCCCAGCACGACGAACCCGTATGTCGGCCAGCAGATTGCGCTCGATGTGAAGCTCTACTACGCCGCGTCGATGCTGGACGGCAATCTCACGCCGCCGAACGTGGATCACGCGCAGGTGCAGACACTGGGCCGCGATCAGCGCTACCAGACACAGCGCGGCGGGCGCACGTACGGTGTGATCGAGCGTCATTACGCGATCATTCCGCAGAAGGCCGGCACGCTGAATGTGACCCCGATCGTGTTCCGCGGGCGCACGGTGGACAGTTCGGGCATGGGTGATTTCTTCGGTACGGCGCGCACCATCGGCGCCCAGTCGAAGGTGATCGAACTGCATGTGCGGCCGCGTCCAGCGGGAGCCGGCAACGGTCCCTGGCTGCCTGCGCGTCAGGTGGAGTTGAATCTCAGTGGTTTGCCCGCGAGTGGGAAGGTACAGGTGGGCGAGCCGGTCACGGTCACGCTGCAGGAAGGAGCGACCGGGTTGCCCGCTGAATTGCTGCCCGAGCCGACGCTGCCGGATATTCCCGGCGCCGATGTCTATCCGGATCAGACGCAGGATGTCAGTCGCAACAACGGGCAGTGGATCACCGGTTCGCGCTCGCGCGGTTTTGCCATCGTGCCGAATCGCGCCGGAATACTGAAACTTCCGCCGATCACATTGCGCTGGTGGAACACGCAGACTGATCGCGAGGAAACCGCGAAGATTCCTGCACATATCCTGACCGTGGTCGCCGCGGCGGCGACGAGCTCGTCCACAGGAACTGCTTCGCCGGCGCCTGCATCCAGTGCCGCCGCATCGACGCCGGCCCCGGCCGGGACCACGTCGAAGACACCGTCGGTGGCCGTGCAAAAAGTACCGGCAGCGCGTGATACGACGTGGCGCTGGGTCGCGCTCGCTAGCGGGGTACTGTGGCTGCTCAGCGCGCTGGCGGTCGCGGCATGGTGGTGGTGGCGTCGCGGCAATGCGCAACGCAAGCGTACTGTCGATGCGGATGAGCGAGGCGGTCGTGCCAGGACTTTGCGCAATGCTTTTCTCGTCGCGGCGCGCAGCGACGACCTGGATGCGGCTGCGCATGCGTTGCTGCGTTGGGCGCGGGCCGAGCGGCCGGCGATCCGTCATCTGCAGGACCTGGGCGCGCAGCTGGACGATGCGGCGCAGGTCGAGGCCATCGCGCGACTGCAACGCAGCCGTTACGCCGTCGATGGGGAAGCATCCGTGGCCCGTGGCAGCCTGGCGCAGGCTTTCCGGGCCGGTTTCGCCTGGCGCAAGGCTTCCGGCGGCAAGACGACGAGCGTGCTGCCGCCTTTGTATCCGCCTTCGCGCTGACGCCCACGCTGCCGTCGCAACGGGTAGACTCGGTCAGGGAAATCCTGACGGAGTGATTTGATGTCGAGTCCCGGAAACGCAGCGGGCGCGTCCCGTCGCGGCCTGCCGCTGCACACGCAGATGCTGATCGGTTTCCTGATCGGCGCGCTGGCCGGTCTGGCCTGTTATGCCCTGGCGCACGACGCGCCCTGGCTGGAAGTCGTGATCGGTTACGTTACCCAGCCGGTCGGCGATCTGTTTCTGCGCTTGCTCTTCATGCTGGTCGTGCCGCTGGTGTTCTCGGCACTGGTGCTCGGCGTGGTGGAGATCGGCGATCCGCGCTCCCTGGGGCGTGTCGGCCTGAAAACGCTGGTGTGGATTCTGGGCGTGACCGCCGTGGCGGTGACCATCGGTCTGATCCTGGTCAACGTGTTCCGGCCCGGTCAGGGCGTGCCGCATGAAGTGGGCGAGCAGCTGCTGGCGGAGGCCGGTCATCGCGCCAGCGAGATCGCCTCCAAGCGCGAGGCGATTTCCGCGCGCGAAATGCTGCTCGGCATCGTGCCCCTGAATCCGGTGCGCGCGGCGGCCGACGGCAATCTGCTCGGGTTGATGTTCTTCGCCCTGATGTTCGGCATCGCCGCAGCCGTGGTGCGCAGTGAGGGCACGCGCACGTTCGTCGGCACCATGCAGGGCGTGTACGACATCAGTCTGCGGCTGATCGAGTGGGTGATTCGCGTCGCGCCGTACGCGGTCGCTGCGCTGCTGTTCACGCTCACTGCCCGGCTGGGCTGGGATGTGCTGCTGCAACTGGCGCGATACGTGGGTGTGGTCCTGCTGGCGCTGGTGCTGCAGTGCTTCGTGGTGCTGCCATTGCTGGTGCGCTATCTCGGCGGGATGCGGATCGGACGCTTCTTCCGTGGCGCGGAAACGGCGATGGTGACGGCGTTCTCGACTTCGTCCAGCAGCGCCACGCTGCCGACGACGCTGCAGGCGGCCGAGCGCCGTCTTGGCGTTCCGCGTCGCATCAGCCGCTTCGTGTGCACACTGGGGGCGACCGCGAACATGAACGGCACGGCGCTGTACGAGGGCGTCACGGTGCTGTTCCTGGCGCAGTTCTTCGGTGTCGACCTGTCGTTCGCGCAGCAGTTGCTGGTGCTGCTGATCTGCGTGCTCGGCGGTGTGGGCGCGGCCGGTGTGCCGGGTGGCTCGCTGCCGGTGATCGCGATGATCCTGGGCATGTTCGGCATTCCGCCGGAGGGCATCGGCCTGGTGCTCGGCATCGACCGGCTGCTGGACATGTCGCGCACGGCACTCAACGTGACCGGCGATCTGGCGGCCGCCGTGGTCATCGCACGGGGTGAGGATGTCGAACCGCTGGACGACAGCATTCCGTCCGCGCTCGAGTCGGTCGAGGGCGATTAGGCGTTCAGGGCCCGCTGCCAGGCCGCATCGACGGCGTTGTCGAAGCTGCACAGCACGATGCGGATGGCGTGCCCGGTACCGGTTTCGCGCAGCGTATCGACCGCGATCCGCGCAGCGTCGTCCAGCGGGTAGCCGTACGCGCCGCAGCTGATCGCCGGGAAGGCGAGATGGCGGCATCCGTGTTCGATCGCCAGGCGCAGGCTGTTGCGATAACTGGCGGCCAGCAGCGCAGACTCCTGTTGGTCGCCTCCGCGCCAGACTGGCCCGACCGTATGGATCACATGGTGCGCAGGCAGGTCGAAGCCGGGGGTGATGCGAGCTTCTCCGGTCGGGCAACGTACACCGGGGCGAATTTCCTCGATATCCCGGCAGGCTGCCAGCAAGCGCGGTCCGGCTGCACGGTGGATGGCGCCGTCCACGCCACCGCCGCCGAGCAGGGTCGGATTGGCGGCATTGACGATGGCGTCGAGTTCCAGCGTGGTGATGTCGGCGCGTTGGCGGATGAGCTCCATCGATTCCTGTCCTGCTGAAAACGAGAGGGCCGGCAATGTCGTAGACTTGGCTTCAGCATCGTACATCTACTTTTTCGACTATGACGACCATCCGGGACATGTCCATCGGCTACCTGCTCAACGACGTCACGCTGCTTTTTCGCAAGCATTTCGATCGTCGAGCGACACGCTTCAACCTCACGCGTGCGCAGTGGCGTGCGCTGAAATGCCTGCACATGCGGCAGGGCATCCGGCAGAGCGAGCTGGCTGAATTCCTGGAGATGGAGGCGATCGCCGTGGGCCGTGTCATCGACCGCCTGCAGGCGGCCGGATTCGTCGAGCGACGCGCGGATCCCAACGACCGCCGCTGCTGGCGCCTGTATCCGACCGAGCGTGCGAACGCGGTGGCCGAGGACATGGAAGAGATCGCGCACGGTCTGCGCGAGGATGCGACCCGCGACATCGACATGGCGGATCTGCAGCACATGATCGACGTGTTGACGCGGATCAAGGAGAACCTGCAGGCCCTCGACGGTGGCGCCGAGGCGGATGCGGCGATCCTGCCGAGCAGCGCGCAGAACCGCTAGCCCGCCGACGCTTCGACGCCGACGGGCCTTTGGGGTCAGGATTTTTTCAGCAGATCGCGGATTTCGGTCAGCAATTGCACATCCGCCGGCGGCGCGGCGGGTTCGGCCGGCTTTTCCTCTTCCTTGCGCTTGAGACGGTTCATGACGCGGATGACCAGGAAGATGCTGAAGGCGACGATCAGGAAGCTGATGACGTTGTTGATGAACGTGCCGTAGTGGATTGCGACCTCGCCCTTGCCGTCCGCGCCCGCGGCGTGCAGCACCCATTTCAGTTTGGAAAAGTCGATGCCGCCGGTGATCAGTCCGACGGGCGGCATGATCACATCGCTAACCAGCGACTTGACGATGGTGCCGAACGCGCCGCCGATGACGATGCCCACGGCCATGTCCACGACATTGCCCTTTACGGCAAATTCCTTGAACTCGCTCATCATGCCCATGTGCTTCCCCTCCGCTGTGATGAAACCCCTGTAGTCGACAATGTACCGCAGACGTGCGCGGCTGCGTGCGTCAAACGATGCGGGTATCCAGCTCGGCGATGCCCGTCAGTTCGGCGTGCAGACAGTCGCTGCGATGCAGGGCGGCGACGCCTGCCGGCGTGCCGGTGAAAATCAGGTCACCGGCTTTCAGTTCGAACAGACGCGACAGCTCGACGATGATCTCCGGCGTCGACCAGATCATGGAGGCGAGCGTGGTCTCCTGACGTGTTTCGCCGTTGACCTGCAGGCGCAGCACCGTATCGGCGTCCGGTACACCCTGCGCAATCGGGCGCAGGGTCGAGACCGGCGCGGAGTGATCGAAGGCCTTGGCCACGTCCCAGGGCAGCCCTTTTTCCTTGGCGCGAGCCTGCAGGTCGCGGCGAGTCAGGTCCAGACCGACGCCGTATCCGAAGATGGCGGCCTGCGCGGCATCCGGGTCCAGGTCGCGTCCGCCGCGCGCCAGCGCCACGACCATTTCCACTTCGTGGTGCAGATCCTCGGTGGCGGGGGGGTATGGCGTGTTGGCGCCGTCGGTGACGATGGCGTCGGCCGGCTTGGTGAAGAACACGGGCTGTTTGCGATCCACGCTGGCGCCCATTTCCTTGGCGTGATCGGCATAGTTGCGGCCGATGCAGAAGATGCGGCGGACGGGGAAGCGCCGGTCGCTGCCGAGCACCGGGATGCTGGCGGGTTCGGGAGCGGGGATGACATGGGCCATGGTGGATCTCCGGGCAAAGCGACAGCGTAACGAATGACAGCTGTCATGAAAGCCCTCTGATGGATCGCGCTTCCGCTGAGGGGGCGGGTGCGGCATGCTGGACGTGTTCGCGAATCGGGCGACGGGGAGCGCAACGTGGACAACGACGACCTGCTCAAGCAACTACACATCGACCGCTCGCAGCGTGACGATCACGACACGGGGCCGAGACGCTGGCCCTGGATCGTCGGCGCAGCGGTCGTGTTGGCGAGCATGCTCGCCGTCGGTGGCTGGGTGCTGCTCGGACGTGCTGCGGTCGCTGTGACGACGGTCACGGCTTCGGCGCCTGCCGCATCCGGGGAAGGGCAGGCCGTTCTGCAAGCTACCGGCTATGTCACCGCGCGTCGGCAGGCGACCGTCTCCGCGCAGATCGTCGGTACCTTGACCGAGGTGCTGATCGAGGAAGGCGATCACGTGAAGAAGGGGCAGGTGCTGGCGCGCCTGGAGGACAGTGCGCAGGCGGCGCAGCTGCATGCGGCCGAGGCCAGTGCGCAGGCTGCGCAGGCGCAGACCCTGCAGACCCTGGCTGAGCTGCGCCAGGCGCGCAACGACATGGCGCGCCAGGACGATCTGGTCGCACGCGGCCTGGTCTCGACGCAGCAGGCGGAACAGGCGCGGACTCGTGTCGCGTCGCTGCAGGCGCAACTCAATGCCCAGCGCAAGCAAGCGAAGGCCGCGCAGGCGCAGGTGCGCGTGGCCCGGGTCAACTACAACTACACCGTGGTGCGTGCGCCGTTTTCCGGCGTGGTCACACAGAAGACGGCGCAAGTGGGCGAAATCATCGCCCCGGCGGCTGCGGGTGGCGGCTTCACCCGCACCGGCGTGGGCACCATCGTCGACATGGACTCGCTGGAAGTCGATGTCGACGTCAACGAGGCCTATATCGGCCGCGTGAAACCGGGCATGCCGGCCGAGGCCGTGCTGGACGCCTACCCGGACTGGACGATTCCCGCGCATGTCGTCGCCATCGTGCCGGCTGCCGACCGCGGCAAAGCCACAGTGAAGGTGCGGGTGGCGCTGGAAAGCAAGGACGCGCGCATCATTCCGGACATGGGCGTGCGCGTGTCCTTCCTGGAGAAGCAGCCCGAGCGCATCGGCGATACACCGAAGGGCGTGCTGGTGCCGGCCACCGCCATCGTGCAGCGCGATGGACGTTCGGTGCTCTTCCGCATCGAAGATGGACACGCACGTCTGCAGGCCGTGTCGCCGGCCAAGCAGACCTACGGCGACCTGCGTCTGCTGCCCGCCGGTCTTGCGGTGGGCACGCGTGTCATAGACCGTCCGCCGGCTTCGCTGCGTGACGGCGACAAGGTCAAGAGCGCGTCCGATACGCGCTGAGCCACGTCGTGCGCGGGTGACACCTGTCATCCGCAATGCTTGATGCTCGGCCCTTTGTCGGACTGCGGCCGCCGGGCAAGCTGTGCAAGACTGCCGTGGGGCAGGGCGGCATCGATTCGACGACGGCGCGCGCGATCATCGCGCAGCGCGACGGAATGATCTTCAGCGACATCAGTGGCGGGGAGCTTCATCATGGGAACGTTGATCGACATTCAAGACGTCAGCAAGACCTATGCGCGCGGCAAGCAGAAGGTCGAGGTGCTGCACCACATCGATCTGCAGGTGGCCGAGGGCGATTTCCTGGCCCTGATGGGGCCGTCGGGTTCGGGCAAGACCACGCTGCTGAATCTGATCGGCGGCCTGGACGTGCCGACCGGAGGCAGCATCACGGTCGGCGACAAACGCATCGACCAGCTCGGCGCCAATGCGCTGGCCCGCTGGCGCGCCTCGAACGTGGGCTTCATCTTCCAGTTCTACAACCTGATGCCGATGCTCACCGCGCAGCGCAACGTCGAGCTGCCGCTGCTGCTGACCAAGCTGTCGGCCGCGCAGCGCAGGAACAACGCAGGTATCGCCCTGAAGCTGGTCGGCCTGGAGGAGCGCGTCACGCACAAGCCGTCCGAGCTGTCGGGCGGTCAGCAGCAGCGTGTGGCGATCGCGCGGGCCATCGTTTCGGACCCGACCCTGCTGGTCTGCGACGAACCGACCGGCGACCTGGATCGCGAATCGGCCGAGGAGGTGCTCGGCCTGCTGCGCACGCTCAATCGCGAGCACGGCAAGACCATCGTGATGGTCACGCATGACCCCAAGGCGGCCGAGTACGCCGATCACATCCTGCATCTGGACAAGGGCACGCTGGTGGAGCAGGCCACGGCCTGAGGGTCGTGAATGCCGTTTCCGTGGGAGGGGACGCCACATGAAATACCTGCATCTGATTTGGGCCGCGCTGTTCCGTCGCAAGACGCGGACGATCCTGACCATCGTCTCGATCGTCGCGGCCTTTCTGTTGTTCGGCATGCTGGACTCGGTGCGCACGGCGTTCGAGAGCGGCAGCACCAGCGCGGTCGGCGCGCGACGGCTGGTCACTTCGTCGCGTTACTCGATCATTCAGCCGCTGCCGCAGGCGCTGCGCAACCGCATCGCCGCGATACCCGGCGTGCGCAAGGTCGGCTACGCGAACTGGTTCGGCGGTGTGTATCAGGACCCGAAGAACTTCGTCTTCAGCTATGCCATCAGCCCGGAATACCTGGACCTGTATCCGGAGATCCTGCTCGATCCGGCGCAGCGCAAGGCGTTCGACGCCACGCGCACCGGCGCGGTGGTCGGGCGCACGCTGGCCAAGCGCTATGGCTGGAAGGTCGGCGACAAGATTCCGCTGCAATCGACCATTTTCCCGCAGAAGAATGGCGACAAGACCTGGCCGATGGACATCGTCGGCATCTTCGATGTGAGCAAGGACGCGGCCAACGGACTGGATCAGGCGTTGTTCTTCCACTGGACCTATTTCAACGAGGCCAACGCCTTCGGTCAGGGCACGGTGGGTTGGTACATCGAGGAACTGTCCGATCCGGCACTGGCCGACCGAACCGCCAACCGCATCGACGCGCTTTCGGCCAACTCGCCCAACGAGACCAAGACGCAGACCGAGCAGGCCTTCCAGGCTTCCTTCGCCAAGCAGATCGGCAACATCGGCCTGATCGTGGTCGGCATCATGGGCGCCGTGTTCTTCACCCTGATTCTGCTGGCCGGCAACACCATGGCGCAGGCGGTGCGCGAGCGCACTTCGGAGCTGGCGGTGCTGAAGACCATCGGGTTCTCCAGTCGCAGCGTCCTGATGATGGTACTTGCCGAATCCGTGCTGCTGCTGCTGATCGGTGGGCTCATCGGGCTCGGCGTGGCGTCGGCGCTCGGACCGCTGGTTACCCAGGGCAGCGGCGGGCTGGTGAATCTGCCGTCACTGGGAGCGGCCACCTGGGGCATGGGCGTCGCGCTGATGGTGCTGATCGGGCTGCTGGTCGGTGCGCTGCCGGCCCTGCGCGGCATGCGTCTGAACATTGTCGATGCACTGGCTGGACGTTGAGGAGAAAGTTATGAGGAGCTTTCTTGCCCATTCCTTCATACAGCTCTTGTTGATAGCTGCATTGATTACATGGATCGCTTTCCCTGCGTTGCCGAGAGCGGGGCTGGTTTCCATGGGTGTGGTCACGGTTATCGTGTTGTGGTTGTGGACGGCATTCACTTCAGCACGAGTCCATCCGACCCTGATCACGGCTGGCGCCGTATTGCTCTTCGGCTGGACGCGCATGCCCTGGTATGGCGCGGTGGCGCTGGTGGTGGTCATGGGAATTTGGCTGGCGCTTTCACGGCAGGGTAGGCAGTCGGCTTCGGCCACTGCTGTCGGCATTAGCACACTGCGCCAGCGCCTCGGCGCCTCGTCGGTCATCGTCATCGGCATCGCCGGTGTGGTCGGCGTGCTGGTCGCGCTGCTGGCCATGGCCGAAGGCTTCCAGAGCACCCTGCAGCGCACCGGTTCGGATGACACCGCCATCGTGCTGCGCGGTGGCTCGCAGGCCGAGCTCAACTCGGTGCTCGGCCGCAACGACGTGGACATCATCTCGCAGGCGGCGGGCGTCGCCCGCGACGCGTCCGGCAAGCCGATCGCCTCGCCGGAAGTGGTGGTGGTCGCCAATCTGCCGAAGAAGAGCGACGCCAGCATCGAGGCGAATGTGCAGATCCGCGGCGTTGGCGAGCAGGCGTGGGCGTTGCGGCCGAACGTCACCCTGATCGACGGTCGGCGATTCAAGCCGGGATTGCGCGAACTGGTGGTCGGCCAGGGCGCGCAGCGCCAGTTTGCCGGGCTGACGGTGGGCCACCAGCTGCGCCTGGGCGGTCAGGAATGGACCGTGGTCGGCACGTTCGTCTCCCATGACTCGCATGATTCCGAACTCTGGGGCGATGTGAAGACCGTGGCCTCCGCCTACCGGCGCGGCAGCAGCGTGCAATCGGTGACGGCCAAGCTGACATCGCCGGCGGCCTTCGACACGTTCAAGGCGGCGCTGACCAGCGATCCGCGCCTGAAGGTCGACGCCAGTACCACGCGTACCTATTTCGCCAAGCAGTCAGAGAACCTGACCAAGACGCTGCGCATCGTCGGACTCGTGGTCGGTATCATCATGGCGATCGGCGCGGTGTTCGGCGCGCTCAACACCATGTTCGCGGCCGTTGCGACGCGGGCGCGCGAGATCGCGACCCTGCGCGCGATCGGCTTCCGCAGCGTGCCGGTGGTGGTGTCGGTGATGCTGGAGACGCTGCTGCTGGCGGCGCTGGGTGGTCTGCTCGGCGGGCTGGTGACGTGGTTGATCTTCAATGGCTACACCGCATCCACACTGGGTGCGAATTTCAGCCAGGTGGTGTTCCAGTTCCGCGTCTCCCCGGGACTGCTCTGGAACGGACTGAAGTGGGCGCTGGCCATCGGCTTCATCGGCGGACTGTTCCCTGCCGTGCGCGCGGCGCGGTTGCCGGTGACGACGGCTCTGCGCGAGTCCTGACGGAGCGAGCTTCAGCCGCCGGCTTTCGCGGCACGCGCCGCGCGTCCGCGCGAGAAGATCACGATGGCGACGCCGACCAGGATCACCGCCATGCCCGCCAGGTCGACTGGGCCGACGTGTTCGCCGCCGAGCATCAGGCCGAACAGCACGGCCACGGGCGGATTGACGTAGGCGTAGCTGGTCGACAGCGCCGGGCGCACGGTCTTCAGCAGATAGACATAGGAGCTGAAGCCGATCAGCGAACCGAACACGACCAGGTAGCCGATCGCCAGCGTGGCATGCAGTTCGGGATGCGCGGGCAGGCGCTCGCCGGTGAGGAAGGCCGTGAGGGTGAGTGCGATGCTGGCGCACAGCATCTGCGCGGCGGTGTTCATGGGGCCGGCCGGCATGTCCTGGCGGCGGCTCCACGAGGAGCCGAAGGCCCACAGCGCAGCGGCACTGACGAGTGCCAGTGCGCCGAGACGCGATCCGGACAGCGTGCTGCCAAGATTCAGCACCACCACGCCGATGAAGCCGATGACCAGACCGAGGATTTCATTGCGTTGCGGCCACTCGCCGTAGAAACCGTTGAACAGCGTGGCGAACAGCGGCATCGAGGCCACCGCGACGGCGGCGATGCCCGAACTGACGCTCTGCTCCGCGTAGCAGACCAGGCCGTTGCCGCCGAGCAGCAGGAGGGTGCCGGTGATGGCGGCATTGCGCCATTGCCGTCGCGTCGGCGGCGCCGCGCCGCGCAGTCGCAGCCAGGCATACAGCAGGACGCCGGCGAGGGCGAAGCGGATCGCCGCCAGCATGAACGGGGGCCAGCTGACCAGCGCGAAACGGATGCCGAGGTAGGTCGAGCCCCACACCACGTACAGCGAGACCAGCGCCAGAGGCACCAGCCAGCGTTGCTCGGCCGGGGCAGCCGGGGAGTCTGCGGTCGGGGTCATGCGCGCATCGGATCAGGGGACGGGCGCGCAGTGTAGCGCTGTCGGGCCGGCAACGCCCGAGTGAACGCGGGTCAGGAGTGCCGGACGTGGCGACTTTCGCGGATCACCACGTACTCGCCTTCCAGCACCTCTGGATCGGCCGGGCGTGAGCCGTCATCCGGCGCGTTGCCGTCGGCATGGCGGCCGCGCCAGGCGCGTACCAGCATCAGCACGCCGCCGACGGCCACCAGCACGGCCAGCGCGATCAGACCGAAGACCAGCAGGGCGCCGAACACGGCCAAGCCCAGCAGCGCCAGCGCCAGACGGGCGAGTGGGTGGCGGGGGCGTTGCAGGATGAACAAGCGCGTGCGCATGGCAATTCTCGCAAGAAGCTACAATCTCGCCTTCCACCATGAGGTCGATGACGCCGTGACACAAGTGCCAGAGGTTGCCGATTCCGTTTTTCCCGTGCATCTGTGTGCGGTGGAAGATGTCGCCGAAGGTGCCGCGATCGGCATCGAAAAGGAGCTTTCCGGCGAGCAACATGCCTTCATCGTGACCTGTGCGGACGGCCAGATCCACGCTTACCACAATGTCTGCCCCCACGCGGGCCGGCGGCTGGACTGGGCGCCGGGCCGTTTCCTGCTGAAGGACCGTGTGCTGGTCTGCGCTGCGCACGGCGCCAGCTTCCGCATCGAGAGCGGCCTGTGCACGGGTGGCCCGTGTCAGGGCGACCATCTGGCGCGCGTGGGCATCGAGATCGAGAACGACGAGGTGCTCCTGACCGGCCTCTAGGCGCGGGTCAGTGGTACATCAGATTGATGCCGACCAGTGTTGCAGCCAGCATCAGAATGGTCAGCGGCAGGCCGACGCGAAGGAAATCGCGTGAGCGGTAGCCGCCCGGTCCGGCGATCATCATCAGCGCCGGGTGACCCGAGCTGATCAGGAAGGTGTTGGACGAGGACAGCGCCACGATCAGCGCGTAGGCGGCCGGGTTGCCGCCGGTCGCCACGGCCACGCTGATGGCGATGGGCACCATCATCACCGTGGCGCCGACGTTCGACATCACCTGCGAGAACAGCAGCGTCAGTACGGCGATGGCCAGCTGCAGCGACCATTGCGGGGCGCCGTGCGAGTAGTGCAGCACTTCCTGCGCCAACCAGGCGGCGGCGCCCGTGGAGTCCATCGACCAGCCCAGCGGAATCAGGCAGGCGGTGACGAAGATGGTCTTCCAGTTCACTGCGCGGTAGGCCTCGTCCATGGTCAGCACGCCCGTGAGCAGCATGCCGATCGCGCCGCTCATCATGGCCACCGGCAGGTCCAGGTCGGTGAACAGGGCCAGCCCCATCGCCAGCAGGAAGAAGCCCAGCGCCTGCCACAGCTTGCCCGGGCGCTGCTCGACCTTGGGCACGTCGGTGATGACGACCAGGTCGCGGTCGGCCTGCATCATCGCCAGGTCGTTCCAGTGGCTGTGCAGCACCAGGGTGTCGCCGGCGCGCAGGCTGATGCCGCGGATGTCCTCGCGGAACACCTGCTCGCCGCGGTTGACCGCCAGCACTGCAATGCCGAAGCGCTTGCGCAGGTGCAGGTCGCCGATGCGCTGCTTGATGACGCTGGAGCTGGGCGGTACCACCGCCTCGGAAATGCCCGCACGGGCCGGGTTGAACAGGTCGGCCAGCTGGCGCATGCGCGGCGAGACCCGGCACAGCTGATTGTTGGCGAATTCGTTGACCTGTTCGCGCGCGCCGAGCACGCCGAGCACGGTGCCGACCCAGATCATCTCCTCGGCCGGCGGCGCCATGCGCGATTCGTTGCCGTTCTTCATGGCCAGGATCAGCGGCGCGCCGTGCAGCTGTTCCACCTCGCCCACGCTCATGCCGACCAGCGCGCTCTCGGCGGTGACGGTCAGTTCGGCGGGTGTGCCGACGATGCCGTAGGTCTCGGCGAAGTAGCTCTCGGTACGGCCCGGCGTGACTTTCTGCCGGTCGTCCTCGCGCGCCGGCAGCAGGCGTTTGGCGAACAGTGCGAAGTAGGTAACGCCGATCACGGCCAGGGTCACACCGATGGGGGTCACGCTGAACAGGCTGAAGCGGGCGATGGTGTGCGCGCCGGGCGGCAGATTGCGGTTGGCGCTGGCGATCAGGTCGTTCAGCAGGATCAGCGGCGAGTTGGCGATCAGCGTGGTGTTGGTGGCGGTGAGGATGCAGAACGCCATCGGTAGCAGCATGCGCGTCAGCGGCACGCCGGTGCGTGCGGACAGGCGGCTGGTGACCGGAATCATCAGCGCCGCCAGCGCCTGGCTGGGGATGATGGCGCTGAACACGCTGGTCACGCCGTTGACGACGATGCCCAGCCGCGACTCGCGTCCGCCGGACATGCGCATGACGAAGGCCGCGGCCTTGGACAGCGCGCCGGCGCGATCCAGTCCCGCGCCCATGATCATGATCGCCAGGATGGCGATCACCGCGTTGCCGGCGAAACCCTGAAACACCTGCGTGGCCGGCATGAGTCCGGTCAGGCCGATCACCACCACCACCAGCAGCGCGACCATGTCCGCGCGGATCCACTCCAGCACCAACATGGCCATGGTGAAGGCCACCAGCCCGAGGACCAGGATCATGTCGGGAGTCAGTGTCATGCCGGCGGCGGTGCTGTCCATGGGGGCGTCGTCGTGGCGAACCGTTCAGCGCCGCTCGCGTGCGGCCGGGCGCTGCGTGGCGGGTGGAATCGGGCGTCGGATCAATGAGTTCACCGCGATGCGTGTCCGAGGGGGCTCGTGAAAAGGCTCATTGGCGTTCGTAGATCAGGTCGCAGACGTCGTGACCGAGTCGCAGGCCACGGCGTTCGAAATGCGTCTCGATGCGCCAGGCCGGTCGTTCCGATACGTTGCCCGGTCCTTCCCGGTTGCGCCATGCGGAGGAGGCTTCCATGACTTCGATCATGTGTTCAGCATACTCGGCCCAGTCGGTGGCCAGGTGCAACAGGCCGCCTGGCCGTACGCGCGTGGCGATCAGGGCGACGAAGTCGGGCTGGATCAGGCGTCGCTTGTGGTGCCGCTTCTTCGGCCACGGGTCGGGGAACCACACGCGCACTTCGTCCAGGCTCTCGGGCGCGATCTCCTCGCGCAGCACTTCGACGGCGTCATGGCGGTAGATGCGCACGTTCGTGGCTTCGGCCTCGGCCAGAGCGTTCATGAGTCGTCCGACGCCCGGTCGGTGCACTTCGACGCCGATGTAGTCACGGTCCGGATCGTGGGTCGCCGCCCAGGCCAGGGCCTCGCCGTTGCCGAAGCCGATCTCCAGCACACGCGGTGCACGGCGGTCGAACACCGCGTCCAGATCCCGTGGCTGGCCCTTGTAGTCCAGGCCGAAACGCGCCCAGTGCGCATCGAAGGCGCGTTGCTGGGCCGGCGTGATGCGGCCTTCACGCAGCACGAAGCTGCGCACGGGACGGCGGCGGTCGGTGTCCTTGTGGTCGCTGGACGGATCGGAACCAGTCATCGCTCGCGCTCCGGGGCGGCGATCGACGCGAAGATGTGCATCGGAATACCTTGTCGAATCGGGTGTTTCGGGCGTGCGCGCCTATCGGTCGAAGCGTGCGCGTTCCGGACGGCCGGCAACAGCCGGGTGCCGGATCGCGATGCGCGGTCGAGAAGGCGGACCCCCATGCGCGCATTGTAGCCGAGCGTGCCGCGCCGATGCGTGTCGTCGGTTCGCGCGTTTGCGACATCGGGCTTGCGCGGACGAAGCAAACCCGATGTAATCGCCCTGCATCCGCGCGGGTGTAGTTCAATGGTAGAACCTCAGCTTCCCAAGCTGATGACACGGGTTCGATTCCCGTCACCCGCTCCACCTCGGCCATTCGGCCGAGTGTCCCCTGATTTAACGCTTCCATCTCTGGCGGTTAACGGCCGTTTAAACCGTGCGCGCCTAGAAAGGAATCGTCACGGGTCCGCGACCGGCCTTCCCCAGGCCGCACGCTTCGCGACCGTGACGATCGGGGCAGCGACTTGGGCCCGGACGCGGCGACTTCCCCCAGCCTTCCGTCCGGGCCTTTTCTTGTCCGGTGTCCCGGTTTGCCCCGATTCCCGTTAAGCTTGAACCGCCGGCGTCATGTCCGGCGCTGTACCGAGGACGTCGCATGCGCGTATTGGTCATCGAAGACAACAACGACCTGGCCACCAACATCGGTGACTATCTGGAGGATCGTCACCACATCGTCGATTTCGCCGGCGACGGCGTGACAGGGCTGCATCTGGCCGTGGTGCACGATTTCGACGTCATTGTGCTGGATCTGACCCTGCCAGGGATGGACGGCCTGGAAGTGGCCCGCAAGCTGCGTCACGAGGCGCACAAGCAGACGCCGATTCTGATGCTGACCGCGCGCGACGCGCTGGAGCAGAAGATCACCGGTTTCGAATCGGGCGCCGACGACTACATGACCAAACCCTTCGCGCTGCAGGAACTGGGCGTGCGCCTTGAAGTGCTGGCGCGACGCGGAAAGGGGCCGCAGAGCCGCGTGCTCAAGGTCGCCGATCTGACCTACAACCTCGACACGCTCACGGTGACCCGCGCCGGGACCTCGATCCAGCTCAATCCGATCGGCCTGAAGTTGCTGCAGGCGTTGATGGACGCCAGCCCGTCCGTGGTCACCCGGCACGATCTGGAGCAGAAGGTCTGGGGCGAGGAATTGCCCGACAGCGACAGCCTGCGTGTGCATATCCACGGTCTGCGCGCGGCCATCGACAAGCCGTTCGAGAAGCCGCTGATCCACACCCGCCACGGCATCGGTTACCGCATGGTCGATCCGGATGCGCTCCCGACGTAAGCTGCGCACTCGCCTGATCGTCTCGTTCGCGCTGTTCGGCATCGGCCTTTCGGTGCTGTTCGCCATGGCCGCGCTCTACGTGCGCGCCAAGGTCGAGGACCAGTTGGTCGTCAATGCCTTGCAGCATGATGTCGACAACAACATCGAGCGGCTGCACGCCAATCCCAACTATCAGGCGCACTCGGAGCTGGTGGAAGGCTGGTTCAAGAGCGATCGCACCTTGTACAAGATGCCGCTGGCCTGGCAGGACCTGGCCAGCGGCGTGCACGATATTTCCGAGGTCGGGCCGGACGGCAACATGCACCACTACAAGCTGGCGGTGCGGCGCAAGTACGGCCTGATCGGCTTCATCCGCTACGACGTCAGTCGCGACGAGCAGGGCAAGCGCCAGTTGATGATCGGCCTGGTCGCGGCGGTGGTGCTGTTCAGCCTGTTTTCGCTGGCGCTGGGAATCTGGTTGTCGAGACGGGTATTGCGCCCGGTGACCGAGTTGGCCGCCCGGCTCCGGGATTTCCGCCGCATCGGCAAGGCCGAGCCGCTGGCGCCGCATGTCGCCGATGACGAGATCGGCGAATTGGCCCAGGCGCTGGACGAATATTCCGAGCGCCTGACGGCGCTGGTCGAGCGTGATCGCGAGTTCAATTCCGACGTCAGCCACGAGCTGCGCACGCCGCTGGCGGTGATTTCCAGTACTACCGAATTGCTGCAGGCCTCGCCGGATCTCAACGACAAGCTGCGTGAGCGGCTCAAGCGCATCGAGCGATCCTCGCGGCAGGCGACGGAGATGATCGAGGCACTGCTGCTGCTGTCGCGCGCCGAGCGCCGCGGTCCGACGTTCGGTGAAATCACCGAGGCCGCGAAGGTGGCCGAAGACGTGATCGAGAGCCAGCGCCCGCACATGCGTGGCAAGCCGGTCGATCTGCGCCTGCGCAGCGTGCAGCCGTTGAAGGTGGACGCGCCGGCTTCAGTGCTGGCGGTGGTGCTGACGAACCTGGTCGGCAATGCGATCAAGTACACGCAGCACGGCGAAGTGGAAGTCAGCATTCTCGAGGATCGCATCGTCATCGAGGACACCGGGCGCGGCATCAAGGCGGAAGAGGCCGACGCGCTGTTCCAGCGCGGCACGCGCGGCGAGGGTGCGACAGGCAGCGGTGCCGGATTGGGACTGGCCATCGTGCGTCGACTCTGCGAGCTGTATGGCTGGCACGTGGCCATCCGTCCGCGCGAGGATGTGGTGGGCGTGGTCGCGACCGTGCTGTTCCCGCGCACGCACCGTTCCTGACGGATCTTTTCAGCTGGTTGCGTTCTTGGTCGGGCTTCCGTGATGCCGCGGATCGGTCGACTGTGACCATTGTGCTGGGCCATTGAAGCGCTGTGCAGACCCCCTTGTATCAAGAGACGGCACGCATCGGTTGTTGCCGTGGGTGTCGGAGGTGTGGGGCTTCATGCTTTTGGATGGGCCCGAGCGATGGGGACGTGTGCCTGCTCCGGGCGGCATGGGGCGCTGTCGAGTCGTATTTCCAGTTGCTCAGGCCATCGCCGTGGCAGTGTTTCCCGAGCTGATCATGAGCTGATTGCGGCCATTGCGCTTGGCTTCGTAAAGCGCTTCGTCAGCGTGAAGCATCATGCGCATGAGCTGATACCCGGATGTGCGCGTACTGGCCAGCCCGATGCTGGCGGTGATCGTCAGGCTCTCGTTTTCCAGTACGCGGACCGGGGCATTCATCAATGCGCGACGCATACGGTCGCCGATTTCCTTGCCCTGTTGCGGCGTGCAGCCGGGCATCAGGACACCGAACTCCTCGCCGCCGAGGCGGCCGAACACATCCGAGGAGCGAAGTTCATGCTGGCATATGCTTGTCGCGTGCTTGAGTACGGAATCGCCCGTGATGTGCCCGTACACGTCGTTCACGCGTTTGAAGTGATCCATGTCGAGGATCATCAGGCAGGCTTCGTTGTCGTTTTTCTGCATACGACGCAGAATGTGTTCGGCCTGTTCGAAAAAGTGCTGACGAGTGAACGCTCCGGTCAGATCGTCCTCGCGCGCCATGCGCCGGAACCGGAGCTGCGAATGCTTGATCTTGTACAGCAGGAATCCGATGCTGGCGAGCAGTAGAAGCAGGATCAGCACGTACAGGCGATTGGTTTCGGCTTGCTTGGAATCGAGGGCGTGACGCAGTTGCAGGATGCGATTCTGCTTGCTGAGGGTATCCAGCTTCGTCTTCTTGGCCAACACCTCTTGTTTGACCATCTGGTAAGCCAGTGCGCGTGCTTTGGCCTTTCGAGTGGAAGCTTGGTCGAGCGCCACATATTTCTCGTAATAGGCAAGCGCATCGGCTTGCTGCCCGGTCCTTTTGTTGACCAGGTAGAGGGTGTGGTAGGCCTCGCTGATGTCTTCCTCGAAATTTTCGGCATGCTCGAGAGACAGCGTCTCCAATGCATACCGACGTGCGCGAACATCGTCGTTTTTTTTCAGATAAGCCTTTGCGAGAAGCACGTGGTATTCGACTACGTGGCGCTGGTATCCACTTTTGCGTGCACTCGGGGCAAGCTGTTCCAGCAATGCGATAGCCGGGTCCGGGTGACCTTCCTTGATCAGCAGGTTCGCTTTGTCTATGCGCAAGACATTGGCATAGACGATCTGTTTGGCCTTCAGGCAGGAATCGATGGCCCGGTTGAGGGCGGGGCTCGAGGATCGCAGTGTGTGGCTTTCGATTTGTGTACTGGCTTCCAGGGTCAACGCTTTGCACTTGCTTGCGCCCTGCGGAAGTTCGTCTTCGATCTGTCGGGCGTATTTCAACGCAAGTTCGTACTGTCCGGCCAGCGCGAGCATCTGTGACACTTGCACCAGGACCACGATTCGGGTTTTGGAGTCGTTGATTCTCGGAAGGTCCGCTATTAATCGACTGGCCAGTTTGTACGAGGCCTCATAGTGCTGACCTGCGTTCAGGATATAGATCCGCAGGGCCGACGCCCTTGCAGATACGGAAGGGTCCGTGGAATCGGAAATGATCTTTCGGAGTGCTTTATCGGACTCGCGATAATTCCCATCGAATGCGACCTGCCATGCGTCGAGGTATCGCAACCTCCAGCGCTGGCTGTCAGACAGCGAACTCTCCCGCTGATGCAACAATCCCAGCGTACGCATGAATTCAGCATGGTTCTTTGTCTTGATTTCGTCTGCGCGTTCCAGCAGCGCATGGGATGTTGTCGAGGCGGGCGCCGGCACGCTTCGTGTGCTCGCACTCGCCATGACGGGTACGAAGGCGATCGAGAATGCGGCGATGAACATCCAGTGTCTTCGCATCGGGAAACCCTGCCTGCAGAACGCTGATCCTCAGGAGTCCGGCGAGGATGGCGTCCTTTCGTCTTCACCGTCTCGCTCCGGACACGGCTCTTCGTCTTCCTGATCTTCCTCGTACCCGCCCTGGATCTGACTTTGGACCATGGACACGATCTCTTGTCCGAATTCGGCCACGAGATAGTGTTGATTTCCGGTTTTCGCGGTGCGTCTGAGACTCTCGCTGGCACTCATTTCGGAAAGAATTTCACCCAGACGTTCGCTGGATGCATGGCGGTATGATGCATTCTTGCCGATGGCTTCCAATATTTCGATGGTGTCCACCGTATCCCCCTTTCATCGTCGTCAGTCCGCGGTCTCCAGTTCCGTATGATCGGACAGGAGGCGTTCCATTCAACTACAGCCGTACTCAATCGTACGGCTCTGAATGGGAGCCGGTTCCGGGATCATGCGCTGAAAGGCGCAGACCGGCTCAGGGTACAAGATCAGCGCCAGACTGGCATGAGGTTGTCCTGCACGTCTATCTCTGGTCCTGGAACAGGCGGTCCAGTGCATCCAGTCGTGCCATCATCGCTCGATTGCGACGTGGTCGCGAGAGCGGAGGAATCACCACCGTTTCCTCTGCCGTAAGGTCGACGTTGGGCAGTTCGCCGAGCGTGATCCGACGAACACGAGCTTGCTCTATGGGCAATGTCGCGCCGCGATAGACGATCGCTTCATGACTCAGCGGATAGTCCTTGTTCAGTACCTCGACAAGCAACTGGCGATAGGCCGGTTCTGTCCTCAGGCGCTTGAATGAGCGGTCTCCGACCAGTCCTGCTTGCCACAGTATGAGATAGGCGTCGGTATTGATGCGGGTATCGAAGAACAGCAGCTGGTTGGCCTCGAAGTGCTGACACCCGCAGCGCCCTGGATCGATGCCGAGGTCGGCGTACAGGCAGTCATCGGCGGAGATGCCGGGTTCCATGTGCGCTTCATACCCTTCTGATCGCGCGGCCTCGATCACCGCATGGGGTGACCAGGCGAATATGCCGGGGTGGCCGTAGAACACGCCGCAAACGACTTTTCCCTTGCGTACTTCGGCCATCATCACGTCGACCCATTCCTGGTAGGTCACCTTGCGCGATTTATCGCCCTTGCCGTAATAGGGCTGCAGACTGCGTACGTCGGGGTGCATGCGCTCCAGCCACTTTTCGACGATGCCGTTGGACAGGGCGGCGAAGATCACGTCCGCCTGTTCGATGTGGCTGCGGGCCAGTGGGGTGAGGTGCGATCCAAGTACCATGCCCAAGCCGACGCAGGCGATGCTGCCGCGTCGAGATGGGGGTTCGGAAAGCATGGAAGGCGTGTTCATGCCGTTCTGTCCAAGTGGCCGCAGGTGCCGACGATCATGCGTCCTAGCCCGGCTGCGCCGCGGTTTCGGGATTTGCTGCGCCGGAGCTGATCATCAACTGGTTGCGGCCATTGCGCTTGGCTTCGTAAAGCGCTTCGTCGGCATGAACCAGCAGGCGCTTGAGCTGATAGCCGGATGTGCGCGTGCTGGCCAGTCCGATGCTGGCAGTGATCGTCAGGCTTTCGTTCTCCAGTACCTGGATCGGCGCATTCACCAGTGCGCGACGCATGCGGTCGCCGATTTCCTTGCCCTGCTGGGGCGTGCATCCCGGCATCAGAATGCCGAATTCTTCGCCGCCGAGCCGGCCGAACACGTCCGAGGTTCGGAGTTCGTGTCGGCAGATGTTCGTGACGTGCTTGAGTACGACATCGCCGGTGATGTGGCCGTACATGTCGTTGACGCGCTTGAAATGATCCATGTCGAGAATCATCAGGCACGCCTCGTTGTCGGTCTTCTGCATGCGTTGCAGCAGGCGCGACGCGCAGTCCAGAAAGTGCTGTCGATTGAAGGTGCCCGTCAGATCGTCTTCGCGCGCCATGCGGCGGAACCGCAGTTGCGAATGCTTGGTCCGGTAGGCCCAGAAACCGATCGAGGCGAGCACGAAGAGAAGAAGCAGGATGTACAGGCGGCTGGTTTCCGCAGACTTGCGATCCAGCGACTGACGCAACTGAAGGATACGATTCTGCTTGCTCAATTCCTGTAGCTTCAACCGCTTGGTCAGCACTTCCTGTTGAACGATTTGGTAGGCCAGCGCTTGAGCCTTGGCATCGCTTGTAGATTTCTTGTACTGGTCGATGTACTTCTTGTAACTGGAAAGAGCAGCGAAGTACTGGCCTTCGTGCTCTTGTACTTTATAGAGCACTTCATAGGCTGCCTGCACGGTCCAGTTGAAATTGTTCGGAGCGTTTGCAGCCAGAGTCTTGTTTGCCCACTGGCTCGCGAGCGCATAATTGCGCTGGATCAGATAGGCTTGCGCGCGCGTGACGTAGAGAGATGCTATCTGTGCTTGGTATCCGGTTTTGATGATGTCGGGCGCGATTCGGTTCAGATATGCAAGGGCTTGCTCTGTGTGGCCTTCGTCATCCATGAGGCTCGCCCAGTTTAGACGCAAGGCATTGGCATAGGAGAGCATGTCAGCGGCCAAGCACTGGTCGATTGTTTCGTGGAACTGGGGGCTGGATGACGTCAGTACGTTGAGGCGCTGAAGTTGCGTATTGGTCACGAAATAACTGCCCTGACATTTCCTCGTGTCCGTGGTGGCAGTGGATTTCAGTTGTTTTGCGTAGCTCAGCGCTTGGTCGTACTGCTTCTGCGAGACCAGCATCTGGATCATTTGCACCAGCACGCGGTCGTGCAGGTCGGGGTCGGCCACCGTATTGAGAGATTTCGTTAGCGTATTGGCTAGCGTGAAGGCCTGTACATACTTCTGGCTAGCCATATACTTGTGGATGAGTAGAAGCTTGGCGCGAGCGTCCAGGGACGGGTCATCCGTATGATCTGCGATTTGCTCCAACATGAGGATGGAGCGCGTAACATCGCCTTTGTTACCAGCCTCCCAAGCTTCCCAGTACGCGACATGTTGCTGCTGCCGTTTGTTCAAATGTGGCTTTAGCTTTTGCAACCGGCGCAGGACAGGGAGGAATCGGGCGTGGTCGCCGTTCGAGTATTGTTCTGCTTTCTCCAGTAACGCATGGATTGATGCGTTTACAACGGACGTCTGCGTGCTTGCTTGAATCGGCGCTGCTCGGGATGCCGCTACCAAAAGACAAAGCAGCGCCAGCCCGAGGCCGGCGCGCCATTGCATGTGTCGAAAGAGAAGCATGCTCTGCAAGTCGGGCGATGCTCTACGATTTCTCGTGGTGCTCCTGATCTGGCTTCTTGTCAGCTGTGCCTTCTTCTTCGTCTTCTTCACAGCCGCCATTCACAGGCGTGTTGTTTACCCCCATTACCTTGGCACCTAGCTCTTGCTTAAGGTGCTCGGCATTGCGGGTGCTTGCTGCGTGCTTGAGTGCATCGCTTGCCTGCATCTCATTGAGCATCTTCTCCAGGTCGGAATCGGATGCGTGACGCAGGGAGGCATTCTTGCCAATGGACTCCAGCAACTCGATCGTGTTTGCCATGATTTCCCCCTTGGGCTTGTGACAGATGGTTGGCCACGGAAGCCGTGGAACTTCCGCTGGGTGTATATATCAGGGTGCCTGATATCCCTTATCGTTTATCACAGTTCTGTGGATTGTGTCTCAGTTTTCTGCAATGTTCTCGGTCTGCCTCCGGTCCAAGCGCGCCAAGCGATTTCTGATCTCCTCATTGCGGCGCAGCTTGGATGCAGGCGGGAGAACGACGGTTTCCTCACTGCTGATGTCGATGCCGGGGAGTCCGCCCAGGGTTGTTTCTCGGATTCTAGGCTGCTCAATCGGCAAGGTCGCACCGCGATAGATGATCACCCTGTGATCCAGCGTGTAGTCGCGTGCTAGCACGTCTACTAGCACCTGACGATACTCCGGGCCAGTGGAAAAGCGTTTCATGGACATATCGCCTACAAGGCCGGCTTGCCACAGAATGAGAAATGCTTGGGCATTGATCGGTGTATCGTAGAAAAGTAACTGGCTGGCTTCGTAGTGTTGACAGCCGCGCCGCCCTGGATCGATACCGAGATCGGCGTAAAGGCAATCTTCCGCAGAAATGCCGGGTTCCATGTGCGTGCGATAGCCCTCTGCCTTTGCAACCTTGATGATCTCGTGCGGAGACCAGGCGAAAATGCCTGGGTGGCCGTAGAAGACTGCGCACACATTCTTGCCTGCACGCACTTCGGTCATCATCACGTCGACCCACTCTTGATACGTGACCTTTCGAGATTTTTTGCCTTCGTTGTAGTAGGGCTGCAGGCTGCGTACGTCCGGGTGCATGCGTTTGAGCCACATTTCCACAATACCGTCCGACAGCGCGGCAAAGACCACATCAGCTTGTTCGATGTGGCTGCGCGCGAGTGGGCTGAGGTGCGACCCCAGCACCATGCCCAGGCCCACGCAGGCGATGCTGCCGCGCGATGGGGCGGCAGTGGATTCGTTCGGTGCGGTATTCATGTCCCGAATACTATGACAGGAGTCACAGATTGAGGCATCCCGGTCGTGCGGGATGCCTCGGAATGTCTTCTTGTGGCGCTATTCCGGGGTCAGACCGGTTCCAGCCAGCCTTCCGGATCCGGAGTGCGGCCATCGAACAGTCCGAAGAACAGTTCCTGCATGCGTCGCGTGACCGGACCGGCCTTGCCGGTGCCGACCGGCTTGCCGTCGACCGAGCGGATCGGCGTGATCTCGGCGGCGGTGCCGCACATGAACACTTCATCGGCCAGGTACAGATATTCACGTGGCATGTCGCGCTCGATCACCTCGATGCCGTCGATGCGCGCCAGTTTCATCAGGGTGTCGCGGGTGATGCCGTTGAGGATGGCTGCGCTGACCGGCACGGTGAACACCTGCTTGCCGAAGACGAGGAAGATGTTCTCGCCCGCGCCTTCGCTGAGCAGCCCGGTCGAGGCCAGGGCGATGCCTTCGCCGAAGCCCAGACGGCGCGCCTCGCGCGCGACCAGCTGGCCGGAC
This sequence comes from Oleiagrimonas sp. MCCC 1A03011, assembly GCF_003267965.1. NCBI lineage: Bacteria > Pseudomonadati > Pseudomonadota > Gammaproteobacteria > Lysobacterales > Rhodanobacteraceae > Oleiagrimonas > Oleiagrimonas sp. MCCC 1A03011. The sequence continues at coordinate 603,303 of NZ_MSPY01000001.1, read as the reverse complement.
AGGTAGTTGCCGCCGGCCTTGGCACCGGCCGGAATGGTGTTGGGCGCGAAGCGCTGCCAGCTCGACACGCAGGCATCGATGCCGTTCTCCAGCGCCTCGGCGCCGAGGTAGGTGCCCATTTCCCAGGCGGCCACGGTGACTTCAGTCGGGCAGTCCGCCGACAGCGACAGGCCGCCCAGGCTGCGGAAGGCCAGCGGGCGCAGATAGGCCTTCTCGAGACCGTTGCGCTGGATGACTTCGTGGCAGGCGGCGCTCAGCTGTTCCTGGGTGAACGGTATGTCCATGTCGTAGATCTTGGCCGAATGGAACAGGCGCTTGAGGTGATCCTGAAGGCGGAAGATGGCCGGTCCGTCCGGCGTCACGTAGCTGCGGATGCCCTCGAACACCGACGACCCGTAATGCAGCGCGTGCGCCATGACATGCACGGTGGCGTTCTGCCAGGGCATGATTTCGCCGTTGTGCCAGATCCACTCGGGGTAGTTGGTCGCCATGGTGTTTTCTCCTCGGACAATCCGCCCATGATAGCGGCTGCGCGTTACAGGGGCATGTGCCCGCGGACATCCTGATATCAAGCTTCAGGGCTGCAGCCAGTAGCAACCGGCCCGGAACAGCACACGGAAGCGCAGCGGTCCGCCCTCCTGTGCGGCCACGCCGCCCAGGTGAACATTCAGCTCGGTCGCGGAAGATGGAGCGGCGGTGCTCGAAGACGGTGCGTCCACCGTGAGGGGTGCCTGCGATGTGGATGCGGGTGGTGGTGCGCCGTCATCGGTCACGCCCAGCAGGGGCTGGTGCATCCGCGCGCGCATCTGTGCGATCTCGCGCACGGCTTCACGGTCGTCGTAGCCTTCCCACAGCATCAGCCCCGCCAGAGCGTTGGCATCGTGCGCGGCAAAGGCGGCCGCCACGCGCTGACGCAGGGCTTCGCGCGTGGCGGGACAGGCATGCGGCGTCGCGGAAGGCTGGACGGCACCGATGCGGGCGGCCTGCATGCTGCCGCAGGGTTGGTCGGTGAACACCGGCGTGCCGTCGGCCGACACGCAGCGGTGGACCGTAGTCTGCGCAAGGCCGGTAGTCGCGGCGGTCAGCAGCAGGAGAAGGAGGGCCAGTCGCGGCATGGTCGAAGCATACGCCGCGGGCTCCGACCCGGGACTGAACGGTCGCTCAGTTCAGGCGTTCGACCACCGCCATGGTCGCCACGGCGCGGTTCAGTGTGTACAGATGCAGGCCGGGAGCACCGCCATCGAGCAGCCGTCGGCACATCTCGGCGACGATGTCCGCGCCCAGCGCGCGCACGCTCTCGACGTCGTCGTAGTACGCCTGCATGCGCTTGACGATCCAGCGCGGAATCTCGGCGCCGCAGGTGTCGGAGAAGCGCTTGAGCTGAGTGAAGTTCGAGATCGGCATGATGCCCGGCACGATCGGCACCTCGATACCCGCTTTGCGCGCGTCGTCGACGAAGCGGAAATACGCGTCCGGATTGAAGAAGTACTGCGTGATGGCGCCGTTCGCTCCGCATTCCACCTTGTGCTTGAAGTGGCGCAGATCGGCCAGTGCGTCGTCTGCCTGCGGGTGCGTTTCCGGGTAGCAGGCGACTTCGATGTGGAAGTGGTCGCCCGCGTACTCGCGGATGAAGGCGACCAGTTCGGAGGCGTAGGTGAAGTCGCCCGGTCCGGCCATGCCTGACGGCATGTCGCCACGCAGCGCTACCAGGCGTCGACAGCCCATGGCTTTGTAGTCGTCCAGCAGCGCGGCGATCTCGGCGCGCGTGCCGCCCATGCACGACAGATGCGGCGCGCCGTCCAGTCCGGCATCCATGAGCGCCTTCACGGTCTGGGGCGTGTAGCTGAGCGTCGAGCCGCCGGCGCCGAAGGTGACGCTGGCGTAGTCGGGGTCGAGCGTGCGGAGCTTGGGCAGGGCGCTCTCGAATTGGGCGCGTTGCTTCTCGGTCTTGGGTGGGAAGAATTCCAGCGAAATTGGGGTCATCGGGCCGTTCCCTGAATATTTATCTCTTCATCAAGATAAAGAGAATGGTGTAGGAACCGGGCAGGATGTGCAAGCGCGGCTGCAAGGACTCGCGCGGATGGTGGGAGAGGGCAGCGCAGAGAATCCGCGTTGCTGTCCGTTGTCCGGTTGCGCCAGGGGGCTGGAAGGGGTGTTCATCGTGGTGGATCGCATCACGGTTCGTTTTCTGGGTGTTTGCATCAGAAAACGAATCGGGCCGGGTAAGTCTTGCGGATGCGGTGTCGATCGGCTTGACGGCGGCAAACATTTCCATAATTCTAGAAATATGGAATCGAATAATGCTCTGGAATGCCTGACCGCCCTGGCGCACGAACATCGCCTGGCCCTTTTCCGTCTGCTGGTCCAGGCCGGCGGCGAGGGCATGGCGGTGGGGGAGCTGGCCGGCGCGACTGGCTTGGCGGGCGCCACGCTCAATCATCATCTGAATCAGCTTCGTCAGGCCGGGCTGGTGGCGGACGAGCGACAAGGCCGCGTCATCCGCTGTCGCGCGAACTACAACCGCATGAACGGTCTGCTCGACTTTCTCACCGACAACTGTTGCGCCGGTTCGGCGGACGTGGCGTGCTCGCCGCGTGCCTCCGGCTCCTGCAAGGAAACTTCGTCATGAAACGCTTTCACGTACACGTCAATGTCGAGAATCTGGAGGCCAGCATCGGCTTCTACCGCACGCTGTTCGGTACCGACCCGACCGTGGTCGAAGCCGACTACGCGAAATGGATGCTGGACGATCCGCGCGTGAATTTCGCCATTTCGCAGCGCGGCGGTGCGGCCGGCATCGATCATCTGGGACTGCAGGCCGACGAAGCGGGCGAGCTGGCCGAACTGGGTGATCGCCTGCAGACGGCGGATGCGGTGACCCTGGCCGAACAGGGCACGGTGTGCTGTTACGCGCGTTCGGACAAGTTCTGGGCGCAGGACCCACAGGGCGTGCGCTGGGAGACCTTCCGCACCCTGGGAACGGCCACGACTTATACGGATGCGCCCGATGCCGCATCGACCGACGGGCCGTGCTGCGGCGCGTCCGCGAAGCCGGCCACTGAAAAGGCGTGCTGCTGACATGGAAGCACCGATCCGACATGTGCTTTTCCTATGCACGGGCAATTCCGCGCGCAGCGTGATGGCCGAGGCGATGCTCAATGTGCTCGGCGCGGGGCGCTTCGCCGCGCACAGCGCGGGCAGTCATCCGGGTGGCCGTGTGCAGCCGATGGCCGAGACGCTGGCGCGCGAGTTCGGCTACGAAGGTGCGCTGCGCAGCAAGAGTTGGGATGAATTCGCGACACCGGAAGCCCCGGCGATGGATATCGTCATCACCGTCTGTGACAACGCGGCCGGCGAGGTCTGCCCGGTCTGGCCCGGCCATCCGGTGAGTGCGCACTGGGGTGTGCCCGATCCGGCGGCGGTCGAAGGCGATGAGGAGACGCGTCGTCGCGCGTATCTGCAGGCGTGGGTGCTGCTGCGGCGCCGGGTGGACCTGCTGCTGGCTCTGCCGGTGGACAAGCTGGATCGGCTGACGCTGCAGGGTGCATTGCGCGACATCGGACAAGGCGGAGACGACGCATGAACGCGACATCGGAAACGGTGCGCGAAGCGCAGCCGGCCATCGGTTTCTTCGCCCGCTATCTGAGCGTATGGGTGCTGTTGTGCATCGTGGCCGGTATCGCGCTGGGCCATGTGCTGCCGCATGCTTTTGCGAGTTTGGCGGCGATGGAAGTGCATCAGATCAACTTGCCGGTCGCCGGACTGGTCTGGTTGATGATCGTGCCGATGCTGCTGCGTATCGACTTCGCCGAATTGTCGAGGGTCCGCAAGCAGGTGCGCGGCATCGGCGTGACGCTGTTCGTGAACTGGGCGGTGAAGCCGTTCTCGATGGCGTTGCTGGGCTGGCTGTTCGTGCGCCACGTGTTCGCGGCCTGGCTGCCGGCCGGCGAGCATGACGCCTACATTGCCGGTCTGGTGCTGCTGGCGGCGGCGCCGTGCACGGCCATGGTGTTCGTGTGGTCGCGGCTGTGCGGCGGCGAGCCGCATTTCACGCTGGCGCAGGTGGCGCTCAATGACGCCATCATGGTGGTCGCGTTCGCGCCCATCGTGGCGGTGCTGCTGGGTGTCGCGGCGATCCATGTGCCGTGGGCGACGCTGCTGCTGTCGGTCGGCCTGTACATTGTGGCGCCGGTGGCGATCGCGCAGATTTGGCGGCGCGCGCGGCTGGCGCGTGGCGGCGAGGCGGCGCTGGCGCGGACACTCAAACGAATCGACCCGTGGTCAACGGCGGCACTGCTGGCGACGCTGGTGCTGCTGTTCGGTTTCCAGGGCGAGGCGATCCTGCGTCAGCCGCTGGTGATCGTGCTGCTGGCTGTGCCGATCATCATCCAGGTCTATTTCAACGCCGGGCTGGCCTATGTGCTGAGCCGTCGTCTGGGCGTACCGCACTGCGTGGCCGGGCCGTCCGCGCTGATCGGCGCCAGTAATTTCTTCGAGTTGGCCGTGGCCACCGCGATCAGCCTGTTCGGCCTGCGTTCGGGTGCGGCGCTGGCGACAGTCGTCGGCGTGCTGGTCGAGGTGCCGGTGATGCTGTCGGTGGTGCGTGTGGTCAACCGCACCGCGCACTGGTTCGAGGCGGGAGTGTCGGATGCATGAAGGTGTGGCGGGCGGGATCTTCGCCACATCTGCGGCGGGCTTGGTTGCTCGCCGCCGGGGTGTCGCTCGGGCGATGATCTCGTCTAGGGCGCGGGGAGTTCGTTGGAAACCTCGATGAGGTTGCCGTCGGGATCGCGGAAATAAACGGAATGCAGCGGTGCACGAGCTCCCGTTCGCTGTATCGGGGCAGCGCCTTCGAGCGGGACACCACAGGCATGCAGGTGCCGCATGACCGACTTGATCGGTGTGCGGGTGATGAAGCACAGGTCGGCGGAGCCGCGAGTGGGGTGGGTCGCTTCGCAGTCGGCCGCCGCGAGTTCCGGAGTCCAGCGCTTGACGTTGATCTTCTGCGCGCCGAATCCGAGGGCCAGACGCCCGGCGCCGAATTCGATCCGGCGCATGCCCAGCACGCGTTCGTAGAACGCCATGGTGGTTTCGACATCGGCCACGACGATCACCAGGTGATCGAGGTGGTCGATGTCGAAACGCGTGTCGACGGGCGTGGCCGTGTTCACGGAACCGCCCGCGTCATCAGTAGCGGTAGTGTTCCGGCTTGAACGGACCTTCCACCGGCACACCGATGTAGTCGGCCTGATCCTGCGTGAGCTTGGTCAGCTTCACGCCGATCTGCTCCAGATGCAGGCGCGCGACTTCCTCGTCCAGCTTCTTCGGCAGGCGGTAGACGGTCTTCTCGTAGCTGTCCTTGTTGGCCCACAGGTCGATCTGCGCCAGCGTCTGGTTGGAGAAGCTGTTGGACATCACGAAGGCCGGATGGCCGTGCGCGCAGCCCAGGTTCACCAGACGACCCTCGGCCAGCAGGTAGATGCTGTTGCCGGTCGGGAAGGTATAGCGGTCCACTTGCGGCTTGATGTTCTCGTGCTTGATGGACGTGTCGGACTGCAGCTTCTCGACCTGGATCTCGTTGTCGAAGTGGCCGATGTTGCAAACCAGTGCGTTGTCCTTCATCGCCTTCATGTGCTCGAGGGTGATGATGTCGCGGTTGCCGGTGGTGGTGACGTAGATGTCGCCCTTGCCGAGGGTGTCCTCAATCGTGGAGACCTCGAAGCCTTCCATCGCCGCCTGCAGGGCGCAGATCGGATCGATCTCGGTGACGATCACGCGCGCGCCGAAGCCCTTCAGCGAATGCGCGCAGCCCTTGCCGACGTCGCCGTAGCCGCAGACCACCGCGACCTTGCCGGCGACCATCAGGTCGGTGGCGCGCTTGATGCCGTCGGCCAGCGACTCGCGGCAGCCGTACAGGTTGTCGAACTTGGACTTGGTGACCGAATCGTTGACGTTGATCGCCGGGATCAGCAGCTTGCCCTGTTCGGCCAGCTGGTACAGGCGATGCACGCCGGTGGTGGTTTCTTCGGACACACCCTTCCAGTCGGCGGCGGCCTTCTTCCAGAAGCCGGGACGCTCGGTACGGGTCTTCTTCAGCAGGTTCTTGATGACCTGCTCCTCGGTGCTGGCGCCGGGCTGGTCGACCCAGTCCGAACCGTCTTCCATCTCCACGCCCTTGTGGATCAGCAGCGTGGCGTCGCCGCCGTCGTCGACGATCAGCTCGGGACCCTGCATGCCCGGATGGGTCAGCATGTCCAGCGTGCACTGCCAGTACTCTTCCAGCGTCTCGCCCTTCCAGGCGAACACGGGAATGCCACTGGCGGCGATGGCGGCGGCGCAGTCGTCCTGCGTCGAGAAGATGTTGCACGAGGCCCAGCGTACCGAGGCGCCGAGGGCGCTCAGGGTCTCGATCAGGACCGCGGTTTCCTTGGTCATGTGCAGCGAGCCGGACAGGCGCACGCCCTTCAGCGGCTGCTGCGGCGCGTACTTCTCGCGGATGGACATCAGGCCAGGCATTTCCTGCTCGGCCATGCGGATGCGGCGACGGCCGGCATCGGCCAGGGAAATGTCGCGGACCTTGTAGTCCTGGGTGGCGTCGTTGGCGACGGCGTTCATGTTGGTACTCCGTGGCGGATTGAGATGGGCGCAGTTGCGAAAGGGATGCCGAGCCTGACCCTGCGAACGCGGCCGTCGCATCCGGGCGACGCCGTTCCACAGGGACGCAACGCCCCTCGGCCAAGATTGGAAGCGCCATTATATCGCTTCATGCGGATGCATACGTATTCGTTCTATGCGCGGATGCCTTACTCAGCGTTCATGCACGTACGCACCCGTATGATGTAGGGAATGACTACAGGAGGACGCATGACTGCATCGCACGATCACGACGACGCCCGTAACCTGGAATTCCTGCCCAACGACGGCCCATTGCGCGAGAACGTGCGCACGCTGGGCGCGATGGTGGGTCGCATGCTGGCCGAGCAGGGCGGCGAGGCTTTCTTCGAACGCGTCGAGAACGTGCGCACTGCGGCCATCCGGCGACGCGAGGCCGGTGCGGGAATCAGCGGTCTGGCCGGACGTCTGGCCGGTCTGAGTGCCGACGACGCCGAGGCACTGGCGCGCGCCTTCGCCACCTACTTCCAGATGGTCAACGTTGCTGAGCGCGTGCATCGCATCCGTCGCCGCCGCGACTACCAGCTGGCCGGGGCCGCCGTGCAACCCGAATCGCTGGCCGACGTGCTCGGTCAGCTCAAGGAGCGCGGCGTGGATGCCGACGAGCTGCTGGCCTGGATCGGCAAGCTCGACGTCGAGCCGGTGTTCACGGCGCATCCGACCGAGGCCGTGCGTGCCTCGCTGCTGGAGAAGGAAGAGGCCATCGTCAAGGCGCTGGTCGCCGACTTCGACGCCCATCGTCCGCCGCCCGAGCGCGAGGCCGACGCCGCGCGCATGCAGATGGCGCTGACCGCCGGCTGGCAGACCGCCGAGGCTTCGCCGGTGCGCCCCAGCGTGCAGGATGAGTTCGATCACGTCGGTTACTACCTGACCGGTTCGCTGTATCGCGTGCTGCCGGTGTTCTACGAGGCGCTGGAGCGGGAGCTGAAGAATGTCTACGGTCTGGAGGCCGAACTGCCGCGTCTGCTGCGCTTCGCCTCGTGGGTCGGCGGCGACATGGACGGCAATCCGAACGTCGGCGCCGACACCATTTCCGAGACCCTGCGCGCGCAGCGCGCCATGGTGTTGGAGCGCTACATCGGCGAATGCGCGCATCTGCAGCGATCGCTGAGCCAGACCGAGGACCGCGTCGAGGTCAGCGCCGCGCTGCGCGAGCGCCTGGCACAGTACACCGACCAGTTCCTCGAAGACGCGATGGCGATCCGCCCGCGTCATCGCGACATGCCTTATCGTTGCCTGCTGACGCTGATGCGCGCGCGCCTGGAAGCGACGCTGGAAGACGCGGACAGCGGCTATCCGAATGCCGCCGCCTTCGAGGCCGACGTCGCGCTGATCGCCGACAGCCTGGCCACGCACAAGGGCGAGCACGCCGGCCTGTTCGCGGTGCAGCGCCTGCTGCGTCGCGTGCGCACCTTCGGCTTCCATCTGGCGCGGCTCGATGTGCGGCAGGACTCGCGTGTGCACGATGATGCGCTGGCGGCGCTGATCGGCGACGCTGGCTGGATCGAGCGTCCGAAGGCCGAGCGCGCCGAGCGCCTGCGCGCGCTGGCGGCCGGCGACGAGACCTTCGGCGACAACGACGACGAAACCGCCGAGCGCCTGCGCGCGGTGTTCGCGACGCTGGCCGATGCGCGCCAGCGCTACGGCGTCACCGCCACCGGGCCGTACATCATCAGCATGGCCGAGTCTGCCGCCGACGTGTTGGCGGTGCTGGCGCTGGCGCGCCACGGCGGGCTGGTCGACGACGAAGGCCGCGTACCGCTGGATGTGGCGCCGCTGTTCGAGACGGTCGACGATCTCACCAACGGCCCCGACACCCTGCGCGCGCTGCTGGCCGACCCGGTCTATCGCGCGCATCTGGCTGCGCGTGGCGATCGCCAGCTGATCATGCTGGGCTACTCCGACAGCGGCAAGGACGGCGGCATCCTGGCCGCGCGCTGGGGTTTGCAGCGCGCTCAGGTCGAGCTGCTGGAGGTGGCCGAGCAGGCCGGCATCGAGCTGACCTTCTTCCACGGACGCGGCGGCTCGGCCAGCCGCGGCGGTGCGCGCATCACGCCGGCGCTGATGGCGTCGCCGCGCGGCAGCGTCGGCGGCCGCCTGCGCATGACCGAGCAGGGCGAGGTGATCCATCGCAAATACGGCATCCGCGCGCTGGCGCTGCGCAACCTGGAACAGACCGTCGGCGCCGCGCTGCACGCCAGTCTGCGCCCGCGCGATCCGGAGGAACGCGAGGACCTGTGGCGCGAGCGCATGGTCACGCTCGCCGCCTGGGGCCGCGAGGCCTATCGCGAGCTGGTCGGCGACGAGCAGTTCGTGCCGTACTTCCGCACGGCCACGCCGATCGATGTGATCGAGCGCATGACCCTGGGCTCGCGTCCATCGCGTCGTCGTTCGATGCGTGGCGTCGAGGACCTGCGCGCCATTCCGTGGGTGTTCTCGTGGACCCAGTGTCGCGCGATCATGCCGGGCTGGTACGGTCTGGGGTCGGCGCTGCAGCGCGGCATCGAGGCATTCGGTTTCGATGCCATGGCCGAGATGGCGCGCGACTGGCCGTTCCTGTCGACCCTGATCGACGATGTGGAAATGGTGCTGGCCAAGGCCGACCTGGGCATCGCCGAGGCGTTCTCGGAACTGTCCGGCGAACTGCACGAGCATTTCTTCCCGCGCATCCGCGGCGAGTTCGAGCGCACCCGTGACGTGCTGTTGAAGCTGAAGCAGGCCGACGCTCTGCTGGACGATGACAAGCGTCTGTCGCTGTCGATTCGCCTGCGCAATCCGTACGTCGACCCGATGAGCCTGCTGCAAGTCGATCTGCTCAAGCGCTGGCGCGCCGAGGGCAGTGAGGACGGTCCGCTGCTGCGCGCGCTGGTGGCCTGCGTCAACGGCGTTTCGCAGGGTCTGCAGAATACGGGCTGATCGTGACCGAGGCCGCCCCCATCGCCCGTCTGCGCCGATGGCGCGCGCGCCTGCTGAAGGTGTATGTCTTCCATGTCGGCTGGCTGACGTCGACCTGTGCCTTCGCGGCCACCGGTGCGACCCACGCTACGGTGGCCACCACGCTGTGGCTGACCCTGGTCACGATTCCGCCGGTACTGATCTACACGGTGATCGTGCATCGGGCCTGCCGCGCTGTCGATCCGTCGGCGCGCAGCGTGGGCGCCGGACGCGTGATCTTCATGTCGCTCTTCCTGACGCCGTTGGAGTCGGGTCTGGTGCTGCCGGCGAAGAATCTTCTGGTCGCGACACGCCTGCTGCGGCGTCATGGCACTTCATCAGGCGCGCACCCGGAGCACCGGCGCCGCGTGGCCACTTCGGGTGCCGGGCCGCCGGATACCTGCACCCAAGCGACGTCTGAACTGCGTTCGCGTTTCCCGTATCCTGACGAACCGTGACCGCTGCAGGCGCGGTGCGCGAACCGTTGCCCGTGCGGCCAGCAGGCCGTCATCGTCCGAGGAGAGCACGCCATGAGAACACGCTACCGCTACTGGATCGTCTGCGCGTTATCGCTGCTGCTGACGCTGTTCGCCTTGCTGGTGTTTCCGCAGATGAACCCGTCGACGATGACGGTACGCATCGTGGTGGTGGTGGCCTGGATTGCGGCCCTGGTCTGGGTACTGCAGCCGCAGGCGAGGCAGGCCGGCGGCTGGGCACATCTGCCGCCGATGCGCTTTGCGGTCAATGCGCTGGGTGTGATCGTCGGCATCGCGCTGTTCGCCGGGCTTGGCGTGATGCTGGCCTCGATGTTCCACGCGCAATTTCTGGCGGCTGCCTGAGCACGTTTACGCGGTGTGCAGGGCCTCGATTCGCGCGGCACGCGGCAGACGTTTCCAGGCGATTTCCAGTTTCAGTGCGGCACTCTTCGATTCGACCCAGACCCACCCCAGCAGTCGTCGCGGCGGGTTGCTGCGGGTGAAGCGCGCGCCCTTGCCGGCGACGTGCTGGGCATAGCGCTTCTCCGGGTCGCGGGCGATACCGGTGTAGACGCGACCATCGGCGCATTCGAGCAGGTAGACGGCCCAGGCCTCCGGCCCGGGCGGTGCCGCATTCACGCCCATTCGCTGAGCTGTTCGCGCTCGTAGAGCATCTTCCACGACGGGCGTGCCTTCACCTTCGCAGCGAGCGCGGCCAGCGATGGCCAGTCGGTGGCCGGCCGCGGCATATTGCGCGCCCAGCGCATCAGCATGACGACGTACAGGTCGACGACGCTGAAGGTCTCGCCGAGCATGTACGGGCCATGCGTGTCGAGGTGTTCGGCGATATGCGTCCAGGAGGCCTCGATGCGGCGGCGGCCGGCTTCGGCAATGCTCTCGGCGCTCTCGGGCACGAACTCGTCGGCATAGAACCACTGCCGGAAACCCGGTTGCAGCGTGTCGGCCAGGTAGAACATCCATTGCAGATAGTCGGCGCGCTTGGCATCACCGATGGCCGGGGCGAGTTTCGCTTCGGGGTGGCGCTCGGTCAGCAGCATGGCCAGGGCCGCGGTTTCGCCATGCGAGGCGCCGTCCACGATCAGCGTCGGCACGGTGCCGGCGGGATTGAGCGCCAGATAGGCCTCGCTCCGCTGTTCGCCGGCGGCCAGATCCACCGCCTTCAGTTCGTAGGGAGCGCCGCATTCGATCAGCGTCAGGTGCGTCAGCATGGCGGCGGTGCCGGGGGCGAAGTAGAGGGTGTACATGCGTCACTCCGTGGCGGTCGTTGCGTGCATCTTACGTGGCTCGTTGGTGGACGCCAGCGTTGCGCCGGCGCTGCGCCATCCGCGTGGCTGGCGTACGCATGCGGATGATGATGTCCGGATTCGGACATGCCCGCGTTTGATTCTGGCTGAACACGAAAAGGCTAGTGGATTGTTATTTCATGCATTTTTCAGTGTTCGCTGGCGTGGCACGGTGTTTGCTGTATCTGGGTTATGGATATCGCCAACCCGAAACTGAAGCAACGTAAGAAGCGAAAACGCCTGCTGCTGATCGGCGGCAGCGTGCTGGCATTGGCCGTCGTCGTCTCCGCAGCAGCCTGGATGGGGCCGGCGCTGCCGAGTGCCGATCGTTCGAGTCTGTGGATCGGTACGGTCAAGCGCGGCGACATGCTGCGCGAGGTGCGCGCCACCGGCACGCTGGTATCGCGTCACAAGCGCTGGATCTCGGCCGTCACGGCGGCCCAGGTCGACAGCATCCGGGTGTGGCCCGGCGCCAAGGTGAAGCCGGACACGGTGCTGATGAAGCTCAGCAATCCGGAGGTGGCCGATGCTTTGCGCAATGCGCAGGCGCAGGTGGCTGCGGCCGAGGCGGATGTCGCTTCCAAGCGCGCGCAATTGCAGTCGCAGTTGCTGGACGAGCGCTCCGAACTGGCCAAGGCGCAGTCCGATTACGCTTCGGCCAAGGTCAAGGCCGACGCGGATGCCAAGGCCGAGAAGTTGAACCTGATCCCGCGCGTGGAGTTTCAGCAGGGCCAGATCGCGCTGAAGCAACTGAAGGCGCGGATGGAGATCGAGAAGCAGCGCGTGGCGTCGTTCGCGGCCAGCCTGCATGCGCAGATGGATGCGGTCGAAGCGCATCTCGCGCAGCAGCGCAGCAATCTGCAGCTGCGCCAGCGTCAGGCCGATGCGCTGGATGTGAAGGCGGGCATCGCCGGCGTTTTGCAGCAGGTGGCCGTGCAGGAGGGTGCGCAGGTCGCGGCCGGCGCCAACCTGGCGCAGGTGGCGCGTCCGGACGTGCTGATCGCGCGGCTCAAGGTGCCCGAGGTGCAGGCCAAGGACGTTGCCATGGGCATGCCGGTCAGCGTGGATACCCACAACGGTGTCGTATCGGGTCAGGTCGAGCGCATCGATCCGGCGGTGACCGATGGCAGCGTGCAGGTGGACGTGCGTCTGCTCGGCAAGCTGCCGCCGGGTGCGCGTCCGGATCTGTCGGTCGACGGTCGCATCCGCATCGCGCAATTGAAGAACGTACTGTCGGTGGGCCGCCCGGCACTGGCCAAGGCCGACAGCGACATCAGTCTGTTCCGTCTCGACGGCGACGGCGGCACCGCAACGCGTGTGCCGGTGCGTGTGGGTGCGACGTCGGTGGACCGTGTGCAGGTCCTGCGTGGCCTGAAGGCCGGCGACAAGGTGATCCTGTCCGACGCCAGTCAGTGGGACGGCTACGACCGCATCCGGGTGCATTGAAGTGGGGGCGAGGGGAAACCCGGCAGGCTGGGGACGCCGTGGCCGGGCAAGGATCGAAGCGTTCACAACAAGGCGTGTAATGGTCAGGGAAGGCACCCAAGCCGAACTTCGCGGGGGTGCGAAGTTCGGTGCTCCGTGGTTCTCGAGCGAGGCGTGGAGTGTTTACAGCAGGGAGTTCAAGGGCCAGGGAAGGCATCTGGATACGGGGCTTCGCGAAGAAATGGGCGTGTCACCGTTGTGCCGCCATACGTTCGAACATCCAAAAATCATGGTGATTGCATGAACGAGAATCGAAAAGTCATCGCCCTGGAGGGCGTGCGCAAGGTGTTTCAGGCCGACGAGGTGGAAACGCACGCGTTGTCCGATGTGCACCTCTCTATCGAGCGTGGCGAATACGTGTCGATCTCCGGCCCGTCCGGCTGCGGCAAGACCACGCTGCTGTCGATCCTGGGGCTGCTCGACACGGCGTCGGAGGGCAACTACACGCTCAATGGCCACGACGTGGCCGGCCTCAATGCCGCCGAGCGTGCTCGCATCCGCAACGCGGAGATTGGTTTCATCTTTCAGGCCTTCAATCTGATCGGTGATCTCAGCGTGGAGGAAAACGTCGAGCTGCCGCTGACCTACCGCAGCGGTATCGACCGCGGCGAGCGTCGCCAGCGCGTGCGCGAAGCGCTGGAGCGCGTGGGTATGGCGCATCGCCTGCGGCACTACCCGGCGCAGCTGTCGGGCGGTCAGCAGCAGCGTGTCGCGGTGGCGCGCGCGCTGGTCGGCAAACCGGCGATCCTGCTGGCCGACGAACCGACCGGCAATCTGGATTCGCGCAACGGCGAGGCCGTGATGGCCCTGCTCGACGAACTGCATCAGGGCGGCGCCACCATCTGCATGGTCACCCATGACGCACGCTACGCCGAATTGGCCGAGCGCAAGGTGCGTCTGTTCGACGGCCGTGTGGTCGACGAGGAAACCTTCGAGCGTCTGCGCCGCGAGGACGAAGCACGCCTGGACGACCTGATCGGCAACCGGGTTGGAGTGGCCTGATGCCAATCTGGCTGACCGAGATCTGGCATTCCTGGCGCTCCAGCCTGCGCCGGCCAGGCTTCCTGTTGCTGGCGACCGGCGTGCTGGCGCTGGGCATCGGCGCCAGCGTGGCCGTGTTTGTGTTGATCAACGGTACCTTGCTGCAACGCCTGCCCTTTCCGCAGGCATCACGGGTAGTGGTCCTGGGCAAGATTTTCTCGGGTGAGGTGGGGCCGATCTCGCCGCACGAGTACCAGTTCCTGAAGAACATCCCGGGCGTGAAGGCGCTGGGACTCATCCGGCCGGGCTCGGTGGCCAATATTTCCGGTGCCGGCGTACCACAACAGGTACCGGTGACGTACATGGATCGCGGCATGCTTCCCGCGCTGGGCATCCAGCCCATACTGGGGCGAAATTTCAATGCCGCCGAGGATCGTCCCGGTGGTCCGCCCGTGGTGATGCTAAGCCATGGCCTCTGGCAGCGCCGTTATGGCGGCGCCCGCGACATGGTGGGTCACCGCATGCTGGTGGAAGGGCGTGCGGCGACCATCATCGGTGTGCTGCCCAAGGGGTTGGATACCTTGTCCCACGGTGGCGGTATCTTTTTGCCATTGGCTTTGCCCGCGGCCAGTCGCGATTACGACCACAGCGGCCACATGGCCATTGCACGCCTGGAGGCCGGGGTGCCCATTCGCAGCATCGCGGCGCAAGTCGACGCGCGTGAGCGGGCCATGTATCGCGACATGGGCATGGGCGGTCGTTGGGACAGGCCGCAGTTTGGCACTGCCACATTGGATGTCACCCTGCATCGTGGCGAGCGGCCGCTGTTGATGCTGTTCACGGCCAGCGCCGCCATGGTGCTGCTGATTGCACTGGTCAATCTGACCAATCTGATGTTGCTGCGCACGCTGTCGCGAACCCATGACATCGCCGTTCGGCACGCCTTGGGCGCGCCGTTCCTGCGCCTGTTGCTACCCGCCGTGGGCGAGGGCCTGCTGGTGGGCATGGGCGGTGCTTTCATCGGCATGGCTCTAGCATGGGGCGGCTTGGCGGTGCTGCGACAGCGCATTCCTGTCGAGTGGCTACATGGTGGCCAGATCACGGTGGGGGCGATGGCGTGGTTGTTCGCCTTTGCGGTAGCTGTCATTGGCGCGCTGTTGGCGGCATGGCTGGGCGTTTGGCGCAGCCGTCAGGCGATGGGCGTGGATACGTTGCGCGAAGGCGGGCGCAGCGGGTTGGGGCTGCGCAGTGGCCGACTGGGACGCGCGCTCGTGGTGGCCCAGGTAGCCATGGCCGTGGCTCTGCTGAGCTCGGCCGGTGTTATCGCGCACAGTCTTTATGTCGCCTCACGCACGCATCTTGGTTTTTCCAGCGATCACATTCTTACCTTCGAGTTGGCGCCGGTAAAAGCACACTATCCGGATGCCGCGTCGATCCAGGCAATGTCGCAGCGTTTGGTGCAGCGCTTGCGCCTGATGCCTGGCGTTACCGGTGCGGCTGTGACCACCAATCTGCCCACGGGCGATGGGCTCTACGATCAATTCAACAACCGTGTTGAAACGGCTGGGGGCAAACAGTTCTATGCCCAGCTGCATGGCGTGGGGAACGGCTTTTTCCGAGTGTTTTCCATCGCCAGGTATCAGGGGCGGGTGTTCACGCATGACGACACGCGCGGCAGCGAGCCGGTCGCCGTGGTCAGCCGCGACCTGGCCAGGAAGTATTACGACGGCGACGCGGTCGGCAAGCTCATCAAGATTGACATGAACGAAGGTCCGGCCATTCCGGTGCGCATTGTCGGGGTGGTCGCCAGCACGTATCAGTATGGGCCACTGGCGCCGATGCAGCCGGTGCTCTACGTGCCCTTGGTGCAGATGCCCGCATCCACGTTCGAGGTTGTGCAGAAGATTGAGCCGCTGCGTTTTGCACTTCACGTCCAGGGCCGTGTGGCCGGATGGCGCGCAGCGGTGCAAAAGGCCGTGGCTGAAGTGGTACCCGGTCAACCCATTTCCCATCTGCGAGCCATGCGCGCCATCGTCAGGCAGACCACCGCCAATGGCCGCCTCAGCATGTGGCTGGTCAGTCTGTTCGCTTCGTTGGCGCTGCTGCTGGCAGTGGCGGGGCTGTATGCGGTGATGGCGGTGGCCGTGGCTTCCCGTGAACGCGAGTTCGGCACCCGTATGGCGCTAGGCGCCTCACCTGCGCGGCTGATCCAACTGGTGGTGCGTGGCGGTATGTATCAGGTGGCCATCGGCTTGGTGCTGGGCATGGTGCTGGCGTGGGGCGCGGCTCGCGTGTTGGCACATATGTCGGAGGCCCTTTCCGTCACGGGTGTGGGGCACATTGATCAGGTGGACCCGTTGGCGTGGGTACTGGTCTGCGTGGTGCTCGCACTGGCTGGTTTTGCGGCTTGCCTGCGGCCGGCATGGCGCGCATCGCGCGTGCCGCCGATGCGCGCATTGCGAGGGGAGTGAGGGGCGTTATGGGTATCGCATGGAGTGAAATGTGGCGGGCTTGGCGGGCCAGTGTGCGTCGGCCCGGCTTCCTGCTGCTGGCGAGCGGCGTGCTGGCGCTGGGCATTGGCGTCATGAGTACCGTGTTCAGCATGATCGATGGCGTTCTGCTGGAGCCTCTGCCTTATCCGCAGGCGCAGCAACTGGCAGCATTGGGTCCGGTCGAGCAGGGGGATGTCGGCCTGGTTTCGTCCCAGCAATACCAGCAGCTCGCCGATCTTCCAGGTGTCGCCAAGCATGGACTTTTCAGGGTTCTTCCGACCGTGAATGTCGCTGGTAGCGATTCGCCCGTCATGGTCTCGGCGCTCGAGATGGATCGCGGGTTGCTGCCCACGTTGCGCGTGCGACCCGTGCTGGGGCGCAACTTCGATCTTGCCGAGGATCGGCCGCATGGAGCGCCGGCGGTCCTGCTCTTCCACGGCTTCTGGAAGCGGCATTTTGGTGGGAATCCGTCGGTGATAGGGCGCAGCATGCGCGTGGAAGGTGTTGCGCACACGATCGTCGGCGTGCTGCCCGCGGGGTTCGATCTCGGCCGGGCGCAGATCGCCCTGCCTTCGGCGCTGCCCAGCCAATCGCACGATGACAGCAATGTCTTCACGATGGTCGTGCGCAGGCAGCCCGGAAGCACACTGCACGGACTGGGTGCGCAGGCGGTGACGCGGATGCGCGGCGTCCACACCGAAAGGGGGCAACGGGAGACCGACCTGAGGCGCGAACCTTTCGGTGCTCAGGACTTCGGCGAGCAACAGCATGCGGGACAACGTGCCATGGCGGTCATGTGGCTGGCCTGTGCCGCGTTGCTGCTGCTGCTCGTGGTGGTCAATCTGACCAACTTGATGGTCCTGCGCAGCATGAACCGTGACCACGAGGCTTCGATTCGAGGCGCACTCGGCGCATCGCCCTGGCGGATGGCGCTGCCGTTGATCGCTGAGGGGCTGCTCATCGGTCTGGTCGCCCTGCTGATCGGACAGGCGCTGGCGGCATCCGGCCTGCTGGCACTGCGAACCTGTATGCCCGTGGACTGGATGGCCGTGGAATGGACGCGTCCGGATGGTTTGCGTCTGGGAGGACGCGCGTGGGCGCTGGCCGGATTCATCAGCGTACTTAGCGCGCTGATGGCGGCTTCGCTCGGGCTGTGGCGCGGCAGAGCCGCATTGTCGATGACCAGCTTGCGCGAAGGCGGGCGCAGTGGTCTGGGCCGTCGCGGCGCGTGGGTCGGACGTGTTTTGGTGATCGCCCAGGTGGCGCTGGCGTCTCTGCTTCTGTGTGCGGTGGGCATTTTCTTGCATACGCTGCTCGACAATGCACGAACCAACCTGGGGTTCGATCCCCGTGGCGTGCTGACATTCGAGCTGGCCCCGGTCGAAAGGACCTATCCCGATGCAAGTGCGGTGCAAACGCTTTCCCGGCGTTTGACCGAACGTCTTCAGCGGATACCGGGCGTCGAACAGGCCACCATGACGACCAATCTACCAGCCGGTGACGATCGGGGGCAGTTCAATATCGGCGGCTTGCACCTGCCGGGAGGCGAGGAATTCAACGAACAGTTCCGCGGTGTAGGTCCCGGCTATTTCCACCTGTTCGGTATCCACGTACTGAAGGGGCGAGCCTTTGCAGACGGTGATGTGCGTGGCGGTGAGGCGGTCGCGATCGTCAATCAGCGATTCGCCGACGTCCATTACGGCGGACACGCGCTTGGCAAGACCATCCAGCAGTTCGCGCTGAAGCGGCCGCGCACGAACGTCAACATTCTTTCCGCTCGAATCGTCGGTGTCGTGGCCAACACCTACCAGTTCGGCCCTGAGGACCCCGATTCGGTGCGCCCGATTCTGTATCTGCCGTTCGCACAGATGCCGGAGGACGATCTGCTGGTCTTCCGCGGCATCGAGCCGCTGCGTTTCGCGCTCAAGGTCCATGGTCGACCGGAGCGTTATCGCGCGGCAGTCCGTCGGGCGGTGGCGGAAGTCGCGCCCGACCAGCCCATCAGTCGTCTCTACAGCATGGCTGACATCGTTCATGACATCACGTCGGATACCAAATTCAGCCTACTGCTAGTGGGGGTTCTGGGCAGCTTGGCGCTGCTGCTGGCTAGCGTAGGCATGTACGCGGTGATGGCCATGGCGGTCACCGCGCGTGCACGGGAATTCGGAGTGCGCGCGGCAATGGGGGCCTCGCCGCGAGGTCTGCTGCTTCAAGTCGTGCGCAGCGGTCTGGTGCAGATCGCCTGGGGCTTGATCATCGGCTTGCTGATGGGTGTCGCCGGCTCGGGCCTGCTGCACGCAGCGGTCGCGCAGCTGGGGCGTCGGATGTTTGATCCCTGGTCCATGGCGGCGGTCTGTCTAGTTCTCGGTGCGGCGGGTGTCATGGCTTGTCTAGCCCCGGCGCGCCGCGCCGGGCGCGTACAGCCGATGCTTGTATTGCGTGGGGAGTGAAGTGATGCCGATATGGATGATTGAGATCGTACGTTCCTGGCGTGCCAGTGTGCGTCGGCCTGGCTTCCTGCTGCTGGCGAGCGGCGTGCTGGCGCTGGGCATCGGCGCCAGTGTGGCGGTGTTCACGCTGATCGAGCAGACCCTGCTAAAGCCGTTACCGATACCGCAGGCTTCGCGGGTGGTGATGATGGGCCGCAGCCGTGCCGGCAGCGTGGGCACGGTCACGGTCCGTCAGTACCGGCACATGCAGTCGCTGCCGGGTGTCGCCTCGATCGGTCTGGCCGAGAAGTGGTCGACGGTCAACGTGGCGGGCGATGGCGATCCGGCGTTGGTACCGGCGGTGCACGTGACGCCGTCGTGGTTGTCGACGCTGGGCGTGGTACCGCGGTTGGGGCGTAATTTCACCGCCGACGAGGCGCGCGCGCATGGTCCGCATGTGGTGATCCTGGGCCACGGTTTCTGGCAGCGCCGGTTCGCGGGACGCGCCGACGCGATCGGGCGCAGCCTGCGGATCGAGGGTGCGCGCTACACCATCGTCGGCGTGCTGCCCGCGCGCTACGACCGGATGGGGTTTGGCGGCGACGTGATGCTGCCGTTCATCCCGCCGCCGGAAGGGTCGGTGGAGGCGACATCCGCCAACCAGTTCGCCGTGGCGCGGCTGAATGAAGGTGTCGGTCTGGACGCCATGTCGGCGCGCCTGGATGCGCGCATTCACGGGATGTATCGGCAGCTGGGCAGTCATCGCGACGAGCACACACGGTTCATTGTCCGCCCGTTGAGCACTTGGCTGCATGCCGATGCGCGGCCGGTGCTGCTGCTGTTTCTCGGCAGTGCCCTGTGCGTGCTGATGATCGCGCTGGTGAATCTGACCAACCTGATGCTGACGCGCGCTTTGCTACGCCAGCATGATGCCGCGGTGCGCGGTGCGTTGGGGGCGCCGCGGTTACGGCAGGCGTTGCCGACGCTGGCCGAAGGCGCGCTGGTGGGGCTGCTCGGCGCAGGGCTGGGCATCGCCCTGGCGGAGCTGGCGTTGGCGCTGGCGCAGGGATGGATTCCTGACGCGTGGCGACCGCAAGGCATTCTGCATCCCGCCTTGCTGGCCAGTGTGCTTGGCATCGTGGTGGGTGTGGTTGGCGCTGTGCTGGCGGCGGCACTGGGGCTGTGGCGCAGTCTGGCGGCGAACGCTCTGGAAACGCTGCGTGAAGGCGGTCGCAATGGACTGAATCGTCGCAGCCGTCGCCTGGGTCGCGTGCTGGTGGTGATCCAGGTGGCGTTGGCCACAGCCTTGCTTAGCAGCAGCGGCATGTTGCTGCACACGCTCTACGATGCCGCGCACACGCCGCTGGGGTTTTCCAGTCAGGGCATCCTTACTTTCGAGTTGAAGCCGGTGAAGGGTGACTATCCGGACACGGCTTCCGTGCTGGATCTGTCGCGGCGGCTGCAAGAGCGCCTGCATGCGGTGGCCGGTGTGACGCAGGTCGCCATGACCACCAATCTGCCTTCGGGCGTTGGCGTTTCCAGCCAGCTGGAGGCGGGCATGCAATCGCCGGACGGTCCGGTCTTCAATACGCAGTTCCACGCTGTCAGTCCGGGGTTCTTCAAGCTGTTTGGCATCCGTCAACGCAAGGGCCGTCTGTTTGCGTCTACCGACGCGCAGGGCGCCGAGGCCGTGGCCGTAGTCAGTGCGAGTGCGGTCAAACGCGGCTACGACGGGCATGCCCTGGGCCAGCAGATTCAATTCGGCGGCCATGCTTTCCAGTGGTCGGCGCGCATCGTCGGCGTGGTCGACGATACGCATCAATACGGTCCGTTGAAGCAGGCACCGTCCACGGTCTACGTGCCGCTGCAGCAGATACCGGACGCCATGATGAAGATGCTGCGCAAGTTCGAGCCACTGCGCGTCGCCTTGCGCGTGCACGGCGATCCGCAGGACTACCGGGCGCGCGTGCGTCAGGCGGTGGCGGACATCGCCCCGCAGCAGCCGATTGCGCAGATGCGCACGATGCGGGCCATTGTCCACGGCACGACGGCAGCCATGCGTCTGAACCTGACGCTGATCGGTATTTTCGCGGTGCTGGCACTGCTGCTGGCGGCGGCCGGTCTGTATGCGGTGATGTCGGTGACGGTGGCCGCGCGCGAGCGCGAGTTCGGCGTGCGCATGGCGCTCGGTTCGTCGCCGATCGGCTTGACCGGTCTGGTGCTGCGTGGCGGGCTGCTGCAGATCGCCATTGGGCTGGCCCTGGGCGTGATCCTCGCGCTGTCGCTTTCGGGTGTGGAGCGTTCGGTGATCGGTGCCCTGGGCAACCGTTCACTGTTCGATCCACTGGCATTGTCCGGCGTGTGTCTCACCCTGCTGCTTGCCGGTCTGATGGCCTGTCTTGCGCCCGGTCTGCGCGCGTCGCGCGTGCAACCGATGCGCGCATTGCGAGGAGAGTGAAACCATGAGCATCGTGTTCAACGAGATTCTGCGGTCGTGGCGCGCGAGTCTGCGCAGACCCAGATTCCTGCTGCTGGCGACCGCGGTGCTGGCGTTGGGCATCGGTTCGAGCACTGCGGTGTTCGCGCTGATCCGGGGCACGCTGATGCAGCCCTTACCGTATCCGCAGGCACAACGTCTGGCTGCTGTCGGCATGATTCTGGACAATGGCATGGCGTCGACTTCGCCGCAGATGTACCAACATCTGCAGGGCATGCAGGGCGTGGCGTCGATGGGCATCGGCACTTCGCTGGCGCCGTCCAATGTGTTCGTCGAGGGGCATCCGGTGCAGGTGCCGACGATGCTCGCTGACCGCCATCTGCTACCGACACTGGGCGTGACGCCGTTCCTGGGCCGCACTTTCACAGCGGACGAGGATCGCCCGCATGGCGCGCCGGCGGTGATGCTCAGCTACACCTTCTGGCAGCGCTATTACGGTGCGGATCGTGGCGTGATCGGGCAGCAGCTTTCCATCGAGGGGGCGCCGCATACCGTGATCGGCGTGCTGCCGAAGGGATTCGATCTGTTCGGCAAGACTTCGTTGGTGTTGCCGACGGCTTTTTCGACCAACAGCCGGGACAACGGCACCAACTTCCTCACCGTTGTCCGCTTGAAGCCGGGCTCGAGCCTGGCGTCGGTGTCGGCCCAGGTCGAAGCACGGGTTCGCCCGCTGTACGAACAGAGCGACATGTCAGCGCAGGCGCGTGCGTGGTACAGCCGTCGGCAGTTCCGCGCTATCAGTCTGCACGACAACCAGCACGCGGGACAGCGCGGCGTGCTGCTGCTATTCATGGCTAGCGCGCTGCTGGTGCTGCTGATCGCACTGGTGAATCTGGGGAATTTGATGCTGCTACGCGCGTTGGCGCGAGGCCATGACGGTGCCGTGCGCCGCGCGCTGGGTGCGTCAGCGTGGCGGCAGGCGCTGCCGGCGCTGGCCGACGCCGTGCTGGTCGGTCTGCTTGCGTCGCTGCTCGGCGTACTGATGGCGGACTTCGGACTGCGTCTGCTGCGACATGTGGTGTCGACCGACGTGGTGGACCTGAGCGCCGCTGTGCTCGACACGGGCACGCTGACGCTGGCGTTCCTGGCCGGCGTGGCGGCCGCGCTGATTGCCGCGGGTTTGGGTGTGTGGCGTAGTGGCAGGCTGGGCGACGTCGATCGTTTGCGCGAGGGAGGGCGCAACGGTATCGGGCGCGGCGACCAGCGTCTGGGGCGACTGCTGGTGGTGACGCAGGTGACGCTGGCGACGGTGCTGCTGGTGGCCGCCGGCGTGTTCTTGCATACGCTCTACGATGCGGCGCGGACTCAGCTCGGTTTTTCCGATCGCGGCATCCTGACCTTCGAACTGGCACCGGTGAAGGCGACCTACCCCGATGCGCAGAGTGTCCAGCATCTGTCGCAGCAGGTGCTGGATCGGTTGCGCATGCAACCGGGCGTGCGTGCGGCCGTGGTGACCACGAACTTGCCAGTCGGGCAGCAATTCAACATCGGCACGGTGCATCGTCCCGGCGGCGAGCGTTTCGGCAGCACGCAATTCCGCGCGATCAGTCCCGGTTTCTTCGCGACGTTCGATATCGCCGTGCGCAAGGGGCGGGCGTTTAATGCGCAGGACATCCGCGGCGGCGAACCGGTGGCGATCATCAACCGCGTGCTGGCCGACCGCGAGTACGGTGGCAAGGCGCTGGGTAAGCTGATCGACATGGACGTGGACAAGGGCGTCGTCGAGGCACGTATCGTCGGTGTGGTGGACAGCACCAGCCAGTACGGTCCGCTCGGCTCGCAGCCGCCGATCTTGTACGTGCCGCTGGCGCAGGCGCCGGATGCGCTGATCAATGCGTTCCGCTACTTCGAACCGATGCGCTTCGCGCTGCGTGTGCAGGGCGAGCCGATGCATGATCGCGACATGGTTCGCCGGGTCGTGGCCAGTGTGGCGCCGACACAGCCGATCGCACACCTGCGCACGTTGCGTTCCATCGTCGACGCGCAGACGGCGGACGTGCGCATGAATCTGCTGCTGATCGGCGTGTTCGCCGTGCTCGCCCTGGCGCTGGCCAGCGCCGGCCTGTATGCGGTGATGGCGGTGTCGGTGGCGGCGAGGGAGCAGGAAATCGGTGTGCGCATGGCGCTGGGAGCCAGGCCCTCGACACTGCTTGCGTGGGTGCTGCGCGGCGGCCTGCTCCAGGTCGGCGCGGGACTGCTGCTCGGCTTCGCGGTTACGCTCGGCGTTGCGCGTCCGCTGCGTAGCGTGATGCTGGAATTGCTCGGGCGCAGCGGGGTGCTCGATCCCGCCGCGATGATCGTGGTCGCGGTGCTGCTGGTGCTGGCGAGTTTGGCGGCCTGCCTGATTCCGGCATTGCGCGCGGCGCGCACGCCGCCCATGCATGCCTTGCGCGGAGAGTGATCCGATGTTGACCCGGGAAGTGCGTCAGGCCGGAAGGCGTCTGTCGAGGCGGCCGGGATACACCTTGCCGGCGGTGGCCGTGATTGACGTCGGGCTGGGGTTGTTCTGGCCGGGGTCGAAGCTGCTGGCCGATCCGGGGCTGTGCACTTGTGCCCACGACCTGGGCGTGTTCGTGCCGGTACTGGCGGCGTTGATCGGCATTTCCGCATTCCCCACGCTGGTGTCGATGCTACGCGACCTGCGCGTGGCCCGGGCGGTCGCGCTGCGTTACGAGTGAGCACTACACTGCAAAGATGGATGAAGTCATGAAGCGCCCGACGAACCCCAGCGTGCTGGTTGCCGACGATCAGGCCGACGTGCGCGAAGCGCTGCGCATGTTGTTGAAGGCCGAGGGCATGGGTGCGGTTGGTGTGGATGGTCCGGCGACGGCGCTGGAGCAGGCGCGCCGTCGCAGCTTCGACGCCGCACTGATCGATCTCAACTACACCCGGGACACAACGTCCGGTGAGGAAGGGTTGGAGCTGCTCGAACAGCTTCGCCAGCACGTGCCGGAGATGCCGGTGATCGTGATGACGGCCTGGGGCAATGTGCCGCTGGCGGTCGAGGCGATGCGTCTGGGTGCTGCCGATTTCATCGAGAAGCCGTGGGAGAACATGCGTCTGATGGGTGTGCTTCGCGCGCAGATCGCGCTGGGCGAGAGCGCGCGCCGGCAGCGACGCCTGGAGGCCGAGAATGCGCTCCTTCGGGGTGACGAGCCGGACGCGCTGATTGCCGAATCGGCGCCGATGCGACGTGTGCTGGATCTGATCGCACGTATCGCACCCAGTGATGCGAATGTGCTGGTGCTGGGCGAGAACGGCACCGGCAAGGGCGTGATCGCGCAGCGCATTCATGCGCTTTCGCCGCGCGCGGAACGCTCGCTGGTCAAGGTCAACATGGGCGGCATCGCCGAGAGCGTGTTCGAGTCGGAGATGTTCGGTCACGTGCGCGGCGCCTACACCGACGCCAAGGGCGAGCGCATTGGTCGCTTCGAACTGGCCGATGGCGGCACGCTGTTTCTGGATGAGGTCGGCAACGTGCCGGCTTCGCAGCAGCCCAAGCTGCTGCGTGTCCTGGAAGATGGCGAATTCGAGCGGCTCGGTTGCTCGCGGACACAGTCCACCGACGTGCGGCTGGTGTCGGCGACCAACGCAGACCTGGACGCGGAGGTCGCGGCCGGGCGATTCCGCAAGGATCTGCTGTATCGCCTCAACACACTGGAAGTGCGGCTGCCTCCGTTGCGCGAGCGGCGCGACGACATCCCGCCGCTGGCGCGTGCCTTTCTTGCGCGAAGCGCCGCGCGGCACGGACGCGATCCACTGCATCTGACCGCTTCGGCCGAACGCGCGCTGCTGGCCTGGCGCTGGCCCGGCAACGTGCGCGAATTGCAGCACCTGATGGAACGCGCGGCGCTGCTGGCCGAGCACGATCAGGTCAGCGCGGCGGCGTTGACGTTCGGCGCGCCGGGCGAAGTCGATGCTGGCGGCGGAAGAGATTTCGAAGGCATGACGCTGGATCAGGCCGAGGCGGTGCTGGTGCAGCGCGCGCTGGAGCGTCACGAAGGCAACCTGCAGCAGGCCGCCGACGCGCTGGGCATCACCCGGCAGACACTGTATCGACGCATGGAAAAGCACGGTTTGCGCGATACTGCGGGACATGCCGACTGACTCCACCCCGACGCCGCGCACGCGCGGGCAGATGCCGCGTTTCGAGGCGCGCGTGCTTTACGGCGGCCTGCTGATCGCCGCGCCGGCGCTGTTGGCGTTGGTGGGTGTGTTGACCTTCGGGCTGCCGGTTGCGCGGTGGATCGTGCCGTCCGCGCTAGCGGTGCTGGCGTTGACCGCATGGGTCGCACGATGGCAGTACCGCCGCGTGATCCATCCGATGTACACCTTGTCGAGCCTGATCGAGGCGCTGCGGCAGGGCGATTACAGCCTGCGCGGTACCCGCGGAAGTGTGCTCGGCGACATGACTGACGATGTCAATCGGCTCGCCGAGCGTCTGCAGCGGGAGCGGTTGGAATTCGAGGAGTCCTCGTATCTGCTGAGCAAGACGCTGGCGGCGCTGGACAGTGCGGTGTTTGTCTTCGACGAGTCGCGCTGCCTACGTCTGGTGAATCCGGTCGGGCAGCAGTTGCTCAATGCCGAAAAGCATCGCCTGTTCGGGGCGAGCGCGGCCGAGTTGGGGCTGGCCGCACTGCTGGATGCACCGCCCATTCAGACCATCACCCGTGCGTTTCCGGGTCGTACCGGTCGTTTCGAGGTGCGTCATGCACCGCTGCGTAGCGGCGGACGCGGCGGGCGGCTGCTGGTCGTGAACGACGTCGGCCGAGTGCTGCGCGAGGAAGAGCGACAGGCCTGGCAGCGCTTGCTGCGCGTGTTGGGGCACGAGGTCAACAATTCGCTGGCGCCGATCCAGTCCATGGCCGACACCCTCGCCACGCTGGCCGCGCGCGATCCGTTGCCGGACGACTGGCGCGAAGACTTCCGGACCGGACTGGACGTGATCGGCAAGCGCGCTGGCGCGCTTGCGCGCTTCCTGGCCGGATACAGCAGTCTGGCGCGTCTGCCTTCGCCGAACATGCGCGACGTCGATCTGGCGCAGCTGGCGAAGAAGGCCGCGCACTTGCAGCAGCGCTGCCCGGTGCAGGTGGAAGACGGCGAAGCGCTGCGGGTGCAGGCCGACCCTGACCAGATCGAGCAGGCATTGATCAACCTGTTGCGCAACGCGGTCGAGGCGGCGCCGGCCGAGGGCGGTCTCGTGCGCGTGCGTTGGCGGCGCGAGGACGCACGAGCGCTGATCGAAGTCATCGACAATGGGCCGGGTCCGCCGCGCAGCGACAATCTCTTCGTGCCGTTCTTCACCACCAAGCCGGGCGGCTCCGGTATCGGGCTGGCGCTGGTGCGCCAGATCACCGAGGCCCATGAGGGCGGCGTCAGTCTGGTGGCGAGAAAGGACGCACGCGGGGCGCTTGCGCGGATCTGGCTCCCGGTCGGCTGATGCGTATCCATGCCGACAGGTGCATGCGCCATGTCACGTTGGTCGTCAGCGGTAGCGAGCGTTGCGCGGCGGTTTCAGCGCGGCCTGCGGACCGGTGGCGTGGTTCGGCGGCGGCGTGCGACGTGCAAGTCGGCCAGCGTCTGCTCGATTGGCCAGGGTCGATCTGGCACCCGCTGTCTTCCTGCAGCATCGGGCAACGTCTGCTGCAGACGCGTTGTCTTGATTCGCGGGGTCGTTCAGTCCTCTAGTTCTTCCCAGCGGGCGTAGGCGGATTCCAGTTCGCTCTGCAGGGCGGCGAGCGCCTCGTTGGCGGCGACAATGGCATCGCTGTCCTGCTGGTAGAAGCCGGGGTCGTTCATCGCTTCGGTGCGCGCGGCGATGTCGGTCTCCAGTTGCTCGATGCGGGCGGGCAGCTGTTGCAGTTCACGCTGGTCCTTGTAGCTGAGCTTGCGCGCGGGTTGTTTGCTGTCCTTTCGTTGCGCAGGACTGCTTGCGTCTGTCTCGGATGGCGGCGTGACTTTCGCGGGGGCCCGGGTTGCGTCGGGGGAACGGGCTTGCGGACGCTGGCGCAGCCAGTCGGCATAGCCGCCGACGTATTCGCCGATGTGGCCGTTGCCTTCCATCACCAGGGTGCTGGTGACCACGTTGTCGAGGAATTCGCGGTCGTGCGAGACCAGGAGCAGCGTGCCCTTGTAGTCGGCCAGCAGGTCTTCCAGAAGCTCCAGCGTCTCGACGTCGAGATCGTTGGTGGGTTCGTCCATCACCAGCAGGTTGGACGGCTGGGCGAACAGCTTGGCCAGCAGCAGGCGGTTGCGTTCGCCGCCGGACAGCCGCGTGATCGGTGCGCGGGCGCGTTCGGGCGCGAACAGGAAGTCCTGCAGGTAACCCATGATGTGGGTGCGCTTGCCGTTGAGTTCGATGAATTCGCGGCCCTCGGCGACGTTGTCGGCGGCGCTGAGGTTTTCGTCCAGGCGCGCGCGGTGCTGGTCGAAGTAGGCCACTTCCAGGCCCTGGCCGATCTTCACGCTGCCGTGGTCGGGCGGGTTCTGGCCGAGCAGCAGGCGGATCAGTGTGGTCTTGCCGGCGCCGTTGGGACCGATGATGCCGATGCGGTCGCCGCGCATCACGGTGGTGGAGAAGTCCTTCACCAGCACCCGGTCGCCGTAGCGGAAGGCGATGTCCTTCGCTTCGATGACTTTGCGGCCCGAGGCCTGCGCGTCGGCCAGCTGCATCTTCGCGGTGCCGGTTTTCTCGCGGCGTTCGGCGCGTTCGGCGCGTAGCGCCTTCAGCGCGCGCACGCGGCCCTCGTTGCGGGTACGGCGGGCTTTGATGCCCTGGCGGATCCACGCTTCCTCCTGCGCCAGGCGTTTGTCGAACAGGGCGTTGGCCTGGGCCTCGGCGTGGGCGCGTTCCTCGCGCCGGCGCAGGTAGTTGTCGTAGTCGCCGGGCCAGTCGGTGAGTCGGCCGCGATCGATTTCGACGATGCGTGTGGCCAGCTGGCGCAGGAAGCGGCGGTCATGGGTGACGAACACGATGCTGCCGCTGAAATTGCGCAGGAACTCCTGCAGCCAGTCGATGGCTTCGATGTCGAGATGGTTGGTCGGCTCGTCCAGCAGCAGCACGTCGGGCGCACACACCAGAGCCTGCGCCAGCAGCACGCGGCGCTTCATGCCGCCGGAAAGGGCGGCGAAGTCGGCGTCGCCGTCGAGCTCCAGGCGCGACAGGGTCTGGCTGACGCGAGTGTCCAGGTCCCAGCCGTGACCGGCCTCGATGCGTTCCTGCGCGCGGGCCATGGCCTCGGTGTCGCCTTCGTGGGCGGCGTGGTGGAAGGCGGCCAGCTGCGCGCCCAGATCGCCCAGTCCGGAGGCGACCACGTCGAACACGCTGCCGTCGGCATCCTGCGGCACTTCCTGGGTCAGGCGCGCCACGCGAATGCCGGTCTGGCGGCGAATTTCGCCGTCGTCAGGCACGATGGTGCCGTCCAGCAGCCGCAGTAGCGTGGATTTGCCGGCCCCGTTGCGACCGACCACGCAGACGCGTTCGTTGCTTTCCAGGGTGAAGTCGATGCCGTCGAGCAGCAAGGGGCCGCCGACGCTGTAGTCGACCTTGAGAAGTTGAATCAGGGACATGACGTCATTGTACCGGGGTCGGACGCGTAGAATGCGCACGATTCCCCCCACGCAAGGAGAAACGTTCATGGTGGACTGGAACGAGCGCTATGCCGGCGACGGCTACCTGTTCGGCACGGCGCCGAGCGCGTTCATGGTCGCGCAGCAGTCGCGTCTGCCGAAGCAGGGCACGGCCCTGGCGGTGGCCGATGGCGACGGCCGCAACGGCGTATGGCTGGCCGAGCAGGGGCTGGACGTGCTGGCCGTGGACGGCTCGCAGGTCGGGCTGGACAAGAGCCGACGACTGGCCGCCGAGCGCGGCGTGCAGCTGCGCTACGAGCTGGCGGATCTGGCGAACTGGGATTTCGGCCGCGAGCGCTTCGACGTGATTGCGGGCATCTTCATCCAGTTTGCCGACCCGGATTTCCGCGCGCGGATGTTCGCGGACATGCAGCGCGCGCTCAAGCCGGGCGGTCTGCTGCTGTTGCAGGGCTACCGTCCCGAGCAGCTGGAGTACGGCACCGGCGGCCCGCCCGAGGCGGAGAACATGTACACCGAGCCGATGCTGCGCGAAGCCTTCGCGGACCTGCAGATCGAGCACCTGGCCATTTACGACGCCGAGTTGCACGAGGGGCGGCATGAGGGCATGTCTGCGCTGATCGACCTGGTGGCGCGCAAGCCGGCGGTTGCGTGAACGCGAAGCGTGCGGTGAGCCCTGGTCCGCGGCGCGGCCCGGTATGCGGACGCATCGCCGTCCGCTCGATGCTGGCGGTGCTGTCGATCCTGTTGCTTGCGTCGTCGCCGCTGTACGCGGCGATTCCGGTCTACGGCTTCAAGGTCGTGCACCGGTATCCGCACGACAGCAATGCGTTCACCGAAGGGCTGTTCTACCGGGACGGGTTTCTCTACGAGAGCACCGGCATGGAGGGCGCTTCGTCCGTGCGCAAGGTCGCGCTACGCAGTGGCAAGGTCGTGCAGCAGTCCTGGCTGCCACCGAAGATCTTCGGCGAGGGCATCGTCGCCTGGAAGGATCGTCTGATCCAGCTGACCTGGCGTCAGCACATGGGGCTGGTCTACGACCTGCATACGCTCAAGCCCGTGCGCCTGTTCCGTTATCCCGGCGAGGGCTGGGCGCTGACACGGCACGGTGACCGGCTGTACATGAGCGACGGCACGCCGAATCTGCGCGTGCTCGATGCGGACACGCTGCGCCAGATCGGCACGATCCATGTCACTGCGGACGGCCAGCCGGTGCACAACCTCAATGAGCTGGAGTGGGTCGACGGCCAGTTGTTCGCCAACATCTGGCAGTCCACACGCATCGCGCGCATCGATCCGGCCACCGGGCACGTCGTCGGCTGGATCGAGCTGAAAGGATTGCTGGATGTGAGCAAGCTGCCCAATCCCGAGGACGATGTGCTCAACGGGATCGCCTGGGATGTCGAGCACAGGCGGCTGTTCGTGACCGGCAAGTGCTGGCCGACGCTGTTCCAGATTCGCCTGGTGCCGCCGCGGCAACGGCGCGTGGCGGCGCTTCGGCTCGGACGATGACGGGCGCATCGTGCGTGGATGACGATTGCAAGCGCATGTCCGTGTGCGCCGTGCACTCGCTTCGGCGCGCGGAAGCGGGCACGATCACAACATGAGTACTCCCAACGCATCCCGCCCTCTTCGCGTCGGTCTGATCGGTTACGGCTACGCCGGCTGCACTTTTCATGCGCCGTTGATCGGCGCTGTGGATGGCATGGACGTCGCGGTGGTGGCATCCAGTCAGCCGGTGCAGGTGCAGCGCGACATCCCGCATGCGGAAGTCGTGGCCGATGCGGCGGCGCTGATCGCGCACGAGGATGTCGATCTGGTTGTGATCGCCGCCCCCAATGCGGCGCATGCGCCCTTGGCCGAGGCGGCCTTGCGCGCGGGGAAGCATGTGGTCGTGGACAAGCCCTTCGTGCTGGACCTGGCGCAGGCTCGCCACGTGACGCGACTGGCGAAGGAGTCGGGGTGCGTGCTTTCGGTGTTCCAGAACCGGCGCTGGGACAGTGATTTTCTCGCCGTGAGCGAGGCCATTGCCGCCGGGCGGATCGGTCGCGTGGTGCAGTTCGAATCGCGCATCGATCGTTTCCGTCCCGAGGTGCGCGAGCGCTGGCGCGAACAGGCCGTGCCGGGCGCCGGACTCTGGTTCGACCTCGGCCCGCATCTGATCGATCAGGCACTGGTGCTGTTCGGGCTGCCTCAACGCGTCACGCTGCACCGCCTGGCGCAACGCAGCGGAGGTGTGGTCGACGACTGGTTTCACGCGGTGCTCGATTACGGCGTGCTGCAGGTGATCCTGCACGCCGGCATGTTGGTGGCGGGCGACACGCCCCGGTTTCTGGTGCATGGCGAGCGCGGCAGTCTTTGCAAGCAGGCTGCCGACCCGCAGGAGACCCAGTTGCGAGAAGGCATGCGGCCGGGCGCGGAGGGGTGGGGAGAAGATTCCGATCCGCTGCGGCTCACCGATGGCAACGGCGAACAGGTTTCCCTGGCTGCACCGTCCGGCGATCATCGTCTTTATTATGCTGCCGTGCGTGACGCCGTCCTTGGCATTGCGCAGCCTCCAGTTACACCGGTGCAGGCGCTTGCGCTCATGGCCGTGCTCGAGGCCGGTGCGAAATCGGCACGTGCCGGTGCCAGCGAAGATCTGGATCTGAGTTCCGAGGAGTGGGCGGCGGCGCAGGCGGATTTTCCCGCGCTGCAATCAGCGGCAGTCGCTTTGCGCAGCGTGCCGGACTGACTCTCTCTGTTCGCCACATCCGCGCAGGAAGTTGGCGTGACGCGCGTGACATAGGATGATCGGTCCGGAGCCATCGAGGGCGATTCGATGAACACTGCATTGCGCGCCGACCCGCTGCCGGGACCGCAGGGACAGTTCGATCATGTGCGGATGGCCGACGGTCAGCTGCTTTTCCGTCGTCGCTGGCCGGACCCTTCCGCGCAGCGAGGCGTGCTTCTGGTGCACGGACTGGGCGAGCACAGCGGCCGCTACCGGCACATCGCTGCATGGTTTTCCGGCCGCGGTTGGGATGTCTGCAGCTACGATCAACGCGGTCACGGACAGTCACCTGGGCCGCGCGGCGCCTTGCGGCGCAGCGACGATCTGCTGACCGATCTGGCGGCGATGTACGCCGCGTACGCCATCGACTTCGAAACGCCGCCGCTACTGTTCGGGCACAGCATGGGTGGACTGGTCGCGGCGCATGCCGTGCTCGAAGGGCGGGTACGACCGTCGGCGATGGTGCTCTCCTCGCCGGCGTTCCGCAGTCACGAGTCGGCCTTCATGCAGCGTCTGGCCGGTGTGCTCGCGAGCGTGATGCCGAATCTTCCGCTTCGAAACGGAATCAAGCGACAGTACCTGTCCCATGACGCCGCGGTGGCACCGTTCTACGACGACGATCCGAACTGCGACAACCGCATTACGCCGCGACTGGCCGATTTCATCTTCCGTTCCGGCGCCTACTGCATCGCGCAGGCCGATGATCTCTCCGTGCCGGCGTTGTTGTTGGCTGCCGGTGACGATCATCTGGTCGATGCCTCGGGAAGTTGCGACTTCATTGCCGCGGGTCCGCCGTCGAGGCTGGACGGCCGAGTGCTCGACGGGCTGTATCACGAAATCTTCAATGAGGCCGAGCCGGCGCGCAGCCGCGTGTTCGCGCAGTTGGGCGAATGGCTGGACGAGCAGTTCGCGTCGGACGACGCGGGGACGGAATGAGTCGGTCAGGCAGTAGGGCGGTCGCGGATGTGTTCGACGCACCCAGCGGCATCTCGAAGAAGCGGATCTACAACCGCTTACGAAAAAGGCGCCCGAATCGGGCGCCTTTTTCTTGATGTGCGGTCGAAGCGGGATCAGTTCGCCGCACTTGCGGGCTTTACACCGTCGACAATTTTGAACGCGGTGCCGACGACCTTGGACAGATCGCCCATGTCCGATGGCACGATCATCACGTTGGACTCCTTGGCGATGCCGCCCCACTGGCTGATGAAGTCCTGCGCCACCTGCATCTTCATGGCGTCCTGTGCGCCGGCCTGCTGCAGTCCGGCGCCGACGGTCGCCAGCGCGCGGGCAGTGGCTTCGGCCACGGTGGTCACGGCCTGAGCGTCGCCCTCGGCCTGCAGGATCTTGGCGCGTTTGGCGCCTTCGGCACGGTTGATCTGCTGCTGGCGTTCGCCCTCGGACACGTTCACCGCCTGCTGCTTTTCGCCCTCGGACTTGGCGATCAGCGCGCGTTTCTGGCGCTCGGCGGTGATCTGCAGTTCCATCGCGCGGATCACTTCCTGCGGCGGGTTGATGTCGCGGATTTCGTAGCGCAGCACTTTCACGCCCCAGTTGGTGGCGGCGCGGTCCAGTTCGCTGACGATCGATTCGTTCAATTCGGTGCGCGAGGACAGCACTTCGTCGAGCTGCTTCTTGCCGACGTCCGAACGCATGATGGTCTGCGCCAG
Source organism: Oleiagrimonas sp. MCCC 1A03011 (assembly GCF_003267965.1). Lineage (NCBI taxonomy): Bacteria > Pseudomonadati > Pseudomonadota > Gammaproteobacteria > Lysobacterales > Rhodanobacteraceae > Oleiagrimonas > Oleiagrimonas sp. MCCC 1A03011. The sequence goes on along the minus strand of NZ_MSPY01000001.1, from coordinate 570,006 downwards.
CTGCTCGACCGAGGACATCGGGTCGGAAGTGCCGTAGGCGGCCGCCTTGGGGTCGGTGATCTGCAGATACAGCACGCCGTCGATGGAAATCTGCGTGTTGTCCTTGGTGATACAGACCTGCTTTTCGACGTCCATCGGCGTCTCGCGCAGATCGAATTTGTAGGCGACGTTGTCGACAATCGGAATCAGCAGATTGAGGCCGGGTTCCAGCACGCGATGGAAACGGCCGAGACGTTCGACCACCCAGGCGTGCTGCTGCGGCACGATGCGCAGGCCGCGACTGATCAGGGTAAGCGCGATCACCACCAGGACGATGGCGAAAACAAGACTCACGGACATGGAGCTCTCCTTGTCAAAAAGAAATGGAAGGCCGCGCTGAGGTTATGCAGCGTCGGCGGCCAGGACCAGCACGTTGCCCTCGCGGGCGACGATGCGCAGGGTCTGGCCCGGATGCGGGGAGGCGGCGGATGCGTCCTGCATGCGCGCGTGCCAGGCCGTGCCGCGGTAGGACACGCGCAGGTGATCGTCGTTGATCGACGTGACCTGCACGGTACGTCCGACATCGTCATGGGTGACGTGCTCGGACGCATGATTGCGCAAGCGGCCGCGCATCCAGTGCGCCACGGGCATGCCCAGCACGGCGACCACCGCCGTGATGCCCAGGGTCATAGGCAGGCTTGCGCCGGCAAAGGCTGCGCCGGCGCCGACGAAGCAGGCGACCGCCACGGCAATCAGATAGATGGTGAGTGTGTGCATTTCGGACACGGCGACGATCGCGCCGACCACCAGCAAGGCGGTGCCGAGCATCTGCGAAGCGTTCATGGTTTCCCCTCCTTCGCACCGATTCTGCGGGCGCGTTCGAGGGTGCGCTGCTAGGGAATCAGGCAGGTGTGCATTTTACCGCAAATGGGGCGCCGTTGCCGGATTTTCGGGGGGCGATTCCGGGCGGTGCCGTGGGGGTGCGCCGCGTGCCTGCGTAGGTCTTCGACGACGCTGTTCGAAGCGTGTGCAGCGTGTGTCGAAAGTGATGTCCGCATGGCGGTGGTGCGCCGCGAGCGTGCATTGCGCGCACCCTTGCGGCAGTAGTGATTCAGGGTACGGGGTGTCCGGTGCTGGCGGTCCAGATCGCGTACCAGTCTTCGGTGGAAAGGGGTACGTCGAGTGCCGCCACGGCATCGCGCAGACCGTCGATGCGGCCGCTTCCGGTGATCGGGTGCGGACGGGACGGATGGCGAAGCATCCACGCATAGGCCAGCGTCGCCAGCGACACGCCGAGCCGTTCGGCCATCGGTTGCATGACATCGCGCACGCGCACGGCGGTCGCGTCCTCGCCGGTGAAAAGCCGACCGCCGCCGAGCGGCGACCAGATCATCGGCCGCAGCCCCAGCCGTTGCGCCTGGTCCAGCGTGCCGTCGTCCAGCGCATCGAGATGCAGCGGCGACAGTTCGATCTGGTTGGTGACCAGCGGGTGATGTGCCTGCAACAACTCGAACTGGCTCGTGGTGTGGTTGGACACGCCCCAGTGCGCGACCTTGCCTTCGTTCGTGAGCGCGGCGAAGGTCCCGGCCAGCATTTCGGCGTCCATCAGATAGTCCGGGCGATGGATCAGGACCAGGTCCAGTTGATCGACATGCAGCTTGCGCAGCGACGCTTCGACCTGCGCGCGCACGTATGCAGGCGAAGTGTCGTAGTGCTGCACGGCCACACCGCGCTGTGTCGACTTCAGCCGGATGCCGCATTTGGTGACGATGCGCAGGTGCGCGCGCAGCGAGGGCGATGCCTTCAGCGCTTCGCCGAACAGCGTCTCGACCGCGTGGTCGCCGTAGATGTCGGCATGGTCGAACGTATGGATGCCCAGCTCTAACGCCTGCTCGATCCAGCGCACGCGCGCCGGCACATCCAGATTCCACTCGGCCATGCGCCACATGCCGGCGACGATGGGGGAGAGCAGGGTTTTGTCCATGGTGTTCATGCGCGTTCGCTGCGGGATCGGTCGCTCAGTGTCGCAATCGGTCGGAGCGCTCTCAAGCGTCCAGTGATGTCGTTTACGACGCCCAGCGCATCTTCGTGCCGACCCATTGCCAGCGACCGGCGACGAGCCGGAAGTACACGGTATACCCATTGCCGGCCATCGGTCCCGCGTGGATGTCGAGATTCGCTTCCGCGCGATCTGCTTCGGTCCGATGAAAATGGAATGTGCTGATCAGCACGGCGCGCTCGCCGGTGAGGCGATAGGTCACGGGCACCGATGCTGCGGTGCAGGCCGAGGCGGGAACGGTGCCGGGTACGTTGCGCTGCACCCGTTTCAGCAAGGCGGGCGAGGGGTCGCGATCATCGACGCGGAGGCACGTATACGCATACCCGCCGGCGAAGGTCGCGTGTTCGAGTGCTTCGAATGCGGCATGTTCCGGGAATGTCCGCGATGGCGTGCCGCTGGCAGCGAGCATTCCGCCAAGCAGCAAGATGTGCATGAACATTCAGGCCATCCACATCAGGAACAGCGCCACCGCGGCCGGCAGCGCCTGGACCACAATAATGCGGCGACTGGCGGTGAAGCCGCCGAACAGTCCGGCGAGGACCACGCAGGCCAGGAAGAAGGTCTTGATCGCCAGCCCATGCGCGTTGTCGACCAGTCCCCAGACCAGCCCTGTGGCGAGAAAGCCGTTGTACAACCCCTGGTTGGCGGCGAGCACGCGGGTCGCTTGCGCCTGCTCGCGGCGCATGCCGAACACGCGGCGACCGACCGGCGTAGTCCACAGGAACATTTCGAGAATCAGAAAGCCCCCGTGCAGCACGGCGATCAGACCCACCAGGATATCGGCGCTTGTGGACATGCGTTGATCCCTCATGCGTGGTGAACGCGAATGACGGCATCATGCCATTCGCGTTCGGGTGGCGCTTTCATTCGTCGCTGCGCAACAGCGAACCGAAAGTCAGATAGAGCGCGCGGTGACCGCCCTGGGCCTGTCCGTAGCCGAGGAAGATGGGCCCCAGGTAGGTGTCGATGCCGAGGAACAGGCTTCCCGCGAAAATCGGGTCGCGACCGATCTGGCTGCGTTTGTCCCAGTCGCCGCCCGCTTCCAGGCTTCCGCCCAGATAGACCGGGACGCTGAACAGGTGCTGCGCGTTGGTCAGTCGGCGATAGTAGACTGCGCGCGCCAGAGCCGTCTGTCGTGCATAGATCTGGTTGTCCGCATAACCGGAAAGGTGGGTCAGGCCGCCGAGAGCGCCGTAGTCGATGAAGCGGATGTCACGAGGGGACCCGCTGGCCGAATGGGCACTTGCGCCCAGCAGCAAATGGTTGGCGCCGGACGACAGGGCTGTATCCCAGCGCAGACGACTGATGCGCTGGGTATCCGGGGAACCCAGCTGACGCAGAAGGATTTCCTGGGACAGGTCCAGGCGTGTGCCGCGGGAAGGGAAGGCGGAGCTGTCCAGGGAATCATGCGACACGCGCAGCAGCACGCCGCCGAAGTCCGAAGAGAAGTTGGGAAAGACGGGCAGTCCTACGCGCAGGCGCGTACTGTCGTGGCCGCGTTCCAGGGCGGCGGAAAGCTGCCACATCGCGTTGGGTGTCCAGCCCAGTTCCAGTGCGGCGCGGCTGCGGTGCTGGCGGTATTCGGCGTAATTGATCGAGCCGCCGCCTTGCAGCGGGACATCGTAGGCCCTGTATTGCAGATAGGGTGCAACGTAGAAACGCCCGCGTTTGCCGAATGGCTGCAGGAATTCGCTGAACAGTTCAGTCACTTCGCCCAGCTGCACGCGGTTGCGCAGTTGGCCGCCATGGTCGTTGAGACCGGTCAGGTTGGCTTCGGTGAACAATCGGTAGCTGTTGCGTCCGGCGAAGTTGTCGGAAAGGCGCATGCCGAAGCGCAGGTAGTTCGGTCCCCAGTCCTTGTCGACCGGCTCCACTTTCAGTCCGGTCTTGCCGTCCCGTTCTTCCAGGTCGTAGGCGATGCGCTGGTAGGTGCCGTAGCCGTAGGCGCGGCCGATGGCCTTGTCCAGCCGGCGCGGGTCGAAACGCCGGCCGACTTCGTCGGAGAGGCGTTGCTCGATGTAACCCGATGTGCGGCTGCCATCGTGAAGCACATCCAGGAATGCGATCAGCGGCGGATCGAAGGGCGCTGGATGATGCGCTGTGGCGAAGCGGGCATAGGTGGCCACATCCACCGCGTCCCGTTGCAAGGACGAAGCGCTCTTCTGTGCGGCCTGTTCGCCGAGTTCGATGGCCTGCGACGCCCGGTCGAAACTGGCGCTGGTCAAGTCGCCCAGCGCCGGCGTGATCAGGATGTCGTCGGGACCGAGCGTGGCCAGTTGCTTGTCGGTCTCGCGCTTCATCATCACGGTCAGCATCTGATTGGCGATGTGGAAGGGCGAATTCAGTTCCTTCTCGGCGGCAAGCGGCTGGCTGACGTCGACCACGATCATCCGCTGCGCGCCCATCTCGCGGGCCAGGTCGATGGGCACGTTGTCGACCATGCCACCGTCGACCATCAGGTGGCCGCGATAGCGGATGGGCGCAAAGGCGCCCGGCACGGACATGCTGGCGCGGATGGCCAGGGCCAGATCGCCTTTCGAAAAGACCACTTTGCGGCCTGTTCCGATTTCGGTGGCGACGGCGCGGAAAGGGATGGGAAGGTGGTCGAAGTCGGGTATCTGGTGTGTCGACAGCAGCAGCCGACGCAGCAGCAGTTGCATCTTCTGGCCCTGAATGACGCCGCGGGGCAGGGCGATGCGACCGTCGTGCAGGCCCAGTTCGATGCCGCCCAGGAAGCGCAGCTCGTCGCGCTTGCGGCGCATCGGGAGGTCCTCGCGGGGTGGGTCGTCGCGGAACATGTCCTTCCAGTCGATGCGCTGGAGGATGTCCTGAATCTGATCGGCCGAATAGCCGGCCGCGTACAGGCCGCCGACGATGGCCCCCATTGATGTGCCGGCGATGCAGTCGATGGGCACGTGCTCGCGTTCGAGCACCTTGAGTACGCCGATGTGCGCTGCACCGCGGGCGCCGCCGCCGCCCAGCACCAGACAGGTCTTCGGACGTTGCGCATGCGCGCTGGCAGCCAGCCCGAAAAGCACGGCGGCGGCGATCCAGACTCGGGTCCGGTGAAGCATGTCCAACTCCCCTCGCGCCCTGCCGGTCGGCCGGTGCCGGCTTCGTGCGGGCTTGCTGCAAGCCTATCGGAGAGTGGACGCTCGGGCATCCCGCACCGTGAGGGGCGTGGCCTGTGCTCGTGGCGGTGGGCGCAATGGCCTGCACGCGGCATGTCGTGTAGGCCGAGTCGGTGTGGGTCGGTGTGGGTTTGTCTGTCTCGGACAAGCGGCGATTTCGTCGGAATGATCGCAGCAGGCCGGGACTCAGGCGGCGCGGGTTTCGTTCTGCTCGGCGTCGGTGCGTTTCAGCGATTTGTGCGATTCCTCGTCGCTGCCCTGCTTCCAGTAGCTGGAGATGTACACCTGCTTCCGCGTCATGCCGCGGATGTCACGGAAGTGCGTGCGCAGCGCGAGCATGCTGGTGAATTCGCAGGCTGCCCAGATGTTGACCTCACCTTGTGGCCACGTGAGCGCTTCGACTGCGTCCAGAAGCGGTGTCGTGTACCCGGGGCGCGGATTGAGGACCCATTGCAGCTCGAATCCGGTGGGAGCGGGCAGCGTCTGGATATCGGCTTCGTCCGGCACTTCGATGATCGCGCGGCCGTGAGCGTCCGGAGGCAGTTGTTCGAGGTTCACGCTGAGCGCGGGCAGGGCGGTCATGTCGCCGACCATCAATATCCAGTCGGCTTTGGGATCGACCTGTTTCTTGGGACCGGGGCCGGCAATTTCGATGGCGTCGCCGGGAGCGCAGCTCAGTGCCCAGCCGGAAGCCGGGCCGCCGCCATCCTCGCCGTGCAGCGCGAAGTCGATGTCGATGGCGTCGTCGCGCTGCGCGCGCACGGTGTAGGTGCGCAGAAGCGGACGATCCTGGCCAGGAACCGGGAGAAGCAGTTTGACGTAGGCACTGGCCTGATCGTCGGGAAAGCGTTGCATGCCTTCGCCGCCCAGGGTCACGCGCAGCATGCGTGGAGTGACGGCATGTTTGCCGAGAACGGTGAAGCGGTAGGGGGCGGGACGATTCATGTTTAGGACTCCGTGGTGTCCAGGTTGGCCGCCATGGTTTCGGCCATGCGCACGAATGTCGCGACGGACGTCGGCGGAAGGCCGCGCACCATGCGCGTGCCGGCTTCGCGTTCGGCCTCGGCAACGCGTGCGCGCAGGCGTTTGCCGGAAGCGGTCGGCGCGAGGAGTTGGCGGCGGCCGTCGTCAGGGTCGGGGCGGCGCGTGATCAGTCCGGCCGCCTGCAGGTCGTGCACGACACGGGTGATCTGCGACTTGTCGCGATGCATGCGTTCGGCGATGGCCTGCGCGGTACATTTCGGCAGGCCGCAGATCGCCTTCAATGTGCGTACGTGCGAAGAGGGCAGGTCGATGCCGGCAGCGCGATAAGCCTCGCGCATGGCGCGCTTGTAGGCGTGCAACAGACGATGCAGGGCATCACCGGGGGGCGTGGAGGACATGGCGGGATAAAGTTGACAAAATCAACCATATTCTTGTCGTTATGGTTGACCTTGTCAACTAACTCCGGGGCATTTCCAATGCAATACCTCAGTGGCAGAACAACTGATACCAGTGCCGGCAGCGGAAGCGCACCGCGCAGCGCTTGAGCTGCGCGCCGTACTGGCGGGAGCGGTAGGCTACGCCGTTGGCCGTGCGAAGCAGCGAGCGATTGCGCTTCCAGTGTCCGCTACGGTAGCCGCCGATACCCTCGTGGTAGGCGAGGTACAGGTGCTTGGCGTCCCATTTGGAAATGCCCAGCGCGCGATGGATACGGTCGGTGTACCAGCCGATGAAGTCCAGCGCGTCCTTCATGTCCGTTCGACTCTTGAACAGGCCGCCGTTGGCTTTCTTGTAGTCCTCCCATGCCGGGTCCTGGATCTGTGCGTAGCCGTAGGCGCTGGATTTGCGCGGCAGGGGAATGAACAGGAACCAGGGGCGGTCGGGCCGCGCGCGCTTGCGAAAGCTCGACTCGCGATTGATGAAGGCCATCAGCACATGGATCGGGGTGCCCCAGCGCTTCTGCGCGTCGTGGGCCGCGTCGTACCAGTCCGGATGCTGGTCGAACACCTTGCACAAATTGTCGGTGTGCCGGGGCGGGTTCGAGGCACAGCCGGCGAGCAGGATCAGGCAGAGCGCGGTGAGTGCGCACGCGACGATGCGGTGTGCGCGAACGGTCCTTGTAGCAGTCATGCGCCCTAGGGTAGCAGTGACGCTGAGCCATAAAGCAGAAAGCCAGCGTGTGAACACTGGCTTTCTGTGGGCGGGCTTACCCTTTCACGGATCGGGTCCCCCAACCTTCACCGTGTCGTGCCTAGGTCGAACTCCACTTGCCGATACGCGCCGGCCGTCCAAGCGCGAAACGCGATGCCGCATGTGGAGCACGAATAGCTTCCGTGATTCATGTCCCAATGTCTGTAGGGGAAAGCTGATCCATGATGTGGTCGTCCACCCGCGCAGGAGAGGTGGCACATGAAGTGCCGTCGAGCAGGCGATGCATAGGTTATGTCCGGTGCGACCCGCCGTGTCGGGATGGAGGTGGTCGGGATCGCTACGGTGTTCGCTCTGCTCGACGAAGTGCCAATGCGGTATTGAAAGCGGGTGATAGGCGGTGAGCAGGGTCACAAGAGGTCCGTGTTCTCGCCCATTCCTTTGGAATATCCGCCTACCATGACCCATGGCCTTGACGGAGTAGGTTGCGCAAAGTGTACTATGTATCGCAGTACACCATACGGAGAGCGGGCATGCCGCGCACCCAAGTCCTGGCCATACAAGTTGCGACCGGCGATTCGCGCCCGCTGAGCAAGCAGATCGTCGATGCTGTGCGCATGAAGATCGCCACCGGCGAACTCGCGCCGGGCGGCAAGCTGCCCAGCGTGCGCGGTCTTGCCCAGCAGCTGGGTATCAACCCGAACACCGTGGCCAAGGCCTATGCCGAACTCGGCAACGAGGGTTGGGTGGAATCGCGGCAGGGGCTGGGTTTGTTCGTGGCCCCGCCGCGTCAGCGCTTGAGCGACGACGAGCGCGAACGCCGTCTGGACGACGCCATTCGCCACTTCGTGCATGAAGTGGTGGCGCTGGACTACCCGCCGCAGCAGGCCTTGCAGCGTCTGGATGAAGCGCTGCGTGTCCTGATACGCAAGACCGCCTGAGGGATTTCACAAGGAATTTTCCGATGAGCGAGTACGTCATCGAGACCGAGGCGTTGTGCAAGCGCTACGATCGCAAGCTTGCGCTGGATCATCTGGATCTGCGTGTGCCGCGCGGCCACGTGCACGCGATCGTCGGCGCCAACGGTGCGGGCAAGTCCACGCTGTTTCGCATCCTGCTTGGATTCCTGGCACCGAGCAGCGGACGCGCGCGCATTCTCGGCTGCAGTAGCGACGCGTTGACGCCGGCGTTGCGCGGCCGCATCGGCTTCGTGAACGAAGAGCACTCTCTGCCGCGATGGATGCGCGTGGACGCCGTGACGCGCATGCAGCGCAAGCAGTACGCACACTGGAATCAGGTCGCGTTCGAGGAAGTCATTGGGCACTACCACGTACTTCCGGAGCAGAAGGTCGGCCAGCTTTCGCGCGGCGAACGGGCGGGGCTGAATCTGGCCCTGGCTCTGGCGCAGTCGCCGGAACTGCTGGTGCTGGACGAGCCGACGCTGGGCCTGGATGTCGTGGCCAAGCGCGCATTCCTGGAGGCGTTGTTGTATTCCAGCGCGGCCGAGGCCTGCACGGCGATCTACTGTTCGCACCAGATGGAGGAGGTCGAGCGCGTGGCCGACAATCTCATCGTGATGGAGCGCGGGCGGCTCATGCACATGTCGGCGCCGGAGGATTTCTGCGCCCGCGTGCGTCTGTGGATCGCCGACATGCCGTTCAAGGGGCCGCCGCCTTCCGAGGTGCCGGGCCTGCTCGAACACAAGCGCATCGAGGGCCTGCATCACTACCTGGTGCTGGATCAGGACGATGACTTCGGCAGCTTTCTCGAAAGCCACGGTGTGCGTTCGATGCAGAGCATGCCGGTCAGCCTGGATCGTGCCGTGAACGGTTTTCTGGGCAAGAACCACGCTTCTCCCGCGGCGGCCTGACGGCGAGCCCTTTCCCCGAGCGCGTTGCCGACGCGCATCCGATGTCGAGGTTGGATCATGTTCGAACTGTTCAAGGCCGAACTGCAGCGTTTCCGTGGCTGGGCCATCGCCTATGCGGCGCTTCATCTGGTGGTGCTGTTCCTTATTTGCCGCCTGCTCGATCCAGGGCAGCAGACGTTGTTGTTCTATCAGGCGTTCGCGGCGATCTACCTGCTGAGCGGCGTCGTGCTGGGCGTGGTGCAGATGAGCGGATACCGACGCGGCAGCGCGTGGCTGAATCTGCTGCACCGGCCCCTGGCACCTTGGCGCATTGCCTTGGCGCTGACTGGAGCGGGCGCGGTTCTGTTGGCCGCGGCGATCGTGCTGCCGCTGCTGGCGGCGCTGGGGTATCAGATTGCGTTCACGGCGCGGGTGGTCGATCTGCGCCATGGACTGCTGCCCCTGGCGGCGCTGCTGCTGACCTCCTGCGGTTATCTCGCAGGCAGCTATGTCACGCTGGCGAACCGGCGGATCGCCGTCACGGCGATCGTCTTCGTGCTGGCGTTGTACGAGAGTCGTGCGGGCGGCGTCGACGCGTTGGTGGTGCAGGCACTGGTGCTGCTCTGGCTTGCGGGGTTGTTGTGGACGGCGTTCAAACCGGATCTGAGTGCGTTGCCGCGAAGTCTTCCCGCCACGCTGATCACGGCCTTGCCGTTGCAGATGATGATCATGCTGGGTGCGACGCCGGAGCTTCGGAAAGGTATCGAGCGGCGTTCGTTCAGGCGCGCTTGATCGGTTGGCGATTGGCGATGTACTGCCTGCGGCCGGCGACAGCCCAGAACGCCAGCATCACGGGTAGCGCGTAGAGTCCCGAAAACAGCAGACCGATCGCGCTCTGCGGGTCGGGATGCCAGTGGAAGATGTCCATGTACAGATAGCCGAACCAGGCCATGTAGAGGACGGTAGAGGCCAGCAGGATCGCCTCAGCCCGCCGTTCCGAGAACAGCAGGGCAAGCAGCAGCGTGATGCACAGCGGTCCCAGCGCGAACGGCGCGAAGAACAGTCCGGTCAGGGCGGGTGTCGCCTCGATGCAGAGAAGGACCAGCCCGATCAGTATCGCCGCCACTGTGGTCGTCAAGGTCGCGCGGCGCATGATGGATGGTCCTCAGTGCCCGGTCGCCGACGTGGGCCGTGCATGGCCGGACGTCGCTTTGTTGAGCACCTCGAAGTTGTGCGGTTGCAGCTCCGGCTGCGTCTTCAGGTACTGGGTGATGGTGAACAACTGCACGATGCTGGCCGAGGACACGACGGGATTACCGCTGCAGGTGGCCGGCGTGTTCTTGCTGGTGGGTACCACGTATCGTTTCGATGTGCGGCCGATGCAGACGCAATGGGCCGTCTTGCCGTCCATACTGGGCGTACAGACCTTGTCCAGACAGAATGCCCAGGTGGTCGGGCCGGGGCAGGTCACGAAGCTCTTGATCGGGTAGTAGCGCGATGGAATCCGACCTTGCGCTTCCAGCTGCTGGATCTGGGCGCAGGTCTGGGTGCCGGCCGACCAGCCTTTCTTCACCTTGCAGGTGCAGTCGTACTGGTTGTTCCCGGCGGGTGTGCATGTGGCCTTGGTGCACAAGGCATAGCGAGCGTTGCAGACGGTGAAGGGGGCGCTGGTATCGATCCCGGCCAGCATGTCGCGAGGATGGGGCTTCGCGGGAGCAGGCTGGGCAAGAGCCGTGTGGCCGATCATGCAGGTCAGTGCGAGCACGACGAATCCGAGCGTCTTCATACGGCCTCCTCCTGCACGGAATCCTTCTCTTGCTTATCATGAGCCGACTTTTTTATATATACAATCAAAAAGTTGCGTCATTCGATTCAGGCTTGATAAGCATGGTGAGCGACATGTTTGTCCGGCATGGCCCATTGCACGGCCCCATTGCAGGGATGGATGTGGTCGAATTGCGGCAGGGAAGCCGCGATGTGTTCGCTTGACTCTCCTGGATACGGACATGCGCGGCCGGGCGTCGCGTGCACAGCCGTGCGTCCGGCGCACGCGTGTTCCCGGTCTGATCCTGGGCGACATGGCTTTCGGCACTGGATGGACCACGCCGATGACCTCATGATTATCTTGTCTATTTTCGTCGAATGCCGGGAGACTGCCATGCTGACGTTCGTGCTCTGGCTTCTGTTGCTCGTGTTCTGTTGGCCGCTGGCGCTGCTTGCGCTGGTGCTCTATCCGTTCGTGTGGCTGCTTCTGCTGCCGTTCCGGCTGCTCGGTGTGGCGGTCGAGGGCGTGTTCGCCTTCCTCAAGGGAATCGTCATGCTGCCTGCTCGCATCCTGGGCGTACGCCCGGGTTAGCCATCATCGCGATGAATACGTGGAAAAGGCCGCTTTGTGCGGCCTTTTTTTTGCGTGGAACCCGGGTTTGCCGAGACCAGACGTGAGTGCGGGTCGACCTGTTCCGGAGCATTCCGGCATGTCGATGTCGTGCTCAGTTTCGCGCGGGGAGCAGGAATTGGCCGACGAGACTCGCGGTCAGCGTTGCCGTGGCGATCAGCACGATGGCCGAGATCTGGAACCACATGGGGTGCGGAAACATGGTCAGGTTCACCAGCGCGGCGATCAGTACCACACCGCCGATCAGGGTCGCATAGAGTCCGGCCCTGGCGCGTGCGATCACGATGGCGACCAGCGTGCCGTCCAGCACGCCGAATGCCCACGCCGAGAGGACGAAGCCGAACGCGCCGGTCGGCAGGGAGCGGATGAAGGCAGCGACCGCGTTATGGTCGGAGAAGTCCAGGTTCTCCGGCGGCGGATACAGACTGTGGCCGACGTACTCGATGACGGCGACAGTGATCAGGGCGCTGAGGATGCCGGCTGCGCCTGCGACGATGCGACGTGCTCTGGAGTTCATGAAAGCCATCCTGACAGCGGACCATTGCGGGAATTGTACGGGGCAGCGCGGCGACGTGCAGAGAACGCGAGCATGGATGGCGCGAGTACCTTGCCGCGATCGGTTGTCGCCTCCGTCCGTCGCATCGGCGAGCCTAGAACCTGGATCCGGGATGTTCGAGGAACGCGACTTCCTCCGGCGTCGACGCGCGTCCAAGTATGCCGTTGCGATGAGGATAGCGACCGAAACGTTCGATGATTTCACGATGTCGCACGGCGAAGCGGTAATTCTCTTCCAGGCCATTTTCGCGGAACAGCGAGTCGGCCCAGGCCTGGATGACTCGCGACTCGCTGTGCATGAACGGCATGTAGAGAAAATTGCGTTCGATCGGTGAAAGACGGGGCGGTGCGTCTGCGCGAATGGCCTCCTGCGCCAATGCCAGCGCCATGGGATCGTGGGCGAATGCCTGCGGCGTGCCGCGGTGGATGTTGCGTGAGAACTGGTCCAGCACGATCACTTCCGCTAATCGGCCGCGAGGCGTCTCGCGCCAGTCATGCAACTCGCCGGCGACCGCCTGTTCCAGCACGGGACCGAAACGCTTGCGGATGCGGGCATCGAAGTCCGTGTCCTTGGCCCACCACATTTTCGGATCGATTTCGTCGAACCAGAATTCGAGGACGGTTTCGCGCATGCGTAGGGTTTCGTGTAGAGGGAAGGAGGCGGTCTGTTTCAGTGCAGACATTCGACAGGGATTTTACGGTCACGGTTCGGATGTGCTTCCGAAACGGAAGTCATGGCTTGCGGTGATCGGGAGAGTTGATGATGCTGGATGGAAGGTTCGCATCAGATGCAGACTCTACTGAAGAGGCCGGCGGCGATTTACGGATTTCCGGAAACGGGTCGTGTTTGCCCGCTCTGCAGGCCGTTTTTGCTTGCGTCCTCAGCAAGGGTATGATGAAAACAATGGTGCGCGGTTTGCTTGCCAGAAGATCCAATACCAACAAGGAGGGGAAGCTATGTCACGTTTTGTTTCTGCCATTTTGGGCGTGAGCGCATTTCTTGCGGTCACCACTGCGTTTGCAGCCCAGACGAGTGTCAAGGCCAATTCGGCCGCGGATGCGGATATGCGGACGCTGCCGGTCCTGGTTCATGTCGACAAGCAGGGCACGGTGACGGATGTCACCCCGGCGTACAAGGTGCGCCCGAGCCTGGTCAAAGTATTGCGTGCCACGCTGAACAAGATGATCACGAAGCCTGCACAGGATCACGGGAAGCCGATCTCGAGCGATGTCGTGGTCACGCTGGCCTTGCATGTCATGGAGAAAAAGGACGGCACCCATGCGGCGAATTTCCAATATGTGTCCATGAAGCCGCTGCCGGCTGGGTCCTGGCATTGGGTGCACACCCCGGACCATCGTCTGGCCCTGGGTAATCATCAGGGTGATTTCATGCAAGCGGATCCGAATGCTACGGGGGGCGCGTTAGGCGGTTCCCAAGGCTGGAGCAATTTGACCAAGCAGGGATACGGTGTAAGCGGAAAAGCGAATCGCTGATCTAGGTCCTGCGCGAACTGAACTATGGCCGTGTACCCATGGCGGGGCATGAGTCGATGGAAGCGCGTGGCGACTGAGCAGTGAGTGGGGTGGTATACGTAACGAATGGGATTTCCGTCGTTGCATGTACCGCCCCATTCTTATGTCCTTTCGAGAGGGTGCATATCGCCCGACATGCGTGCCCGTGACGAGCCGGCCTTGTTTTCTTTCGGAAGAATATGGCGTCGGCGATACCAAATACCTTTTCTCATTGTTTTTCGTAAGTCGGATTCGCGGCAATGATGCTTCGGCCGAATAACATTCAAAAAACGTCATTGGGTCGCTTGAATCCGAGCGTTGCAGGCAGGCTTTAGTCATTCGCGGCTTCAGCGCTTGCGAACGGGATGTTTCGAGCATTCGGGGCAAGATAGAAAGCGCGGGCGGCGTGCATTTCATCGTGACCATGTTCATGAATCATCGTGCGCATAGTAGATCGTGCGTTCCTGGGCATGATGACGGTGTGCCACATCTCCATTGGTCGGTATACGGTCTTTCCCATGTCTTTAGGCGGAGAGAGCGAGCAGCGGCCTTGGTGTCTGACTCCGCTCGCGATTTATGCAGTGACGGATGCCATTACAGCGCATTCGGATGCTGGATTTTGCCAAAATTGTGCATGAATTCACGATGTGGCGGCGTATTCTCATGTATGAGCTGCGCATGATCGCGCGGCAAGTCCTGAATCGTACGAGCGTGCAAAGCGCCGCGCGCGCAGGTCTAGTACGGCGTTACGTTGAATAAAGAATTTGGTCGACGTTCACAGATGGCGCGTTGATCGATATAGGGTGGCCGATTGGCACGACGGCGGACATTCCGGAAGGGGATTGGGCGGACGAACGCCTTACGTCGTGAAGTGCCGACTTTCGTTGGATGGGAAATCAAGGAAGGAGGGGAACATGAAGATCGCATCGATGCTTGCATGGGCGGGTGTGTCCTGCCTGGTCTGGACGGCTCCTGCTGTGGCGGCCGGGCCGCCGCCGGGATCCTATCTGCTGAGTTGTACCGGCGCGGCGGTTCAGGGGGATGCGCTGTCCGCCAGTTGTCAGACCTTGAGCGGCAGTTTCCAGCAGACCACGCTGGAGCAATTGGGAACCTGCCAGAACGAGGTGATGAAGGGTGGCGACATCGCCAACCTCAACGGCAACCTGGTCTGCGTGCCCAATCTTCCGAATGCGACCGGCGAGGCGTATCCGCAGTCGGAAACCACCGTCAACGGCTGGGTCTATTCGGGCAATCAGGCGGCGTTGATTCGGCATGCCTGGTCGATCTGGGCGGGATTGACCCAGTACACCGGCAAGGTCAACGGCACGCCCGTGCGCGCTTTCGAAACCTGGACCACGCCCTCGAACATGATCTATCGCATCCAGTCCGGGCTGGGCACGGATGTCGTCAAGGGACGGGTGCTGCTGCAGAAGTCGCAACTGCTGCGTCCGGGCAGCCGCTTCAAGCTGGAAATGCCGCATCAGTTCCGTAATCTTCAACCGATGCTGAAGTCGGCGTCGGCGATTCCGGACGGCGACACCAAAATCTTCGTCACGGTGGCCTACAACCCGGCCGCTGCCGAACATGCTATCCGCAACAAGTTGTTCCTTCAGAGCACGCTTAACCGCTACCTGAAGGAGGGCTACACGCAGATCCCGGTGTTCCCGACCAGCGCCATCACGATCAAGCCGGTCTACAAGGTCATTCAGAAAAACGAGACCGATGGGAACGTCAAGGACGGCATCTACACGATGCCCGGCTGGCCTGGCACGCCTTCGCCGGCGAAGACCTTCCCGGAACCGGACTGGGGCGCGTGTGTGTACGTCGACGTCAATCAGAGTGGCCCCAGCACGGGCAACGCGATCGATAAGGGCTGTGCCGGCCGCACGGCGTCCACTACGTTTCATGTGAGCGACTTCATCCATCACGTGATCACGGCGCAGGAAGCGCCGGCCATCGCTTCGCAGACCAGGATGAAAGTGTCCGCGGGCGACATCGCCATTCTGGTCGGCATGCACGTGACCACGCGCGAGACCACGCGCTGGGCCTGGCAGACCTTCTGGTGGTCGGCCAACCCGGACCAGCCGTATCTGCCCAGCGACAGCACCATCGCGGCGGCCCGTCCGCAGCAGGACATGGATGCGGAGTCCGGTCACTACGCGATGGCGCTCTCGTACCAGATGGTCGCGCCGGCGCAACCGATCAATGGCGGCCAGAGCGTCGGTCATTCCGTGATCGCCTACAACCCGCATCTGGAAGCCGGTTTCTCGCCGTCGACCTTCCAGGCCAGGGGCAGCATCACGCAGCCGGACGGTAAGGTGATCACCAACGAGTACGGGGTGCAGACCAACTGCATGAGCTGCCACGGACAGGCGCAATACCAGTCCACGCCCGGGCACTACAAGGATCCGGACAATCGCGAGAAGCCGTATGCGGCGGACTTCTATTTCGGTCTGAACGATCCCTCGTTCCAGGGCAAGCTGCAGCTCGACTTCGCCTGGTCGATTTTGGGTAACCTGGTGCTCGATGACGATGGTGGGCAAGGCATGGTCAAGAGCAAGAAGGCCATGCAAAAGTAAAGCGGGCCATCAGGTCCTGAATGCGAAAAACGGGATGCTTCAGGCATCCCGTTTTTCGTTGCAGTCGATCGCCGAAGCGCATTTTCGTCGGGTGATCGATGTGCTCGATTCGTTCCCTGTCAGCCAGCGCGGGCAGTTGTCATGCCGACGGTGGCTGCATGCGTGATGTACTGGACGATCCGCGGGCGTTCACCCAGGTTGGGGCGACTGCCGTGTGGCAGCCAGGCGTGCCAGATCACCAGGTCGCCAGCGCGGCCCGCAATCGGCTTCGAGCCCAGTGCATGGAGGTCCTGTTGGTGCGGATCGACGCCGGGTTCGAGCGTGGTCAGCCAGTCGGGCAGTTTGTGGTGGAAACCCGGCACCACAGTCAGTGCCCCCTGTTCGGCCGGCGTATCGGTGAAATAGAGGATGCCCTGCGTGTCGAACGCGAGCGGTGCAGCGAGATCGAGATCCCAGTGCAGGTCCGGTCCGGGGAAGGGGCAATACTGGCGCTGCGGCGGATGGAATCCGCAGCGGTCCGCCGTGGGCCACAGGTCGGCGGTTCCCCACAACTGCGCGAACGCCTTGTGGATGCGCGGTGAGCGTCGCGCGGCATCCAGCGCCGGGTGCTGGATCAGCTCGACCATGATGCCGTGGCGATCGGTGCTGGATCGATACCACGACTCGGGGTCTTCGAGATCGGCTCCGACATGGGCGCATATGGTCTTCACGGCGGCCTGTCGTTCGGCCTCGGTGATGGCATCGTGCAGCACGACGTAACCGTGTTCGTTCCAATGAGCGAGGTCCGCGTCGCTCAGTACGGGCGGGCTTGCCTCGATGGCATCCAGCCAGGCGCGGGCAACTTTTGGACACGGTTCGCGATGAACGGCAGCACGCAGGCGCTCGACGTTGAATGGATCGGGCGTGCCAGCCGTGGCCACAATCCAGGCTTCGAAGGCCTCGAATGTCGAAGCGTTGTGCATCAGGTATTCCCAGGTCTGATGCAGGCCGATTCCCAGCGCATTGAGGACCTGGTGATCCAGCCGCTCCTCGCCGGGGCGCGATGGTTCCGTGGCGGACCGTGCCGCCACGGCGAACGCCCACATGCGCTTGAGGTGAGGAACGCCGAGTGCACCGGTCTCGGTCGAGGAAGGCAGGGATACGGGCATGGACAAATGATTTTTCCGATTGGGTCGTCGAAGTCGTTGTCAGCTTCAAGCTGTGCTCGGCGGTGCGCGAAACCCGGTCGCTTCCGGCATCAAGGGGCGAGCATGATACTTACCGGCTCGCTTGCCACGACAGGAAGCTGCCTGACTCATCACATACGGTCGGAATGTTTCGGTCCCATCCGCGTGAAGTAGTGAGTTTTCAGAATCGGGTGGCCGTTCTTGTCGTAATACACGGCCGTTTCAGTCATGTGCTTATGGTCCGCAGCGACCGTGTAGATGCGTGTCGAGGCCGGTATGCCATGCATGCTGAGCGCCAGGACCAGCGTATCGGGTTGCGGCATCTTCATTGCATAGAGATCGGCCTCGGGGCTGCCCTTCACCGGATACGAAGCGCCGTCGAGCGTGGCGGTGCTGACGGTGTGTACCGCTTTGCCGTTTGCGTAGACGATATCGACATCCATCGTCAGCTTCGCCAGGTCCGCGGGGCGGAATGCTATGACGACCTTTTTCGGCCGCTGTGCCGGCGGCATCGGCAGGCGTGATTTGACGACGGCCCAGCGACCGAGCAAGGGAGAGCCGTGTGGAGACTTGGACAGAACCGGGGCGCTGATCGTAGCGGCGACGAGCACAAAACAGGAAAAGACGGTTTTCATGCGAATTTTTCTAGAAACAGCAAGCCTCAACTTTGCATCAATGCCATATGTTCGGCAAATTCTTCGCGCAGCGATTGGATTAGCCATTAACCGGCATTGAGTGGGTGTTATTTTTGCCGTGCCGGGCCCATGTGTGATTTTTTTCACATTTTTTTATAGCGATGGTTCTAGAATCGGTAGGTAGTGTCCCTCCAATTATTAGGGGCGCTCGATGGGGTGCGTGTTATTCGCGCACCTCGTTCATTGTATTTGACAAGGAGATTGCATCATGGAGAGCAATAAGGTGACCGATCGCACCACCCGCCCGTTTGGGCGCGTCGTGGCGAGTGAGATCAACCGCCAGGATTCGGACGAGCTGAAAAAGGGGTGCTTCATTTCCGTAACTTCTGGCTCGGTTTGGAATGACGCGCCGGATTCGGCTGACCTGGGTTTCCTGCCCTGATCGGTGCGATGACAATTCGCTGTACCGGATAACGGGTGCGGCGGATGTGTCTTGGCCGACCGTTGCCTGCATGATCTTGCGGCGGTCGGCCATCGTTATGAAAGCAAGCTCTATATCGAACTCGATTTGAATGGAGACATACATGGACAAGGCTGTCCTGATTCTGGCCAAGTGGAATGAACCGCATACGGCCGCTTTGCGCTGGTCACTCGACCGCATGGGTATTCCAACCCGGATCGCTCCCGATTTCAGTCGTGTGGGGCAGCGTATCTCGATTCACGCCGACGATGGCGGGACGCATTGGTGGTCGGACGCTTGTCCGGAAACGCCTCGCTCGATCTGGTTCCGGCGGCCGGAAATGCCCGAACCCAAGCAGTGCATGGAAGCGGATCGTGAGTTTCTCACGATTCAGTGGAAGCTCTTCCAGAGGAACCTCTTCGATTTGGGCACGAAGCTTCTGGATACGCTCTGGATCAACGATCCGGCCGCAGCCTATGCTGCTGAGAGCAAGCTCGTGCAGTTGCAGGCGGCGGCTGAGCTGGGTATTCCGTTTCCGGACATGGTAGTGACCAATCATGCCGAGGATGTCACGCGGCTGATCGAGCGGTGGGGACAGGTGATCTACAAGACGTTCTACCCGCACAGCTGGGTGAGTCGTTCCGAGGGCACGCTGTACGACTTGGGCGTGACTCTGCTGGATGCGGATTCGGAACTGCCCGAGGCGTCCATCGCCATGTGTCCCGGCATCTTCCAGCGCTATATCGAAAAGACCGAGGACATTCGCGTGACCGTGATCGGTGATCGGATTTTCGCTGTGCGTGTGCTCAAGCATGCCGGGGGCGCCTATCTCGACTGGCGACAGAAGGTGCTTGCGAACGAAACTCGTGTCGAGATGGTGCAGTTGCCGGCAACATGGGAAGATCACATCCGTAGGCTCATGAAGAAGCTAGGGATCGTGATCGGCTGTGCCGATCTGGTTGTCGATCAGCAGGGCGACATGTATTTCCTGGAGATCAACCAGGCGGGGCAGTTCCTGTTTGTAGAAGAGAAGCTCCCGGAGGTGCCCCTGCTCAGGGCGATGACAGCGATGCTGATCCAGGGACGCTGTGACTATTCGCTTGATGCCTGCGATCCGGTACATTTCCGGGACTACAAGCAATCTGCCGAACATCAGCGCGTCATGGACTCCTACGGCGAGGTGGCGCTGATCGCATCCGAGGAACCCTGACTGCGGCACGCCTCGATTCCGCGGAAGCCGCAGCGCGAAAGGTTTCGCGTGGCCTGTGGACGGAATCGGCATAAAAAAACGGGCGGCCTGGAGCCGCCCATTTTCGATACTACCGTGTGTTCGACGCGACGTTACTTGAGTTTGGCCGCCTTGCGCAGTTCTTCCGCACGATCCGTCTTCTCCCACGGGAACGCCTCGAACGCGTCGGTCTTGTGCTGCGTCTTGCGGCCGTTCTCGAGGGTCTCGTAGCTGTAATGCGCCTTCGTCACCGGTTTGCGGCCGAAGTGGCCGTAGCTGGCGGTGCGCTGGTACATGGGATGGATCAGATCCAGCATCTGGATGATGCCGTACGGACGCAGGTCGAAGTGCTGCGCGATCAGGGCCTCGATCTTCTCGTCCGGGATCTTGCCGGTGCCGAAGGTGGTGACGGAAATGGAGGTCGGGCGGGCCACGCCGATGGCGTAGCTGACCTGCACCTCGCACTTGTCGGCGATGCCGGCGGCGACGATGTTCTTGGCTACGTAGCGCGCGGCATAGGCGGCCGAGCGGTCCACCTTCGACGGGTCCTTGCCGGAGAACGCGCCACCGCCGTGGCGGGCCATGCCGCCATAGGTGTCGACGATGATCTTGCGGCCAGTCAGGCCGCAGTCGCCGACGGGACCGCCGATGACGAACTTGCCGGTCGGGTTGATGTGCATTTTCGACTTGGTCAGCGTCTTCAGCCACGCGGCCGGCAGCACCGGCTTCAGGATGTGCTCGTAGACGCCGTCGAGGATTTCCTTGTGCTTGATGCCCGGATCGTGCTGCGTGGACAGCACCACGGCGTCGATGCCGGCGATCTTGCCGTCGTCGTAGCGCAGGGTGACCTGGCTCTTGGCGTCCGGACGCAGCCACGGCAGCGGGCTGTTCCTTTGCTTGCGAACCTTGGCTTGCTGCTCGACGAGGCGGTGCGAATAGTAGATCGGAGCCGGCATCAGCTCGCGGGTCTCGTTGCAGGCGTAGCCGAACATCAGGCCCTGGTCGCCGGCGCCTTGTTCCTCGGGCTTCTTGCGGTCGACGCCGCGATTGATGTCGGGCGACTGCTTGCCGATCAGGTTCAGCACGCCGCAGGTGGCGCCGTCGAAGCCGACTTCGGACGAGTCGTAGCCGATGTCGAGGATGACCTTGCGGGTCAGATCTTCGATGTCGACCCAGGCGTCGGTGGTGATTTCGCCGGAAACAATGGCGACACCGGTCTTGACCATGGTCTCGCAGGCCACGCGGGCGCGCGGATCCTGGGCCAGGATGGCGTCCAGCACGGCGTCGGAGATCTGGTCGGCGATCTTGTCCGGGTGTCCCTCGGAGACCGACTCGGAGGTGAAGAGGTAGCTGCTCATCGAGGCCTATATCCTTCCTTGCGGATAAAGAGATAAACGAAAGGCGCCATGATACAACCGCTGCTTCGCGATTGCATCGTGCGCTGCGGCGTCGCATGCCCGCAAACCGCCCGAACCTGCGCCGCATGCGGGCCGCGGTGCGCCCGACGGACGCCGTTCGTCGCCCTGAGTCTGGGCATGTGCGAAGCGTGGAGCAAGTCGATGAAATACAAGGGTGTGCTGATGTTGGCCCTTCTGGCAGGCCTGATCGGTCCGGCTCGGGCGGCGCAGGGGTCGTGTACCGGGCGGACGCTGCCGGTGCAGCGGATGTTCTGCGAAAGCCCGGCGTTGCAGCGTATGGAGATGGCAATCCAGGATCTGGAGCGCACCCACGTAGACGCTGGGGCTGCACGGGACGCGAGCGTGTGGCGGGCCGATCGCGATGATGCGCTGTGGACAGCGATGCGCTACGGCTTTTCCGGGCGCGAGGTGCGCAAGCGGGCCTGGGCGCTCGAACGCGCACGCATGGACGAGTTGCTGAGCCGAAGAGGACTCGGGGCTGGGCTGGATGAACCGCTGACTGCTCTGGTGCGGGTTCTGCGTGCGGCGGACGTGTCGGTGGATGTGGATCTTGCGTCGGTCTGGCGAGCCTCGGATGCATCCGTGCATACGGCACGTGTCGTGGCCGGCGACAATCCGGCGGCAGTGCCTTCGCCCGAAGGCGTGTTCCGGTCCTTGCAGGTGCATCCGACGCCGGCCTTGACGGAGCAGGTGAGGCAGTGGGCTTCCGGTAGCCCGAATCTGACGCTGCACTGGCTGGCCTCCGCACGCATCGGCGCCGTGGAGAGCGTGCAGGGCTCGGCGGATTGCGCGTACCGGGCATGGTTCCGCGTCGATGCAGACGGTGTGGCGCATGTCTTGCCCGCGCCGATGCTGGACCAGGCCCCTTGCATCGGCGCCGGCGAGCGCATCACGCTCGTGCGTGCGGGGCATGACACCTATGTGATGCTGCAGCGGCGCGTGGATGCGGACACCGTGGATGTTTCCACGCAGTGGTGGGCCGGTCAGCGTTGGGCCAGTCCGCAGCGCGTGCGCCTGCGGTTCGATCATGCGCTGCACGTCGACGCGCTGCGCTGTGCGGTCCGCGACTGCGGACCCTATCGGAAGGCGGTTGCGCGTCTCGCTGCGCGCTACGACCGCAGCCCACAGGCGGGTCAGTTGCCGGTGCCGAAGATCGAGAAGGTTGTCATGCAACGCATGCTGCGCATGGCTCGGCGAACCGCGGCGGCGCATCCCGAGGCCGGCACGAACCGCTTGCCATTCGGTCAGGATCTGGCGTGGAACCGGTTCTGCGACGAGGCGACGTATTTCTACGTGCGCGTGAACGGGCAGCGGTTGCTCGGCCGGATCGGCCACGGCCATCGGGGTTGGCGCACCGACGATGGCTGGCTGGTCGGGCTGTGGGCCGAGCGTGACGGTCGGCTGCAGCCGGTCGCCGGCGCGGTGGTGCGACGCGCACGCGGGCGGTTGCTCAGCGTGTCGGCCATGCCGCCGGCAATCATGCCGACACGTTGAGCGGGCGCTTAGGGACGGTCCGGACCGAAGTATTTCTTCAGGCGCTGGTTCCAGTCCGGTGCGTTGATTCGCTGCAGCAGCGAGGTGTCGATCTGCTCGCGCAGCGGGCTGTTGTCCGGCAGGGCGAACGCGTAGTCCTGTCGCTCCAGACGCAGCGGCAATACGCGCAGGCCGCTGAATTGCTGGTTGATCTGCCAGCGCAGCAGCGGTGCGTCGTAGACCACCGCATCGACCTTTCCGGCAGCGAGGCGTTCCAGTGCATCGTCCAACGAGTCGGCATGCACGAAGCTGTCCTGGTTGCGTTGCAGCCATTGCCCGCTGGTGCTGCCGGCGATGCTGGCCACGCGGACATGGCTCAGGTCATCGGCGGTGCGGATGCGGTTGCTGAGCTGGCCCACGGTCAGTGCGCTGGTGATCGAGGCGGTGAAGAAGGACACCACCATCAGGGCCGCCAGCATCCACACCATGCCGAGCAGGCGGCCGGGCACCGTACGCGGCGCGGTGTCGCCGTAGCCGACGGTAGTCATGGTCACCATGGCCCACCAGAAACCGGAAAAAATGCCTTGGGCGCGCGTGCCGCCGAACTGTTCCGGGTTGTGCTTGTGCTCCAGGCTCCAGACCAGGAGGCCGACGGCGAGCAGCAGCACGATCAGGGTGCCGATGACGCTGAGGAAGGCCGGCGACACCAGTGCCTGTGCCACCGCCAGCCAGCCCGATCCGCTCTGGTTGCGCACGGCGATGCCGAGGCCGGAGCTGGTGATCGGGTGGGCGAAGTCCATGCGCTGCTCGCGCTGTGCCGTCGCGGTGATTGCGCCCAGACCGACGTCGACCTGGTGGCGCTGCACAGCATTGAGCAGACCTTCCAGGTCGTAGGACTTGTATTGGAATTTCCAGCCGTGGTCGGCGGCGACTTCTTCCCACAGGTCGATGGCCAGACCGCGATAGTGGTCGCCGTCCCGGATCACGAAGGGCGGCGCGACCTTCACGCCGATGGTCAGCGTCCGCGCCGGCGCGACGGCAGTGGCAGCGTCGGCGGGTGCACTTGCGGCGGGTGCGTTCTGTGCGAACGCGAGGGGGGTGAGCAACAGCGTGCAAAGACAAAGCAGGATCGTGCGCGGCGTACGCATGGTCATCCGGGACTCCCAGTGTCGATATCCAGCGCATCGCGCACGCGATGCGCTGGCCCAGCTTAGCGCGATGTGCGACCGGCTTCAGGGCATCGGGAGGTGGCGGATGGCATGGCGATGCGCATCCACGAGTTGCGCTACGCCAGCTAGCCGGCGCAGCGCGAGTTCAGGCCGCCAGTGCTGCGTCGTCGGCGAGACGGGCGAAGTAGTCGCGGGTCAGGCGCAGCTGCTCGGCGGCGGATTCGGCGCGATTGACCACGGCGCGGAAGGCCGCGTTCTCGGGACGGTCCTTGGCGTACCAGCCCAGATGCTTGCGCGCGATGCGCACGCCCTGGTGCTCGCCGTAGAAAGCGTGCAGGTGTTCGAGGTGTTCGCACAGGATCGCGCAGACTTCGTCCGGCGTTGGCTCGGGAAGCTTTTCGCCGGTGGCCAGATAGTGTGCGATCTCGCGGAAGATCCACGGTCGGCCTTGTGCACCGCGTCCGACCATCACGGCGTCCGCGCCGGTGACGTCGAGCACGTGCCGGGCGCGTTCCGGCGAGGTGACGTCGCCATTGGCGAACAGTGGAATCGAGATGGCCCGCTTCACCGCGGCGATGGTCTCGTATTCGGCCTCGCCCTGGTACTTGTCGGCGCGGGTGCGGCCATGCACGGCCAGCGCGGCGATGCCGGCGTCCTCGGCGATACGGGCGATGGTCAACGCATTCTTGTTCTCGCGGTTCCAGCCGGTGCGGATCTTCAGTGTCACCGGCACATCGACCGCCTCGACCACGGAGCGGCAGATGCGCGCGACCAGCGGCTCGTCCTGCAGCAGCGCGGAGCCGGACCACACGTTGCACACCTTCTTCGCCGGGCAGCCCATGTTGATGTCGATGATCTGCGCGCCGTGGTCGACGTTGAAGCGCGCGGCCTCGGCCAGCATCTGCGGGTCGTAGCCGGCGATCTGCACGGCGATGGGGTCCGGCTCGCCGTCGTGGTCCATGCGTTTGCGCGACTTGGTGGTGTGCCACAGGCGCGGGTCGGCGGTGGTCATCTCGGACACGGCCAAGCCGGCCCCCATGCGCTTGCACAGGAGCCGGAACGGCTTGTCGGTGACGCCGGCCATCGGGGCCAGCACCACCGGCGGGTCGATGACGTGGGGACCGATGCGCATGGCGCGTATTGTACGGCAGTCGGCGATGACAGGTCCGGCGTTCGGTGGTTCAAGCGTCCGCCTTGGCGCGATGAGCGCCCGACCAGCGTCACGCATGCATCGATGCCTGGGCCAATATCGGCATCGATCGTGTATGCCGAGCGATGCGAGCGTGCACGACATGGGGCGATTCAGCTTGCCGCACGCCCTCCGGCTCGAAGCTTGCGGCGCGTCCACCAGAACAGGAAGCCGGTGACGACGAAGAACGGCGGCAGCAGGCCCGACAGGGCGGTTAGCACTTCCCACCATGTGCCGCCGATGCGGCCGGCGTGCAGCCCATGCACGACGCGCATCACGCTGCGCCCGCCGCGGTTGCGCGGGCGGACTTGTAGCCGCGCCGGCTGTGCCGACGCGGCGTCGACCTGCAGCGTGATTCGGCCCTTGCCGGGCTGGATGGCGCGTACGTCGACGATGGAGCGGCCGCGTGCGGGCAGGCTCACCATCGACAGTGTGGCGTCCGGCGCCGCCGCTCGCGTGCGCTCAAGCACCGATGCCCAGTCGATGGTGATCGGTGCCATCGACGCTGCCGGCGCGCGTTTTGCGGGCGTTGCGCTCTGCGGCGCGCGTGGGCGTTCGCCACGGAACGTCAGCCACGTGCCCGTGACCGTGATAACCAGCAACAGCGGCAACGTCAGCACGCCGATGCTGCGGTGCCAGCTGACCCAGCGCCGCGTCGGCGGTTGCGTGTACGGACGCAGGCTCTGGCGGACATACCCCTTGCGCGGCCACCACAGCACGATGCCGGAGACCAGCAGGAACAGCGCGCAGAAACCGAGGATGCGTACCAGCAGATTGCCCGTCGATCCGGCCAGCAAACGCGCATGGAAGCGGTGCAACAGGCCGAGGACATCGCTGCCGCGCTGGCGGGTCAGGATCACCTTGTCGCCCTGCGGATCGAGGTAGGTGCGTGTGCCGTCGGTCGTCATCAGCTGCCAGTACGGCGCGTCGGCCGAGGGCAGGCCGATCGCACGCAGGCCGGTGCGCTGCGCGCCGCCGGCGGTCAGCTTGTCGAGGATGCGTGCCTGCCGCGCCGTGTCGGGCACGCGTGCGTCGTGCGCCTGCAACTGCGGATACAGCCAGGCCTGCAGCGGGTGCTCGTAGACCAGTGCGGTGCCGGACAAGGCGATCAGGGCGAAGACCAGTCCGACGCTGAGGCCGAACCACAAGTGCAGGCGTCGCAGCCAGTGGCGCATGAGAGGGCTTCCCGAGGAAAACTCGAATATTATTGAGAAGCATTATCGTTTGTAAAGGTTTGGCAAAGAACTGGCCAGTCTCTCTCGGTGCCGGTTGTGTTCGTGAGACGGCTGTTCGGCACGCGGCCCGTTCGACTTCAGAGGCTTTCCGATCATCGGAAACGCTTGTGGCCGTGCGTTCATCAGGGATGATCCGTGCCCAGTTTGGCGATAAAGCGACGTAGGTGCGGGTCGCTACGGGCGAAGGGCACCTGATCGAAGACGAACCAGCGGGCTGCCAGAAATTCACCCTCGTCGAAGACGATGGGCTGGGTCCGGTCGGCGTGGACCACGTACCAGAGCGACACGTCGACGTGGCCGGCGGTGAGGCCGACGGTCGTCGTGCAGGTGACCATCAACGGCGCTGCGATGGGATGACCGGGGGCGAGGCCCAGTTCTTCCTTGAGTTCACGTGCCACGGTCTGTCTAGGGTGCTCGCCGGGTTCGACGTGACCACCCGTCGGCAGCCAGCGTTGCGCGTTCCGGTGATCGACCAGCAGGATGTGCCCGTCATCGACGACGGCGAAGTAGGCGACCAGATGCTTGGGCGGCGTGGCCGGCTTGGCGAGGCGGCATAGCTCGGCACCGGATTCGACCCACGCCAACGCGTCGGTCAAGTGATTGTTCTCCATCGCGTCCAACGGCCGGATCGACCGCAACTCGGCACGGATGGACGCCCGCATCGTGGCGTGAACGGGAAAAAGGTCCGGGGCTGCGGAGTTGGTGTTCACCGTGCGCAGCGCTTCGCGTGTTCGGGAACGGTCAGGGTCGTGCAGATCTTCAACGGAACCGCGCGGCGACTTCGTCCCGTCGCGGCATGGCGACGGCGGCGCCGGCGCGTTCCGTGGACATGGCGGCGACACGGCCTGCCTGGCGCACGGCATCGGCGAAGCGCGCGCTATCCGTGCAGGCGAGACCAGCGACCAGCGCGCCGCAGAAGGCGTCACCGGCGCCGGTGGTGTCGACCGGCGTTACAGTCTCGGCCGCGACGCGATAGCAGTCGGCCTCGTCGCCGCGGCGGGCGGCGCCATGCGAGACGAAGCTGCCATGGCGACCGAGGGTGACGACGACACTGCCGTTGCATAGCCGGCGGCACAGAGTGTGCAGGCGTTCGTCGTCGAGGCTGGCGACATCGTCGGTAGCGACCTCGGCGTCGAGGAAACGGGCGCAGAGTTGCGCGAATTCGCTTTCGTTGGGCGTCAGCACGTCGACCAGACCGAGCAGACCGGCATCGAGATCGGGATGCACCGGCGCGGGATTGAGCACGCAGGTGAGGTTGTGTTCGCCACCGAGTTCCAGCGCTGCGCGCGTCGCGTCGAGGTTGTTCTCCAGCTGCACCAGCAGTACGCGTGCATCGGCGAACCGAGTCGACTGCGCGCGCAGGAAATCCGGATCGAGCCGTTCATTGGCGGCCAGGTCGACGATGATCTGGTTCTGCCCGCTGGCCTCGACCAGGATCGCGGCGGTGCCGGTCGGCACGTCCTCGCGCACTTGCCAGCAGCCCATCAGGCCTTCGCTCTCGGCCAGCGTGGCGGCGCCTTCACCCAGCGCATCCTTGCCGCGCGCGCCGATGAAGACCGTCGCCACGTCCTGGCGCGCGCAGGCCACGGCCTGGTTGAACCCCTTGCCGCCCGGACCGGTACGGAAGCCGCTGCCGCGCCGGGTCTCGCCGGGCTGCGGGAAACGGTCCACCTGCCAGACGTGATCCTGGTTGTAGCTACCGACGACGATGACCTGCGTTGCCATGGCGGATCAGGCCTCGCTGGCGGGCTGCTTCGGCAGGCGGTTCTCGTCGCGCACGTGCTTGTGCTTGAACAGGGGAATGAACAGCAGCGCCATGATCAGCGCGTAGCCGGCAAAGGCCATCCAGATGCCCGGCCAGTCCTTGCACACGGCGACGGCGTCGTTGCAGGTGTGGTCGGTGAAGAAGGTGTCGATGGCCCAGCCTGCGATCAGGCTGCCGAGCACCGCGCCGACGCCGTTGGTCATGAACATGAACAGGCCCTGCGCGCTGGCGCGGATCTTCGGGTCGGCCTGGCTCTCGACGAACAGTGAGCCGGAGATGTTGAAGAAGTCGAACGCCATGCCGTAGATGATGCACGACAGCACGATCATCCACAGACCGCCGCCCGGATTGCCCAGCCCGAACAGGCCGAAGCGCAGCACCCAGGCCAGCATGCTCATGGTCATCACTGCCTTGATGCCGAAGCGCTTGAGGAAGAACGGGATGGTCAGGATGAACGCGGTTTCCGAGAACTGCGAGATCGAGATGATGATCGCCGGATGCGCCACCGCCAGACGCGTGGCCAGCTCGGAGAACGAGTGCCAGTTCAGCGAGGCGAAGAAGGTGTGCCAGTCCAGTGGCGCCATGTCCTTGTACGGCGCGAGCTTGTTGAAGTCGTGCAGGAAGGTGTCGCCGTAGGCGTTGGTCAGCTGCAGCGCCGCGCCAAGCAGCATGGCGAAGATCAGGAACACCGCCATGTTCTTGTTCTTGAACAGCACGAACGAGGTCAGGCCCAGGCGGTCGGCCAGCGACACGCTCTGCGCGGCATTCAGCTTGGGCGGGCACTTGGGCAGGGTGAACGCGTACAGGCCCAGCAGCAGCGAGGCGGCCGCGGCGATGCGGAACTGCAGCGGCGAGGTCTCGAAGTGCATCAGGCTTACCGTCCAGGTCGCGGCGATGAAACCGATGGTGCCCCACACGCGGATTGGCGGGAACGTCTTCACCACGTCGTGGCCTTCGCTCTTGAGCGCGTTGTACGCCACCGCGATGGAAAGCGAGATGGTCGGCATGTAGAAGATCATGTTCACGAGCATCACCCAGAACATCAGCTCCGGGTCATGCACGAACGGCACGCAGAACAGCACCACCGCGCCCAGGATCTGCAGGATGCCGTAGAGGCGTTCGGCGTTGATCCACTTGTCGGCGATGATGCCGGCGAGCGAAGGCATGAACAGCGAAGCGATGCCCATGGTCGAGAAGATCGCGCCGAAGCTCGTGCCCGACCAGTGCCGCGTCTGGAACCACCAGGCACCGATGGTCAGCAGCCATGCTCCCCAGATATAGAACTGCAGGAAGTTCATGACGGTCAGGCGAAACTTGAGCATGGTGGGCGTCCCCCGCATAGCGGCCGCGGGAACCGCCCCATGGCCATCAAACCTTCGCAGAGTAGAGGAATGTCCGCGAAAACGGCAAGCAGAGGGCCGGTCAGGCCAGCGCGTCGGCGACGCGTTCGCGCAGCGCCGGTAGCAGCTCTTCCGCGAACCAGACGTTGCGCTTGAGCCAGCGGTTGTTGCGCGGACTGGGATGCGGTAACGGCAGACGGCCGTGTTCGAGGTGCGTGCGCCAGTCCTGCACAGTGGCGGTCAGATTCGCGCCGCGCGCATCACCGAGCACGGCCGCCTGCGCGTACTGGCCGATGACGAGAGTCAGACGCACTGCACCCAGGAGCGGCAGCACGCGCGGATGCCAGGTCGGCGCGCATTCCGGGCGCGGCGGCAGATCGCCGCCGGAGCCGGTACCGGGATAGCAGAAGCCCATCGGCACGATGGCGATGCGATTCGGGTCGTAAAAGGTGTCGCGGTCGACGCCGAGCCAATCGCGCAGGCGCTCGCCGCTGGGATCGTCGAACGGTACGCCGCTCTCGTGCACGCGCCGCCCCGGCGCCTGACCGACGATCAGCAGGCGTGCGTCCGCTGCCGCTTGAAGTACGGGGCGCGGACCCATCGGCAAATGCGCGGCGCACAGGCGGCAGCCGCGAATCTCTTGCAGCAATGCCTCGAAGGAGGACGAAGCAGGTTTTTGCAGGTCTTCGGCCATGATTGTTCGAGAACGATGCATTTCGGTTCAGCGTACAGCCGATCGAAGCGCAGCGGGGAGGCGCCGATGCAGGTTCGTCCGTACCTCATCCCGGCGAAAGCCGGGATCCAGTGTCTTACGGCTAGCAAACAGACGCTAGGTCACTGCTTTCGCCGGGATGACGGCCCGGTGGGGTTACGGAAGCAGTGCTTTGAGTCTTCAGTCCCGACTCAGGCTGTGGCTTACGGCAGCAGCTTGCCCGGGTTCATGATGCCGTCCGGGTCGAAGCTGTGCTTGATGCCGCGCATCAGTTCGAGTGTTTCCGCGCCGAGCGCCATCGGCATGAAGTCGCGCTTGGCCAGACCGATGCCGTGTTCGCCGGACAGGGTGCCGTCGAGGGCGACAACGGTTTCGAACAGTTTGCGCAGGCATGGCTCGGCGCGTTTCATTTCGGCGTCGTCGCGCGGCAGCAGGTTGACGTGCAGATTGCCGTTCCCGGCGTGACCGAAGCTGACGATGGGCAGATCGTGCTCACGCGCCAGCGCCTCGATGGCGGCGACCAGTTCGGGCAGGCGGCTGACCGGCACCACCACGTCTTCGTTGATCTTGTTCGGCGACAGCTTGCGTTGCGCGGGCGACAGCGCCTTGCGCGCGGCCCAGAGCGTCTTCGCTTCGTCGGCATCGGCCGCGGCATGCAGGTCGAGCAGGCCATCGCCGCGGGCGGCGCGCGAAATGGCCTCGACCGCGCCGGGAAGCGCGTCGGGTTCGCCGTCGACCTCGATCATCAGCAGCGCGCCAGCGTCGGGCACGCTGTCGCCGGCATGGTCGCGCGCCAGCTTCAGCGCGGTGCCGTCCATGAATTCCAGCGCGCAGGGCGTGACCGGCTGCGCCATGATCCGCGCCACTGCGCGCGCGGCGCTGGCGACGTCGGCGTAGGTCGCGCGCAGCGTGCGCAGGGCGGAGGGTTTCGGCGTCAGTTTCAGCGTGGCTTCGGTGATCAGCGCCAGCGTGCCCTCGGAGCCGATCAGCAGGCGCGTGAGGTCGTAGCCGGTCGCGCCCTTGCTGGTTTGCACGCCGCAGCGGAAGGCTTCGCCGGTACCGGCCACGGCGCGCAGTCCCAATGTGTTCTCGCGCGGGCTGCCGTACTTCACCGTGCGCGGTCCGGCGGCGTTGCAGGCGAGGTTGCCGCCGATGGAGCAGAACGGCGACGAGGTCGGATCGGGCGGCCAGAAGAAACCGTGCGGCGCCAGCGCTTTCTGCAGGTCGCCGTTGAGTACGCCGGGCTCGACCACGGCCAGGCGGTTGTCCGGGTCGATGCGCAGGATGCGGTTCATGCGCTCGAAGCTGACCACGACACCGCCGGCGACCGGCACGGTCGCGCCGGTGGTGTTGGTGCCGCGACCGCGCGCGATCAGCGGCACGCGATGCGCGCGGCACAGGCGCACCAGTGCGACGGCCTGATCGTGGCTGTCGGCGAAGACCACGGCGTCGGGCATGGCCTGGCGGCGCGAGTTGTCGTAGCCGTAGGTCAGGCGCTCGGCGGGGTCGGTGCGTACGTGTTCGTCGCCCAGCGCCGCGCGGAGTTCGTTCAGGAAGGTGTCGTTCAAGGCCATTTCACGCCTCGGCGTCGAAGGCGGCGCGATGCCAGGCCGTGTCGGGGTGTTCGGCATCGCCCTCGAAGGCGATCACGTCGAAACGGCAGTCGCGTGCGGCGTGCTCGGGATGCGCGGCGAGATAGCCTTCCGCGGCGAGCACTAGGCGCTCGCGCTTGCGCGCCGTGACCGACATCGCCGCGCCGCCGTAGCCGCGATTGCGGCGGTAGCGGACCTCGACGAAGACCAGTGTCGCGCCGTCGCGCATGATCAGGTCCAGCTCGCCGAACCGGGTGCGGAAGTTGCGCGCGACGACTTTCAGGCCGGCGCGTTCGAGGTGCGCCAGCGCGCGATCCTCGAACGCGTCGCCGGTGGCGCGCATCAGTTGCCGACAGCGGCCGGCGCGGCGTTGGCCGTCGTCGGATCGGTCGGCGAGCCGACGTCCAGACTGCCGGAGAGCGGGTGGGCCAGGCCGTTGCGGAAGCGCGCCCAGGTCAGCACACGCTGGATGCGGCCGAAATCGTCTTCGACCAGCTGACCGGTGGCGCCCGGTACGTAGCTGCCGGGGTGCGTGCGCAGGAAACCGAGGTAGGGCGTCAGCGACCAGGCGTCCATGCCGAACGCGAACAGGCGAGCGCCGGTGCCGGTAGTGGCCGGCAGCAGGTTGGCGATGCTGCTGCGCGAGGGCAGGCCGGGCTGGGCGTCGAACAGCCACGGCGCGTCG
Source organism: Oleiagrimonas sp. MCCC 1A03011 (assembly GCF_003267965.1). Taxonomy (NCBI): domain Bacteria; kingdom Pseudomonadati; phylum Pseudomonadota; class Gammaproteobacteria; order Lysobacterales; family Rhodanobacteraceae; genus Oleiagrimonas; species Oleiagrimonas sp. MCCC 1A03011. The sequence continues at coordinate 537,750 of NZ_MSPY01000001.1, read as the reverse complement.
CAGAAGCTCACGCCGTCGAGATCGCGGTCGGCATCCGGGTTGTCGTAGCCGCCGTAGACGTGCGAGGTCGCGAACACCGGCTGCCGCAATTGCGCCAGGCGCAGCTGCGGCATGACCAGACGCGCCTGCTCCGGACGCATGCTGAGGAAGATGCCGCTGCCGTCTTCCAGCTTGGCGACGCGCTGGTTGTAGGCGTCGGCGATGTCCTTGTCGGTGCTGGCCTTGGATGGCGCGGGCGGTGGCGCGATGGTCTGGATCTGCGAGCCGACGTTGATGGTCTGGGGGTCGAGCGAGAGCTGTCCGGCGATTTCGCCACCGTGCGAGGTGAATTCGCGGGTGAATGCCTTGCCGGCGCGCTGGGCGAAATCTTCGGTGGAGACGACCAGATAGGCGCGCTTGAGGCCCTGCGCCAGCATGTGGTCGGCGACGCTGGCGCCCTCGGTCTCCGGCAGCAGGCCGAATTCGTTGACGCCCGGCGGGGGCACCTGGTCCGTGTCGGGATGGTTCAGGGCCAGCACCGGTACCGGCAGCGTGTTCTGGCCGATGACCGCGGCCACGTCCTCGCGCGTCAGCGGACCGATGACCTGATTCGCGCCGTCCTGCACGGCCTGCTGGTACGCGGCCAGCGACTGCGCCGGCGTGCCGCCGCTGTCGTAGACCTTGACCTGCGGACGATGCGCGCCGCCCACGCTGTCATTGAAGTAGGCGGTGAAGAAGCCTTCGCGGATCAGGGTCGCGGCGCGCGCCAGGGAGCCCGTCAGCGGCAGCAGCAGCGCGACCTTGCCGGGGTTGTGGTAGCCCTGGCCCAGCGGCTGGCCCGGCATCACGGTACCGACCGGCTGGTTTGCGTCCAGCGCACTGTTGGACATGCCGGCGCCGAGCTGGTTCAGGGCGCGGTCGATCCAGGGCTGCATCGGGTTGCCGTCGGCCAGTGTGTCGCGGCGCTGCTTGAGTTCGCCGGGGCCGAGGCGGCCCAGCAACTGCACGATGTCGCGTTCGTTCTGGGCCTGGTCCAGTCCCTGCAGCTGGTTGTCCATCCGCACCCGGATGCGGGCAGCCTGATAGGGCTGGCCGGCTGCCGCCAAGGCCTGCGCGCGTAGTTCGAGTGTGCGCTGCTGCAACGCCGGGGACAGCTGGCCGACCGGCGCGGATGTCAGCGCCAGCGCGCGCGCCGTGTCGCCGTTGTTCAAGGCCAATTGCGCCTGCAGCAGGTCGTAGCGGTGACGGTCGGTGGCAGACAGCTGACGCCGGTCGATACCGGACAGGGCGCGCTCGACCTTGTTCAGGTCGCCTTCCTGGCGCCAGTCTTCGGCGGCGCGCAGGCGGAAATAGCTGCCGGAACCGGCATTCTGCGTGGCCAGCTGCATATAGGCCTGCGCGGCCTGTGCGTACTGCCCCTGGTGTTCCAGGCGCGTCACCTGCGCGGATTGCGCTTGCTGCTGCGCGGTCGGGCCGTTGACCGTGGCACAGCCGGCGAGCGTCAGAAGGCCGAGCAGGCCCAGGGCACGGATCATGCGCATGCGTGTTCCTCGAAAATTCATTGCACAGCGATTTGAGCGATCATAGCGGATGACTTCGTACTCAGTCTTGAACATGGATCAAGCCACGCCCGGTACCCTGCATGTCGTCGCCACGCCCATCGGCAATCGGGAGGACATTTCCGCGCGCGCCGTGGAGGTCCTGCGCTCGGTGGCACTGATCGCGGCCGAGGACACCCGCCACAGTAAGCCGCTGATGACACACCTGGGCGTCGACACGCCATTGAAGGCGTTGCACGAGCACAACGAGGATGGCATCGCGCAGGCACTGGTCGAGCGTCTGCTGCAGGGCGAGGACGTCGCTCTGATCTCCGACGCCGGTACGCCCCTGGTCAGCGATCCGGGCTATCGCCTGGTCCGCGCCGCACGGGCAGCGGGCATCCGTGTGTCCCCTGTGCCCGGCGCGTGCGCGGCGATCGCGGCACTTTCCGCCGCGGGTCTGCCCAGCGACCGTTTTGTGTTCGAGGGATTCCTGCCAGCCAAGCGCGGTGCGCGCAGAACGCGCCTGGCGGAACTGGCGAGCGAAACGCGCACGCTGATCTTCTATGAGTCGCCGCACCGGGTGGCCGAGGCCCTGGCCGACATGCGCGATGCTTTCGGCGAGGCGCGCGAGGCGGTGCTGGCGCGCGAGTTGACCAAGTTGTTCGAGACCGTGCTCGGCCAGCCGCTGGCCGAGCTGGCCGAGCGCGTGGCGTCCGATGCCGATCAGCAGCGCGGCGAATGCGTGCTGCTGGTGGCCGGTTGCGCCGATGCTGCCGAGGCGCAGTTGGCCGAGGGGCGGCGTTTGTTCGCCCTTCTGCGCGAGGAACTGCCGCCGTCGAAGGCGGCCAAGTTGGCGGCTTCCATCAGCGGCGCATCGCGCAAGGCGCTCTACGGCGACTGAGCCGGGGTGCCGTTCTTGGAGATGGAGCGCTAAGATCGAGCGCTTGCCGGCAAGGTCAGGACGCGAGCCGGCGCGGAGCGCGAACTTGGCGTTCCCGATTCGTGGGTGAAACGTCGGCGTGGACGCCTGACGGCATGCGCCGGGTTTTCCGTCGCGCATGGGCGCCCGGTTATGTTCCTTCCGACCCTCGCGTGCCCATGACCGGATTATCCAGCCGTGCCCTGACCTATCGCTACATCGTCGCGCTCGGCCTGATCGCCGTATGCACGGTGTTTTCCCACCTGATTCTCGGCCGCGTCCTGCGCGAGGACGACGGCTCGGCGGCCGTGGCCGCGATGAGCACGCGCCAGATCGTCCTGAGCGAACGCATTGCGCAGATGGCCGATGAGTATGCGGACGGCTCGGCGCAGGCGCATGCCGTGCTGCATGCCAGTCTTGTCCGTTTCGAGAAGGAATACCGCATCCTGTCCCGCGATGAAGGCGAGTCGTCCTTCATCGCCTACGGCAAGCCGCGCGCGCTGGCGCTGTATCGAGACGGACTCGGGCAGAACATCGAGCGCTTCATCGGCCTTGCCCAGCGCATCGATGGCGGTGTGCCCGGCGATCCGCAGTTCGCCGAGTCCCTGCGCGCCTTGCGCGCGCTGGCCCGCAAGCGCCTGCCCGACGGACTGGAAGCGGTTGCTTCCGTTCATGTGCGGGCCGGCGAGGTGCATCTACAGCGCATGGAAATCTTGCAGCACATCATTCTGGGTGTTGTTCTGCTGGTGCTGCTGTTCGAGGCGTTGGGCATCTTCCGGCCGATGATCCGGCGCATCGTGCGCTATGCCCGTCAGCTGCAGGATCTGGCTACGCGCGACGTACTTACCGGCCTGTGCAACCGCCGCGAGTTCCAGGCGCGAGTCGCCGCCGTGCGCGATGCGCCGGTGTCGACGACCGAAGTCGCCGTGCTCATGCTCGACGTCGATCACTTCAAGTCGATCAACGACCGGTACGGCCACGCGGTCGGCGACGTGGTGCTGACGCGTCTGGGCGCACACCTGCACGGCGTGCTGCGCAGCGGCGATATTGCCGGTCGCATCGGTGGCGAGGAGTTCGCCCTGGCATTGCCGGCCACCACGCGCGACGGCGCCGTGAAGATGGCCGAGCGGTTGCGCAAAGAGGTGGCGGCCATGGCCGCGCCGGACGAAGCACCGGATCTGCGCGTGACCGTCTCGATCGGCGTGGCCGCGCTCGGTCCCGGCGCGGCACCCACGCTGGACGAGGCCCTGCGCCGGGCTGACGAGGCGCTATACCGGGCCAAGCGCAACGGGCGCAATCGCGTTGAGTCGGCGGAAGAAACTTCGTCGCCTGCCCCCGCGCTCGCCGACGGATGAAGTACACTGGCGTCGGAGTCGGCCGGACAGTCGCGTCGCGCCTTGCGTGCGTCGAGGAAAGTCCGGGCTCCATAGGGCAGGGTGCCAGGTAACGCCTGGGCAGCGCGAGCTGACGGCCAGTGCAACAGAGAGCAGACCGCCGATGGCCCCGCAAGGGGATCAGGTAAGGGTGAAACGGTGCGGTAAGAGCGCACCGCGCGCGGGGACAACGCCGCGTGGCACGGTAAACCCCACCCGGAGCAAGACCGAATAGGGGAACGATAACGCGGCCCGCGTTGTTCCCGGGTAGGTTGCTGGAGCCTGGCGGTGACGCCAGGCCGAGAGGAATGACTGTCGCGCCGCAAGGCGTACAGAACCCGGCTTACAGGCCGGCTCCATCTTATCCATGGCGGCAGTGATGCTGCCCGACGCCCTCCCCGTGCGGGGAGGGCGTTTTTGCATCGGTGGATGCGGGTGGTGATCGGCGAAGTGGGGAAAGTCTTCCGTCCGTTTGCTCGAATCGCACAAAAAAGTTACCGATTTCAAGGGCATCAAAGCAGTTCCTGAGAAACTGCATAAAAATTCAGCAACCGTTGTCTTTGTCCTTGATCTGCAAGCAAAAATTCCTTGACAGTCTCAGGGGCTGAGACTATTGTGGGTTCCAGTGTGAATTCGTGGGAATTCGTGGAAGTCCCTAGCCATGTTCCAAGGCGAAACCGCCATTACCGTCGACGACAAGGGCCGCCTGGCCATCCCGACTGCGTATCGGGATCTGGTCGCGCGCGAGTGCGGCAACCGTCTGGTCGTGGCGTACAACCCGTTCGAGGCGGGCTGTCTGTGGATTTTCCCGCAAAGCGAATGGGAGCGGGTGCGCGATCAGGTCAATGCGCTGCCCAGCGTGAAGGCCGTGCATCGTGATCTGCAGCGCAAGCTGGTCGGTGCCGCGGCCCACGTCGAGCCCGACAGCGCCTCGCGGATTCTGTTGCCGGCCAGCCAACGCGCTTCGGCCGGCATCGAGAAAAAAGCGGTGTTGCTGGGCATGGACACCAAGTTCGAGTTGTGGAGTGAGCAGGCGCATCTGAGCCGCATCCGCCAGACCATCGGCGAGGATCAGATCAGCGACGACATGGCGGAACTGAGGTTGTAACGGTAACGAACGAACGGACGACGACGAAACGGGATGGCGCAATGGGAAGTCAATTGATGCACATCCCGGTAATGCTCGAGGAGGCACTGGAGGGACTCGCCGTGAAGGCAAGCGGGCGATATCTCGATGGCACGTTCGGTCGAGGCGGTCATGCGCGCGCGATCCTCGAGCGCCTGGGGTCCGACGGTCACCTGCTGCTGATGGATCGCGATCCGCAGGCCATCGCCGAGGCCGAGATGGCCTTCGCCGGCGACGCGCGTGTCCGCATCCGGCGCGGCAACTTCGCCGAACTGGCGCAGTGGCCGGCGACGGAAGAGGGGCTGGACGGAATCCTGCTCGATATCGGCGTGTCCTCGCCGCAGCTGGACGAGGCCGAGCGTGGCTTCAGCTTCATGGCCGATGCGCCGCTGGACATGCGAATGGATCCGGACAGCGGCGAGAGCGCGGCGGAGTTTCTGGCGCGCGCGGATGAAAAGGAGATCGCCGATGTGCTCTGGCGCTTCGGCGAGGAGCGGTTCAGTCGCCGCATCGCGCGCGCCATCGTGGCGCAGCGCGAGACGCAGCCGATCCGCCGAACCGGCGAACTGGCGCAGTTGCTGGAGCGACTGCTGGGTCGGCGCGAGAAGGGCAAGCACCCTGCGACGCGCACGTTCCAGGCATTGCGCATCCGGGTCAACGGCGAACTGGATGCGCTGGAACAGGGGCTCGAGGGAGCGCTCGCACGGCTGACGCCGGGCGGGCGTCTGGTGGTCATCAGTTTCCATTCGCTGGAGGACCGGGTGGTCAAGCAGTTCATCCGCAGCCAGTCGGGCATCCGTCCGGCCGGTCGCCGCAACCTGCCGCCGCCCGAGGCGCCGCCGGCGAAACTGCGCGCGGTGGGCAAGGCGCATTTCCCTTCCGCATCCGAGCTGGAAGCGAATCCGCGCGCCCGCTCCGCAGTGCTGCGTGTGGCGGAGCGACTGCCATGACGGCCCGTCTCGTGCTGCTGCTGCCGATCCTGCTGGCGCTGGTCCTGATCAGCGCTATCGCGGTGGTCTGGGCGCGGCACGAGAACCGCGTGCTGTTCGTGCAGTTGACCAAGCTGCAGTCGCAGCGCGACGCCTTGAATGTCGAGTTCGGCCGCCTGGAGCTGGAAAAGGCCACCTGGGCCGAGCCGAGCCGTATCGAGACCATCGCCCGCTCGAAGATGGGCATGGTCAATCCCACCGCTGCCGACACCCGTCTGATCCGCCGATGAGCCGCAACCGCGCCAAACCGGAACTGCAGCTGCCCGAGCGCGAACGCGCGCCGAGCGTGCGGCGGCGCATGACGCTGGTGGTGTCGTTGTTGTCACTGGCGGCGCTGGGGCTGCTGGCGCAGGCGGTGAAGCTGCAGGTCGTGGACAAGCGCTTCTATCAGGCGCAGGGCAATGCGCGCTTTCTGCGCGAAGTGCCGATTCCGGTCTCGCGCGGCAGCATTTTCGACCGCAATGGCGTGCCGCTGGCGGTGTCGACGCCGGTCGAGTCCATCTGGGCCAATCCGCAGGAAGTGCTCGACCACACCGACCGCATGCCGGAACTGGCGCGCGCCCTGGGCATCGACGCAGACGATCTGGAGCAGTACCTGGATCAGCGCGCCAATCGCGAATTTGTGTACTTGAAGCGGCGCATGAGTCCCGAGGCGGCACAGGCCGTGTTGAATCTGAAGATTCCGGGCGTGAACGAGCAGCGCGAGTTCCGCCGCTACTACCCGCTGGGCGCGGTCACCGCACACGTGCTCGGGTTCACCAACATCGACGATCACGGTCAGGAAGGGCTGGAGCGCGCCTACGATCAGTGGCTCAGCGGCGAGGCGGGCAGCAAGCGCGTGATCCGCGACCGGCTCGGCCACACCGTCGAGACCGTGGACATGGTGCGCGCGCCCAAGCCGGGACACGACCTGACCCTGAGCATCGATCGCCGCATCCAGTATCTGGCCTACCGCCAGCTCGACGAGACGGTGAAGAAGTTCAAGGCCTCCTCGGCCTCGATGGTCATCATGGACCCGCGCACCGGCGAAGTGCTGGCGATGGTCAATTTGCCGTCGTACAACCCCAATGCCGTCGGCAACAGCAATCCGGCGCAGCGCCGCAACCGCGCCGTGACCGACGTGGTCGAACCCGGTTCCACCGCCAAGGCCTTCACCGTGGCGGCGGCGCTGGAAAGTGGCAAGTGGACGCCGACCACCAAGATCGACACTTCGCCGGGCTGGATCCAGTTGTACGGCCACACCATCAAGGACGACGAGAACAACGGTGTGCTCGATGTCACCGGGGTCATTACCCGGTCCAGCAACATCGGCGCGGCGAAGATGGCGCTGAGCCTGACCCCGGACGCCATGTATAAGGTGTTCCGCGATTTCGGCTTCGGCGCCAGCACCGGCAGCGGGTTTCCGGGCGAATCCGCAGGTCTGCTGCCGATCGGCGGCGACTGGCGGCCGATCCGCCAGGCCACCATTGGCTACGGTTACGGTTTCAGTGTGACCGCGCTGCAGCTGGCGCAGGCCTACTGCGTGTTCGCCGATGGCGGGCTGCTGCGTGCACCGAGCTTCGTCAAGGGTCAGGACAACACGCCCAAGCGTGTGCTCAGTCCGCGTGTGGCGCAGGAAGTGGTCAACATGCTGAAGACGGTGGTCGAGCCCGGTGGCACGGCTTACCGTACCGCGGCCATCGCCAATTACACCGTTGCCGGCAAGACCGGCACCTCGCACATTGCCGAGGCAGGTGGCTACTCGAATTCGAACTACAACTCGCTGTTCGCCGGTATGGTCCCGGCCAGCAATCCGCGTCTGGTCGGCGTGGTCATCGTGCGCGGCGCGCAGGGTGGCTACTTCGGCACGACGGTCGCGGCGCCGGTGTTCAGTTCGGTGATGAAGGGTGCGCTGCGCCTGCTGGACATTCCGCCGGACAACGTGCCGCAGTTGTATGCGTCGCACGGCGGAGCGGCCGCGATGCAGGGCGGTCGCTCGCGACAGGAGGGTGCGCGATGACGGCGAGCATGCGTCTTCACGACCTGCTGGCGGGTGTGGCCGATGCGCCTGCGAACGGCGACATCGCGGTCACGGGTCTGCAGATCGATTCGCGCCGTGTGCGCGCCGGCGACGCCTTCGTGGCGCTGGCCGGCCAGCACGCGCACGGCATCACGTTTGCCCCTGCGGCCGTCGCTCAGGGCGCCTCGGTGATTCTCGCCGAGGGTCCTGAGCGCGCCGCTCCCGAGATCGACGCGCCGGTGATCTGGATCGACGGTCTGCGAGACAAGGCCGGGTCACTCGCTGCGCGCTTCTTCGGGCAGCCTTCCGAGGGCATGACCGTGATCGGCGTCACCGGCACCAACGGCAAGACGTCGTGCGTGCAGATGCTGGCGCAGGCGTTGACGCTGCTGGGACATCGTGCGGCTACGATCGGTACGTTGGGCAGCGGCCTGCACGGTTCGATCGAGCGCGGCGAGCGCACCACGCCGGATGCCTTGAGCATGCAGGCGTTGCTGGCCGGGTTCCGCGAGGCGGGTGCCAGTCACGTGGCGATGGAGGTTTCCTCGCATGCGCTGGATCAGGGGCGCGTGGAAGGGGTGGACTTCGATCTGGCCGCCTTCACCAATCTGACGCGCGACCATCTGGACTACCACGGCAGCATGCAGGCCTACGGTGAGGCCAAGGCACGGCTGTTCGACTGGCCCGGACTGAAGGCTGCCGCGATCAATGTGGACGACGCATTCGGTCGCCGTCTGGCCGAACGCGTGTCGGAAGACGTGAAATGCCTGCGCGTGAGCGTCGGCGGCGTGCAGGCCGAAGTGACCGCGACCGATGTGGAAGCGCACGGCGACGGTCTGCATTTCGTGCTGCACACGCCATGGGGCGATGCTGCGGTGCGAAGCCCGCTGCTTGGGCGCTTCAATGTCGCGAACCTGCTCCTGGTCGCCGCCTGTCTGGGCGCGCTGGGCGAGGACTTCTCACGCGTCGCGGAAGTGCTGGCGCAGTTGCATCCGGTGCATGGACGCATGAGCCGGCTCGGCGGCGAAGCCGGGCAGCCGCTGCTGGTGGTCGACTACTCGCACACGCCGGATGCGCTGGAGCAGGCCTTGAACAGCCTGCGCGGACACACGCGCGGCGCGCTGATCTGCGTGTTCGGCTGCGGCGGCGAGCGCGACGCCGGCAAGCGTCCGCACATGGGTGCGATTGCCGAGCGTCTGGCCGATCGCGTCATCGTCACCGACGACAACCCTCGAGGCGAGGACGGCGACGCCATCGTCGCGCAGATTCTCGCCGGCATGGATCGGCCGCAAGCGGCCGTGGTGCAGCGCGATCGCGCGGCGGCCATCCATGAGGCGCTGAACATGGCGGGTGCCAACGACGTGGTGCTGATCGCCGGCAAGGGGCACGAGGACTATCAGGAAGTGAACGGCCAGAAGCATCCCTTCGACGACCTGGAAGTGGCACGCGCCGCCATGGAGGTGCACGCATGCTGACGAAGTATTTGCAGCAAATCGCCGAATGGACGCATGGCCGCGTGCACGGTGACAACGTCCTGATTCGCGGCGTGAGCACGGACAGCCGTCACGTGAAACTCGGCCAGTTGTTCGTGGCCCTGGTCGGCGAACGCTTCGATGGACATGAGCATGTGGCCGCTGCCGCCGAGAAGGGCGCGGCGGCGGCTCTGGTTTCCCGGGTACAGGATGTGGAGATCCCGCAGATCCTGGTGTCGGACACGCTGAAGGCGCTGGGTGACATGGCCGGCGCACGTCGTCGCGCGTCGTCGGCGCGGGTGATCGGAATCACCGGATCGAATGGCAAGACCACGGTGAAGACCCTGACGGCGACCATTCTTGCCCGACACGGCCGCACCCACGTCAACGCCGGCAACTTCAACAACGAGATCGGCATGCCGCTGACGCTGCTGGAGATGCCCGACGACGCGGAATACGCCGTCCTGGAGATGGGCGCGGGCAAGCGTGGGGACATTGACTATCTGGCCGCCATCGCGCGGCCCGATATCGGCCTCGTGAACAACATCGCCTCGGCGCATGTTGAGCGCATGGGCAGCATCGAGAACATTGCCGAGACCAAGGGCGCGATGTACCGCTCCCTGCCGCCGGACGGTATCGGGATCATCAACGCCGACGATGCCTTCGCCGACTATTTCGCCGGCCTGCTCGGCACGCGCCGAGCGCTGCGATTCGGCCTTGAGCGCGAGGCCGATGTCGGCGCCGAAATCGTGGAAATGCATGCGGGTGGAAGCCGTTTCGTGCTGAGCACCCCGCAGGGCGATGCCGAGATCGCCTTGCCCCTGCCGGGTCGGCACAACATTGCCAATGCGATGGCGGCGGCGACGATCGCCTGCGCGCTGGAGGTGCCGCTGGAGCACATCACGCATGGCTTGCATCACGCCGGCGGTGTGCCCGGTCGACTTCGCAGCCACACCATGCCGGAGGGCTGGAAGCTGATCGACGACAGCTACAACGCCAACCCGGCCTCGACCCGTGCCGCGATCGACACGCTGGGGCTGGCCGAAGGCGAAAGCTGGCTGGTGCTGGGCGACATGGCCGAGCTGGGACCGGATGCGCGCGAACTGCATGCGCAGATCGGTGCCTACGCTCGCGAACACGGCCTGGCGCGGCTGTTCGGCGTCGGCCTGCTCAGTCGTGCCGCCTGCGATGCTTTCGGCTCCGGCGGCGAACATTTCAGCGATCAGTCCGCGCTGATCGAAGTCCTGCGCAAGGAATTGCATGCAGGCGTCACCTGCCTCGTGAAGGGCTCGCGCAGCGCCGCCATGGATCGCGTGGTCGCCGCGCTCGAAGCAGATGCGCAAGAAGGGGGGCCGCATGCTTCTTGAACTGGCCAAATGGCTTTCGACCTATCTGGGCGCGCTGCGCCTGTTCGAATACATCACGTTCCGCACCATCATGAGCGCGCTGACGGCCCTCGCCGTATGCCTGCTGATGGGGCCGGGCATGATCCGCAAGCTGGCGGCGATGAAGGCTGGCCAGGTGGTACGCGAGGACGGTCCGCAGTCGCACCTGAGCAAAGCGGGTACGCCAACCATGGGCGGATTGCTGATCCTGGTCGCCATCGCCATCGGCACGTTGCTCTGGGCCGATCTGCACAATCGCTACGTCTGGGTGGTGCTGGCGGTGACGCTGGCGTTCGGCGGCATCGGGTTCTACGACGACTACCGCAAGCTGGTACTGAAGGACAGCCGCGGCCTGCCGGCGCGATGGAAGTATCTGCTGCAGTCGCTGTTCGGTCTGGCCGCCGCAATCTTCCTGTACGTGACTGCGAAGACGCCACCGGAAACCGCGCTGTTCGTGCCGCTGTTCAAGCATGTCGCGCTGCCGCTGGGCGGGTTGTTCGTGCTGGTCGGCTACCTGATGGTGGTCGGCTTCTCCAACGCGGTGAATCTCACCGACGGTCTGGACGGCTTGGCGATCATGCCCAGCGTGCTGGTCGCTGGCGCGCTCGGCATCTTCGCGTACCTGGCCGGTAACGCGGTGTTCTCGCAGTACCTGGGCATTCCGTCGATCCCGGGCGCTGGTGAACTGGCGATCTTCTGTGGCGCGCTGGCCGGGGCCGGACTGGGCTTTCTCTGGTTCAACACGTATCCGGCGCAGGTCTTCATGGGCGACATCGGCGCACTGTCGATCGGCGCCGCGCTGGGTCTGATCGCGGTGATCGTGCGGCAGGAGATCGTGCTGCTGGTGATGGGGGGCGTGTTCGTGATCGAGACCGCCTCGGTGATGTTGCAGGTGGCCAGTTTCAAGCTGACCGGCAAGCGGCTGTTCCGCATGGCACCGATCCATCATCACTTCGAATTGAAAGGCTGGCCGGAACCGCGCGTGATCGTGCGCTTCTGGATCATTTCCGTGGTGCTGGTCCTGATCGGACTGGCGACGTTGAAGGTGCGTTGATCGATGCTGCTGATTTCGCCATCGTCGCAACAGGCCAGGCGCCGGGAGGGGCCGCGCGGCCGCTATGACCCGGTGCTGCTGCTGGCCATCGTGGCGTTGGCGAGCATCGGCATCGTCATGGTGGCCTCGGCGTCCATCGCGGTGGCCGACGGCAAGCATATCGGTGCGTTCTACTACCTCAAGCGGCATCTGTTGTTCCTGTCGCTGGGCACGGTGCTGGCAGTGATCGCCATGCGCGTGGAGCTGAAGTTCGTCGAGAAGTTCAGCATGCCGCTGATGCTGCTGGGCATGGCGACGATGCTGGCGGTGTTCCTGCCGGGTATCGGCATGCGCATCAACGGTGCGCGGCGCTGGCTGAATCTGGGCGTGACCAGCTTCCAGCCGGTCGAGGCGATCAAGCTGCTGCTGATCGTGTATCTGGCCAGCTATCTGGTGCGCCACAAGCAGGCGGTCGAGCGCAAGCTGTTCGGTACCGTCAATCCGCTGGTGGTGGCGGGGCTGATCGTCATCAGCCTGCTGCTGCAGCCGGACTTCGGTTCCTCCGCGCTGATCATCGCCGTGACCGTGGGCATGATCTGGCTGGGCGGCGCGCGCATGCGCTATCTGTTCGGCATGGCCGCGGTGGCCGCGCCGCTGCTGGCGGCGGCCGCGCTGAGCGAGAACTATCGCGTGCGTCGTCTGATGACGTTCCTGGACCCGTGGAAGGACCCGTTCAACGACGGTTTCCAGCTGACCCAGGCGCTGATCGCGATCGGGCGCGGCGAATGGACCGGTGTGGGACTGGGCGAGAGCGTACAGAAACTGTTCTACCTACCCGAGGCGCACACCGATTTCATCCTCGCCGTGATCGGCGAGGAGCTGGGTCTGGTCGGCATCGTAGTGGTGCTGGCGCTGTTCGCATTGCTGGTCGGCCGCGGATTGATGCTGGGGCTGCGTGGCGTCGAACTGGGCCAGCATTTCGCCGGCTATGTGGCCTTTGGCATCTCGCTGATGATCGGCCTGCAGGCGATGGTCTCGGCGGGCGTGAATCTCGGCGTGCTGCCGACCAAGGGCCTGACGCTGCCGTTGATCAGTTCCGGCGGCTCCAGCGTGATGATGACCTGCGCCATGCTCGGCGTGCTGCTGCGCGCCGGCTACGAGATCCATCGTGCGGGCGACGCCCGGCGCATGGCCGTGCGCAACGAGAGTGCGCGCGTCGCCGATGCGAACGTGGCCGATGCGAGCGCGACCGAGGAGGCGCCGGCATGACCGCGCAGCGTCCCGTTCTGATCATGGCCGGCGGCACCGGCGGCCACATCTTCCCCGGGCTGGCCGTGGCCGCCGAGCTGCGCGCGCGCGGCATCCCGGTGATCTGGCTGGGTGCGCAGGGCGGTCTGGAGACCACGCTGGTGCCAGCGCATCGGATCGAGATGGATACGGTGCGCATCGGCGGTCTGCGCGGCAAGGGCTGGCGTACGCGCCTGACCGCGCCGTTCGTGCTGCTGCGCGCAGTGCTGTCGGCATGGCGACTGCTGCGGCGGCATCGGCCGCGCAGTGTGCTGTCGATGGGTGGCTACGTGGCCGGGCCGGGCGGTCTCGCCGCATGGTTGCTGCGTATTCCACTGCTGGTGCACGAACAGAATCGAGTGCCGGGCGTGACCAACCGCGTACTGGCCAAATTGGCGCGAAAAGTGCTCGTGGGATTCGCCGACGCGTTCCCGATCGAGGTCGGGGCGGAGTGGGTCGGCAACCCGGTGCGTGAGGACATCGCTGCGGTACCGCCGCCCGCCGAGCGTTTCGCCAATCGCAGCGGCGCGGCGCGCCTGCTGGTGCTGGGCGGCAGCCAGGGCGCGCGCACCCTGAATCGTCTTGTGCCGGCCGCGTTGGGGCGCATGCCGCCGGCTTCGCGGCCGGAAGTGCTGCATCAATGCGGCATGCGCGACCTGGATGCCGCGTGCAAGGCCTACCGCGACGCCGGCGTCGAAGCCCGGGTCGAGGCGTTTATCGAGAACATGAGCGCCAGCTACGCCTGGGCCGACCTGGCCGTGTGCCGCGCTGGTGCGCTGACGCTGGCCGAGCTGGCCGCTGCCGGGCTGGGCGCGATCCTGGTGCCGTTCCCGTACGCGGTTGACGACCACCAGACCAAGAATGCCGAGGCGCTGTGCGAAGCCGGCGCCGCCGAACTGATACAGGAGCGCGACTTGCGCGAGGACGATCTGGAAACACGTTTGCAGGCGCTGCTGAGTGACCGCGCGCAACTGCTGAAGATGGCCGAGGCCGCACGCGGATTGGCACAGGCCGACACCGCGGCGCGCATCGCCGACCGTTGCCTGGAGGTGGCTGCATGAGCGTGCGTCGACTGCGACCCCACGACGACATCATGACCGTGTTCCGTCGCGTGCACTTCATCGGCATCGGTGGCGTCGGCATGAGCGGTATCGCCGAAGTGCTGCAGAACCTCGGCTACACCGTGTCCGGTTCCGACCGCGCACGCACGCCGGTCACCGAGCGTCTGCAGAAACTGGGCGTGACCGTACGCGAGGGGCATGCCGCCGAGCATGTCACCGACGTCGACGTTGTGGTCACCTCAAGCGCGATCAAGGAAGACAACGTCGAGCTGATGGCCGCGCGCGAGCGTCGCATTCCAGTGGTGCCGCGCGCCGAGATGCTGGGTGAGCTGATGCGCTTCCGCCGCGGCATCGCCATCGCCGGTACACACGGCAAGACCACCACCACCAGCCTCACCGCCAGTGTGCTGGCCGAGGCCGGGTACGATCCGACCTTCGTGATCGGCGGCCAGCTCAATTCGGCCGGCGCCAACGCACGACTGGGCACGGGCGAGTATCTGGTGGCCGAGGCCGACGAATCGGACGGTTCGTTCCTGATGCTGTCGCCGATTCTGGCCGTCATCACCAACATCGACGCCGACCATCTGGAGAACTACGGCGGCGACTTCGCCAACGTGCGTCAGGCCTTCGCCGACTTCCTGCACCGGTTGCCGTTCTACGGTCTGGCCGTGCTGTGCGTCGATGATCCGGAAGTCGAGAAGCTGTCGCACGAGATCGCGCGCGGCGTGGTCACCTACGGCATCGACAACGCCGACGCCGACGTGCGTGCGTTGAACCTGCGCCAGCGCGGCTTCGAGATGCATTTCGATCTGCAGTTGCCGGGACGCAAGACGCCGCTGCCGGTGGCGCTCAATCTGCCGGGCCGGCACAACGTGCTGAATGCGCTGGCCGCGGTTGCGGTCGGCTGGCAGCTGGGCGTGGACGAAACCGCTCTGGTCGGTGCGCTGGCCAGCTTCCAGGGCGTGGGCCGGCGCTTCCATCGCCGCGGCGAACTGGCGCTCGATCAGGGCAGCGTGATGCTGATCGACGATTACGGCCATCACCCCAGCGAGATCGCGGCGGTGTTCGACGCCGTGCGTAGCGGCTGGCCGGACAAGCGTCTGGTGGTTGCGTTCCAGCCGCATCGTTACAGTCGTACGCGCGATCATATGGACGACTTCGCGCGCGTGTTGTGCGAAGCCGACGTGCTGGTGCTGACCGAGGTCTATCCGGCCGGCGAGAAGCCGATTCCGGGCGCCGACGGTCGTGCCCTGGCGCGGGCCGTGCGTGCGCGCGGGAAGGTCGCGCCGGTGCTGGTCGAGCATCCGCGCGAATTCGCCGAAGCGCTGCCGGCGTTGCTGCGCGATGGCGATCTGCTGTTGCTGCTGGGCGCGGGCGACATCGGCAGCACGGCCGCGGCGCTGGCCGCGGCCGGTCACTTGAAACAGGAAGGTGAGGCATGAACCGGCCGGTCGACGACACGACGCTGCGTTCCCCGGGCGAATTCGGTCGCGTGGCCGTGGTCATGGGTGGCAATTCGGCCGAGCGCGAGGTTTCGCTGGATTCCGGTCGCAATGTGCTGGACGCGCTGAAGGCGCGCGGCATCGACGCGCACGCCATCGACGGCATCCCTGCGCTGCTGGACGCGCTGCGCGCGGGCCACTTCGCGCGCGTGTTCAACATTCTGCATGGCGGCGGCGGCGAGAACGGTCAGTTGCAGGGCGCGCTGGACGCGCTGGGCGTGCCGTACACCGGATCGGGCATCCTCGGTTCGGCGCTGTCGCTGGACAAGATTCGCGCCAAGCAGGTGTGGCTGACCCGCGGGTTGCCGACGCCGCGCTTCGAGCCGCTGCCGCGTGGCGGCGACGTGCATGCCGTGGTCAAGCGCCTCGGTCTGCCGGTGATCGTCAAGCCGGCGTGGGAGGGCTCCAGCGTCGGCATCACGCGCGTGTTCGAGGAAGCCGATCTCGACGCCGCCGTCGAGCTGGCGGCGCGCTATCCGGGCGACCTCATGGTCGAGCAGCTGATCGAGGGCGACGAACTGACCGTCTCCATCCTCGGCGACCGTGTGCTGCCCTCGATCCGCATCGTGCCCAAGGGCGCGTACTACGACTACCACGCCAAGTACGTGGCCGAAGACACGCAGTACATCTGCCCGGGCCTGGACGATGCCGACGCCGAGGCCGAACTGCGCGCCCTGGCGCGGGCGGCGTTCGATGCGCTGGCCTGCGGCGGGTGGGGCCGCGTTGACGTGATGCGCGACCGGCAGGGCCGCAACTGGCTGCTGGAGGTGAACACCGCGCCGGGCATGACCGCACATTCGCTGGTGCCCAAAGCGGCGGCCACCGTCGGTATTCCGTTCGACGAGCTGTGTCAGCGCATTCTGGAGACCAGTTTCGACAGCACGCCGGCGCGTGCGGGAGGCGGCGCATGAAGGCACCGATTTCCCTGCGCGGAGCGGCATGGCTGATCGCGGTGGCGCTGGTGATCCTGCCGGTGGTCGGTCTCGTGCGTGGCTGGTTCGCCTCCGATCGCTGGCCGATCCGCACGCTGCAGGTGCAGGCGTCCTACCAGCATGTCAGCGCCGACAAGATCCGCGCGACGGTCGAGCCGTATCTGGGCAAGGGTTTCTTCGCGACGCGGCTGGATCATGTGCAGAAGGCCGTGCAGGCGCTGCCGTGGGTGGCTTCGGCCGAGGCGCGCAAGGTCTGGCCCGACACGCTGGAACTGCGCGTGCATGAACGGCAGCCCGTCGCGCATTGGAACGGTGACCGTCTGATTGGCCGCGATGGCGGGATCTTCACCGCGCCCGGCGCCGCGAGCATCAGCGGTTTGCCGCAGCTCAGCGGCCCGGATGCGCGTGAGCCGGAGGTGGTCGCGTTCTATCAGAAGGTCCGCGACGAGTTCTCGCCGGTCGGCCTGCGCGTCGATGGCGTGACCCTGAGCGGCCGAGCCAGCTGGCGCCTGCAGCTGGGCAATGGCGCCGAACTGGTCATCGGCAGCGATGACGTGGAGCAGCGTCTGAAGCGTTTTCTCGACGTGTATCCGCGTCTGGCCCAGGACGGCGATGGCAAACCCTTTACCCGAGTGGATCTGCGCTATGCCAACGGTTTCGCCGTGCGCTGGCCGCAACCCGAGGCGAATGCGCAGCCCGCGGCAGGCGGGGGAGTTCCGCAGTCATGAACCGCAAGAACGAAAAACAGCTGGTCGTGGGCCTGGATATCGGCACCTCCAAGGTGGTGGCGATCGTCGGCGAGTACGAGCCGGGCGAACCGGTCGAGGTGATCGGCGTCGGCTCCCACGTCTCGCGTGGGCTCAAGCGCGGTTCGGTAGTCGACATCGAGTCCACCGTGCATTCGATCCAGCGCGCGGTCGAGGAAGCGGAGCTGATGGCCGGGTGCGACATCCGTTCGGTCTACGCCTCGATCTCGGGTAGCCACCTGGAGACCAAGAACTCGCACGGCACCGCGGCGATCCGCGATCGCGAAGTCACGTCCGGTGACCTCGAGCAGGTGCTGGAGGCGGCGCGCGCGGTGGCGATCCCGGCCGACCGCAAGGTGCTCTACAAGGAACCGCAGGAATACCGCATCGACGGCCAGGACGGCATCCGCCATCCGGTCGGCATGAGCGGCGTGCGCCTGGAGGCCAGCGTGCATCTGGTCACCGGTGCGGCGCCGGCGGTGCACAACATCACCAAGTGCATCAGTCGTTGCGGCCTGTCGGTCGACGAGCTGGTGCCCTCGGCCGTGGCCAGCGCCAAGGCGGTGCTGACCGACGACGAGCGCGAGTTGGGCGTGTGCCTGGTCGACATCGGCGCCGGCACCACGGACATCGCCATCTACACCCAGGGCGCGATCCGCTACACCAAGGCGCTGCCGGTGGGTGGTGATCAGGTGACCAACGACATCGCCTACGGCGTGCACACGCCGACCGCACATGCCGAGGAGATCAAGATCAAGTACGCCTGCGCGCTGGCGCAGCTGGCGCGGGCCGAGGAGACCATCCAGGTGCCCAGCGTCGGCGATCGCCCGCCACGGCGGCTGGCGCGGCAGGCGCTGGCGCAGTCGGTGCAGGCCCGCTACGAGGAGATCTTCGAGATGGTGCAGGACGAACTGCGCCGCTCGGGCTTCGAGAGCATGGTCGCGGCCGGCGTGGTACTGACCGGCGGCGCCTCGCGCATGGAAGGTGCGCTGGAGCTGGCCGAAGAGGTCTTCCACAAGATGGTGCGTCTGGGGCACCCGACGCAGGTCGCCGGGTTCGGCGACGTGGTCGGCAATCCGATCAACGCCAGTGGCGTCGGTCTGCTGCTGCACGGTGCGCGCAGCGGCGGTTCGCGGCTGGCCAGCGGGCCAATCGGCCCCGGCATGGGCGGCATGGTCGACAAGGTACGTGACTGGCTGACACGGAATTTCTGACCGCGTTCCGGCGCGGCAGCAAGGAACAGGACGCGCACGGAGGCGCGACCCGGCAGGAGAACGTCCTGCCAAACCCGGACCGCGACCGGTGTCGCGGCCGGGCAACAACGACAAAAGTGAAACACTGACGGAGGACGGGAAATGTTTGAACTGGTCGAAAAACTGGCACCGAATGCGGTGATCAAGGTGATCGGCGTGGGCGGAGGCGGCGGCAACGCCGTGGCTCACATGGTCAATGCCAACATCGAGGGCGTGGAATTCATCTGCGCCAATACCGACGCCCAGGCGATGAAGAACTGTGGCGCCAAGGTCGCGCTGCAGCTGGGCGCGAACGTGACGAAGGGTCTGGGCGCGGGCGCCAATCCGGAAGTCGGCCGTCAGGCCGCGCTGGAGGATCGCGAGCGTCTGGAGGAAATGCTGGAAGGCACCGACATGGTGTTCATCACCGCCGGCATGGGCGGCGGCACCGGTACCGGCGCGGCGCCGGTGGTGGCACAGCTGGCCAAGGAGAAGGGCATCCTGACGGTGGCCGTGGTCACCAAGCCGTTCCCCTTCGAGGGCAGCCGCCGCATGCAGGTGGCGATGAAGGGCATCGAGGATCTCTCGCAGCACGTCGATTCGCTCATCACCGTGCCCAACGAGAAGCTGCTGACCGTGCTCGGCCGCGAGGTCACCCTGCTCAGCGCCTTCAAGGCTGCCAACGAGGTGCTGCAGGGCGCAGTGCAGGGCATTGCCGATCTGATCACGGCTCCGGGCCTGATCAACGTCGACTTCGCCGACGTGCGCACCGTGATGTCCGAGATGGGCATGGCGATGATGGGGTCGGGCAGCGCCACCGGCGACGACCGCGCCCAGGCCGCGGCCGAGGCGGCGATCAACAATCCGCTGTTGGAGGACGTGAACCTGTCCGGCGCCTGCGGCATCCTGGTCAACGTCACCGCCGGTCCGAACCTGACCATGCGCGAGTTCGACGAGATCGGTCGCGTGGTGCACGACTTCGCCAGCGAAGACGCCACGGTGGTACTGGGCACCTCGCTGGACACCGAGCTGAAGGACGAGGTCCGCGTGACCGTGGTCGCGACCGGCCTGAACCGCGCGGCCGCGGTGCGGCAGCCGCTGCGCCAGGGCGTGCGCGACGACGCCCGAGCAGCGGGCAGCAAGCCGAAGCCGGCCGCCACGCGTCAGCCGCCGCGCCCGGTGGTGCTGCGCACGGGTACCGGCAACGAGGTTGTGGATTACGCGGAACCGCAGCCGAAGGCGCAGGCCAAGGTCGAGCCGGCCCCCGCGGCCGACAGCGACCCGGGTATGAACTACCTGGATATCCCGGCCTTCCTGCGTCGTCAGGCCGACTGATCGCGTCGGTTCGGGCGGATCCGCGGCCCGAACCTGCGTGATCGAGGAATGCCTGCGTCGGAACTCCCGTCCTCCGACGCAGGTCCTATCTTTCCGTGCGGGGCCGTTCGGCGTGGTATGCGCTGACGGAACCGCACGGCATTTTTACCGCTGTCGCCGACGGAAGAAGTCCGTACAGGAGGGTCGATCCGGCGAGTGCACCATCCATGACAAGACGGTCCATGCCCCGAGTCCGGCATACGCAGACGTACTGACCTGAACGAAAGTGATACCTTGCTCACATTTGAACGCACCGGTACACTATCTCGGTAGTTAAAACTGTGTTAGCCTTTCACCCACTTTGGGCTGCTGTCCCAATAAAAGGTTGCAGGCATGATCAAGCAGCGCACTCTTAAAAACATCATTCGTGCCACTGGCGTCGGCCTGCATACGGGCGATAAGGTCTACATGACCCTGCGTCCGGCCCCCGTCAACACCGGCATCATTTTCCGCCGCACCGATCTGGCCGAACCGGTCGAGATCCCGTCGCGCTGCGAGAATGTCGGCGACACGCGCTTGTCCAGCACTCTGGTCAAGGACGGCGTGCGCGTGGGCACCGTCGAGCATCTGATGTCGGCCATGGCCGGCCTCGGCATCGACAACGCCTACGTCGACCTGTCTGCACCGGAAGTGCCGATCATGGACGGCAGCGCGGGTCCCTTCGTGTTCCTGCTGCAGTCGGCCGGCATCGAGGAGCAGCAGGCGCCCAAGCGCTTCATCCGCATCAAGAAGCCGATCAAGGTCGAGGACGGCGAAAAGTGGGCCCGTTTCGAGCCGTTCGACGGCTTCAAGGTGGGTTTCTCGATCGACTTCAATCACCCGATCTTCACGCAGCGCACCTCCAGTGCCGAGATCGACTTCTCCACGACCTCGTTCGTGAAGGAAGTCTCGCGTGCGCGCACCTTCGGTTTCATGCGCGACATCGAGATGCTGCGCGAGCGCAACCTGGGCCTCGGCGGTTCGATGGACAACGCCGTGGTGCTGGACGACTACCGTGTTCTGAACGAGGACGGTCTGCGCTACGAAGACGAATTCGTGAAGCACAAGATTCTCGACGCCATCGGTGACCTGTACATGCTGGGTCACAGCCTGATCGGCGCCTTCTACGGCCACAAGTCGGGCCATGAACTCAATAACAAGCTGCTGCGTGCACTGGAAGCGAATGCCGACGCCTGGGAAGAGGTGATCTTCGACGATCCCGCCAATGCGCCGATTTCCTATGTGCATCCGGCGCAGGCCGTGTAACACCGATACGCTCATCCATTTCGGGGTGAATCCAACGCCTCCGGCCCAGTCGGGGGCGTTTTTATGCTCGGATATCGTAAGAACTTGCGTAAAATCTCGCAAAGTTCTGAGACCTATGACTTTGCAAATAAGCTGAACGTGCTATAAACCCTGAGACGCCGGTCGCAGTCGCGAGCGACGGAATCGAAAACAATGTGAAACGTAGCGGGCAGGGGGTATTCAGCCGCTGCGGGGGAGTCATTGCGACTCTGGAGGGGAAGAAGAATCTTCGGCGACGGACGCCAGACTCAGGAACAGGGCCTTCAATTCATGGTCCGAAAGGGACTGCGCCGCTTTGCGGAGGTGGTCCGCGGCAGCGCGGGGAAGGGGTTTCGCAGCGACCGGTTCTTCCGGTTCGGGTAGCAGCGGAGCCACTTTCACGACGACGGAACTGGCCTTGGCGCCCAGATTGTGGGCAGCGGCGAGCAGATCGCCCTGACTCATCCGCAATCGAGACGCCCAGGCCGGAGTCGGTGCCAGAAACACGATGCGGTCATCGCGCAGGTCGGCCAGGCGGACCTGCTCCCTCAGGGGGGATGGCAACGTCTGGCGCAACCGTTCGTCCAGTGCGGTCAATGCTCGGGCACGCTCACGCAGCGCGGCCACGGGCTTGCAGTCACCCACGACCTTGGCGGTCTTGGTGTGTATGCGAAAAGCCGAACGCTGGCGTGGTGGTTGCACGGAGTCGAACCTAACAAGTTGTTGAAGTAATGCAGATCATACTCGTTCCTCGAAACAAGCAGGCCCCGAAGACCTACGACACCGCCAACGTCGCATTGCGTGCACGTGTGCTGGCGATCGCCGCCGGCGCGTTGCTCGTGGTGGCGAGCCTGGGGGCGGCAGCGGCGCTGGCGGTGGTCCGACCTCGCGACAGCGCGGTTCGCGAGATTCAGGCCATGCGGCAGACCATTCAGCAGCAGCAGCAAAGGCTGACACAGGTGCATGCCGATGCGCAGCGCGATGTCAATGCGCTGGCGGTCAAACTCGGCGAGCTCCAGGCCCAGTCGGTGCGACTGGATGCGCTGGGCGAGCGCCTGGCGAAGGCCGGCAAGCTGAAGGACGGCGAGTTCGACTTCGACCAGCCGCCCGCCATCGGTGGCGCCGAGGACGGCGGCGAGGCGACGTTCTCGCTGCCGCAGACCCTCAATACGAGCATCAGCAGCCTGTCGAACCGCTTCGACCGCCAGCAGGTACAGCTTAAGGCGCTGGAAGATCTGCTTCTCGATCGCAAGGTGGCCTCGAGCCTGCGTCCGACAGGCATGCCCATCTCGGGCGGCTACATCTCCTCGTATTTCGGCTACCGGACCGATCCGTTCAACGGCCATCGCGAGTTCCATTCCGGACTGGACATGGCCACGCCGATCGGAACGCCGGTGCATGCGGTGGCCGAGGGCATCGTCACCTACGCCGGCAAGCGCAGCGGCTATGGCAACGTGGTGGAAGTCGACCACGGCAATGGCTACATGACGCGCTATGCACATAACAGCAAGCTGCTGGTGCATGTCGGTGAACGCGTGCGGGTAGGCCAGAAGCTCTCGTTGACCGGCTCGACGGGCCGTTCCACGGGTCCGCATCTGCATTTCGAGGTCTGGTTCAAGGGCCGCGCGATCAACCCGCTGGCCTTCGTTCGCAGCCACCGCTAGGGTTCTTGCGACCCGTGCGTCGCGCTTCCGGCGCGATGAAACGGGTCGGCCCGACGTCGGGTGCTTGAAACTGGCGGGGTATGCCACCATTGGCAGGGCAGGGAGCCGGCGTGCGTAGTATGATTGCGGATTCGACCGCGCGCGCTGCGGCCATTCGTTAATCAAATCGGATCTTCGATGTTCAATCGCCTACTGACGAGCGTTTTCGGCAGCCGCAACGAGCGCGTGCTGCGCCAGCTTTCCAAGACCGTGGCGCGCATCAATGCGCTCGAGCCCGAATTCGAGCAGCTCTCTGACGATGCGCTGCGCGCCAAGACCGACGAATTTCGCAAGCGCCTCGATGGTGGCGAGTCGCTCGACAAGTTGCTGCCGGAGGCCTTCGCCACCGTGCGCGAAGCGTCCAAGCGCGTGCTGGGCATGCGCCACTATGACGTGCAGCTGATCGGCGGCATGGTGTTGCATCAGGGCAAGATCGCCGAGATGCGTACCGGCGAGGGCAAGACCCTGGTGGCGACGCTGCCGGTCTACCTCAACGCCCTGGAAGGCAAGGGCGTGCACGTGGTCACCGTCAACGACTACCTGGCGCGCCGCGATGCCGCGCAGATGGGCAAGGTCTACGGGTTCCTCGGTCTGACCACCGGCGTGGTCTGGCCGGACATGAACCACGAGGACAAGCATGCCGCCTACGCCGCCGACATTACCTACGGCACCAACAACGAATTCGGTTTCGACTACCTGCGCGACAACATGGCGCTGTCCAGCGAGCAGCGCTATCAGCGCGGGCTGCACTACGCCATCGTCGACGAAGTCGACTCGATCCTGATCGACGAGGCCCGCACGCCGCTCATCATCTCCGGTCCGGCCGAGGATTCTCCGCAGCTGTACGTGGCGGTGAACAAGATCGTGCCGCACATGAGCCGGCAGGAAAGCGAGGAAGCCGAGGGCGATTACTGGGCCGACGAGAAGCAGAAGCAGGTGCACCTGTCCGAAGCGGGTATGGAGCACGCCGAAGAACTGCTGCGTCAGGCTGGCGTGATCGAGCCGGACAGCACGCTGTACGATTCGGCCAATCTGGCCGTGGTGCATCATCTGAACGCCGCTCTGCGTGCGCACGCGCTGTATCAGCGCGATACCGACTACATCGTGCGCGACGGCGAAGTCATTATCGTCGACGAGTTCACCGGTCGCACTCTGGCCGGTCGCCGCTGGTCCGAGGGCCTGCATCAGGCGGTCGAGGCCAAGGAGGGTGTGCCCATCCAGCGCGAGAACCAGACGCTGGCCACGGTCACCTTCCAGAACCTGTTCCGCATGTACAACAAGCTGTCGGGCATGACCGGTACCGCGGACACCGAAGCCTACGAATTCCAGTCGATCTACGGTCTCGAAGTGGTGGTGATCCCCACCAACGAGCCAATGATCCGCAAGGACAATCCGGACATCGTCTTCCTCAGTCAGGAATACAAGTTCAAGGCCATCGTCGAGGACATCCGCGATTGCCAGCAGCGTCAGCAGCCCGTGCTGGTCGGCACCACCTCGATCGAAGTGTCCGAGTTGCTGGCCAACGAGCTGCACAAGCAGAACATTCGCCACGAAGTGCTCAATGCCAAGCAGCACGAACGCGAAGCGCACATCGTGGCGCAGGCCGGTGCGCCGGGTTCGGTGACGATTGCCACCAACATGGCCGGTCGCGGTACCGATATCGTGCTCGGAGGCAGTCTGGAAGTCGACCTGGCGGCATTGCCGGAAGACGCCACGGACGCCGACCGCGAGCGAGTCAAGGCCGAATGGCAGAAGCGCCATAATGCGGTGCTGGAGGCTGGTGGCCTGCACATCATCGGCACTGAACGTCATGAGTCGCGCCGTATCGATAATCAGCTGCGCGGCCGTTCCGGTCGTCAGGGCGATCCGGGTTCGTCGCGCTTCTATCTGTCGCTGCAGGACAATCTGGTCCGTATCTTCGCCGGCGAGCGCGTGGGACGCTGGATGCGCGCCTTCGGCATGAAGGAAGAGGACGCGCTGGAAGATCGCATGATCAGCCGTCAGATCGAAAAGGCGCAGCGCAAGGTCGAGCAGCACAACTTCGACATCCGCAAGCACCTGCTCGAATTCGATGACACCGCCAACGATCAGCGCAAGGTGATCTACAACCAGCGTCGCGAGTTGCTGGAGTCGGAGGACGTTTCCGAGACCGTGCGCGACATTCGCGACGACGTGTTCACTGCATTGGTGAATGCCTTCGTGCCGCCGGACAGCATCGACGATCAGTGGGACATCGCCGGTCTGGATCGCACTCTGCAGAGCGAATACGACCTGCATCTCGAGCTGCAGCGCTGGGTCGAGAGCCAGGAAGAGATCGACGCCGAGATGATCCTCGAGCACGTGCGCGAGGCGGCCGAGAAGATGTTCGCGGACAAGGAAGCAGAGCTTGGCGCGGAAACCATGCGTCAGCTCGAGAAGCACATCATGCTGTCGGTGCTCGACAACGCCTGGAAGGAGCATCTGGCGAGCATGGACTACCTGCGTCAGAGCATCCATCTGCGCAGCTATGCGCAGCAGCAGCCGAAGCAGGAGTTCAAGCGCGAGTCGTTCCTGCTGTTCTCGAAGATGCTCGACCGCATCAAGAGTGAAGTGACGCAGATGCTCGCTCGCGTGCGCATCCGCAGCGAGGAAGAGGTGGCCGCGCTGGAAGCCGAGCAGCGTCGTCAGGCACAGGCCAAGCAGCTGCAGTTCCAGCATGCCGATGCACGCGCCATGGGCGATGAGGAAGACGGCGGCGAAGGCGCCCCGCATCCCGAGTCCCCGGTGGTGCGCGACGGGCCCAAGGTCGGCCGCAACGATCCGTGCCCGTGCGGCTCCGGTCGCAAGTACAAGCACTGCCACGGTCGTCTGGACTGACCGCTGCAGCGTTTCGGACATGAAAAAACCCCGCCAAGGCGGGGTTTTTTCATGGAGCAGGTCCGACCTCCGTCAGTGCTGGTCGCGTTTTTCGGGCTTCTCGGCTTTATCGGGTTTCTTGCCCTTTTCGCGTTTGGGGTCCTTGTTCTTGCCGTTTCGCTCATCGCGGACAACGGGGCGGGATCGGCTCGCCTCAGCCGGCACGCTGATGATCTGAGGCTCCTCGCAGTCGAGACGAAGGGCCGTCAGCTTGCCGCCCCACACGCATCCGGTGTCGATGGCGTACACACCGAGTCCGGCGAAGAGGCCAAGTGCCGACCAGTGTCCGCAGACGATGCGCGTATCGCGCCGGCGCATGCCGGGGACTTCGAACCAGGGATACAGTCCGGGTTTCTGTGTGCCGGGAATGTCCTTGGCGTTGAAGTCGATGCGGCCGCGCACATCGCAGTAGCGCATGCGCGTGAACACGTTGATGGCGGCGCGCATGCGTTCCTCGCTGCGCAGCTTGGGGGACCATGATGCCGGCGTGTTGCCGAACATCTTCGCCAGCAGTCGCGGGTGCTTGTCGCCGCGCAGCTCGCGTTCGACCTCGTGGGCGGCGCGCTTGGCCTGGCGCAGGCTCCAGCGGGGCGCCAGGCCGGCATGCACCATGGTCCAGCCCAGGTCCTTGTCGCTGTGCAGCAGCGGTTGCTGGCGCAGCCATTCAAGCAGCACGGGAGCGTCGTCGGCGAACAGGATCTCGCGCAGTTCGGGATTCACGCGGCGTTGTGCGTCGCGTTTGCGCTGGGCGATGGCGAGCAGGCTGAGGTCGTGATTGCCGAGCGTGATCACGATGTGGTCACGCAGATCATGCAGAAATCGCAGCACGTCCAGCGATTGGCCGCCGCGGTTGATCAGATCGCCGCAGAACCAGAGGCGGTCGGCGGCCGGGTCGAAAGACAGTTTGTCCAGAAGGCGTTGCAGTTCCGGGTAGCATCCCTGCACATCGCCGATTGCATAGACGGCCATCAGGCGTCTCGCTCCATGTCGGGATTGTCAGTGCAGTGTGCGCGGAATCGAGAGCGTGAACTGCGGAATATCGGCCTCGAAATGCGTTCCATCGTCCGCGACCAGCTGATAGCTGCCGCGCATCGTGCCGACGTCGGTCTTCAGCACCGCTCCCGAGGTGTACTCGAAATCGTCGCCGGGGCGCATCCACGGCTGTTCGCCGACCACGCCTTCGCCGCGCACTTCCTCGGTGCCGCCGTTGGCGTCGGTGATCAACCAGTGCCTTTTCAGTAGTTGTACGGGGATTTCGCCGGCATTATGCAGCGTGACGGTGTAGACGAAAACGTAGTGGTCATCCTCGGGACGCGATTTATCGGCATCGAATCGGGTCTGAATCTGGACGGCGAGGGCGTACGGGCTGGTTGAATTCATGAGACGATTGTCCGGCACTGGCTGTGCGCGGGGCAAGCCCGCGAGTGTGATCAAGCGGTCAATGCGCGGGTCAGCAGAACAAAATCGGCGGGCGCGAGGGTTTCGGCACGCGCCTTCGGATCGATGCCGCAGGCAGCGATGCTCGGCGCGTCGAGCAGCCCCTTGAGCGCGTTGCCGAGGGTCTTGCGGCGCTGCGCGAAGGCTGCCCGGACCACGGCGTAGAGCCGATTCGCGTCGACATCGGGACGCTGTGCGAGTGGACGCGGGCGCAGCCGCACTACCGCGGAATCGACCTTCGGAGGCGGCCGGAACGCTCCGGGTGGAACTGTGAACAGCGCGGTGACCTCGCAGACCAGCTGAAGCATGACGCTGAGGCGTCCGTAGATCTTGCTTCCCGGTGCGGCGGCCATGCGGTCCACGACTTCCTTCTGCAGCATGAAGTGCATGTCGGTGATGGCATCGACGTGCTTCAGGCAGTGGAATAGGATCGGGCTGGAAATGTAGTAGGGCAGGTTGCCCACGATGCGCAGCGGATGCCCTTCGGCCAAGGCGGTGAAATCCACGCTGAGTACATCGGCCTGGATGATCTCCAGTTCACCGATGTCCGCTGCGCGTTCGCGCAGGCGCGGGATCAGGTCGGTGTCGAGCTCGATCGCGGTCATGCGGCCCGCCCGTTTCAGAAGCGGGAACGTCATTGCGCCCTCGCCGGGGCCGATTTCGACCAGACGATCCCCGGGTTGCGGTGCGATGGCAGCGACGATGCGGTCCAGATAGCCGTGTTCGTGCAGAAAGTGCTGACCGAAGTGCTTCTTGGCGCGGCTCATGTCTGCGGTGACCGTGCATGCGGAATCAGTCGCAACGCCAGTCGGGCCGCTGCGATCAGGCTGGAGGGATCGGCTTGTCCGCTTCCGGCGAGCTCCAGCGCGGTGCCGTGATCGACCGAGGTGCGCACGAAGGGCAGACCCAGTGTCAGGTTGACGGTGCTGTCGAACGCCTCGCTCTTGAGCACCGGCAGGGCCTGATCGTGATACATGGCCAGTACGGCGTCCATGCGCGGTCGCATGGCGGGCACGAAGGCCGTATCGGCTGGCAAGGGGCCGAGCAGGTGCAGGCCCTGTTCGCGCAGGATCTGCATCGCGGGTTCGATGATGTCGATTTCCTCGCGCCCCATGTGGCCGCCTTCTCCGGCGTGCGGGTTCAGGCCGAGCACGCCGATGCGTGGCTCGGCGATACCGAATTGCCGTTGCAGCGCGTCATGGACGATGCGCAGCTTGGCGCAGAGCATGTCGACGTCGAGCGCGTCCGGCACGGCGCGTAGCGGCAGGTGCGTCGTGGCCAGCGCCACGCGCAGAGGGGGGCGTTCTGCGCCCCCTTCGCTGGCCAGCATCATGACCACGGAGGCATTGGCGCGGCGGGCGAAGAATTCGGTGTGCCCGCTGAATGGTTCGCCGGCGTCGTTGATGATCGATTTCTGCACCGGCGCCGTGACCACGGCATCGAATTCGCCGCTCATGCAGCCGTCGGCGGCATGGCTGAGCGTGTTCAGCACCTGGAAGGCGTTGCGAGGATCCGGCTGGCCGGGTTGCTCGGGCGTGCGCAGCGGATGATGCGCGACGCGGATCTGTCCGGGCTGCCGTTCGGCGATGCGCTGTCCGTCGTCGTCCGTGATCTGCAGGGTCAGGCCGCAATGCGCCGCGGCGCGACGCAGCTGATCGGCGTCACCGATGGCGATCAGGTCGGCGGGCAGGGGCTGCATGGCCAGTCGCGCGACCAGCTCGGGTCCGATGCCGGCCGGCTCGCCGGCGGTGACGGCGAGCCGCGGCAGAAAGGCCGCGGCGGCGTGCATCAGGTGCTGCTACCGGTGCCGTTGTCTTTCGGTTCCCGTAGCGACGGCACGCGGATGTTCACGTAGCCGGTCGAACGCAGTTGCCGGAGGAAATTCTCATAGGCTTCCTGCGCCTTGCGGTTGCCGATGGCCTGGCGGGCCTGGTTGCGGCGCTCCTCGTCGGTGCGGTCCTTCTCGCGCACGCCGAGGCGCTGCACAATGTCCCAGACGCCCTTCTGCACTTCGAAGGGCTTGGACACCTGGCCGTCCTGCAGCGAATCCAGCTTCTGCTGAATCGAGGCGCCCCACGCATTGGCGGGGAACCAGTCCATGTCGCCGCCGGCGTTGGCGGTGGTGTCATCGTCCGAGTTTTCCTTGGCCAGCTTGGCGAAGTCCTCGTGCTTGTCGACAATGCGGCGATAGAGGTCGTTGATCTTCTTCTTGACCTGCGCCTCGGTCACCAGCTCGGTCGGCTTGATGAGGATCTGGCGCGCGTGATACTCGGTCACGACCTTGGCCTGCGGTGCACGGCGTCCGATCAGCTTGAGAATCTGGAAGCCGTTCGGGCCGCGCAGCGGCGGGGTGACCTGGCCGGGCTTCATCTTCGTCACGATGTCGACGAAGGCCGGCGGGATTTCGTCGAGGCTGCGCCAGCCGAGGTCGCCGCCCTTGAGGGCATCGT
Source organism: Oleiagrimonas sp. MCCC 1A03011 (assembly GCF_003267965.1). Lineage (NCBI taxonomy): Bacteria > Pseudomonadati > Pseudomonadota > Gammaproteobacteria > Lysobacterales > Rhodanobacteraceae > Oleiagrimonas > Oleiagrimonas sp. MCCC 1A03011. Next base: position 508,052 of record NZ_MSPY01000001.1, on the reverse strand, counting down.
CGGCATCGGAATAGCGGATCGCGGCGGAATTGAAGTCCATGCCGCCGTGGATCGCGTTGACGGCCGCCTCGGCCTTGTTCTGCGCGGCCTGCAGATCGCTGGCTGAGCCGCCGGACGGCATGCTGACGCGGATGTGCGCCAGGTGCACCTCACCGCCCGAATAGGCGGGGTTCTTCAGCATGTTGTCGATCTCGGCATCCGTGATCGACACGTTGTTGCGGATGACCGAGTCGCGCAGATGCTGGACCATGACCTGCTCGGCCAGTTGCTGCTGGAACTGGGCGAAGCTGCCGCCCTGCTGCGTGATGGCGCTGCGCAGCTGGTCGACGGTCATGTTGTTCTGCTTGGCGACATTCTCGGTAGCCTGGTTGATGTCCTGGTTGGACACACGCACGCCCTGTTCGGCGGCTTTCTGCACCTGCAGCTTCATGAGGATGAGGCGCTGCAGGACCTGACGCTCGAGGATCTGGTGCGGCGGGAGCTGCTCGGAATGACCGGCATACTGCTGCATCACCGTCTGCATGGCCTGGTCCAGATCGCTCTGCAGAATGACGCCGTCGTTCACGACGGCGACGATGCGGTCGATCATCTGCGGCTGCTTGCTCTGCGCCTGAGGCAGCAGTTGCGCATGCAGCGGCGCGGCAGCCAGTGCCAGAAGAATCAGGAGGGACGTGACAATCTGCTTCATCGGAATCGTGCCCTGATGGGTCCGTGGGGCACCCCGCGGGTGCCGGTTTGAGTCGGGCGGTCGCGCGTCGGGCCCGTTCTGAATGCTGCGTGGGTGGCGGTTCGCGGGGGCGCCGAGGCCTCCAGGCGCGACCGCTTACTGATAGCCAAGAATAGCACGGTGCAGGAAGCTCTCGGTCTGTGGTGTGGTGCTGCCCAGGCCCTTGAACTCGATTTCCAGCATGATGGCGTTGTTGGTGTTTCCAAGGTTGTCGCGCACGTAATGGTGCCCGACCAGCCGGATGGCGACGCAGCAGCTGTCGTACTCGACGCCGGCGACGGCTTCGAGGGTCTTGGGGTGGCCGCGGTGCCATTGCGGGTTGGTGCTGACCGAATCACGCAGGGAAACATTCCAGCGACCCAGCAGACGCCAACGGGCCGATACGGGGTAGACCACAGAAGTGTCGAACTGTTCCAGGAACCGGTTGCGATAGCGGTAGGCGAAGTTGAATACGCCGTCCGCGCCCACGCGACGCTGCACGCCGAGCGTAGCAACCTGGTTGTGGCGGGTGTTCGGACTCCACTGGTAGCTGCTGTTGAGGCGCCAGTCATCTGAGAGCTTCAGCGACAGCTGACTGACGTAGGCCGAACCGCTGTAATCGGTCGCTGGCGTGTTCGGCGTCAGCTGCACCCGTTGAGGCTGCAGGTATCGGATCTGTCCGAAGCTGATCGAGGCACGCTCGTCGCCGTTTTCGTCCAGCAGGCGGGAGGTGACGGCCGCGGTCAGATTGTTCGCATCCATTTGCCGATCGGCGCCGGAGAAGCGATTGGTCGTGAACAGCTGCCAGAAGTCGAAATTCATCAGGCGCGTGTCAAAGCGTGGCAGATCGTTCTGGTTGCGGTATGGCACGTACAGATAGTAAAGGCGCGGTTCCAGTGTCTGGGTGTATTCATGGCCGAACAGGCTCGTGTTGCGCTCGAAGTAGAGACCGCTGTCGACGCTGTAGATCGGCAGCGAGCGCGATGGGGTCCGGTTCGGGTAGGTGTACGTGGTGTACTGGTTGAAGTCGCCGATCAGGTCGTAGCGCGTGTAGCGGTAGGCGATGCGCGGCTTCACGAACCAGGCGGCGCCGCCCAGCGACCAGGAGAGATAGGGCTGCAGGTCCAGTCGGTTGCCTTCGAGCGAGCGTATGCGGCGGAAGGCGACAGCCTCGCTCCTGAGACCGAAGTCGAGGTTGCGCGAGAGCGGAACATCCATTCTGAACACGCCGCGCGGCCAGCGTCTGTACTGCAGGTTTCGTTCGGTGAGCTGCGGGTCGACGCTTTCATAGCGGTCGACGCCAATGGCTGCGTTCCACCAGTCGCCGTGGCCGAGCAAGTATGCATTGGAGGCGAGTTCCGTGGTGGAGGCGCGGACGAGGTCGGAACTGAAGTCCTGGAAGTAGTACCGGTCCGATGCGTGCTTGTAGACCGTGGAGAAATTCCAGTTCTTGCCGAGGTTGGTGCGGTGATGGAAATCGATGAAGTAGCGATCCGCACCGTCGGAGAGATCAGAACGCACCTTGTCGTTGTGGTCGCTGCCGGCGTTCTTGTCGTTGGGCAGGTAATCGACATTCAGGACGCCGCGGCCGAGATCGGTCAGGTAGCGGAATTGCGAGCCGAGCATCACGCCACGATCGCTGTAGATTTTCGGCGTCAGCGTGGCGTCGTAGTTCGGCGCCAGGTTGAGGTAGTACGGCTGGCTGTACATGAAGCCGGCGTTGGAGCTGTTGCCGAAGGTCGGGTACAGAAAACCGCTCTTGCGCCGATTGTCGATCGGGAAGCTCATGTACGGTAGATACAGGATCGGCACATGGTGATAACGCAGCGTGGCGTGATGCGCCACGCCGACGCCGGTCTGCTTGTTCAGGTCGATCTGCTTGGCGCGGAATTCCCACACGCGATCACCCGGGTCGCATGTGGAGTAGGTGGCCTGTTTCAGTTTGCTGTGCTGCGGATCGAACAGCCATGCCGTGTCGGCGGCGCCGTTGCCGTGCGATTCCAGCAACTGGTACTGGACACTGTCGGCGGTGCTGCGGTCCGGCATCGTCGTGCCCTGGATGCGGTGCGCCGACAGCAGCATGGTGCTGTCCTGGTAGCGCACGTTGCCTTGGGCATTGTAGGCCGTGGTGGTGTCGTTGTAGTCGACATGATCAGCGCGCAGCAGCTGGTCGTAGCGCTGCAGGCGCACCTGTCCGTCCAGCCGGTAGACAGAGCGGTTCGAGCTGTCCACGTGCGCGGCGCGTACATCTGTCTCGGCCTGCTCGCGACCGGTGGTGTCCTGCGGCAGCCCCGGCTGGTAGAAGTTCAGCAGCGCGTTGGGACGGCACAGCGCGTAGCTGACTGGGCGCGGCGGGCAGAACAGCGATCCCAACGGACAGGGCGGCGGCGATTTCTGGCCGCGCATCACGGGCGGCACAGGCGCGGTTGCTGGGGCCTCGGGCGCATCCTGGGCGTGCGCGGCGCTACTGGCAGCTAGAGCAATGGCCAGGGCGAGCAGGCGTCTGCGGGGCGGGGCGGGCAGGCGGGTCGACAAGGCCCGGTCTCCTCAGTGTTGATATCGGTTCAGGCCACGACCGCAGCGGCGCACGGCGCCGGTCGTACGGCAACTTAACGGACGTACGCTAGCAGAAACCGCGTTCGGACGGCAGCGCGTGCGAAGGAAGCGCGGTTTCGATGCGTCGGGATCAGCTCATGAGTTCTTGAACGTGTGCGGCGCTGGAGGCGGCGAGAGCGCTGAGGTCGTAGCCACCTTCCAGGCTGGACACTAGGCGTCCGCCGGCATGTGCGTCCGCGAGCTGCATGAGTCGGCTGGTCAGCCAGGCGAAATCCTCGGCTTCCAGTTGCAGTTCGGCCAACGGGTCCCGCCGGTGTGCGTCGAAGCCCGCGGAGACCAGCACCAGTTGCGGACGGAAATCGTGCAAGCGCGGGAGCAGAAGGCCGTCCCAGATCTGGCGGAATTCCTGCGATCGCGTGCCTGGCGGAAGCGGTGCGTTGACGAGATTGCCGACGCCAGTCTCGGTCGCCTCGCCGGTGTCCGGGTACAGCGGGGCCTGGTGGCTGGAGACGTACAGCACCTTTGGCTCGCGCGCAAAGATGTCCTGCGTGCCGTTGCCGTGATGCACGTCGAAATCGACGATGGCGATGCGTTTCAGGCGATGCTCGGACAGGGCGTGCGCCGCTGCCACTGCGACGCTGTTGAACAGGCAGAAACCCATCGGCGTCTCGGCGGTAGCATGGTGGCCGGGAGGTCGCACGGCGCAGAAGGCGCGCTCGCAGGCTCCTGACATGACGGCGTCGACGGCAGCGATCACCGCGCCGGCGGCGCGCAGCGCGGCTTCGGCCGAGTCCGCCGACATCACCGTGTCCTCGTCCAGGCGCAGGCGATGTTCATCGGGGCGCGCTTCGAGCACGCGGGCCAGATGCTCGGGCGTGTGCACACGCAGCAGCTGTTTTCGACTGGCGCGCGGCGCTTCGACACGGTCCAGCGCGGCGAAATGGTCGTGATCGAGTGCATCGAGCACGGCGCGCAGGCGGGCCGGCGATTCGGGATGATCCGGGCCGGGATCGTGCAGCAGGCACGCCGGGTGGGTGTAGAGCCGGATCAAGGCTTCAGGAAGCCGGTTTCTTGCGCCGCTCGTGCTGCCAGAGCACTTCGCCATGCCCGCTGGCGCGAGCCAGCACGCGGGCGATCACGAACAGCAGGTCGGAAAGGCGGTTTAGATAACGCACGGCTTGTGGGCGGACTTCCTCGTCGCGTGACAGCGTCACCACTTCGCGTTCGGCGCGCCGGCAGACAGTGCGCGCGAGATGGCACTGCGCGGCCGCCATGCCGCCGCCGGGCAGGATGAATTCCTTCAGCGCGGGCAGGTCGGTGTTGAAACCGTCCAGTTGCTGTTCGAGGCGTTCGATGTCCCCATCGTGGATCATCGCCATGCCGGGAATGCACAGCTCGCCACCAAGGTCGAACAGGTCGTGCTGCACCTGGGTCAGCACCTCGCGTACGGGATCGGGCACGTGCTCGCAGGCCAGCACCATGCCGACCGTGGCGTTGAGTTCATCGGTGCTGCCGTACGCGACGACGCGCGGCGCATCCTTGGCGATGCGCGAACCGTCGCCGAGGCCGGTGCTGCCGTCGTCGCCCGTGCGGGTGTAGATTTTCGACAGGCGCTTGCCCACGGCGTCGGACTCAGCGGGCCGGCTGCGGCAACGCGTTCAGCGCCTTGTAGCGATGCGAAAGCAGGGCGAAACCGCCGAACAGCACGCCGCTCCACAGCAGGGTGCCGGGCAGGGAGCCGTACTGGTAGAACGGCAGGCCGGCCAGATAGCAGGCGCCCAGGCCGGCTGCGCTCATGGCGTACATGCCCGAGGTCAGCCAGACGAAGAAATTGGTGATGAGGTAGAAACCTGTGGCGCCACCGACGGAGGCGGCGATCACGCGCAGCGCGCTGCGCTTGCGGCGCAGCAGACCCGAACCCAGCAGAACGCCCAGCGCCATGCATCCGTAGACCACCGGAATCAGTGCGTGCAGGCCGATCACCAGGTCGGAGGCGAACATCGCCAGCAGCGGCACCAGCAGCGCCAGGCGGCGGTCCGTGAACAGCGCGCCGCCGAAGATCGCGATCGCCATGACCGGCGAGAAGTTCAGCGGCAGCGCATCGGGCTGGAAGTAGGCCAGCAGGCGCACGGCGACGGCGAAAACGATCATGCCGCTGAGCACCAGACTGCGTGGCGTGATCAGGCGAGGCGTGTTGGGCTGCATCAAGGGCACCATGAAGTAGGCGGTGAATATCCACGCAAGGATACTGCATCTGTCGGATTTCGACAGACTTGACCTCGCAGCGAGTATCCTACGCGGCATGACTGAACGTACCGACATTCTGGTCATCGGCGGCGGCCTGGTGGGCGCCAGCCTGGCCATTGCACTGGACGCAGCCGGTCTCGCGGCCACCCTGGTCGAGTCCGCCGCGCCGCGCCGCGAGGCGCCGCCGCGCTACAGCGAGCGCAACCTCGCCCTGGCGCGCGCGACGCGGAACGGACTGCGTGAGCTGGGCGTGTGGACGCACGCCGAGGCCAGCGCCACGCCGATCCGCCAGATCCACGTGAGCCGCGCCGGTGAATTCGGCAGTGCGCGTCTGGACGCCGCATCGGCCGGCGTCGATGCGCTCGGCTGGACCATGCCGGCGCGCGAACTCGGTCATGCGCTGCAGCAGCGGCTGGATGCGTGCAGCGGCCTGCGCCGTCTGACACCCGCCACTGTGCGTTCGCTGCAGGCCGATGACGAAGGCTGGCGGGTCCGGATCGAGGATGCCGAAGGCGAGCGCACGCTGCATGCCCGCCTGCTGGTGGGCGCGGACGGCACCGGATCGATGGTGCGGGAAGCATTGGGCATCGATACGGACACGCATGATTACGAACAGACACTGTTCGTCTGCACGGTCACGCCGCAGCGCCCGCTACAGGGGCGCGCCTACGAGCGTTTCAGTGATGACGGTCCGGTGGCGCTGCTGCCGCTGAAGCAGGATCGTGCTGGTCTGGTGCTGACGGTATCGGCAGACGAGGCCGAGCGCGTCGCGGCGCTGGACGACGAGGCCTATGTGGATTTCGCGCAGCAGCGTTTCGGCTGGCGCGTGGGCCGATTGCGTCAGCCGGGTACGCGATTCGCCCATCCGATCCGGCGCGTCGCCGCGCGGCGCATCGTCGGTCCGCGTGCGGTGCTGGTCGGCAATGCCGCGCAGACCGTGCATCCGATCGGCGCACAGGGCTTCAATCTGGGACTGCGCGATGCGCTGACCCTGGCCGAATGCGTGATTGACGCCTCCGATCCGGGAGATGTCGATCTGCTGCGCGCCTACGCTGCGCGCCGCGCGCCGGACCGCGAGGGCGTGATGGCCATGAGCCATGGCCTGGTGCGTCTGGCCTGCCTGCAGCAGCCCTTGCTGGCGCCCCTGCGTTCGCTGGGTCTGCTCTCGAGCGCGTTCTTGCCGCCGTTGCGCGATGCCTTGCAGCGTCACGGCATGGGGTTTCGAGGACAGCCGCCGCGTGCGGTGCTGGAGCGTGCGCCATGAGTCTTCCGGAATCGCGGGCACGGCGTCGCCGTCGTGAGAATGCGCTGGATGTGGTCGTGGCCGGTGGTGGTATGGCCGGTGCGGCCACGGCGCTGGCACTGGCCGTCGAAGGATTCGAGGTGGCGCTGGTCGAGGCGCGTGAACCCACGCCCTGGCGTGCCGAGGATGAGGTCGACCTGCGCGTCGTGGCGCTGGCGCCTTCGTCCGCGCAATTGCTGGACGAACTGGGCGCGTGGGAGGACATTCTCGCCGCGCGCGCCTGTGGCTATCGCCACATGCATGTCTGGGATGCCGAGAACGGCGCATCGCTGGATTTCGACGCTGCCGAGCTGCAACGCCGGGATCTGGGCTGGATCGTCGAGAATCGACTGGTCCAGCATGTGCTCTGGCGCGCACTTGATGCGGCAGGCGTGCGTCGTCATTGTCCGTCGCGCGTCGTCGACCATGAAGCCCGTGCGGACGGTGTGCGAATCCGCCTCGACGACGACCGGACGCTGGATGCGAGTCTGCTGGTCGCCGCGGACGGCGCGGGTTCACCCCTGCGGCAGCAGGCCGGCATCGGCACCCGCGGCCGCGATTATGCGCAGCGCGGCGTGGTGGCACATGTGCGCACGGAGCGTGCGCATGCATCGACGGCCTGGCAACGGTTTCTGCAGGAGGGGCCGATCGCCCTGCTGCCGCTGGCCGACGGCCGTTGTTCCATGGTCTGGACGCTGCCCGAGGCCCGCGTCCGCGAGGTGCTCGCGCTCGATGACGCCGCGTTCTGCCATGCGGTGGGCGTGGCGACCGATTTCCGCCTTGGTCCGATCGCGGAAACCAGTGCGCGCGCTGGATTTCCGCTGCGTCTGCAACTGGCCGAGTGCTATCAGGCCGAGCGTCTGGTGCTGCTCGGTGACGCCGCGCACGCGGTGCATCCGTTGGCTGGTCAGGGCGTGAACCTGGGGCTGCGCGATGTGGCCGAGTTGCGCGATACGCTGCGCGACGCGCGCCGGGCGGACCGTGATCTCGGTGCGGATGCTGTCCTGCGCCGTTACGCGCGTCGTCGCCGGAGCGCGGACGGCATGGATGCGCATGCGTTCGACATGATCGAGAGACTATTTGCGATGCGTCACCCCATGCTTCGGTTCGCGCGAGGTTGTGGGGTTATGGGGTTCGATCATGTGCCCATACTGAAACGATGGTTGATCGGGCATGCGCTCGGTTCGCGCGTGTGATGCGGGGCAAGACTGAGCCGTCCGGGTTTGAGGAAAGGCTGTGCTGCGAAGTATTCTTCTCTGATGAACACACTCAATGCCGATACCGACGTAGATCTCCTGAGAAGCCGCGCTAGTCAGCAGATCCGCTCTAACCAACTGGATGCCGCGCAAGCGACATTGCAAGCACTCATACGCGCAGCTCCGGATGACGTTCCGGCGTGCCTCGAGTTATCCGATTTGATGTTCCGGTCCGGGGAGTATCAGGCGTCTAGCCGCCCGTTGCTACAGGCTGCCGAGCATCTGCCCAAAAATGCCCCCTTACTGGTGCATCTTGTGCAGCATCTCATTGCCCGAGGTGAAATTGTGACGGCGCGGATGTGCCTTGATTTTTTGGCTCAGGCGCCCAATCCGCCATCCGAGCTTCTTGTTGCCGAAGCGCATCAGCGTTTTACTCTTGGGGAGATTGAAGTTGCCAAAGAGCATGCGGAGAGAGCGCTGGCTTCAGGCGCGGATTCTCCGGATGATTATCATCTCTATGCCATGCTTTTGCAGTTTACTGGCGACGTTGAGAAAGCGGAAGGCGTACTCGAGAAAGCTTTGCGTCGGTGGCCGGATTTCGGTGATGCAATGGTCGCGCTTGTGAATCTTAGGAAGCAGAAGCCCGATACCACTTTTCTAGAGCATATTGAGAAGCAATTGAAAACGATCCCGTCTCATGATGGGGGGGCGACGAAAAAGTTTATCCGTGCCGAGTTCGAGTACGCGCGATTTAAGACTTTGGATGATCTGGGGTGTGAAGACGAAGCTTGGTCTTCCCTAGAGCGATGTAATGCACTCATGCATGAGCTGAACCCGTATGACATTCAAGCTGAGGATGCATTGATCAATGCTTTCGTTGAGAGCTCAGATCTTTTCGGCGAAGTTGAAAGTGTCAAGCAACGTTTCGAGGGGCCGACGCCAATCTTCATCGTTGGCATGCCGCGCACCGGAACGACGTTGCTGGATCGTATGTTGTCGAGCCATTCAAAAGTGACGACGGCTGGCGAACTCATTGAATTTTGGCGGCAGTTGCACTGGGTTGCGGATGAACGCCCTCAAAAAACGCAAAGCTTGCGTAAGATCGTTGCTCGTAATGCCGAGATCAATTTTCGAGAGGTTGGCGAGCGTTACCTAGAGCATACGCAGTGGCGTGCCAATGGATGTGCTTTCTATATCGACAAACTGCCAGCTAATATTCAGATGGTGGCGTTTATTCGACGTGCACTGCCTCATGCGCCGATTCTTCATATGGTGCGTGCTCCGATGGATGTTTGTTTCTCGAATTTCAAAGCTCTCTTTGGAAATACGTCATCCTACAGTTATGACCTTGAGAGCATGGCGCATTTTTATCGAGGTTATTCCCGTCTTTGCGCGCATTGGCATGCCTCGTCGCCGAACTGCATGCTTGATGTGCCCTACGCATCGCTGGTCAGCGATCCTCAGTCGGTCATGCAAAAAGTATTGGCATACTGCGGGCTTGATATCGAGGAGGCATGCCTTTATCCGGAGCGCAATATGGCGCCAGTAGCTACGCCCAGTAGTGTGCAAGTGCGAGAGCCAATTCATCAGCGTGGTGTCGGGCAGTGGCAGCGATATGCTAAGCATCTGGAGCCGCTACGTGAGGCCTTAAGCGATCTTCTCTGAATATCTTGAAATTCAGTGTCGGTTGCTTTGCTGCGAGTTGTGCGTCAACGCACTGCGTTGATGAGCTTGCATATGCTTATGGTCGGGAGGCTGGTAGGGCTGACGGAAATATCTTTCCGAGTAACAAGTCTGGTGGACCTTAGGCCTCGTTTATGAAACGTGTTCAGTCATCTTGAATGCGCGAAGCTGATTTGATAGCAAGCGTTGTGACTGTGCGTCAAAAAAAGCGCCGTGTCAGTGGGGTGGAAAAATTTCTAAACATATCCTGGGTCTGAGGTTTCCCCAGGAACCCATCAGCCAGATCAGCAGTTTGCTGCCGATCTGGTTTGGAAAAAGTGCGCGCATGGCACAGTCTTCAAGGCGACGAAACCAACGAAGGCCGCCCACCCATGCGCGCCAGTTCAGTATTGCAGAAGTGCCTGTTCGATTCATTGAGCCTCATGCACAAGGCTCGCGCACGGGTGTTGTTGCTGGCCGTCGAGGCGCTCATCGCCGGGCGACGCCTGACCTTGATCGATGTGGCACGCAGTTGGCCAGGTGCCGAACGTATCCGTGCACCTTTGAAGGCCTTCGACCGACTGTTGAGCAATCGCCATCTGCATGCCGAACGTGAGCATGTCTACGCCAACATGGCGCACTGGCTGCTGCGCAGCCCACAGCCGGTCATCGTGGTCGACTGGTCGGACCTGAAAGCCGACAAATCGTGGTGTCTGTTGCGTGCGGCGATTCCGGTGGGTGGCCGCGCACTGCCCATCCTGGACATGGTATTTCCCGCTTCGCAGGCCGGTTCACCGAAGGCCGAGCAGCGTTTCCTCGAACGGCTTGAGCGGATCGTGCCCGCGTCCGCCACGCCCATCCTGGTCACCGATGCCGGCTATCGCACGCCGTGGTTTCGCCAGGTGGAAAAGCGCGGCTGGCACTGGCTGGGCCGTCTGCGCCATCGCACGCGGGTCAAGCCGGTGGATGTGCATGCCCAGGACGATTGGGTGCCTTCCCCGGCGCTGTATGCCTTGCTCGATCGTGACGGTACCCGAGACATGGGACTCATGGATACGGCCCGCGCCACGCCATGGACGTGCCGCGTCGTGCTGCACCGAAAGAAGGCGCGGGGCTGTAAGCATCGCACCCTCAAAGGTGCTCCGGTACGCAGTACGCAAAGCCGCAAGTCAGCGGCCCGGCAGCGCGAGCCGTGGTTGCTGGTCGCGACCCCCTCGCTCCGGCTCAGCGCCCGCCAGCTCGTCACGCTGTACGCGCGTCGCATGCAGATCGAGCTATCGTTCCGGGACCTGAAATCACACCGCTACGGCAACGGTTTCGAGGACAGTCTCACGCGCAGCGGCAAGCGCATCGAGATCCTGCTGCTGGTCCACGCCATGGCCAACTTCGCCAGCTGGCTGGCCGGACTGGCCTGCCGCGCCACGGGCATGGATCATTGGCTGTCGCCCGGCTCATCTAGACGCAGGCTGTATTCGATCATGCGCATGGGGCGCGAAGCGCTAGCACGATCATGGCCGATGCAACGGACATATCAGTGGTTGCAGCGACTACGAACTTTGCCAGCGGATGTGCTGGAACAAGTGCAGGCCCCACATGAATTCGTGGGGAAACCTCAGCGCCTGGGTAGTAATGCTGCGATTGCTGAGATATTCGTTTTTTGCATGACTCAGAACGTGCGCTCGACCGCGTAGTCGGCCAGCGTCAGCAGGGCGTCGCGATGAGCATTTTCGGGCAATGTGTCCAGCGCCTGGCGCGCGGCGGCGGCATGCTGCTGAGCCCGTTCCCGAGTACGCTCCAGGGCGCCCGATTCGCGGATGGCGGCGATGATGTGATCCAGCGAATCCAGGCCGCCGTGCCGAATGGCCTCGCGCAGGGCATCGGCCTGCGCCGGCGGCGCGCTCTGCAGCGCGTAGATCAGCGGCAGCGTCGGCTTGCCTTCGGCCAGATCGTCGCCGATGTTCTTGCCGATGGTGTCGGCGTCCGACACGTAGTCGAGCAGGTCGTCGGCGATCTGGAAGGCGTAGCCCAGTTCCATGCCGTAGCGGCGCAGCGCTGCGCACTGTGTCTCGGAGAGGTCGGACAGCACGCCGCCGAGTTCGGTGGCGGCGGCGAACAGCACCGCGGTCTTGCGCTCGATGACTTGCAGGTAGTCGTCCTCGGAGACGTCGGCGTTGCCGATGTTGAGCAACTGCATGACTTCGCCAGCGGCGATGGTGTTGGTGGTGTCGGCGAGAATGCGCAGGATCGACAGCCGGTCCAGTTCTACCATCAGCTGGAACGAGCGCGAATACAGGAAGTCGCCGACCAGCACGCTGGCGGCGTTGCCCCAGACCGCGTTGGCGGTGCTGCGTCCACGGCGCAGATCCGATTCGTCGACCACGTCGTCGTGCAGCAGGGTCGAGGTGTGGATGAACTCGATCACCGCGGCCAGCTTGATGTGCTCCTCGCCGTCATAGCCACCTGCGCGCGCGGCCAGCGTATGCAGCATCGGGCGCAGGCGCTTGCCACCGCCGCCGATGATGTGCTCGGCGACCTGGTTGATCAGCACCACGTCCGAGCTGAGACGGTCGCGGATCAGTGCGTCGACGGCAGCCATGTCGGGAGCGGCCAGGTCGCGCACGGAGGTGAAATCGACAGAGCGCGAGCGGGCGTCGGCGGGTACGGACATGGGTGCTGCGGCCTCGGAAAACGGAAGTGGAGCGGCCAATTATAGAGGTGCGACGCCGTGTCGGGGCGAGGGATACGGATCGGCGCCTATAATGGGCGTTTACTCGACGTGAGGATGGTCATTCCGTGAGCAAGCTCAGCAGGCAGGAAATCCGCAGCGCTTCGGCGTTGGCCAGTGTGGTCGGACTGCGCATGTTCGGCCTGTTCCTCATCATGCCGGTGTTCAGCGCCTACGCGCGACACCTTCCGGGCGCGACGGCGTTCCTGGTCGGTCTGGCCATGGGCATCTACGGTTTCGGCCAGGCCTTGCTGCAGGTGCCGATGGGCATGCTTTCCGACCGTGTGGGCCGTCGTGCGACGATCACCATGGGCCTGCTGGTGTTCGTCGCCGGTAGCCTGATTGCAGCGTTCGCGCACGGCATCGTCGGCATCATCATCGGACGCGCGATGCAGGGCATCGGCGCGGTGTCCGGCGCCAGTCAGGCGCTGGCGGCGGATCTCTCCGAGCCGGAGAACCGCAGCAAGGTGATGGCGATCATCGGCATCAGCGTCGGCATGGCGTTCATTCTGGCGATTATTCTCAGCGCGCCGCTGGCGGCCGCGGGCGGGCTGGAAGGCCTGTTCGGCACGACCGCCGCGCTGGCGCTGGGCGCGCTGATCCTGTTGTGGGTCCTGGTGCCCAGGCCGCAACTGCATCGCGCACCGGCCGCGGCCGGCTTCGGCGACGTGCTGCACATGCTGGTCAAGCCGCGGCTGCTGGTACTCAATGCCTCGGTGTTCGTGATGCACACCATGCTCACGGCCAGCTTCGTGGTGTTGCCGCTGGTGATGCTGCACGAGACCGGCCTGCCGTTGCAGCACCAGTGGGAGCTGTATCTGCCGGTGATGCTGTTCTCGATCGTGGTCATGGGCGGCGTGCTGCGCCGCGTGCGTACGGTGTCCGGCAGTCTGAAGCTGGTACTGGTGTGTGCGCTGGGCCTGGCGCTGGCATTGTGTGGTTTTGCCGCAGCGGGCGAGAGTCATGCGTGGCTGTGGATCGGTGCAGGCGTGTTCTTCAGCTGCTTCAACCTGCTGGAGGCGACGCTGCCCAGTCTGGTCTCGCGTCTGGCCCCGCAGCACATGCGCGGCGCGGCCCTCGGCGCGTATGCGACATGCCAGTTCCTGGGGGCCTTTGTCGGCGGTCTGCTTGGTGGTATCGGCATGGGTCAGTGGAGCTACGCCAGCGTGTTCCTGATCGCGGCGGTGCTGGCGCTGCCCTGGGCGGCGCTGGTGCTGTGGGGTATGCGCAAGGTCGACTTCGACGTCACCGTCGGGCCCCAGCCGGCCTGACGGCTCCATCCCGCTCCCTGTCGGCCTGCCCGCCGATGGCGGGACATCCCTTTCCCGGGCATGCGGGAAGCCCCTACGCCGCGTCGGGGGGGGGGGCGCCGCGGCTCCGGGTGGCGCGCATGCAGTACCATCTGGTATCCAAGTCCGGCCGTGGCCCGCTACTATGGTCCGGCCCAGGCGGGCTGTCGGGTGCCGGAACGCACGATCCGGTCGAGGGGCCTGCCCAACGACACGAAATATCCAGATAAAAGGCGAAAGAATATGGCGAGCAGAGGAGTCAACAAGGTCATCGTGGTCGGCAATCTCGGTGCGGACCCGGAGACGCGCTATACCGCCAGCGGCACGCCGATTACCTCGCTGAGCGTGGCCACCAGTGAGCAGTGGACCGACAAGCAGTCCGGCCAGAAGCAGGAACGCACCGAGTGGCATCGCGTGAAGATGTTCGGCCGCCTTGCCGAGATCGCCGGCGAGTACCTGCGCAAGGGCCGCCAGGTCTACATCGAAGGCTCGCTGCGCACCGACAAGTACACCGGCAAGGACGGCATCGAGCGTTATTCGACCGAGATCATCGCCAACGAGATGCAGATGCTCGGCGGCGGCAGCGACATGGGTGGCGGCAGCGGTGGTGGCGGCGGCGGTGGCGGTGGTTACCGCAATCGTCCTCCGCAGCAGTCGGGTGGCGGTCGTCCGGCGCCGCAGCAGTATGGCGGCGGTGGTGGTGGTGGCGGTAGTGCGCCGCCGCAGGGCGGTGGCGGCGATTTCGTCGACGACGACGTACCGTTCTGATCCCGCACGCGTCTTTCGTACCTGTTTCGACCGAAAAGCCCGCTTCACCGCGGGCTTTTTCGTGCCTGCGCGCTGTTCGACGTGTGCTTGGCGGACATCCTGCTGACACCACGCTGTCAGTGGGAGGCGACTAGCTTCTCCTTCTCGTGCCGCGCTATGTCGCGAGGCACCTACGAAGGAGGCCGTCATGGATTTTGTATCGATCCGCCTGATCACCGACGACATCAAGCGTCTGGTGAATTTCTATGCCCACGTCACCGGCAGCTCGCCCACGTGGTACACCGAGGACTTCGCGGAGCTGAAGATGCCGTCCTGCACGCTGGCCATCGGTAGCACGCGGACACTGGCGTTGTTCGACGCCGGGGATGCGGCAGGTCCGGCCGATAACCGTTCGGCGATCCTCGAGTTTCGCGTCGAAGACGTCGATGCGGTCCACGAGCAGTTACGCGACAACCTGGCCGAGGTCGTGCAGAGGCCGAAGACGATGCCCTGGGGTAACCGCTCGCTGCTGCTGCGCGATCCGGATGGAAACCTGGTCAACCTGTTCGCGCCGGTCACGGACGCGGCCCGCGAGCGGGTCGGTGGCGTGACGGCCTAGGCGGGGCTGATACGCTCAGTCGATGTCGAGCTTCTTCAGCTTGTAGCGCAACGCGCGGAAGGTGATGCCCAGCTTTCGCGCGGCGGCGGTCTTGTTGTAGCGCGTCTCTTCCAGCGCCTTCATGATCGCCTCGCGCTCCAGATTGGAGATGTAGTCGTCCAGTGGCTGGTCGCTGTTGTGCGGCAGCGGTGCGGCTTCGGTGCTTGCCGCTGTGGCCGATGTGCCGGGGGCGCCCAGGGAACGCGGCGCGTGGTCGGGCAGCATGAGGTCGTCCGGTTGCACGGTGTCGCCTTCGCACATCGCCAGGGCGCGTTCGAGAATGTTCTCCAGTTCGCGCACGTTGCCGGGGAAGGTGTAGGTGTGCAGCGCGGCGAAGGCGTCTTCGCTGAGCGATACGGGCGATTCGCCGTTCTCGCGAGACAGCCGCTCCAGAATCACGTCGGCCAGTTCGCGCACGTCGTCGCCGCGATCGCGCAGCGGCGGGATTTGCAGCTCGATCACGTTGATGCGGTAGAACAGATCCTGGCGGAAGTGGCCCTGTTCGACCAACTCGGCGAGGTTCTTGTGCGTGGCCGACAGGATGCGCACGTCGACCGTGACTTCGCCGCGGCCGCCGATCGGGCGCACGGCCTTTTCCTGAATGACGCGAAGCAGCTTGACCTGCATGTGCAGCGGCAGTTCGGCGACCTCGTCGAGGAACAGGGTGCCGCCGTGCGCGGCCTGGAACAGGCCTTCCTTGTCGGCGTGCGCGCCGGTGAAGCTGCCCTTCATGTGGCCGAAGAACTCGCTTTCCATCAGTTCGGACGGAATCGCGCCGCAGTTGACCGGCACGAACGGCGCGCCGGCGCGCGGACCCTGCTCGTGGATCAGCCGCGCGGCCAGCTCCTTGCCGGTGCCGGACTCGCCGCTGATGTAGACCGGCGCCTGGCTGCGCGCCAGTTTGCCGATGGTGGTGCGCACCTGCTGCATGGCGGACGACGAGCCGATCAGCCGGCTGCCGATCGGCGCCTCCTCTGATTCTTCGCTGTTGCGGCGTTCCTCGGACAGACGCAGCGCGGTCTGCACGAGGTTGCGCAGGACCTTGATGTCGACCGGCTTGGAGACGAAGTCGAAGGCGCCGGCCTTGAGCGCATTTACCGCGGCGTCGACGTTGCCGTAGGCGGTGATCATCGCCACCGGCATGTCCGGATGCTGTTCCGCGATCAGCTCGATCAGGTCCTGGCCGGAGCCGTCCGGCAGGCGCATGTCGGTGAAGCACAGATCGTAGGTGTTCTCACCCAGCAGCTGCCGCGCCTCGGCGACATTGCTGGCTGCGTCGACCTCGAGGTCCATACGTCCGAGGGTGATGGTCAGCAGTTCACGGATGTCGCGTTCGTCGTCGACGACCAGGACGCTCTGTTTGCTCATGGCATCTGCGTGGGAAAGGGGCGGGTAGAAGCATACCCGCAGTATTCAGTAGCGGCAAAGACGTTTCGTTGCCGGTTTCGGCCGCGGTCAATGGCCCAGATGGCGGTCGAAGAAGCGAACCATGACCGCGTAGGCCTGCTGCGATTCGGGCATGCCCGGGTCGGAGAAGAAGGCGTGCCACATGCCATTCCAGACGTGCAGTTCGGCGTCCACGCCTTCGCGTTCGAGCAGGTTGGCGCTGTAGACCATCGAGCTCATGGTGAAGTCGCGGGTGCCGGTGATCAGCAACGTGGGCGGGAAGCGGGCGACCAGCTTCGGATCGTTGGCCGGGAACGCCAGCGGATCGTCGGCCTGCACGCCGCGGAAGTACGGCAGGTCGAGCAGCTTCAGCGGATGGGTCACCGGGCCGCCACCGGTGAGCATCGGTGCCAGGTAGGCGGAGTCGCCGCCGAGGTCGGTCAGCGAACTGCAGTAGGTGCCGATGGCGCCGGGCGCGGGCAACTTGTGCACGAGGATGCGCGCGGTGGCCTCGGCGGTGAGGATGCCGCCGGCCGAGCAGCCGTAGAGGCCGATGTCGGCGGCCTTGTAGCGCTTGAGCAGCACACGGTAGACCGCCTCGACATCCTCGCTGGCGGCGGGAAAGACATGTTCCGGCCCCTGCCGGTAGTCCACGCTGATGACCTTGTAGCCTCCCAGTCCCGCCAGCGGAATCGACTCGACCAGTCCACCGTATCGCGCGCCCCACAGAAACGCGCCGCCGTGCAGGTTGACCAGGACGCGATCGCGCTGCGCCCTGGCGATGCCCGCGGCCGGCGTAACGATCTGCACCGGCACGCCTCCCAGCGTGCTGCGCTCGATGTGCACGGCCCAGCGCTTGCGCATGACCTGCACGCGGACGCGGTTGATCTTCGCGTAGTAGGCGCGACTGGCCTGGATCGGTCCGTCCAGCGGCGGCGCGTGCCGTCCCTGTTCGAGCATGCGTCGGAACACCTTGCGCGAGGCCGCCGAGGCGAAACTGGAATACGGCACCGTGCTGGCCGAAAGCTGCACGGCGTCCGCCCGACGCGCGGTCGAGGTCGATGGGGCGACGCCCGCGGCGCTGGCTACGAACGCCCACGCGGCGAGTGCTAGAAACACGGGGATGCGCATGGCGAGGGTCTCTCTGTCAGGCCTGGGCCGGCACCAGCCGCGTCTCGCGGCGGAACACGACCAGGCAGCCCAGGATCAGCACCATCGGCACCAGCGTCAGATAGAACGCGTCCTGGCCGCTGAACAGCCGGAACACGGTGCCGGTGATGAACGAACCCAGCGTGCCGCCCAGTGCTGAGAACACCACGATCAGGCCAGTCATGGCCGCGTGGCGATCCTTGGGCAGGGCGCTGAGCATCACTGAATTGACCACCGGGTAGATCGGCGCCATCAGCAGGCCGATCAGCGGAAAGGCGTAGGTAACCAGCGGCGCGTTGAACCAGGTCACGTCCGGGTTGTGCGGCACGTGTGCGGCCAGCGGCAGGGTCAGCAGCACCAGCGCGGCCATGCCGACCAGGCAGATCGTGATCAGCGTGAACCAGTGGATGCGTCGCAGCAGCAGGCCGGCGCTGAGGCGGCCGATAGCCAGCGAGCCGGCGTAGATGCTGGCCGCCTGCACGCTCATCGCCGCCGGCAGCTGCAGGATTTCGCGGTTGAAGGTCGGCAGCCACGTGCCCACGCCCTGTTCGATCAGCTCGTACAGGAAGATCAGCGCGATGAAGGTGTAGATCATGCGCTTGACCAGCAGCCGCAGCATGTCCATGAACGCCGCGGGGCGACCGGCCTCGTCGCCGTGTGCGGCCGATTCGTCCATGCGCGAGAACGCCAGCAGCACCGCCACCGCGAGGCTGATCGCGGCCAGTACCCAGTACACGTTCACCCACACCAGGTTGCCGGGATCGGCGTCGTCGATGAAGGCGCCGAACAGCCAGTAGCCGCTGAGCATGCCGGCCATGAACAGGCCTTCGAGGATGTTCATCATGCTGGCGTGGCGCTGGCGGTCGGGCGTCAGCAGTCCGATGGACGAATACACCGCGACCTTGATCAGGGCGAAGGTGCTGCCGATGATCGCGAAGGTGATCTCGGTCATGCCGAACACCGGATGCATCGCCATCGCCACGCAGGCGCCAGCGACCAGCACATGGCCGAGAATCATCGCGCGCCGGTAGCCCAGCTTGGGCAGGTACGAGGCGGTGACGAAGGACACGGTGGCGATGGACAGGTCCTTGAACGCCTCCAGCACGCTGCCGGTTTCCTTGCTGATGGCGAAGCTGGCGATGGACTGCGCGATCACCGTGCCGACGCTGTTGAGCAGCACGGCGTAGACCATGTAGCTCAGTCCGATGGACAGGAAGATGAGGTATCGGGACGAAGTCGAGGTCGTGGTGGGCATCGGCGCTACCGGTCGGAAAGGGAAGGGCGGGACACCGGCGTACCGGCGCAGTATGTCGGGGGACGGTGCGCGGCGCACATCACGGATGTTGTGCCTTCGCGGCTGCGTGGACGATGCCCGGCGGCAGGCCGCGCAGGCGGACGTGTCCCGAGGCGTCGCGGTCGACGACGATGTCGTAGCGCCTGCCGCGGTAGTCCACGTTGCGCAGTGTCATGGCTTTCCATGACGGCGGCAGCACCGGCGGATACGCCGCGGTCAGCCCGCCGTGCTCCAGGCGCAGGCCGCTGAGGCCGTACACCAGGCTCTGCACGAAGCCGGCCGAGGTTGCCAGGATGTAGCCGGCGTTGTTGGCGCGGGTCTCGGTGCGCACGTTGAACGGCGGTTTCAGGAAGCCGTGCAGGTTGTGGTCGATCCAGTAGCCGGTGCGCTGGGCGTCGCCGAGTTCGGCTTCGGCCACGGCCAGCATCACCATCATCATCTCGTTGGGATCGTCGCCGTGGGTTTTCAGCTGTTCGAGCTGCCAGGCCAGGTCGTTGCGGCGCACCGTCGGCGTCATCGGCAGGTCCAGGTTCGGATACATCAGCCAGGCCAGCGACGAGCCCATCCAGGTGATCTTGTCGTGCGGCGCGGACGGGTCGAAGTCGTAATGACGCTTCGCCTTCGCATCGAACGGGACGTACAGGGCATCGGCGATGGTCGCCCAGCGCGGATCGGCTTTCGCGCCGACGATGTTCGCGGCGCGCGTGGCGATGCGCAGCGCTTTGCGTCCGGCGGCATTGGTGAAGCTGTCGTTGGGCACGTCGTCGTAGGCCTCATCGGGCGAGGTGACGTGCAGGATTTCGTAGCGCTTGGCGGCCTTGTCCCAGGTGACGCGGCTGGCCCAGAAGCGGGCCACGTCGCGGATCACCGGCCAGCCGGTGCGGCGCAGCCAGGCGCGGTCGTCGGTGGCGAGGTAGTACTGCCACTGCGCGATGGCGACGTCGGCGTTGACGTGGATTTCGCGCCAGGCCTCGTGGGCGAAGTGCGGTGTGTTGTCGATGCCGGTCTGCGGATCGGCTTCCCACGGATACATCGCGCCCTTCACGCCGAATTGTTTGGCGCGGTCGAGCGCCTGGGGCAGCGTGCGGTGGCGGAACATGACGATGGGTTTGGCGCGCTCGGGATGCAGCAGCAGCAACGCCGGGAACACCCAGGAATCGCTGTCCCAGAAAGCGTGGCCGGCGTAGTTCGGTGTCAGCGCACAGGCGCCCATCGGCCAGGCGGTGCCGGTGGTGGTGTTGGACAGCAGGTAGTAGAGGTCCGAATGCACGGCCTTCTGCGCGCGCGGATCGCCGTCGATGACGATGTCGCTGCGCCACAGGCGATGCCAGGCGGCGCGATGTTCGGCCAGCAGCGCGCCGAAGCCGCGTTGGCGCGCCGTCAGCGCCAGCGCCCGGTCGGCCTGCGCATCGCCGCCCCAGCCCTGGCGCGAGGCGGCGACATACTTGACGAAAGTGTAGGTACGACCGGCCTCGACCTCGGCGGTCAGGTCCAGCGAAAGCCGGTGCGGCCCCTTGTGCAGCTTGAGCGAATGCACCGTCAGTCCGTCGGGCAGGGCCAGCGCCGCCGCCATCGCCATGCGCAGGCCGCGTACGGCCCGGCCGTCGACGCTCAGGGTGCGCGCCTTCGCATTGCCGCGCGTATCGAGCATGCGCGTGTAGCCCGGATACCAGATCGGCGCGCGATCGGCGGTCGGTACCGGCTTGTTGCCGAGATTCTGGCCGCTGGCGATCACGGCGTCGGTCAGTTGCGCGTAGTCCAGTTTGCCGATGGCGAAGCGCGGCGCATGCCGCGACCACAGCCGTAGCGGGAAGCGCAGTTTCACGGTGCCGTTGAAGTGCGGGGTGAGGGTGAAGCGCGTCGCCGCGAGATGCTTGTCGGCCTGACTGACAAAGGTGGTTACGCGCACGTCTGTGGCGCGGTGCGCGTAGTCGAAGCGGTAGCGCGTGCTCAGGGTGCCGTCGCGCATGTTCAGCGTCTGTGCGTAGTCGGCGAAGTGCCTGGCGTCCAGGCGCACGGCGTTGAGCCAGCCGCCGCCGGGGTTGTAGTCGACTTCGCTCCAGCCGGGGATGGCCGCCGGGCGCGAGATGTCGTCCTTGGTGTAGTCCATGAACGCGACCATGTAGGCGCGCGCCGGGCCGGTGCCGCGCGGCGTGCTCATGGTGGAGAAGTAGCCGTTGGCCAGGTAGGTCGGGAAGTAGTGGCCGAAATCGCGCTGGGTCGCGGTCAGGAGAAAGCTGTCCGGTGTCGCGGCCACGACTGGCGCGCTCATGCAGGCCAGGGCAAGCAGGCTCGACAGCAAGCGTGCGGAGGACGGTGGTCGCATGGGTGGACTCCGGCAGGTTGCGCTACGTCGTCCCTGGCGTCACGCGGAGAATCGGGCGGCGGGGCCGCAGGAAGAGGAAGCCCCGGACGCGTTCGGGGACGCGTCCGGGGAAAAAGCGGGGGAGACCCGCGATCAGAGCTTGTACTTGGCCTGCAGGAACACTTCGCGGCCGAAGATCGGTCGCACCATTTCCAGGCCGTTGCTGACGCCCGAATCGGTCACGCGAGCGTTGCCCTCGGTCAGGCCGATCTGGTTGGTCAGGTTGCTGCCCTGCAAACGGAACTGCAGATGCTGGCCGACGTTGGCGACCACGCCGGCGCCCAGCGTGTAGTACGACGGCAGCGGCTGCGAGTTGCCGATGTCGGAGTAGCGGAAGCCGACATGCGTGTAGGTCACGAACATGTTCAGATCGCCCCAACTGGTCGGCATGTCGTAGTCCGGCGTGAAGCGGAACTGCAGGCGCGGCTGGCGCTGCAGCACGTTGCCGTTGTAGTCGAAGCCCGGCGAGGTGCCGACCGCGGCCGAGTAGTAGTGCGCGTACACGCTGTCCTGCCAGTTGCCGGTCAGGTCGAACGACAGGTTGCGCGTCGGGCTGTAGCGCGCGGTGAAGTTCAGGCCGTGCGAGCTGGCGCCGTAGATGCTGGTGACGTTGTTGCCGTCGGCGGTGAACTGCTGGTACGGCACGCCCGAGAAGATGCGGCGGAACGCGGTCAGGCTGGTGTAGAACTGGCGGTTCTGGAACTTGAAGCCGGCTTCGAAGTTCTTGATCCGCTGCACGTTGGCCTGGCCGCTGCGCAAGTCGTCGAAGCCGGGGAAATGCACGCCTTCGTTGACGCGACCGTAGACGCTCATGTGCGGCGTGATCTCGTAGTTCGCACCGACGGTCCAGGAGCCGTGCGTGTGCGAGTAGCTGATCGGCGTGAACGAGCCGTTCTCCACGGCGGTATTGTTGTTGTAGGCCGTCAGCGGGTTGCCGTCCAGGTCCATGCTGGTGTCGTTGGACACGGTGCCGTCGGCCTTCTGGTGCTCGACGCGCCAGCCGGCGTCCAGGGTCCACTTGCCGAGCGTCCACTGGTCGGAGATGTAGCCGGCGACGTTGCGGCCGCTCCAGTTCTCGGTCAGCGCATAGAACGGTCCACTGATGACGCCGTTGCGCGACAGCTGCACGCCGTTGTTCAGCGAAGCGTCGATCAGGCGCGCGTTGTTCTCGGCCGTGACCAGCATGTTGTTGCCCAGGTACCAGTGGTCATCGGACGAGTAGCTGGCCAGATAGGTGCCCATGGTCAGGGTGTTGTTGTCCGACAGCTGCGTGCTGAGGCGGAACTCGTCGGAGAACGAGCGGATCTTCTTGTCGACCACCCAGAATCCCAGCGAGGCCACGGCCTGGTTCGGATCGACCATGCCGCCACCGTTGACGTAGGTGCCGCTGCCGCCTGTCGCCATGCCGCCGGCGGCGGTGACGATGTCCGGGTTGCCGTTGGCGTTGGCGATCTCGCCATTCAGATACTGGCTGAAGGATTCCGGCGAGAAGTTGTTGAACAGCGCGTTGGTCGGCATGTGGCCGGCGGTGACGTGGAACTTGTTGCTCAGCGTCCAGCCGTTGTCGAAGTACATATTCAGGTTGGAGCCGAACATGTGGATGTCGCTGCCGCGGCCCTTGGCCAGATCGGCATTGATGGAGCCGGGCGGGTTGCCGGGCGACACCTGGAAGTTGGCCGAGCGCAGCTCGTTGCTGGCGAAGGTGCCGGTCAGCGGATCGAAGTTCTGGAACTGCGACACGCTCTTGCCGTCGGCGCTGACGCGCACCGGCACGTCGGTGATGAACAGGTTCTTGTCGTTCAGCGAACGCGCGTAGAACATGATGTCGCCGTTGTCGAAATCGCGCGACAGCGTGGCGGTCAGCTGGCCGCCCTCGTCGGCCGGGAACTGCGGCGAACGCACGCCGTCGGAGGTGCGGTAGAAGCCGCCGACGCTGAAGAACCAGTTGTCCGAAAGCTTGCCGCCGTAGAAACCGTCGACGCGGTACAGGCCTTCCGAGCCGTAGGTCACGCCGATGTCGCCGCTCGGCTTGGCCGTGCCCTGACGCAGGATGAAGTTGGCGGTGGCGCCGATCTGGCCGTTGCCGTAGACGGTGGACGGGCCGCCCTGCAGTACTTCGACGCGCTGGATGGTGTCGTCGATGCGGAACAGCGAGCCGTTGGCCATGAACGACAGCGTCGGCGTCGGATACACCGCCGAGCCGTTCAGGGCGAAGGTCACGAACGGCGCGTCGCCGCCGCCCGGGAAGCCGGCCAGCTCGATGTTGGCGCCGGTCTGGCCGCCGCTGGACTCGGCCCAGATGCCCGGGACGATCTTCAGCAAGTCGGCGGAACTGGACGGGTTCGCCTTCTTGATCTCGGTGTCGTTGGCGGTGGTGATCGAGAAGCTGGCGTCGATCTTCTTCACGCCGGCATAGGTCGGTGCGCCGGTGACCACGACCTGTTCGAGGTCCTGCGTGGTCTTGGCGTTCGCCTTCTGCTGCGTGTTCTGCGCGGTGCCTGCGGTGCTCTGGCCGCTGTCCGCCGCGAAGGCGGGCGCGGAGACCAGCGCCGCGACGATGGCGGCCGAGAGAGCCAGTCGGGTCAAGCGAGTTTGGCGTTGCATGGTGCTACCTCCCCAATCGTTCTGTTGTGTCTAGTGTGGTTGTGGGTGTTGCGAATCCGGTCACGAGCGACGTTCGACTACAGCGTCGCGAAAGCTCCTAGGTCGAATGCGGCGATGCTCGGCAGGACGGCGTCGGCGTCGCCGAGCGTCTCGTACGAACCGATGCCGACGGCGCACATGCCGGCCGCACGAATGCTGGCGACGCCGGCCGCTGCGTCCTCGATGCCGAGGCAGGAGGACGGGGCGACGCCCAGGCCGGCCGCCGCGGCGAGAAAGATTTCCGGGTCGGGCTTGGAATGGCGGATGCGGTTGGCGTCGACGACGTGGTCGAACAGGTCGGCGATGCCCAGGCGTTCCAGTAGTAGCGGCGCATTGCGGCTGGCCGAGGCCAGTGCGATGCCGAGTCCGGCCGCGCGCACCGAGGCGATCGCCTCGCGGGCACCGGGCAGCAGGTCCTGTGGGCCGAACTGCTCGATCCGTTCGCGGTAGTAGCCATTCTTGCGCGCCGCTAGTGCCTCGCGCTCGGCGTCGTCGAACGCGCGCGGGGCCTGTTCCAGCACGATGTCCAGCGAGGCGCGGCGATCCACGCCCTTGAGGCGTTCGCCGATGTCGTCGGCCAGCGGCACGTCGATCTCCGCGGCCAGGCGGCGCCAGGCGGCTTCGTGCACGCCCGCGGTGTCGGCGATCACGCCGTCCAGGTCGAACACGACGGCCTCGAAGCGGCGCGGGAAGACGGTCGGCGCAGGTGCCGCGGCGGGCAGCGGACGCGACACGGTGTGGTTGCCCCGCAGGTCCAGTGTCTCGCCGTGGTGTTCGATGCGCAGGCGGTCGCCCTCGATCAGGGTGTAGTGCGCGCCATGCGCATCGACGGCGACACGCAGTCGTGCGCCGTGCCAGGTCAGGCCGAAGCGGTAGCCGTTCCACGCGTTGGGAAGACGCGGCGCCAGAATCGGGTGGTCGGCATGCAGGCGCAGGCCGCCGAAACCCCAGGCCAGGGCCTGCCAGCTGCCGGCCATGGCGGCCAGATGCACGCCATGCGCGGCGTTGCCGTGCGAGTCGTCGAGGTCCACGCGCAGGGTGTCGAGGAAGTAACGGTGCGCCTTCTCGACATCGCCGACGTCGGCGGCCAGTACGCTGAAGGTCGAGGCCGACAGCGTCGAGTCGTGCACGGTGACGGCCTCGTAGTACTCCAGATTGCGGCGCTTGGCGATGCGGTCCACGTGCTCGCCGGCCAGCACCAGCGCCAGCACCACGTCGGCCTGCTTGCAGACCTGGTGGCGGTACAGGGTGAGTGGATGCATGCGCAGCAGCAGCGGATGCTTCTCGCCGCCGTCGTCGCGGTGGGGCAGGCGCGGTTTGTCGAGGAAGGTGTCGTCCTGCGGGAACACGCCGGTGGCCTCGTCCACGGGCAGGTACATGGCGTCGGCGGCGCGTCGCCACTGCCCGGCCTCGTCTTCGCGCAGGTCGATGCGTGCAGCGAGAGCAGCGTGGGCGTCCGGGTGATTTTCCGCGAGCCAGCCGGCGACCTCGGCGGCGTAGCGCAGATGCCGCTGCGCCATGCGGTTGGTGTAGTGGTTGTTGTCGACCAGGGCGGTGTATTCGTCGGGACCGGTGATTGCGGCGATGCAGAAGGCGTGGCCGCGTCGCGGATCGTGATGGCCCACGTCGAGCCAGACGCGCGCGGTCTCGAACAGCATCTCCGCGCCGCAGTCGATCAGAAACGCTTCGTCGCCGGTGGTCTCGACGTAGGCGCGAAGCGCCCACGCCACGGCGGCATTGATGTGGTACTGCGCCGAGCCGCTGGGAAAATAAGCCGAGCACTCGTCGCCGCTGATGGTGCGCCAGGCGAACAGCGCGCCGCGCGGGTGATTCATCTCGCGAGCGTGGCGACGGGCCGGTTCGAGCACCGAATGGCGGTATTCGAGCATGCTGCGGGCCAGCGCCGGGGCGCTCGCCAGCATCGCCGGAAGCATGAAGATTTCGGCGTCCCAGAAATAGTGGCCTTCATAGCCCTCGCCGGTCAGGCCCTTGGCGGCGACACTGGCGCTGCCATCGCGGCAGGTCGACTGGAACACGTGGAACAGGTTCAGGCGCAGCGCCTGTTCGGTGGCCGGATCACCGTCGATGGCCAGATCGGCGGCATCCCAGAAACGCTGCATCTGATCGGACTGGACTTGGCTCAGCGCGTCGTAGCCTTCGGCGGCGACTGCTTCCACGTCGGCGATGGCCCGGTCGGCCAGTTCACCGGCTTCAACGTTTTTGCCGGGGCGCGTCCAGGCGTAGGCGACGTATTTCTCCAGCGTCACGGCTTCGCCGGGGGCGAGGTGGTGCGTGAAGGTCTGGCCCACGGTGTCCGCGCCCTGATCCAGCTGGGCTTCGTCCGCGTTGGGGTGGCACTGCGCGCAGGCCAGCTGGATGTCACTGTGCGTGGTGCGCTGGGTCAGCCATGCGCTGGCCTCGCGCACGCCGAGGTCAGTCACGCGCAGTCCGCCTTCGACGCGCGTGCCGAAACGCGGGTCGTCACCCTGCTCGGCGGCGTCGCGCGCGCTTTTCAGCTGCGAGCGCAGTGTCAGCGTGCCGGTGAAGTCCACCGAACGCACCCGATAGCGGATTGCCAGCGCGGCTCGGTGCTGCAACGGAACCAGGCGCTCGGATTCGATCTCCAGCGTGGCACCCTGCGGCGAGCACCAGCGCAGGCGGCGGTGGTAGCGCCCATGCCGCAGGTCCAGGCGACGCTCGAAGTCGAGCCATTCGCCGGCATCCAGGTCCACGGCTTCACCGTTCAGCTCCAGGGCGATGCCGATGCCGTCGGCGATGGGCAGGCGCGTGTCCGTGGTGCGGGCGAAGCCGGGAAAGCGTTCGTGGTATTCGATCGGCGTGCGTTCCCATACGCCGCTGAGGAAACTGCCGTGGCTGGCGCCGCGGTCTTCTTCCAGCCCGGCGCGCACGCCGAGGTGGCCGTTGGCGAGGGCGAACAGGCTTTCGTCCTGGGCGAAACCGGCGCGGTCGCTACGACGGCGAACGAACTGCCATGGATCGATCGATGCCGTCTGGGTCTCCAAGGCGTCGCTGGCGTCGGGCGTCGTGGCCTCGTGCATGTCTTCGTCTGCTCCCCGGTTCCGATGTCTGGTTCGGGTGAGTGCATGCCACGAAAGCATCCCCATCCCGTGAATGATCGGCGAGCATACGTCCGAATGATATCGATATCAAGTTATCGATATCATTTCTCGCCGGCCATGCGGAAAACAACGCCG
The DNA here is from genome assembly GCF_003267965.1 of Oleiagrimonas sp. MCCC 1A03011. Lineage (NCBI taxonomy): Bacteria > Pseudomonadati > Pseudomonadota > Gammaproteobacteria > Lysobacterales > Rhodanobacteraceae > Oleiagrimonas > Oleiagrimonas sp. MCCC 1A03011. The sequence goes on along the minus strand of NZ_MSPY01000001.1, from coordinate 480,932 downwards.
GCGCATGTGCCGGAAGCCATGGACGGCAGCGGCGCGAACGGTAATACTGGCTGGCGGGGCCGTCCGGCCACGGATCGGGTATCCGGGATAGACCGTTGACACGAAGCAAGAAGAAACAACCCAGCGCACCGCGTCCGGGCCTGACCATGGCCGATCTGGCCGAGTTGGCCGGCGTATCCAAGATCACCGTTTCCCGCGCGCTGTCGGACAGCCCGCTGGTGAACATCCGCACGCGTACCCGCGTACAGGAGCTGGCGCGCGAGCACGGTTACAAACTGAACGTCAACGCGCGCAATCTGCGCCTGCGTCGCAGTCACACCATCGCGGTCATCGTCGAGATGATGCCCAGCAGTGACCGCACCATGTGGGACCCGTACCCGCTGACTTTGCTGGGTGGTATTTCCCAGGAGCTGACTTCGGCCGGCTACAGCGTGTTGCTCACGACCCGTCAGGGATCGACCGCCGCCGCCGTGCAGGCCGCCGACGGCGTGATCCTGCTGGGCCAGGGTGTGCGGCAGGAGGCTGTGCGCCTGTACGACAAGCTGGGGCTGCCCATGGTGGTGTGGGGCGCGAAGTCGGAAAGCGACAAGCATGTCGTGGTCGGGAGCGACAACCGCCACGGCGGCATTTCCGTGGCCGAGCGCTTTGTCTCGATCGGCCGGCGCCATCCGGTGTTCATCGGCAACCCGGACCATCCCGAGATCGCCGAGCGTCTGCACGGTTTCGTTGATGAACTGGCGCGGCACAACATCAAGCCGCTGCTGCTGCGGCGTGACGAATTCACCTTGTCGTCGGGCGTCGACGCGGTGCATTCGCTGGCGCGGCGCAAGGTGCGTTTCGACAGCATCTTCGCCTGCAGCGATCTGCTCGCCATGGGCGCGATCCGCGCGCTGGTCGAGCTGGGGCATCACGTGCCCAGCGACGTGTCCGTGGTCGGTTACGACGATTCGCCGCTGGGCGCCAGCTTCCTGCCGCCGCTGAGTTCGGTGCGGCAGAACTGGCAGGAGGGCGGCATGCTGCTGGCGCGCAAGGTGCTGTCACTGGTCGAGGGCAAGCCGGCCGAGTCGGAAATGCTGCCGACAACGCTGGTGGTGCGTTCGACCTAGCGTCACATCGCCTGGGTCGGGGCGCGATCAGCTGTCGCTGGAGACCGGCGCCTGCGCCGGCGGCGCCAGGGTGATGCGGAAGCAGCTGCCGCCGCCGGCGACCGGCACGTATTCCAGTTCGGCCTGGTTGGCGTCGCACATCTGCTTGCACAGGTACAGGCCCAGGCCGGTGCCGTATTCGTGCGTGGTGTAGAACGGCTCGAAGATCTGCGCGGCAACCTTGGTCGGAATGCCCGGTCCGCGGTCGACGACTTCGAGCAGCGGCGGGCCGGCGTCGCTGGCGGCGCGCGAGATCAGCATCACTCGCGCCGGCTCGCCGGGCATGCGGCCGTAGCGCAGGGCGTTCTGCACCAGGTTCCAGATCACCTGCTGTAGGTGCTGCGGATCGATCACCGCCTCGACCGCCGTCGGCTGCACGATGGCGCGCAGCGAATCGCTGCCCAGGTCGTTGCTCTCGGAGTATTCCTCGACGAAATCCAGTGCCCAGGCGTTGAGGTCCAATGTCTCCGGCCGCGAGCGCTCGCGGCGGGACAGTTGCAGGATGTTCTCGATGATCTCGTTCAGGCGGCTGCAATGGTTGTTGATGATCTCGACCATGCGCTGGTCGGCGTCGACCAGATCCTCGGACTCGGCCAATAGCTGCGCCGAGTAGCGGATCGCGGCCAGCGGGTTGCGGATCTCATGCGCGATCGACGCCGAAAGGCGGCCCAGCGAGGCCAGCGTCAGCTCCTCGGCGCGGCGCGAGACCAGTGACGTGTCGTCGAGGAAGATCAGGATGTTGGAATCGTCGTTGGCGGCCAGTCGCGTGAAGCGTGGCACGACTTCCGGGACGCCTTCGGCCAGTGCGATGGCGGTCTCGTCCAGCTTGTCGTAATGCCGCCAGTGGAACAGGCGGCGGGACAGCTCCGGCGCCAGCGTGCCCAGGTCGCGCTGGTTCATCGGCGGACTGCCGAGCAGCATCCAGGCCGATTCGTTGAACTGGTGCACCTGATTGCCATCGTCGACCAGCAGCACGCCGGTCTTCATGCGGCGGATGATCAGTTCGTTGACCTGGGCCAGGTTGGCCAGATCCAGGCCGCGGCGCTGAGCCAGCTCCTCGGAGGCACGCATCTGCCGGCCGAGGATGTTGCACATGCCGGAAGCGGCCAGGTAGACGATGCCGAACAGCGCGCTTTCCAGTAGCTCGCCGTCGAAACCGTTGAACTTGGTGGCGAAGAAGACTTGTGCCAGCAGCCCCAGCGCGGCTACCGCCGCGAAGAACAGCGCCAGGCGCATCGGCAGAACCAGTGCGGCGCCGGCCAGATTGACCATCAGCATCATGGCGATGCCGATGCGCGCGTTGTGCATCGCCAGGACTGCGGCGATGGCGATGAGAATGTCCAGACTGATCGCCACCGAGGTATACAGCACCGGGTGCGTCAGCCAGGCGCGGGTGCGCAGCAGGGCGATGACGGCGTAGACGACGGCGACGATGGCCACGATCTGTGCCACCGCGGGGTGGTCGGGGTTGAGCCATTTGCTGCCGGTGGTGCCGTAGGCCAGGAGGCCGTAGACCAGGGCCTGGGCGAGTCGGAACCAGTTGAGGAAATACAGTTCGCGGCGAGCCATGCTGGCGCTGGACATACGATTCCCGTGGCGTGAGGCAGTGGAGCAGGCGCCGTCTGAGGGCGGCTTGAATCTCGCTGAAGTATAGCCGTGCCGGGCATTTGAGCGCGTGTTCGACAGCACGTATGCGCAAAGGCCCCTTTCCATCGCGCGGCGGTTCTTGGACAATAGTGGGCTGTCGCGCGCGGATTCGCCAGGGCTTCCCGCCCATTCCCGCCGCCGTGCATCCATCGCCGTCGCCGTGCCCGCGCTCTCCGCGCCCGCCGCCCGACTGCGCGTTCCACGAACGTTCGAGGTATCGAATGAACTTTCACGAATATCAGGCAAAAGAGCTGTTCGCGCAGTACGGTGTGACCGTGCCGCCGGGCAAGGTGGCCGATTCGGCCGACGCCGCCGTGGAGGCCGCCAAGGCCCTGGGCGGCAGCCAGTGGATGGTCAAGGCCCAGATCCACGCAGGCGGTCGCGGCAAGGCCGGCGGCGTCAAGTTCTGCAAGAGCCTGGACGAGGTCAAGGCCGCCGCGGCAGCGATGCTCGGCACCAACATGGAAACCTACCAGTCCGGCGGCCGCGCGCTGCCGGTGAACCTGGTGCTGGTCACCGACGCCACCGACATCGCCCGCGAGCTGTACCTGTCGGTGCTGGTCGACCGCGACACCAAGTCGATCTCCTTCATCGCCTCCAAGCACGGCGGCGTGGACATCGAGCAGGTCGCCAAGGACACGCCCGAGGACATCCACACGATTGCCATCGACTACGTCGAGGATCTGCAGCCGTACCAGTGCCGCCAGATCGGTTTCGCGATGGACCTGAACGCCAAGCAGGTGCGTCAGCTGACCGGCATCATGATGGGCCTGTACAAGCTGTTCAACGAGAAGGACCTGTCGCTGGTCGAGCTGAACCCGCTGGCGGTGCTCGAGGACGGCAGTCTGGCCGCGCTGGACGGCAAGGTGAACTCCGACGACAACGCCGAGTTCCGCCATGCCGACCTGAAGGCCATGCGCGACCTGACCCAGGAAGATGCGGCCGAGGCGGCTGCGCTGCAGCACAACCTGAACTACGTGACCATGGACGGCACCATCGGCTGCATGGTCAACGGCGCGGGTCTGGCCATGGCCACCATGGACGTCATCAAGCTGGCAGGCGGCGAGCCGGCCAACTTCCTCGACGTCGGCGGCGGCGCCACCAAGGAGCGCGTGACCGAGGCCTTCAAGCTGATCCTGTCCTCGGACAAGGTCAGTGCCATCCTGGTCAACATCTTCGGCGGCATCGTGCGCTGCGACCTGATCGCCGAGGGCATCATTGCCGCGGTCAAGGAAGTGGGCCTGCAGATCCCCGTGATCGTGCGCCTGCAGGGCACCAACGTCGAGAAGGGCCGCGAACTGCTGGCCAACTCCGGCCTGGCGATCACGCCGGCCGACGATCTCAACGACGCGGCGCAGAAGGCCGTCGCCGCGGCGAAGTGAGGAGCATCAAGGCATGAGCGTACTTGTCAACAAGAACACCAAGGTGATCGTGCAGGGCTTCACCGGCCAGCAGGGCACCTTCCACGCCGAACAGGCGATCGACTACGGCACCCAGATCGTCGGTGGCGTCACTCCGGGCAAGGGCGGTGAAACGCACCTGGAGCGCCCGGTCTTCAACAGCGTCTCGGAAGCCGTTTCCGAGACCGGCGCCAATGCGTCCGTGATCTTCGTGCCGCCGCCGTTCGCGGCCGACTCGATCCTGGAAGCCATCGACGCCGGCATCGAAGTCATCGTCGCCATCACCGAGGGCATTCCGGTGCTGGACATGCTGCGCGTGCGCAACGTGCTGGACGCGCATCCGGAAACCGTGCTGATCGGCCCGAACTGCCCCGGCATCATCACCCCGGGCGAGTGCAAGATCGGCATCATGCCGGGTCATATCCACACGCCGGGCAACGTCGGCATCGTGTCGCGTTCGGGCACGCTGACCTATGAAGCCGTGTTCCAGACCACCAACGAGGGCCTGGGTCAGTCGACCTGCATTGGCATCGGCGGCGATCCGATCCAGGGCATGAACTTCATCGACTGCCTGAAGCGCTTCCAGGACGATCCGCAGACCGAGGGCATCATCATGGTCGGCGAGATCGGCGGCAGCGCCGAGGAAGACGCGGCGGAGTTCATCTCCGAGTACGTGACCAAGCCGGTGGTGTCGTTCATCGCCGGTGCGTCCGCGCCTCCGGGCAAGCGCATGGGCCATGCCGGCGCCATCATCTCCGGCGGCAAGGGCACGGCCGAGGCCAAGTTCGCCGCGCTGGAGAAGGCAGGCGTGACCACGGTCAAGTCGCCGGCCGACCTGGGCAAGGCCCTGGCCGAGCGCATGAAGTAAGTCATCGTCCGATCGATGGATGATGGACGAAGGCCGCGGCTTGCCCGCGGCCTTCGCGTATGCGGCGCGGCGCCCATCGGGCCTGCATTGCACGGCCTGCGTGTCGTGCAGGTCGTTCGTCCGCGGCGCGCCTGGCCCACGCAAGGCAGGCATAGTGGCTATCATGCCGCCTGCACCGAACAGAGCTGAGCACCCCTGACATGGCAGTACTGCGGTTCGCTTTGGCCCAGCATGATTTCGCCGTCGGCGCGGTCGACGCCAACGGCGCGCGCGCGATCGAACTGGCGCACCGTGCGCGCGAGGCCGGCGCCGATCTGGTGGTCTTCCCCGAATTGGCCATCAGCGGCTATCCGCCGGACGACCTGCTGCGCCGTCCCAGTTTCATCGCGGCCTGCGATGCGGCGATGGAGCGTGTCGCGCGCGAGACCTTCGGCGTCGACGTGCTGATCGGCCACCCCGCGCAGGCGCGCGCCGTGGCGCACACGGCCGACGAGCACGCCTTCCAGCGTCCACTGCTGAATGCGTTGAGTCTGCTGCGCGACGGCGCGGAGCGGACTCGTTACGCCAAGCACGCGCTGCCCAACTACGGCGTGTTCGACGAGAAACGCTACTTCACGCCCGGCACCGATCCCCATGTGATGGACATCGCCGGCGTGCGCGTGGGGCTGCTGATCTGCGAGGACGTGTGGATCGACGCGCCGGTCGACGCGGCCTGCGCGGCGGGCGCGCAGCTGCTGGTGGTGCCGAATGCCTCGCCCTACGACACGGGCAAGCAGACCGAGCGGCTGGCCGTGCTGCAGCGCCAGGCGAAGCGGCATGGCGTGGGCATTGCCTACGTCAACGTTGTCGGCGGCCAGGACGATGTGGTGTTCGACGGCGCCTCGTTGTTGATCGATGCGGACGGCCGCGTCGCCGCGCGTGCGCCGGCGTTCCGCGAGGCGTTGCTGTCGGCCCGCTACGATGCCTCCAGTGGTCGTTTCGTCGCGGAGGACTGGCCCGAGGCCGGCGACGATCCCGAGCAGGCGCTGTACGACGGCCTGGTGTGGGGCATCCGCGACTACGTGACCAAGAACGGCTTCCCCGGTGTCCTGCTGGGGTTGTCCGGGGGCATCGATTCCGCGTTGACGGTGGCGCTGGCAGTGGATGCGCTGGGCCCGGAGCGGGTGCATGCGGTGATGCTGCCCTCGCGCTATACCTCGCAATTGTCTCTGGATGGCGCGCGCGCGCAGGCCGAGGTCCTGGGCGTTGGGTACGAAACCGTTGCCATCGAGCCGGCGTTCGAAGCCATGATCGGTGCGCTGACGCCGGTCTTCGCCGGCAAGCCGGCCGACCTGACCGAAGAGAACCTGCAGGCGCGCATCCGCGGCACGCTGCTCATGGCGCTGTCCAACAAGCACGGTCGACTGCTGCTGGCGACGAGCAACAAGAGCGAGATGGCAGTCGGCTATTCCACGCTGTACGGCGACATGTGCGGCGCCTATGCGCCGATCAAGGATGTCTACAAGACGCAGGTCTACCGCCTGGCGCGCTGGCGGAACCGCCAGGGTGCGGTGATTCCCGAGGCCGTGATCGAACGGCCGCCGTCCGCGGAGCTTCGCGCGGATCAGACCGACCAGGATTCGCTGCCGGCCTATGACGAGCTGGATGCGATCCTGGAGCGTTTCGTCGAGCGCGAGCAGTCGCGCGCGGACATTGTTGCCGCCGGTTTCGACGCCGAGACCGTCGGTCGCGTGGCGACGCTGGTGCTGCGCAACGAGTTCAAGCGCCGCCAGTCGCCGCCGGGTCCGAAGGTGACGCCGCGCGCGTTCGGTCGCGAGCGGCGCTATCCGATCACGTCGGGATGGAAGTGATCCGAACCGTCAGTGGTGATTGACGAAGGGCACCATGCGCTTCCAGACCGAGGCGAAGTGCGGCCAGTTCGGGTCCTTCAGGTACGGATGGTTCGGGAAGTTCAGCTTCAGGACCTCCCGGGCCTGCGCGGCCAGTTTGTCGCGGCCCAGGCTCTTGTAGCTGCGCGACAGGATCGCCAGTGCGTCGCCGGCTTCCGGCGCGCGCTGATAGTGTTCGATCACGTACTTGGCGCGATGCGCCGAAGCCACGTACATCTTGTGCTTCAGGTAGAAGGTGGCCACGTTGATCTCGAACTGAGCCAGGCCGTTGCGCAGGAAGATCATGCGCTGGCGTGCGTCGGCGGCGTACTTGCTGCCGGGGAAGCGGCGGGTCAGCTGGCTGAAGTCGTCGAAGGCCTGCAGGCGGTAGCCCTGGTCGCGGCGCGACTGGTCCTGCTCGACGAAGCGCTCGACGATGCCGGTGGTGCGGTTGAAGTTGATCAGACCGCGCAGGTAGTAGGCATAGTCGATATGCTTGTGCGTCGGGAAGGTCTTGATGAAGCGGTTGATGGTCGAGTACGCATCATCCGGCTTGTTGTCCTTGTACTGCGCGTAGGCCAGATCGACCTGCGACTGCTCGTTGTACTTGCCCGAGGGAAAGCGCGCGATCAGACGCTTGTAGGCCTTCTCGGCGGCGGCGTAGTCGCCTTTCTCCAGTGAGGTGTGGGCGTTCTGGTAGAGCGCGCCGACCGGCATGGTATTGATGTCCGCCTTGTGGCGAAACATCGAACAGGACGCCACGGACAGAACCAGGACGAGAATGCAAAATTGCTTGAAGAAAACGCGCATAGAGGGCAGTCGAGTGCTTGAGCGAAGGGCCATGATAGCGGAAACCGGACGTTCGCCGGTGGCGGCGGCATGAGTGCGGTCCAGCATCGCGCGCAGGTTCCCCTGGACGAGGCGGGTCGGCGTTTGGACCAGGCGCTGGCGGCAATGTTCCCGCAGTATTCGCGCTCCCGCCTCAGCAGTTGGGTGCGCGAGGGCGCCGTGACCGTGGATGGTGCCGTGGTGGCGCCGAAACAGCGCCTGCAGGGCGGCGAGTGGGTGCAGATCGACGCCCGGCTCGAAGACGAGGTGCCGCTGGCGCCGCAGGCCATCGCGCTGGACATCCGTCATGAGGACGACGACCTGCTGGTGCTGAACAAGCCGGCTGGTCTGGTGGTGCATCCCGGCGCGGGCAATGCCGACGGCACGCTGCAGAACGCGTTGCTGCATCACGACGCGCGCCTTGCCGAGCTGCCGCGTGCCGGCATTGTGCATCGCCTGGACAAGGACACGTCCGGCTTGATGGTGGTGGCCAAGACGCTGCCTGCGCACACCGCGCTCGTCGCCATGCTGTCGCGGCACGACGTGCAGCGCCAGTACGCCGCCGTCGTGCGTGGCGCGCTGGTGGCCGGCGGCACGGTCGACGCGCCGCTGGGCCGTCACCCCGTCGACCGCCTGCGGCAGGCGGTGCGCAACGAGGACACCGGAAAACGCGCGGTGACGCACTATCGCCTGCGCGAACGCTACCGCGCGCACAGCCTGATCCAGTGCAACCTGGAAACCGGCCGCACGCATCAGATTCGCGTGCACATGGCCCACGTGCAGCATCCGCTGGTCGGCGATCCGCTCTATGGCGGTCACCTGCACCTGCCCAAGGGCGCGAGCGAGCATCTGGTCGAGACGCTGCGCGGATTCCGCCGTCAGGCGCTGCATGCCGAACGGCTGGCCTTCGTGCACCCGATCCGGGAGGTGGAGATGGCCTTCGAGGCGGATGCGCCCGAGGACATGCAGAACCTGATTGCCGCCTTGCGCGAGGATGCAGCGCAGGCGTGAAGCATTTTCTGCGCGCGTCCACGACCGGGTATGCTGATGCGCTTTCGATGATGGATTGAAGCGCACTCCTCGCATGCACGATTCCTGGATCATTCCCGATTGGCCCGCGCCCGCCACGGTGCGCGCGGCAGTGAGCACCCGAATCGGTCCCGGTCTGTCGCAACCGCCGTACGACCGCTTCAATCTGGGGCTGCGCAGTGGCGATGACGTCGAGGTGGTGCGCAGCAACCGGCGTGCGCTGGTGCAGGCATTGGGACTTCCCTCGGCGCCACGCTGGTTGCAGCAGGTGCACGGCACTACGGTGGCCGAACTCGGACCGCTGGCCGTTGCGGACGAACCGAAGGCCGACGCTGCCGTGTCGCGCGTGTCGGGCACGGTACTGGCGATTCTCACCGCGGACTGCCTCCCGGTTCTGCTGTGCAGCGACGACGGCGGCGAGATCGGTGCTGCGCATGCCGGCTGGCGCGGGCTCGCCGAAGGTGTTCTTGAAGCCGTCGTGCAGTCCATGACCGTGCGCCCGGAACGTCTGCTGGCCTGGTTGGGACCCTGCATCGGTCCGCAGCGCTACGAGATCGATACCCCCGTGCGCGATGCCTTCGTTTCCGTCGACGCACAGGCCGAGGCGGCGTTTCGTCCGACCCGAGCGGGGCACTGGCACTGCGATCTCGCTCTGCTGGCCCGGCAGCGATTGCGCCGACTCGGTGTGACGCGGGTGCATGGTGGCGGTTTCGACACGTACAGCGACGAGCGCCTGTATTCCTATCGCCGCGAAGGGGCGGCCAGCGGCCGTTTCGCCAGCCTGATCTGGACCCGGCGCGCGGTGTGACTTGAAGCCCGTCCGGGCGACCGCATTTCGTTATGCAGAGAGGCGGCGCGGCCGTCCACCATCTTTGCAGGAGAGATCCCGAAATGCGCATGGACAAACTGACCTCGCGTTTTCAGCAGGCGCTGGCCGATGCCCAGTCGCTGGCCGTGGGACGCGACCACAACATGCTCGAGCCCGTGCACGTGATGACCGCCTTGCTAGACCAGCAGGGCGGTTCCACCACGCCGCTGCTGTCGCAGGCCGGCGTCAACGTGCCGCTGCTGCGCGAGCGTCTGGGCGAGATGCTCAATGGCCTGCCGCAGGTCAGCGGGCAGGCCGGCGAACTCAATGTCGGCAACGCGCTGAACCGCGTGCTCAACCTCACGGACAAGCTGGCCCAGCAGCGCGGCGACCAGTTCATCGCCAGCGAGCTGTTCGTGCTGGCGGCGCTGGAGTCCGGCGGCGAGCTGAGCAAGGCGCTCAAGGCCGCCGGTGCCGACAAGGCGCGTATCAATGCCGCCATCGACAAGATCCGCGGTGGCGAGAAAGTCGCCAGTGAGAACGCCGAGGACCAGCGCCAGGCGCTCGAGAAATACACCATCGATCTCACCTCGCGCGCCGAGTCCGGCAAGCTGGACCCGGTGATCGGCCGCGACGAGGAGATCCGCCGCGTGGTCCAGGTGCTGCAGCGGCGCACCAAGAACAACCCGGTGCTGATCGGCGAACCCGGCGTGGGCAAGACCGCCATCGTCGAGGGTCTGGCCCAGCGCATCATCAAGGACGAGGTCCCCGAGGGCCTGCGCGGCAAGCGTGTGCTGAGTCTGGACATGGGCGCGCTGATCGCCGGCGCGAAGTTCCGCGGCGAGTTCGAGGAGCGTCTGAAGGCCGTGCTCAGTGATCTGGCCAAGAATGAAGGCCAGATCATCCTGTTCATCGACGAGCTGCACACCATGGTCGGCGCCGGCAAGGCCGATGGCGCGATGGATGCCGGCAACATGCTCAAGCCGGCGCTGGCCCGCGGCGAGCTGCACTGCATTGGCGCCACCACGCTGGACGAGTACCGCCAGTACATCGAGAAGGACGCCGCGCTGGAGCGCCGCTTCCAGAAGGTGTTCGTGGGCGAGCCGACGGTGGAGGACACCATCGCGATCCTGCGCGGCCTGAAGGAGCGCTATGCGGTCCATCACGGCGTGGAGATTACCGACCCGGCCATCGTCGCCGCGGCCACGTTGTCCAACCGCTACATCACCGACCGTCAGCTGCCGGACAAGGCCATTGACCTGATGGATGAGGCCGCCTCGCGCATCCGCATGGAGATCGACTCCAAGCCGGAGGAGCTGGACCGCCTGGAGCGTCGCCTGACGCAGCTGAAGATCCAGCGCGAGATGCTGAAGAAGGAGACCGACGACGCCTCCAAGCAGCGTCTGGCCGACCTGGAAGCGGACATCGACAAGCTGGAGCGCGAGTTCTCCGATCTCAACGAGATCTGGAAGTCCGAAAAGGCCGCGCTGCAGGGCGCGACCAAGGTCAAGGAGCAGATCGAGGCCGCCCGGGTCGAGCTGGAGGCCGCGCAGCGCCACCAGGACTACACCAAGATGAGCGAGATCCAGTACGGCACGCTGCCGGAACTGGAGAAGCAGCTGGCCGCGGCCCAGGTTGCCGAACAGCAGGACTTCAAGCTGGTGCAGGATCGCGTCACCGAGGAGGAGATCGCCGAGGTGGTATCGCGTTGGACCGGCATCCCGGTGTCGAAGATGCTGGAAGGCGAACGCGAGAAGCTGCTGAAGATGGAACAGGCGCTGCACGAGCGCGTGGTCGGTCAGGACGAGGCCGTGACCGCCGTGTCCGACGCCATCCGCCGTGCGCGCGCCGGCCTGTCCGATCCCCATCGTCCGTACGGTTCGTTCCTGTTCCTCGGCCCGACCGGTGTGGGCAAGACCGAGCTGTGCAAGGCGCTGGCCGGTTTCCTGTTCGACACTCAGGAAGCGATGATCCGCATCGACATGAGCGAGTTCATGGAGAAGCACTCCGTGGCTCGCCTGATCGGCGCGCCGCCGGGCTACGTCGGCTACGAGGAAGGCGGCTATCTGACCGAAGCGGTACGCCGGCGTCCGTACAGCGTGATCCTGATGGACGAGGTGGAGAAGGCGCATCCGGACGTCTTCAACATTCTGCTGCAGGTGCTCGACGACGGTCGCCTGACCGACGGGCAGGGCCGTACGGTGGACTTCCGCAACACCGTCATCGTGATGACCTCCAATCTGGGCAGCCAGATGATCCAGGAGATCGACGGCGAAGGCGAGGAGAGCTACACCAAGATGAAGGCCGCGGTGATGGGTGTGGTGCAGGGTCACTTCCGGCCCGAGTTCATCAACCGTCTGGACGAGATCGTGGTGTTCCGCCCGTTGGAGAAGGCGCAGATCCGCGCCATCGCCAAGATCCAGCTGCAGCAGCTGGAGAAACGGCTGGAGGAGCGTCAGCTGAAGCTGTCCATCGGTGACAAGGCGCTGGACTTGCTGGCCAACGTCGGTTTCGACCCGGTGTACGGCGCACGGCCGCTCAAGCGGGCCATCCAGCAGCAGCTGGAAAACCCGCTGGCGCAGAAGATCCTGAGCGGTGATTTCGCGCCCGGCGACACCATCTTCGTCGAGGCCGAAGGCGGCCATCTGGTCTTCAGCGCCGGCGGCTGACGGCATCGGTACGACGAGAACGAAAAGGCCGCGGTGCATGCCGCGGCCTTTTTCGTGGTGCGTCGTTTCAGCCGAACAGCTTGCTCAGCCCGTGCGGCGGGCAGCGCAGATACTGCGGCGGCGCGTGCGCCGTGGAGCCCAGTTCGGCGGCGGCGTGCCATGGCCAGCGCGGGTCGTACAACATGCCGCGTGCCAGGGCCACGGCGTCGGCCTTGCCTTCGGCGACGATGGCTTCGGCCTGCGCGGCCTCGGTGATCTGGCCCACGGCGATGACCGGCATGGCCACTTCGGCCTTGATCGCCGCGGCGAACGGTACCTGGTAGCCGGGCCCGACCTCGATCTGCTGGCGTGGGTCCAGGCCGCCGCTGGAGACATGGATGAACTGGCAGCCGCGGGCGTCCAGCGCCCGGGCCAGTTCGATACTCTGGGCCAGATCCCAGCCGCCCTCGACCCAGTCGCTGGCGGAGATGCGGATGCCTACGCTCATGCGATCGGACACCGCAGCGCGCACGGCGTCGAAGACCTGCAGGGTCAGTCGCATGCGGTTTTCCAGGCTGCCGCCGAAGTCATCGTCGCGGTCATTGCTCAGCGGCGACAGGAACTGGTGCAGCAGGTAGCCGTGGGCGGCGTGGATCTCGATCAGGTCCAGGCCCAGTCGGTCCGCGCGCCGCGCCGCGTCCGCGAAGGCCTGCGCGACGTCGTCGATGTCCGTCTGTGTCATCGCGCGCGGTGCGGGATCGCCATCGTGGAAGGGGCGGTCCGAGGCGCTGACGACCTGCCAGCCTCGGACGTCGTCGGGCGCGATTGCGGCGCCGCCGTCCCAGGGAACATGCGTGGAGGCCTTGCGGCCGGCGTGCGCAAGCTGGATGCCGAGTGCAGTCGGTGCGTGCTGGCGCAGCGCGCCGACGACCTTGCGCAGCGCCTGCTCGTTGCCGTCGCTGTACAGGCCCAGGTCGGCCCAGGTGATACGACCGCGCGCCTCGACGGCCGAGGCCTCGAAGATCAGCAGCCCAGCGCCGGAAAGCGCCAGATTGCCCAGATGCATCATGTGCCAGTCGGTAGCGCTGCCGTCTTCGGCCGAGTACTGGCACATGGGGGCGACGACGATGCGGTTGGCCAGTTCGAGCGGGCCGAGTTCGAGCGGTGAGAACAGATGGCTCACGTGAGATTCCTTGTGGGGCGGGGAAGGGTTTTCCTGCTGTGTGGGCGAAGGGCGTCGCATGCAAGCGGAGCTCAGCGTTCGTCCTGGTGCATGGTGGTCGCCTCGGCTTCCGTTTCCGCGTCCACCACCGGATGCATTTCCATCGCCGTCGGAGTGGTGCGCAGCATCGGCACGAAGGCCGATGCATCGGTCTGTTCGCGTTCGAACGTGAGCAGCCGGAACGCGACGTAGCCTGCGGTGCCGCCCATGCACAGCACCACCCAGCCGAACAGCCATGCGGTGCCCAGCGATCCCATCAGCAGACCAGCCAGCAGCGGTCCCGCGGCGGAACCGACCCCGTTCACCAGCAGCACGCTGGTACTGGCCGGAAGCAGTTCCTCGGCGGGAACGTGATCGAGCAGGTGAGCGACCACGATGGGATACACCGCGAACGCCATGCCGCCGAAGACGAACAGCAGCACGTTCGCGGTGATGGGAAATCCGGCCAGCATCGGCAGCAGCGCGGCGGCGATCGCGCCCAGCGCGCTGACCACGATCAGCATGATGCGGCGGTCATGGCGGTCCGACAGCCGGCCCATCGGCCATTGCAGCGCCGCGCCGCCGAGAATGAACACGCTCATCCAGGTGCCGATGCCGGCGGCGCCGAGTCCGGTCGAGGCGGCGTAGACCGGCGCCAGGCCCCACATCGCGCCCATGGTCAGACCCGACAGCAGCGCGCCGACGCCGGCGCTGGGAGCAAGCTGGAACAGACGGCGTGTACGCAGGCGCGGCATCGGCTGCACCTCGGGCTGGCGCATGCGCGTGGCCAGGACCGGAAGCGTCGAGGCACACACCAGCAGGGCGACAAGCACGAACAGCACCGCGCTCTGCGACGGACGGAATTGCAGAAACTGCTGCGCCAGCGCCAGCGAGCCCAGATTCACCACCATGTAGGTCGCGAACACGCTGCTGCGCTGCTGCGGCTCGGCCTGACTGTTCAGCCAGCTCTCAATAACGGTGTACAGCCCAACCACGACTACACCGATGGCGAAGCGCAGCAGTAGCCAGATCAGCGGTTGCGTGGTCAGTGAAAGCAGCAGGACCAGGCACGCGAAGCCAGCGGCGCAGAACGCGAACGCCCGGATATGGCCCATGCGCCGCACCAGTGCGGAAATGATGAAGGTGCCGGCGAGAAACCCGGCGAAGTAGGCCGATGTCATGGCGCCGAGCAGGCCGCTGGAGAAGCCCAGCGTGCTGCCCAGCACGGGAATCAGGGTGTTCAGCAGGCCGTTGCCCAGCAGCAGCAGGGCAACGCCGGTCAGCAGCGAGGCAAGCTGTCGAGCCGTGCGGAGCATGAAAAATCCTTCGTGGAATCGTGATCGGTTGGGTCAGGCTGGTGCAGGAACGGCGGTGCCCGGACTGTCTCCGGTCTCGGCGACCGCGTCCAGGAAACCCTGCCCCCAGCGGCCCAGATCGTGATGCTCGACGATATCGAACAGACCCTGCAAGCGGCTGCCGGCTTCCTTGGCGTCCATGCGGATCGCGCGCAGGCAGACTTCGGCCAGATCGTCGATATCGTGGGGGTTGGTCAGCAGCGCGCCCTTCAGTTCGGCGGCGGCGCCGGCGAACTCCGACAGCACCAGCACACCGGCATGCGGATGGCCGACAATGCCCTGCACGGCCACGTATTCCTTCGCCACCAGATTCAGGCCGTCGCGCAGCGGCGTGATCCACATGACGTCGGCGACGCCGTAGTAGGACAGCAGTTCCTCGAACGGCAGCGCGCGGAAGAAGAATTGCACTGGTGTCCAGCCCAGTTTCGAGAAGCGGCCGTTGATGCGTCCGACGGCCTGCTCGATCTGCGTCTGCAGCTGCCGGTAGACGGTCATCTCCTTGGCTGCCGGCACGCATACGCAGAACAGCGTGATTTCGCCGACCAGGTCGGGATTGCGTTCCAGCATGCGCTCGTAGGCCTGCAGCTTCTGCAGCGTACCCTTGGTGTAGTCGAGACGCTCGACGGACAGGATCAATTTGCGGCCGTCCAGTTCGCTGCTGAGATGGCGGCGGCGCTGGCGCGAGTCGTCCGCGTCCAGCAGCCGGCGCACGCGGTCGACGTCCAAGCCGACCGGGTGCGCGCCCAGATGCACGCGACGGCGGCCGACGTCGATGATGCGGCTGACGCGATCGAGTCCGGCGGCGCAGCCGTAGGTGAGGAAGCGCGGCGCGCAGTTTTCGCGCTTGATGACTTTCACCGGCGCCACGCCGCGCACCACGTCGACGAAGTTTTCGACCTGGCGCGGAATGTGGAAGCCGACGTAGTCGCACTGCAGCAGACTGCCGATGATGTCGCGCCGCCACGGCACCACGTTGAACACATCCGCGGAAGGGAAGTGTGTGTGATGGAAGAAGGCGATGCGCACGTCCGGCCGCAGTTCACGCAGGTAGGCCGGCACCATCCACAGGTTGTAGTCGTGGATCCACACCGTGGCGCCGGAGGCGGCCTCGGCGGCGGTGCGCTCGGCGAATGCGCGGTTGACGCGGCAGAACACGCGCCAGTGCTTTTCGCGGAAACGCGCACGCTCCCAGAAGGTGTGTAACAGCGGCCAGAAGGCTTCCTTGGAGAAGGACTTGTAGAAGATGTCGATGTCCTTCTTGGTCAGCGGCACGCGCGCCGCAGTGAGGTCCGGGTAGCGCTTGGCGTCGACCGCGGTGTGCACCTCGAAATCCTCGCCCGACTTCGGATCATGGGTGGACCAGGCGATCCACGACCCCTTGCGTCCGCCAGCGAAGAACGAGAGCAGGGTGGGAATGATGCCGTTGGGCGACTTCGGCCGCCGCCGGTGCACCTGGCCGTCCTCGACGACTTCCTCGTAGGGCAGGCGGTGGTAGACCATCACCAGCTCGGCCTTGCCGGTGTCGGGCACGATGTCTTCGGCATCCAGGTGCTCGGCGTCCAGCAGTTCGAAATGCGCCAGTGCCTCGAGGATGCCGCCGCAGCCGGGTTTCTCGGCATGCAGGGTCTGATCGGTGTTCGCGGTGGCTTCGAGCAGACCAGGTTCGGATCGGCCCACGCAGACACCGGCGAAGCCCTTGCCGTACATCGAGTGATCGTTGAGCGTATCGCCGGCGACCAGCACGCGTTCCTGGGGAATGCCGAGGTGATCGATCAGTCCGCGCAGGGTCGCGCCCTTGTTCACGCCGAACGGCAGGACGTCGAGATACCGTTCGGCCGAATGCAGCAGTTCGCAGCCCAGTTCGCGCACCTGCTGTTCGAGCTTGTCGCTGATGGCGTCGCTGGAGCAGTAATACGAAACGCGGCGTTCCTGTGGCACGTCCTGGCGGATCAGGCCTTCGTGCTCACCGATGTGTTGCACCACGGCCTGTTCGCCCGGCCAGCGTGCGGCGATGCGGCCCTGTAGCGGTTCCACGGCGTGGATGTCGTGGCCGTCGACCACGGTCGCGCCGACGTCGCAGATGATGTAGTCCGGATGCGGCAGCGTGGGATCGGCCAGCAGCGGCAGCACGGCTTCCAGTCCGCGTCCGGTGACGTAGACCAGCAGCATGTCCTCGCGTCGACTGATCAGCTGGTACAGCCGTAGACGCTGCTCCGGCGAGCCGGCCAGGAAGGTGCCGTCCAGATCGGTGGCCAGCAGGCAGCGCACGTCCTCGTGCGAAGTGGCAGGTTCGGGGGGCTGTTCGCTTCGTGCAGTCGGGTTCACGCGGACTCCTCGTCGATGCGGCGAGCTTCGCGGAACCGTGGGCCGGATTGTGGTGCGGTGGCGGTCGTGCGACCGGCAGCGTGCACTGCATGGCGTGAGCCGCTGACTGGCGCGGCGCCGTTCGCGACGTGAACGGGCATCGCGCAACCACCTCCGGGCCGTTGTCGGCTAGCCGCGAAGTGTGCGGTATGCGCAGTGACGGTTTTCATCCTAGCAGGTTCACTGTGCGCGGCGATGAATCGATCATGCATAAAAGGCATGAAGTGTCCCGGCGTTTGGACGCCCATCATTTGGACGTCCAAAAAAAAGGCCCCGCGGGTGCGGGGCCGAAAAGTTGGAGCAGGTTTGCGGTGTATTACCAGTCGTACGCCACACTTCCGTAGTAGTACGCGCCGCTGAAGCCGTACGGCGAAGTCAGCGGGTAGGTCAGGATGCCGTGGTAGTTGTTGTTGGCATCGTTCTTTTCCGGATACACGTTGGTGACGTTGTTGCCGCCCAGCGTGAAGGTCCAGCCCGACTGCGCGTAGCTGACGGAGAGGTCCAGCAGCACCTTGGCGCTGAAGGTCTGGTCCGAGCTGGCGCTGCTGCCGCGCGAGGTCCAGGTGCCGTAGCGCGTGGCCTGGGAGTGGAAGGTCCAGTGGTTCACGGACCAGTCGGCGCCGACGAAGGTCTTGGTGCGCGGCGTGCCCACAGTGATGCGGCCCTGTTCCTGGCGATCGATGATCGGCAGGGTCAGGCCGGCCAGACCGAGCTGAGGCGGATTGTTCGCGATCTTGCGGATGTCGGTCTTGTTGTAGTTCATGCCGCCGGTGAATTTCACCGTCGAGCCGCTCTGCAGGTACCACGGATAGGTCGCCACCAGGTCGGCGCCGCGGGTGCGGGTGTCGACGGCGTTGGTGAAGAAGCGACCGCCGCCGACATCGGTGAAGCCGGCCGACATCAGATAGGTCTGCACCGCGCTGCCGGTCAGGTTGCCCGACAGGATGATGCGGTTGTCGATGTCGATCTGATAGGCGTCCAAGGTGGCGTACAGGCCGTTGGCCGGGGTGAACACCAGGCCGAAGCTGTAGTTGTGCGACTTCTCAGGCTTCAGCGGCTGCGCGCCCAGCGCCTGCGCGGCCGGGTCGTCGACCGGGAAGGTGCGGATCTGCACCGGCACCAGGCCGCTGCCCGTGTTGACGAAGTTCGTCGCGGTGCTGGAGTAGTACTCCTGCTGCAACGACGGTGCGCGGAAGCCGGTCGACACCGTGGCGCGCGCGGCTACGGTGTCGTTGAATGCGTAGCGACCGGAGGCCTTCCACGAGGTGGTGCCGCCGAAGTCGCTGTAGTGCTCGTTGCGCACGGCCAGGCCAGCGCTGAACTTGTTGGTCAGGTCGCTTTCCAGATCCAGGTAGATGGAGCGATTGTGACGCGAATGCGAACCGGCGTCGTTCGGCGTGTAGCCGGAGAACACCTGGCCGCCGCAGCTCGGGTAGCCGCTGGCGCCGAGCACCGGACCGCAGGCGTAGGAGGCACCGTCACCCTGCTTGATCTCGAACTTCTCGTGGCGGTACTCCAGACCCCAGGCCACGGTCACCGGCGCGTCCATGCCCGGGAAGTGCACGTCACGGCTGAAGTCGGCGTTGAGCAGATTCTCGCGGTTGGTCAGCGTGCCGATCTGGAACACGGTCGGCGAGTTCGCGCCGAGCGAGTAGTTCCAGGTGTTGCTGGTGTGCATCTTCCAGTGGTTGCCGCCGGTGTTGTAGCTGACGTCGTAGTTCCAGCCGGCGACCTTGCCGCGCACGCCGAGTACCTCGGAGTCGTCGCGGATGGCGCTGTTCTCGACCGGCAGGTAGCCGCCCGGATACTGCGCCACGGCATTCGGATACTGCGAGGCGTAGGTCGACAGCGAACGGAAGAAGCCCTGCGAGGACACATTGCGCTTGTTGAACAGGCTGAAGGCATACAACTGCGCGTTCGGCGTCAGGTCGTACTGCAGGTTGATCGCGGCCTGCTTGGCCTTGGTCTGCGGCAGGCCGTAGTGGAAGGTGACGGTGTTGTAGGTCGGATCGGCGGGGTAGCGCGGATCGGGGCCGGCGCGGTTGGTCGGGTCCTGGTGCATGTAATTCGCGCTCAGGTGCACCCAGCCGCCGTCGCCCAGCTTGAAGCCGCCGTCGGCGCCGCCGTGCCAGGTATCGCCGTCGCCGGTGTCGTACTGGCCGCCGGTGATGCTGGCCGAGCCGTGCTTGGCGCCGCCCTTCAGGATCACGTTGATGACGCCGGCAATGGCGTCGGAACCGTACTGCGCCGCCGCGCCGTCACGCAGCACTTCGATGTGATCGATGGCGTTGATCGGAATCGCGTTGAGATCGACCGGAGAGGAACCGCGGCCCAGCGAACCGTTGGTGTTCAGTACAGCGGTGGAATGCTGGCGCTTGCCGTTGATGAGCACCAGCGTCTGGTCCGGGCTCAGGCCGCGCAGCTGCGCCGGCTGGGTGGCGTCGGTGGCGTCGGTCACGGACGGTTGCGGGAAGTTCAGCGACGGCAGCAGGGTACGCAGCGCGCTGGCGAGGTTGGTGGCGCCGGTATTCTTCAGGTCCTGCGGCGACAGCACGTCGATCGGCGCCATCGAGTCGGCCTCGGTGCGGTCGAAACTGCGCGTGCCGGTGACGACCACCGTCTGCAGTTCGGTCGCCTTCTTGTTCTTTGCGTTGTCGGTATTCGTGGATTGCGCGTGTGCTGTGGACATCAGCGCAGCTGCGATGCACCCGGCCAGCAGGCTGCGGGTCAGTGTTCTGGACAAAGGCATTGTCGTACTCCCCATAACTCGGAAAAACGAATTTCGCGCAGAGGGTGCTTCAGAGCCTCCGCGCCAGGTATGGACATCCGTTTCTGCTTCGAACCTAGGCGCACTGTTATAAAAATGTCAACGAATATTTCCTCATGGTGTGGTTTTAATGCGCGGTCGTGCACAGCTTCTCCGCGTTGCTCCGGTTTGCCGCAGGCGCGATAATCGTGCGTCTGTGCACTCTGCGCCGATGACGGCGGGGTGCTGGGAATTCCGTGAGAGCGATACTTCCGATGCCGATCTATGCGTTTCAATGTCAGGCCTGCGGCCACGCCTTCGACCGCTTGCAGAAACTGTCCGATGCCGATCCCGAGACCTGTCCGGTTTGCGGCGAACCGAAAGTGCAGCGGCAGGTCACTGCGCCGTCGTTCCGGTTGGCCGGCAGCGGCTGGTACGAGACCGACTTCAAGAAGGACGGTGACACCAAGCGCAATCTGGCGGACAAGGGCGACAAGCCCGCTGCCGCAGATGCGCCGGCCGCCAAACCGGCAGAGAAACCCGCAAGTCCAGCGCCTTCCGCGGACTGAACAGTCGGGCTTGAATACGCAGGGGATCGCGGCCGTTGCGACAAGGTGACGAAGGCGAATGCCCGTGGCAGGCAGGCTCAGCGTCCCTGGGTGTGCCAGATCGTCGTGCCCAGCGTGCGGCCTGCGGGAGGATGACCCGTGGCGTGCCGCGAGCCGCGAGCACGTCGATCCGGGCGGTGATAAGAGAAGCGGTGGCGATGACTGCATAGTTGAGTGCACCGGACAGACCATGTTCCCGGTGCGCGATCTGATTCTTTCCAGCGGAACATGCATCAATGGACGATGCAAATCGCTACAGGTCCATACGGCAAAGGTGCTGCTCCGAGACGCAAAGGCATGAGCCGTTCGTGCAGGGAGCGTTCCGCCCGCGACTCCCGGTGATAAGGTCCGGGAAGGCTTTGCTGCGAGAACGACGTCGACAGCGAAGCGGCCCGTATCCGGTTCGGATACGGAGGTACTTCATCCGTGATCGGAGGCGGTCATGAACATATCCATCTCCACGCTGTATGCGCTCGCCACGAGCGTGCTGTCCGGGGTCATGCTGTTCGGGTCGGTCCCGGCTCAGGCACAGACGCGCCAGACCGACACTGTCTACTGCGCCAGTAACAGCAACAAGTACCAGGAGTGCGCCATGCCGTGGCGGGATGCGCGACTGGTGCGGCAGGAGTCCAAGTCCGCATGCGTTCGCGGTCGGAGCTGGGGCGTCAATCGTCACGGAATCTGGGTGAAGAACGGCTGCCGCGGGCGCTTTGCCGCGGCGGGTCGAGCGCACCGCTACGGACACAGCGACTGGCGGCACGCAACGCATCATGGCGAACACCGTCGCGGATACGGTCGGGATCGAGAAATCCGTCTGCAGTGCGACAGCAACAAGAAGCGCTACCAGATGTGCCGTGTGGACGTGGGTCGTCGCGGCTACGTGCGGCTGGTTCATCAGATGTCCGATGCGCGCTGCACCAAGGGCTACAGCTGGGGCTACAACCGCGCAGGCGTGTGGGTCAGCCACGGCTGTCGGGCCAAGTTCGTCGTTCATCGGCGCTGGTGAGGCGTTCGGCGCGTCGATCGCCAAGGAGGGTGCCGGACCGTCCCGAATGGCGGCGATCCCGGCCGATGCGCCGGCGATGGTAGAATTCCGGGTCTTTTTCATCTGCACCGCCGCTCAGCGGCCCGGAGTTCCAAGCGCATGCGCACGCATTACTGCGGCCTCATCGACGAGGCGCTGATCGACCAGACCATCACTCTTTGCGGCTGGGTGGACGGCCGTCGCGATCACGGCGGCGTGGTGTTCCTGGATCTGCGCGATCATGAGGGCATCGTGCAGGTCGTGGTCGACCCGGATACCGAGGCGGCCTTCGCCACCGCGGTCGAGGTCGGCTATGAGTTCTGTCTGCGCGTGAAGGGCAGGGTGCGTGCGCGCGTGTCGTTCAACGACAAGATGAAGACGGGCCGCGTGGAAGTGTTGGCCAGCGAGGTCGAGGTGCTGAACGCGGCGCGTGATCTGCCGTTCGCGCTGCACGAGAACCCCAACGAGGACATGCGCCTGACCTACCGCTATCTGGACCTTCGCCGTCCGGAGATGCAGCGCATGATGCGCACGCGCATCCGTCTGGTGCAGGCGCTGCGCCGCCGTCTGGATGCGGCCGGTTTCCAGGATATCGAGACGCCGATCCTGACCAAGGCCACGCCCGAGGGCGCGCGCGACTACCTGGTGCCCAGCCGTGTGCACGAGGGCGAGTTCTACGCGCTGCCGCAGTCGCCGCAGCTGTTCAAGCAGATCCTGATGATGGCCGGCTTCGACCGCTACTACCAGATCGCGCGCTGCTTCCGCGACGAGGATCTGCGTGCCGACCGTCAGCCGGAATTCACCCAGCTCGACATGGAGTTCGCCTTCGTCGAAGAAGCCGACGTGCAGGACTACGTCGAGAATCTGATCCGCGAGGTGTTCGACGAGGTCGTCGAGGCGCAGCTGGAAGCGCCGTTCCCACGCATGACCTGGCACGAGGCGATGCGTCGCTTCGGCTCGGACAAGCCGGACCTGCGCATCGCGCTGGAGCTGGTCGATGTCGCCGAGGCGGTCAAGCATGTCGAGTTCAAGGTCTTCGCCGGCCCGGCCAACGATCCGAACGGTCGTGTCGTCGCGCTGCGCGTGCCCGGCGGCGCGGAGCTGTCGCGCAAGCAGATCGACGAGCTGGCCGCGCACGCTGCCAAGCACGGTGCCAAGGGCCTGGCGTGGATGAAAGTCGACAACGCCCAGGGCGGTCTGGAGGGCGTCAGTTCGCCGGTGGCCAAATTCCTCGACGAGAAGGCGCTGTCCGGCATCCTCGAAGCCACGCAGGCGGCCGATGGCGACCTGCTGCTGTTCGGCGCCGGTCCGTGGGGCACGGTCAGTGAGTTCATGGGCGCGCTGCGGCTGAAGGTCGGCAAGGACCGAGGTCTGGTCGAGAATAGCTGGAAGCCGCTGTGGGTCACCGATTTCCCGATGTTCGAGCACGACACGGAAGCCGGTCGCTTCGTGGCGCTGCACCACCCGTTCACCGCGCCCAAGGCCGACGATGTCGCCATGCTCAAGGCCGATCCGCACAACGCGGTCAGCCGCGGCTACGACATGGTGCTCAACGGTGCCGAGATCGGCGGCGGCTCGATCCGTATTCATCGTCCGGACATGCAGAGCGCGGTGTTCGAGCTGCTCGGCATCGGCGAGCAAGAGGCCGAGGCCAAGTTCGGCTTCCTGCTCAAGGCGCTGAAGCTTGGCGCGCCCCCGCATGGCGGCATCGCCTTCGGCATCGACCGCATCGCTGCGTTGATGGCCGGCACGGAATCGATCCGCGACGTGATTGCCTTCCCCAAGACCACCAGTGCGCAGGATCTGATGACCGCCGCCCCGTCGCCGGTATCCGTGGCGCAGCTCGACGAGCTGCACGTTCAGGTCGCGCCGAGCGCTTCGGACGACTGACGCGCGGCCGGCGCCGGCGCTGCTCGGATGAGTGCGACATCCTGCCGGCGTTTTTCGCCGGCAGGTACGCGTTCACGTAAACCCTACGTTTGACGCAGTAAGCTGCGGGCTGTTTTCACCGAGCCACTGAACCCTCGCATGTCCGACCACCTCATACTGCTGCATGGACTGTGGATGCGCGGCATCGCGCTCCTCATGCTCCGGCGACGCTTCGAAAGCGAGGGTTTCGAGGTCGACGTGTTCGACTATCTCAGCGTGGCCGCGCCGCTGGAACGCACGCTGGAGCGTTTGCGCAAGCAGCTGCGCGAGACGCCCGACACGGTGCATGTGGTCGGCCACAGTCTCGGCGGTCTGGTCGCGCTGCGCGCCTGCCGCGGACAGGACGACCTGCCGCTCGGCCGCATTGTCTGCATGGGGTCGCCGCTCAACGGCAGCGCCTCGGCGCAGCGGCTGGCCGAGGCCGGCGGCGCCTGGATGCTGGGACACAGCAAGGAACTGCTCGAACACGGCCTGCAGCGCTGGGACGGCAAGCGCGAGGTCGGCGTGATTGCCGGTTCCAAGCCGGTCGGCCTGGGCGCAGCGCTGGGTTCGCTGCAGGGCGACCACGACGGCAGCGTCGCGGTCAGCGAAACGCGCTTGCCGGGCATCCGCGACCACTGCGTGGTGACGGCCAGCCACAGCGGTCTGATTTTCTCCGCCGAAGCGGCGGCCCAGGCCGTGCGATTTCTGCGTCAGGGACGGTTCGAGCATGCGCATGACAAGGCGGGTGTCGAAACGGTTTCATGATCGCCCCGTGCCTGCATTAGAATTGCGTCTTTCGATTTCTTGACGGAAGCAGCACATGGCCGGACATTCCAAATGGGCCAACATCCAGCACCGCAAGGGCAAGCAGGACGCCGCGCGCGGCAAGGTGTTCACCAAGCTGGTGCGTGAAATCACCGTGGCCGCGCGTATGGGCGGCGGCGATCCGGATGCCAATCCGCGCCTGCGGCTGGCCATGGACAAGGCGGTGGCCGTGTCCATGCCCAAGGACAACATCGAGCGCGCCATCAAGAAGGCCACCGGCGAGCTGGAAGGGGTCGAGTACGAGGAGATCCGCTACGAGGGCTACGCGCCGCACGGCGTGGCGGTGCTGGTCGAATGCATGACCGACAACCGCAACCGCACCGTGGCCGAAGTGCGTCACGCGTTTTCCAAGTTTGGCGGCAACCTGGGCACGGAAGGTTCCGTGGCCTACATGTTCAAGCGCCTCGGCGTGCTGTCGTTCGCACCCGGCGCGGACGAGGACAAGATCACCGAGATCGCGATCGAGGCCGGTGCCGAGGACGTGACGACCTTCGACGATGGCGCGCTGGAAGTGCTGACCGATGCGGACAATTTCCAGGCGGTCAAGGACGCCATGGTCGCCGCCGGTCTGGAACCCGACGATGCCGAGATCACCCAGCGCGCCGATGTCGAGGTGGCGCTGGAAGGCGAGGACGCCCAGACCGTCGCCAAGCTGCTGGATTTCCTCGAGGATCTGGACGACAGCCAGAATGTCTATTCCAACGCCGATCTGCCGGCCGAAGCGTATGCGTAAGCGCGCGCTTCGCCGCGGATGGACGGGGATCGCGGTCGCTTCGTGACCGCATCCACCACAACGACGCAGCCGGCGGCACCCGCCGCCGTGCGTATCCTGGGCATCGATCCCGGCAGTCAGCGCACCGGCGTCGGCATCATCGACGTCGATGCCAAGGGGCGCAGCGTGCATGTGTTCCATGAAACGCTGACGGTGCTGGGCGAGGGCGGATTTCCGCAGCGCCTGAAACGCATCTACGACGGACTGTGTGCCATCATCGCCGAGCACCGGCCCGGCGAAGTGGCCATCGAGCGCGTGTTCATGGCGCGCAATGCCGATTCGGCACTGAAGCTGGGACAGGCGCGCGGCGCGGCGATCTGTGCTGCGGTCAGTCAGGGGATGAGTGTGCACGAATATGCCGCTTCGGAAGTGAAACAGGCCGTGGTTGGCGGCGGCCGCGCGGACAAGACACAGGTGCAACACATGGTGAGTGTGCTCTTGGGCCTGAAAGGCCCGATCCAGGCCGATGCCGGCGACGCGCTGGCAATCGCTTTGACGCATGCGCACACCCGCGCCAGCACGGCGCGCGTGGGCATTCCGCGCAGCGCCTGGAGACGACGTCGATGATCGGGCGGCTGCGCGGCATTCTGGTATCCAAGCAACCGCCGTGGCTGCTGGTGGACGTGGGTGGCGTCGGCTACGACGTCGAGGCGCCGATGTCGACCATCTACGACCTGCCGGCCACCGGCAAGGAAGTCACGCTGCTGACGCATCATGCGGTGAAGGACGACAGCGTGGTGCTGTACGGCTTCCTGCAGACGTCCGAGCGCGAGCTGTTCCGCAGTCTGCTGAAGGTCAGCGGCATTGGCGCGAAGATCGCGCTGGCGGTGCTGTCGGGCGTGTCCACCGACGAATTCGCGCGCCTGGTGCAGGCCGGTGACGTGACGGCACTGACCAAGATCCCCGGTATCGGCAAGAAGACCGCCGAGCGCATGGTGGTCGAGCTGCGCGACCGCGTGGACGGTCTGGCCGTGGCTGGCGTCACCCGCATCGGCGGTGGCGAGCCCGCGCCGCAGGACGCCCAGTCCGAGGCGGTCATCGCGCTGCAGCAGCTCGGCTACAAGCCGGCCGAGGCCGCGCGTCTGGCGCAGAAGGCGACCGCCGAGGGCGACGACGCCGAAACCATCATTCGCAAGGCATTGCGCGCCGCTCTCGGCGGTTGAGCAACGGAAACGACATGAGCGAACAGACGCAGCAACCCCTTCCGCCGTCCGGCGAGCAGCTTCACGGCAGCATTCCGGCGCTGGTGCTCGGCGCCATCGGCGTGGTGTTCGGCGACATCGGTACCAGTCCGCTGTACACGATGCAGGAAGTGTTCCTGCCCGAGTACGGCCTGGAGCCAAAGCACAGCACGGTGCTGGGTGTGCTGTCGCTGGTGACTTGGGCCTTGATCACCGTAGTGGCGGTCAAGTACGTCAGTCTTGTGATGCGCGCGGACAACCGTGGCGAGGGCGGCATCATGGCCCTGATGACCATGGCCCAGCGCGCGGTCGGTACCGGCTCGGTGCGAATGCGCCGCATCGTCATGCTGATGGCACTGCTGGGTGCGGCGCTGTTCTTCGGCGACGGCGTCATTACGCCTTCGATCTCGGTGCTTTCCGCGGTGGAAGGCCTGGAAGTCGTGGCGCCGCATCTGGAGCACTGGGTGGTGCCGTTGGCGGTGGTGGTGCTGCTGGGTCTGTTCTGGTTGCAACGGCACGGCACAGCCAAGGTGGGTGCTCTGTTCGGGCCGATTTGCGTGGTGTGGTTTCTGTCGCTGGCTGTCATTGGGGTCTGGAACATCATCCAAGCCCCGGATGTACTGGCGGCACTGAATCCGATCTATGCGGTGGACTTTTTCCGCCTGCATGGCAAGTACGCATTCATCGCGCTGGGCGCGGTGGTGCTGTGCGTGACCGGCGCCGAGGCGCTGTACACCGACATGGGTCATTTCGGTCGCAAGCCGATCCGCCTGGCCTGGTTCTTCTTCGTGATGCCGGCGCTGCTGCTGAACTACTATGGTCAGGGCGGCCTGCTGCTGCATCATCCCGAAGCGATCAGCAATCCGTTCTATCACGCGGTGCCGGACTGGGCGCGCTACCCGATGATCGGCCTGGCTACCGCAGCGGCGGTGATCGCTTCGCAGGCGGTGATCTCGGGTGCGTTTTCGGTGACGCGGCAGGCCATCCAGCTCGGCTTCGTGCCGCGCATGCAGGTGGTGCACACCTCGCCCGAAGCCATCGGCCACATCTTCCTGCCGTGGGTGAATCGCCTGTTGATGGTGGCGGTGATCCTGACCGTGGTGGCGTTCGGTTCGTCCAAGGCGCTGGGCGGTGCGTACGGTATCGCCGTGACCGGCACCATGGCCATCGACACGATTCTGGTGATGATGGTGGCCAAGCGGCTGTGGAACTGGAGCTGGCTGGTCGTGCTGCCTGTCGGCCTGGCACTGCTGACCGTGGATCTGGCGTTCTTCGGCGCCAACACACTGAAAATTCCCGATGGCGGCTGGTTCCCGCTGGTCATGGGTCTGTTCCTGTTCACCATCATGACCACCTGGCGGCGCGGTCGCGAGCTGGTGGTGCGCGAGATCAAGCAGGGCGGTCTGGCGCTGCAGCCGTTCATCGAGAACATCGCCGAGCACCCGCCGACGCGGGTGCCGGGTACGGCCATCTTCCTGACCGCCAACCAGAGTTCAGTGCCGCATGCGTTGTTGCACAACCTCAAGCACAACAAGGTGCTGCATGAACGCAACGTGTTGCTCACGGCGGAGACCCTGGAGACCCCGGTCGCCGACGCCGACGAGCGCATCGAGATCACCGCGCTGGGCGGCGACTTCTTCCTGCTGACCCTGCGCTTCGGCTTCGCCGAGGACCCGGACATTCCGCAGGCGCTGGCGCTGTGCGGTCAGCGTGGTCTCGACTTCGACATGATGGACACCACGTTCTTCCTGTCGCGCGAGACCATCGTCGCCGACACTCGCCGTCCGGGCATGGCACTGTGGCGCGACAAGCTGTTCGCGTTCCTGTCGCGCAATGCGCTGCCGGCCACGGCGTTCTTCCAGATTCCGGGCAACCGCCTGATCGAGCTGGGCGCGCAGGTGGAGATCTGAGGCAAGGCTTGCGGTACGTTTGGTGTGCGGAGCGGGGTGCCGGGCTTGGGCAGGGCTTGCGGCGAGTATGGTGCGGAGCAGGACCGGTTTTTGCGGCGAGCTTGAATCGTGCGGGGTACCGGGTTCACTTATGGGCCACGCTACGTCGCCTACGTGTAGGGATATCGTGCCCATAAGTGAACCCGGTACCCTGGCAAGCTCCGGCATGACGGCAAGTCTTGTCCTGGCAAGCTCTGGCGTTCCGGCAGGCCGTGCACGGCAAGCGCGCTCGTTACCCTGACCCCACGCGCATCGTCCATAATGACGACATGACCGACACCCGCGTACTCGCCAACGATGCCACGCTCGAAGATGATGCCATCGAGGCCTCGATCCGTCCGCAGCGGCTGGACGACTATCTTGGCCAGAAGCCCGTCCGCGAGCAGCTGGCGATCTACATCGAGGCCGCACGGCGACGCCAGGAAGCGCTCGACCATGTGCTGATCTTCGGTCCTCCGGGTCTGGGCAAGACCACGCTGTCGCACGTGATCGCCAACGAACTGGGCGTCAACGTGCGCTCGACCTCGGGTCCGGTGCTGGAGCGCGCCGGCGATCTGGCCGCGCTGCTGACCAATCTGGAGCGCGGCGACGTGCTCTTTGTCGACGAGATCCACCGCCTCTCGCCCGTGGTCGAGGAAGTGCTGTACCCGGCGATGGAGGATTTCCAGATCGACATCATGATCGGCGAGGGTCCGGCCGCGCGCTCGATCAAGCTGGACCTGCCGCCGTTCACGCTAATCGGCGCCACCACCCGCGCCGGCCTGCTGACCGGTCCGCTGCGCGATCGCTTCGGCATCATTCAGCGGCTGGAGTTCTACAACGCCGAGGAACTGCTGGCCATCGTGCGGCGTTCGGCGCGCATTCTGGACATCGAGTGCGACGTCGAGGGCGCGCGTGAGATCGCCAGACGGGCGCGGGGCACGCCGCGCATCGCCAACCGCCTGCTGCGCCGCGTGCGCGATTTCGCGCAGGTGCGCAGCGGTGGCGTCATCACCCATGAGGCCGCCAGCGCGGCGATGGACATGCTGCGCGTCGATGCCGAGGGCTTCGACGATCTCGACCGCCGCCTGCTGCGCATGATCATCGAGAATTTCGACGGCGGTCCGGTCGGCGTCGAGTCGCTGGCCGCCGCGCTCAGCGAGGACCGCGGCACGCTGGAGGACGTGGTCGAGCCGTACCTGATCCAGCAGGGCTTCCTGGTACGCACCGCGCGCGGCCGCATGGCCAGCGCACGCGCCTGGCGGCATCTTGGCCTGCAGCCCCCGCCGACGGCCTCGCATGCGACCGATCTGTTCGATGGAGATGGGGGCTGACGCAAAGGAGGGGGCCGGGGTCGGGGCTTGCCGGGAGGTTGGTGCTTGCCAGGGTGCAAGGCTTGCCGAAACGCTCAATCTTGCTGGGTAGAAGGCTTGCCGAAACGCCCAATTTTGCCAGGGTACCGGGTTCACTTATGGGCACGAGATCTTTGCATGTAGGCAGCGTGGCTGAGCCCATAAGTGAACCCGGTACCCCGCACAGCTCCACACTTGCCGTAAGCCATGATGTGCGAACCCGGTACCCCGCTCCGGTCGCGGCCGCCTGCGTTGCCTGCACGGGATCGACCGGGTCGGGTAGGATGAACCGGATCACGCAATCAGTACGCACGCATGCCGCAGAACACGCCGAGTGAAGCCCCGTTCAGGTGGCCGATACGAGTCTATTGGGAAGATACGGACGCGGGCGGCGTGGTGTACCACGCCGGCTACCTGCGGTTTCTCGAACGCGCACGCAGCGAGTGGTTGCGTGCGCGGGGGGTCGACCAGCAGCGTCTGCGCGATGCGACCGGCATCGGTTTCGTGGTGCGTGACATGCAGATCGGCTTCGTGTCGCCGGCGCGACTGGACGATGAACTAAGCGCGTCGGTGGAGATCGAACGTTTGCGCCCGGCCAGCATGGCCTTCGCGCAGGCGATTCACCGCCAGGACGGCAAACTGCTGGTGCGCGCCACGGTGCGCGCGGCCTGCGTGAACCTGGGCGACATGCGTCCGTGCCCCATTCCCGAAGACCTCTTGGCAAGGATTTCCTGACCGATGAACGGCGATCTCAACATCCTCGACCTGGTTCTGCACGCCAGCCTGCCGGTGAAGCTGGTGCTGGGCGTGCTGCTGGTGTTCTCGTTCCTGTCCTGGGTCATCATCGTGCGCAAGTACACGCTGATGAATCAGGCCGTCAGCAACGCGGATGCGTTCGAGGAGCGCTTCTGGTCCGGCGTCGATCTGGCCGCGCTGTACCGTGAGGTCGGTGCCGAGGACGAACCCGGTCGCGGCCTGGTCAACGTGTTCGGCGCGGGCTTCCGCGAATTCGCGCGCCAGCGGCAGCGCAAGGGGCGCGATCCGCGCACCACGCTGGAGGCGTCCGAGCGCGCCATGCGCGTGGCCGGTACGCGCGAGATCGAGCGGCTGGAGCAGAACCTGGAATTCCTCGCCAACGTCGGCTCCATCAGCCCGTACGTCGGCTTGTTCGGCACGGTATGGGGCATCATGGTCGCGTTCCAGGGCCTGGCCAACGTGAAGGAGGCGACCATCGCCATGGTCGCGCCGGGCATCTCCGAGGCGCTGGTCGCCACCGCCATGGGCCTGTTCGCGGCCATTCCGGCGGTGTGGGCCTACAACCGCTACGCCAACCGGGTCGAGCGTATCGCCACGCGCTACGAGACATTCCAGGAGGAATTCTCCTCGATCCTGCAGCGCCAGACCCTGTCCGACGAGAGCGTCTGATCCCATGCGCCCCTCGATGCGACGCCACAAGCGCCACAAGCTCAAGGCCGAAATCAACGTCGTGCCCTACATCGACGTGATGCTGGTGCTGCTGATCATCTTCATGGTCACCGCACCGCTGCTGCATCTGGGCGTGGACATCAAGCTGCCGCAGGCCGCCGCCAAGTCGCTGCAGGACGAGAAGCAGCCGGTGCTGGTCAGCCTGGACAAGGACGGCAACATGTACCTGACCCTGGGTGCGGAGAAGCGTGAGCCGGTCGACGCGCAGACGCTGGTGACCAAGGTCAGCGCCTTCGTGCGCAACAATCCGAACGTTTCGGTCATGTTCGGCGGCGACGAACGGGTCGACTACGGCAAGATCATGCAGGCCATGGTGTTGCTGCAGCAGGCCGGCGTGCCCAACATCGGCCTGATGACGCAGCCGCCCGCTGCGCCGGATGCCCCGCATGGACGTCGCTGATCGACAGGCCACGGTCTGGGGCGTCGTTTTCGCGGCCCTGCTGCATCTGGGCATCGTGGCGTTCCTGCTGCTGGCGACGATTTCCTGCAACACCTGGGAACAGGCGATCAATAGCCTGGGTCTGCCCAAGTCGTGGAATCCGGTGACCTGCAGCCGGCCGATCCAGCTGGCCGGCCCGGTGATCCAGGCCACGTTGCTGGGGCCGACCGGCGCGCCGCTGCCGGCGCCGTCCAAGGCCAAGGCGCCCAAGCCGAAGATCACGCCGCCGAAGGCGGAGAAGCCGAAGGTCGACACGGACAAACCCAAGCCGGCCCGGGTCAAGACGCTGCCGCCGCCGCCGAAGAATCCGGATACCCGCGATCAGCAGAAGGTTGTGGCCAAGTCGACGGAGAAGGCCGAGCACGCTCAGCGCGCGCAGCGCGAGCGCGAGAAGCAGCGCATGTCCGAACTGGAGGCGCAGCAGCAGGCCGAGATCGACAAGCTGTTCAAGCAGATGGACGCCGCCGGCAAGCAGAGCCAGCAGGCTGATCGCCAGGCGCAGCGCATGGCCCAGCGCGACGATCTGAAGAAGCAGAAAGATACGTCCGATGCGCCGGCCAATACCCCGCAGGCCGACCAAGCGCAGTCCGGCACGGCGGGCCAGGACAGCGGCTTGCTCGGTCAGTACCAGGCCGCCATTCAGAATGCCGTCACACAGGCGTGGCTGCGACCCGATAACATCCCTGCGGGTACGACCTGCAAGATCGATATCGTGCAAATCATCGGCGGGCAGGTGATCAGCGCCAACGTCGAGCCGAGCTGTCCGTTCGACGCCACGGCCCGACGCTCGGTCGAAAATGCAGTGATGCGGGCTTCGCCTCTGCCGTATCACGGGTTCGAGAAAGTGTTCGCACGCCGACTCACGCTTCACTTCATGGTCAACGAATGATGCTCAAATTCCGTGTCACGCTCGCTCTTGCGTTCGCCCTGCTCGGCGCGCTGGTGTTCTCGCCGGCGCAGGCCCAGAGTCAGGGACTGAACATCAACATCGTCAACGGCACCAAGTCGGCGATTCCGATCACCGTAGTGCCGTTCGGCAACGAGACGGTCGGACCGCCGCCGACCACCAAGGTCAGTGATGTGGTGCAGATGGATCTGGCTCGCTCGGGCAAGTTCCGCACCCTGGACAAGAGCGATGTGGTGGAATTTCCCACACGCGGCAATGAGATCAAATTTCCGACCTGGAGCCTGCTGAAGCAGGACTACATCGTCGTCGGCCACGTCAAGAATGCCGACAACGGTCAGTACCGGATCGGCTTCGAGCTGTGGAATGTCAACACCAAGAAACAGATGCTGCAGTCGACCTACACGGCGCCGGCCAGCAAGCTGCGCGACATCGCGCATCAGATCGCCGACCAGATCTACCAGAAGATCACCGGCGTGCGCGGCGCCTTCTACACCCGCATTGCCTATGTCACCGCGGTCGGCACCGGCAAGAACATCCGGTACTCGCTGATCGTCGCTGACTCGGACGGTTACAACCCGCAGGTCGTGGTGCGTTCGCGCGAATCGCTGCTGTCGCCGACCTGGTCGCCGGATGGCAACGAACTGGCCTACGTCTCGTTCGAGAGCGGCAATTCGGCCATCTACATCCAGAATCTGTCCACGGGCGCGCGGCGCCTGGTTTCGGCGCGCAAGGGCATCAACGGCGCGCCGGCCTTCTCGCCGGACGGGACCAAGCTGGCGGTCTCGCTGTCCTACGTCGGAAACCCCGAGATCTTCATCATCGATCTGGCCACCGGCAAAGCCAAGCGTCTGACCCACAACTACGGCATCGACACCGAGCCGGTCTGGGTGCCCAACAGCAACAACATCATCTTTACCTCCGATCGCTCGGGTAAACCGCAGCTATACGAGGTGAACGCGAACGGGGGAACCCCCACTCGCGTGACCTTCCAGGGCGATTACAATGCCGACGCTTCCGTGAGCTATGACGGCAAACAGATCGCCATGGTGCAGGGCAAAGGGAACGTGTATCGTATTGCGGTGATGGACCGCAGCCTCGGCGGACAGGAGCATTTCGTCTCTCCTGGGAATTTCGACGAGTCGCCGAGTTTCGCTCCCAACGGAAGTATGCTGCTGTATGCCGCGACCGAAGGACTACGCGGCGTGTTGTACTCGGTATCCGCTGACGGCAAGGTCAGGCAGCGGCTCGTGCTTTCCGATGGCGATGTGCGCGAGCCTTCCTGGGGGCCGTATCGGAAACCGTGAACACTCCAACAAGCCGGATCAACGGCGTGTAGTACAAAGACTGTCGGAAACCCAAGAGTAGAAAGGAAAAAGCCATGAACAAGAGCGTTCGCACTACCCTCGTCACGCTGTTGTGCGTTGTTGGCATGGCGGCGTGCAGCAAGAAGCAGGAGGTCAAGCCGACTCCGCCGCCGCCGCCGCCGCCGGAACAGCCGGCTCCGCCGCCGAAGCCGACCGGCTTCACCCCGGCCGATCTGGACACCAATGCCTGCCTGCGTCAGCGCGTGGTGTACTTCGATTTCGACAAGAGCGAAATTAAGCCGGAGTTCCAGGAGATCATGGCGTGCCACGCCAAGTATCTGCAGGATCGTCCGCAGGCGCACGTGCGTCTGGCCGGCAACACCGACGAGCGTGGTACCCGCGAGTACAACCTCGGCCTCGGCGAGCGTCGTGGCAACGCGGTGGCTGCCGCGCTGGAAGCCAACGGTGCTTCGGCGGATCAGATCACCGTGGTCAGCTACGGCGAAGAGCGTCCGACCTGCCGCGAGCACAACGAGGCGTGCTGGTCGAAGAACCGTCGTGTCGAGATCGAATACACGGCCAAGTGATGAAAGACCGATCGACACGTAACACACCTGTCGGTCACGGCAAGGCGGCTGCATCTGCAGCCGCCTTGCTGCTGCTGGCCGCCGGCATGCTTCCGGTACAGGCCCAGCGGCTGAGTCTGTCCGAGCGCGTCACGCGTCTGGAGCAGGCCCAGCAGAAACAGGACTCCGGGCAGGGGGGCGGCACCGTGCTGGTCAATCAGGTCCAGGCGCTGCAGTCCCAGGTCCAGCAACTGCAGGGACAGGTCGAAGAGCTTCAGCACGAGATCCAGCAGCTGAAGCAGTCCGGCAAGGACCAGTACGTCGACCTCGATTCCCGGCTGCGCAAGCTCGAGGGCGGCGCTCCCGCGCAAGGTGCTTCCGCGTCGTCTCCGGCTTCTACCGCGAGTACCGCCGCGAAGGCTGGTGGCGTCCCCGCGACATCGGCCTCGACCACGGCTGCAGCGCAGGCGCGCGGTCCGGCTCCGGCCGGCAGTGCCAGTGCTCCGGCGAGTGCCGATCCACAAGCGGCGCAGGATGCCTACAACCAGGCGTTCACCGCCTTGCGTAACGGTCAGTTCGTGCAGTCCTCGCGCCAGTTCCGCCAGTTCATCCAGCAGTATCCGAACAGCGCACTCGCGCCCAACGCCTTCTACTGGCTGGGTGAGTCCTACTACACCGTGCAGAACTACGACATCGCGCTGCAGACCTTCCAGACGCTGCTGAAGCAGTATCCGGACAGCGAAAAGGCGCCCGGCGCGCTGTTGAAGATCGGCTACTGCCAGGATGCGCTGAAGCAGGAAGATGCCGCGCAGAAGACCCTGCAGGCGGTGATCCAGAAATACCCCGGCAGCTCCGTGGCCAATCTGGCGCAGCAGCGCCTGCATGATATTCAGCTGCAGCAAGCGAACTGACGTCCCATGAACAAGCAGGCGACCGGCACGACCGGGGTTTCCGCCAGCGGCGCCGAACGGCTGCGCGTGTGCGAGATCTTCCATTCCATCCAGGGCGAGGCCGACGCGGTCGGTTGGCCTACGGTGTTCGTGCGCTTGACCGGCTGTCCGCTGCGCTGCGTGTGGTGCGACACCGAGTATTCGTTCCAGGGCGGTGAGTGGCGCGACATCGATGATCTGGTTGCCGACGTCGGCGCTTTTGACACGCGCCACGTGTGTGTGACCGGCGGTGAACCGCTAGCGCAGAAGCGCTGCCTGTTGCTGTTGCAGCGTTTGTGTGGAGCCGGCCATGAAGTGTCGCTGGAAACCTCTGGCGCGCTGGACGTGTCCGGTGTCGATCCCCGCGTGCGCAAGGTGATGGACCTGAAGGCGCCGGGCTCCGGCGAAGCGGCGCGCAATCTGTGGTCGAATCTCGATCACCTGCAGGCGCACGATCAGATCAAGATCGTGATCGCCGATCGCGAGGACTACGAGTGGGCACGCGCCGCCGTGCGCGAACATGCGCTGGAACAGCGCTGCATGGTGCTGTTCTCGCCGGTGCACGGGAAACTCGCGCCGCGTCAGCTGGCGGAGTGGATCCTGGAAGATCGTCTTCCGGTACGTCTGCAGATGCAGATGCACAAGCAGCTGTGGGGCGACGCGCCGGGCCATTGAGCCATCCTCTCGGGCACGCGTAGTGCGCGGATGCACGATCGTGCGCAAACCGCGATAATGCCCGGTTCGATCTTCGCGGACAGTTCGATGACAGAGCAGACTTCCCCCCAACGCAATGCCGTGGTCCTGGTCTCAGGCGGCATGGATTCGGCCGTGGTGGCCGCCATGGCGCGGGCGCAGGGATTCGCGGTGCATGCACTCAGCGTCGCCTACGGTCAGCGGCACGATTCCGAGCTGCAAGCCGCCGCGCGCGTTTGCGCGATGGTGGGCGCAAGCGCGCACAAGGTCGTGGACGTGGATCTGCGCAGCATCGGTGGCTCTGCACTGACCGACGACATCGACGTGCCCGAGGAGGGCGGCGACGGGATTCCCGTGACCTATGTTCCGGCCCGCAACACGATCATGCTCTCGGTGGCGCTGGGTTGGGCCGAAGTCCTGAACGCGAGTGACATCTTCTGCGGCGTCAACGCCGTGGACTACTCCGGCTACCCGGATTGCCGACCGGCCTTCATCGAGAGTTTCCAGAACCTCGCCCAGGTCGCCACTCGCGCCGGGGTGGAGGGCACGCCGATGCGCATCCACGCACCGCTGATGTCGATGAGCAAGGCCGACATCGTGCGCGCCGGCGTCGAGCTGGGCGTGGACTTCGCGCAGACGGTCAGCTGCTATCAGGCCGATGCCGGCGGACGCGCCTGCGGGCACTGCGATGCCTGTCGCCTGCGTGCGCAGGGCTTCGCCGAAGCCGGGGTCGAGGACCCGACGCACTACCGTTGATCTGCGCGAACAGGTAGAATCGCCGGTTCCCACGCGACGTCCGTTGCGTGCGGCGCGCAACGCGCAAGGCAAATGGGCCGTTAGCTCAGTTGGTAGAGCACCGGACTTTTAATCCGATGGTCGTGAGTTCGAGTCTCACACGGCCCACCATTTTGCTGCTGCTCGCTTAAGTTCATATCCCTGTTCGTGCCATGCATGTGCACTCCGATCTGCCTGCTAGCGTAGGCTTCGGGTGTAGCATGAAAGGTGTGTCTGTATGCATGCCGTCGCTGGACCGACAAGGAGGGCATCGGAAATGAGACGTCTGCTAGCGTTCGCTACGGCCTTGCTGTTCAGTACGGCGGTGATCGCCGGTTCCACGATCCGTTTTGGTTCTCGCCTGATTTCGGTCGGTGATAGCGAAGGCATGGTGCTGCGCATTGCAGGCAAGCCCAGCAGTCGCGAGCCGATCGAGAACCGCTTCGGCGCGCTGCGTGGCTATCGCCTGGAATACGACTTCGACAACAAGACTGTTTTTATCACCGTCATCCACGGGCGGGTCAGCGATATCCAGGAAATCTATCGCTGAAGTCTCCACCCGAAGGTGCCGAGAGGATCAGACGCATTCGCGTAGTGAGCGGTGCCCGGATCGTTGTGAGAGCGAGGCTGGCGCCCTGTTCGAACATGATTCGGTTGTGGGCGTGGTGAACGATGCGTCGCTCATGTCGTCTTCAACCAGGCGCTGATAGCGCCGAGCCAGCATGCGCGCATCGTGTTCCAGGTCGTGATCGCCGCAGCGGCGGCACTGCTCGGCGAGGCGTTGCCACATGTGGGCCTGCTGCCGGGCGCGGTTGCAAGAGTTGGGGCGGGTCATGAGGAGCATCCATGGCAAGATGCCTAAAGTTTCGGGAGTAGGCATTGCAGGAGCGTGGATTTCCGGTGACATCAGAATGAAGGCGTGCTTGGCACTCTGGAGAATGTTTTCTCTCGCGGTCTCTGTGCGGGGTGGGTGCTTGCAGTATCCATCCGCAGGGTGCCAGTCGATTTATGGTTCTGGTTCATGGTTGCCGCAGTCTCTGCCGGAAGAACATTGACATACCGAAGTGGCTGCCCTATACAAAGTTGGAAGGATTGGCGGTTGGGGCCGCCGATTGCTCTGTGGTGTAGGGGGCGCATGACGGCACGCGTCATGCATCGCGTTCACAGACAGCACGGATGAATAGGTTGCCTTAAGGAACGAGGTGCTCATCTTGTTTTCGTATTACGCCGATCTTGCGTTTCGCAGTTTGCGACGTAGCCCTGGGCTGACTGTGCTCATGGTGCTCGCGATTGGTTTCGGCGTTGCGGCCACGATGACGACCCTGGCGGTGTTCCGCGCGGTTTCGGGTGACCCGATTCCTTCGAAGTCCTCCCGGTTGTTCATTCCGCAAGTGGACGTATGGGGACCTTCCGCTCAAGGCGGGAAGGCCGTACTGCCGAATGCACTGGATTATGCGACCGCGCGGGCACTGATGCGCGATCACCGGGGTACGTACCAATCGGCGATCTATAAAATCTCGCCGACTTTGCAGCGGTCGGATGGCGGAGGTCATGCCATGACCGTCGACGGTCATGCCGTGGGCGGGGAATTCTTTCCGATGCTGAATGTTCCCTTCCGCTTCGGCGCAGGATGGAGCCGGCACGATGATGTAGTACGTGCGAATGTGGTGGTCATCAGCCAGCAGTTGAATCAACGTCTGTTCAGCGGTCGCAATAGTGTCGGTCGCACGCTGGACATCGACGGCAGGTCATACCGCGTTGTTGGCATCATGAAGCACTGGAATCCTCAGCCTCGCTTCTTCGATGTCGTCAATTCCGGCGGGTTTTCCTCGACGGGCGAGGACGTCCTGATTCCGTTCAATACGGCGATCAGCGCAGGAATCACGACCACGGGCAACACTCAGTGCAGGTCGAGTCCGGAGCAACCGGGGATTTCGGGTCTGGCGCAATCCCGTTGCGCCTGGGTTGCCTACATGGTTCAACTCGATGATCCGGCCGCCGTGGCGGATTACCGCCATTATCTCAATGGCTACGCAGAGTGGCTCCGCAACCGTGGCGTAACGCACTGGGCACCGAACAACCGCTTGCGGAGCCTTCCACAATGGCTCGACCACATGCAGGTGGTTCCCCCCGACACTGGTGTCTCTTTGCTCGTTGCACTTGGCTTGCTGCTGGTATGTCTGGCAAACACTTCGGGTCTCCTGTTGGCCAAATTTCTTCGTCGCAGCGGTGAAATCGGTGTGCGGCGCGCCGTCGGGGCACCTCGCAGTGCCATCTATGCGCAGTACCTCACGGAGGCCGGCATGGTGGGATTGGCGGGAGGATGTCTGGGCATCGCGCTGACGATGCTTGGCGTGATGTGTGTGCACCGACTTCTTCCGGGTGATATCGCTCCACTGGCGCACGTCGATGTAGCGCTTCTTATGTTCACGATTCTGGTGGCCCTGCTGTCTACCTTGGTGGCAGGGATCTACCCGACGTTCCGGGCTACGCTCGTGCAGCCCACGCTGCAGCTGAAGTCCGGTTGAGGTGGGGTGATGAGTATGCATCCCATGATTTCGGCGTTGCGAAGGCACAAAGCGGGCGTTGCCCTCATCGTGCTGCAGGTGGCTTTGACTTTGGCCATTGTCTGCAATGCGCTCTTCATCATCGGTGCGCGCATCGAGCGGATCCATCGATCCACCGGACTCGACGAGAAAGATCTTTTTCTGGTCACCCAGCAATGGGCCGGGATCGATTCGGCGGATCGTCCCAGCACGCTGGAGCGGCTGGATGCCATGCAGCGTGAGGATCTGGCTGCGCTGCGGCGCCTGCCAGAGGTGGACTCTGTCACGCCGATCAA
This sequence comes from Oleiagrimonas sp. MCCC 1A03011, assembly GCF_003267965.1. Lineage (NCBI taxonomy): Bacteria > Pseudomonadati > Pseudomonadota > Gammaproteobacteria > Lysobacterales > Rhodanobacteraceae > Oleiagrimonas > Oleiagrimonas sp. MCCC 1A03011. The sequence continues at coordinate 441,485 of NZ_MSPY01000001.1, read as the reverse complement.
TTCCTTGCCATTGCTCGGTTCGGCAGCATTGAACGATGAACTCGGGCGATCGCCGGGTTCGGTGGGAATGCACATCGAGAGCAGTTTTTATTTCGCAGATCAGAATGTGCTGAAAACCCTGGGGCTCAGACTTGTATCTGGACGGTCGTTCGTAGCCGATGACGTCCAGCACCAGGCGTTCGGCGACGCCCATGCTCCGTCGGTCGTAATCGTGAGCGAACAGGTGGCGCAAGCGCTCTTTCCGAATGAGCGCGCGTTGGGCAAGAGCGTGTATCTTGGCCGTGGCAGCAAGCCGGCCAAGATCGTTGGCATCGTGGCGCGTTTGCAGACGCCGGGAACGAATGCATACAGCACTCGATTCGCCTATAACTCGGTGCTGGTTCCGTCCCGGCTGGATTCCACCTATTCCCGTTACGCCATCCGCGCGAAAGCCGGGCAACTCGACGCTGCGATGCGCGCCGTGCCCTCTGCGTTGTACCAACTGAATGTCCAGCGGGTGATTCTCGACAATGGAATCCGTAGCTACGCGCAGATCAAGTGGCAGGCATATCGCGCCGATATCGGCATGTCTGTGCTGATGGGGGGCATCTCACTGATTCTTCTTTGCGTGACAGCAGCCGGCGTATTCGGCTTGACCAGCTTCTGGGTCGACCAGCGCAAACGCCAGATCGGCATTCGTCGCGCACTGGGCGCTAGGCGTCGCGACATTCTCAGCTATTTCCAGGTCGAAAACTTTCTGATCGTGGGCACGGGTGCCTTTGTCGGCATGCTGCTGGCCGTCGGACTGAACCTGTGGCTCATCACTCAGTACGAAATGAGCCGTTTGCCGGTCGTCTATGTCCTGATGGGTATGGCGGTCGTGATACTCCTGAGCCAATTTTCCACGTTTATTCCGGCCCGTCGTGCGGCGCGAGTGGAACCTGGCCATGCTGTACGAGGTGCGAATACTCGGTAAGAAAGCACGCGCAGTGGACCAGGTCGAAAGATCTGTCGAGAGAAGGTTCGGCTCGTTGCGCGAGATTTCGCCATGACTCAAATCTGTGGAGGTCTGTATGAGCACGAACAAGGACGTTCTTTCGAAGTCGCCCCTGGATCGCATTCCGGTTGTCGTCGTCAATGAAAAGACGGCGGATGCGGAACTGGCGGGCAAGGAAGCAAGTCAGCGCTACAAACCGTCTCGGTTCAATGTTCAGGCGACCACCACGGAGGGATGGCTGCTGCTATGGAACACCTACAGCGGCTCCATGAACGCCTTCCGTCCTTCCCAGCATGACGCCATTCGTGCGTTGATCAGCCAGAAGACCAGTGCCGACGACGAGAAGGGCATCGCACGCTATCTCAATGAGCGAGGATTTCTGGTTCCGGCGGCCACCGACGAGTTGCGCCGTGTGCAGTACGCCTTCGGCAAGGAAAACCACCGAACGGATCGACTGGAACTGATTCTTCTGACGTCCGAGGACTGCAACTTCCGCTGCACGTACTGCTATGAGGATTTTCGCAAGGGGACCATGCTGCCTTCGGTCCGCGAGGGCATTAAGAACCTAGTGAGAAGTCGTCTGGGCACCCTGAAAGAGCTGAGCGTGTCCTGGTTCGGGGGCGAGCCGCTTTATGGAATGGAGGCCATCGACGATCTCGGTCCGTTCTTCACGGACGTCGCTGAACAGGCAGGTCTGCAGTACGACTCGCATACCACCACGAACGGATATCTGTTGACGAAGGAAGTCGCCGACCGGCTACTGAACTACCAAATCAACGATTTCCAGATCACCCTGGACGGCCTGGCTGAGGATCACAACCGCCACCGCGGGGCGCGTGACGGGAGCGGAACGTTCGAGGTCATCTACGCCAACCTATGCAATCTTGCCGCTCGCGATGATGATTTCACCGTTGTCATTCGCGTCAATTTCGATCAACAGAATGCGCCTGGTCTGGAGGCGTTCCTCGAATTACTCCAGGAACGCTTCGCGCATGACGACCGCTTCATTCTGGCGTTCCACGCCGTTGGGAAATGGGGTGGGGAAAACGATGCCAATCTCGCTGTGTGCGGGATGGATGAGTCGTATGCCGTGCGTACCCGACTTACGGCTGCGGCACGCGGGCTGGGACTCAGCGTGACCGGTGGTTGGCAGCCGGGGCTGGGAGCGGGCGAGGAGGTTTGCTATGCAGCCCGCCCGTACAACTTCATTGTTGGCGCACATGGCGATCTCATGAAGTGCACCATCGATCTCGACAAGAAGGACTACAACATTGTCGGCAAGATTCAGGAAGACGGATCGCTGAATCTGGATGTCGACAAGATGGCGTTGTGGACCGAGCCGGCATTCGAGCGTGATACGGGTTGTCAGAGCTGTCACATGCTTGCGGCCTGTCAGGGCGTGCATTGTCCAGCCGTACGTATCAGCACGGGCGACCGTTGCTGCCCGGGCATCCGTCGTACGGCGAAGCAGGAAATGGTCGCATATTTCAATGCTGCGCAGGCGGACGAGGAATCACCGAAGCATCATGTCGGGAGCCCTGTAACAGAGCGTGTCGATGAGGCGAAATCGGCCGCGGTCGAGGAAGCCGAGACGGGGTCGGTCGCGTGAACTCGTCATCCATCGTCGAGAGGGTGAAAGCTGAAGGTATGGACAACTCACCGGCGCGGCGTGCAGTCGATCACATGCTCTCCACAACCTCTGCAGTTTCCGAAGAAGTGCTCGAGCGATTGCATGCCTTGAGCGACGAAGATCTTTCGCATTACGGTCTTCGCGCCTATCGCATGAATCTGATGGCGCTTTTCGGGGGGCGCTGGAGTCCGAGGGAACTCGCGAAAAAGGCTCGAGAAGCGGCGATCAGCAAAATGTGGCTGGGGTGGGAATATCACTGTCGCTACTTGGTGCAATTGAGAACGGTGCCTGAGTCGTTTCAGTTGCGGGCATGCCCGGTCGATACGATCCGGGACCTTCTTTCCGCTGAGCGCGGCGTGGTGATTGCCTCATTCCATCTTGGTCACATGAGGCATATTCCCTCGGATCTTGCTCATGCCGGGATACGCGTGTCCATGCCGTTGGCCGAGGACTCCCATGCGAATTACGAGTCGTCCCGGCGAGGCAATCCGGAGGCCGCGCTGTGGAAAAATTTCGACTTCATCAATGTCGAGAAGCGTGGTGGGGCGATTGCACTCGCCCGCGTGCTTGCACGGGGTGGTTGCGTTTTTTCCACGATTGACGGCAACACGGGCATGGATGGATCCCGCGGCGACGATCGTCGTTCGATCGTGTCGATGCTCGATACCCGCGTTCGCGTGAAAAACGGTCTGATCGCGATGGCGGCCAGATTCGGTACGCCCGTGCTTCCGGTCATTGCGGTCACCGAGGGCGGCGAGCGTGTGTGTCGCACCCTTCCGGTCATCGATCCGGGCGGGGCACTTTCCGGCGAGGTGGCGGCGCGGTTCGTGGATTCGACGTTGCGTACGTTGTACGCCTGGTTCGCCGACATGCTTCTGGAATACAGCGAGGAATGGTGCGGTGGCGATCTATTTCATCAGTGGCGGGTTCCCGAAGAGGGGACGCAGACGCCCTGTGAAGAGGTCGAGCGCCAGTTGACCGTGGCGCTCGATCAGGGCGCGTCCGTGCAGCTGGATGCGCGGCGGATGCTGCTTCTTTCGGACGGTGACGCGCCGGTCTACGTCGATGCGCGAACGATGAAGTGCTATCGGTTTCCGGCGGAGGAGAGGTTACTGATCGATCTGCTGCGGGATCCATCCCGCGGCGTAGACATTGATTGGTTTGAGCATCTCGAAACCAATCGGCGTGCGCGGATATGGGACTTTCTCTGCCGAATGCTCGCTCGCGAGGTCATGACGGTCCGCCACGGCTCGGCCGAGTCGGTTGCGTGACGTGGCCAAGCATTGAATTGTCACCTTCTGATGTACGGGGTGGCGGTGTTAGGAGGGACGTACATCACTTGCGCGGCCGTATTCCACTGCCGCACCCATTGGATCATTTCAGGAGGAAATCACCATGGCTGACATCAAAGAGACCAAGAACGACAAGCTGCTGATCGACGAATTCGAGATCATCGAGCTGGAGGATCGTCTCGAACTGGCCGGTCGCTGCAATGGCCGTTGCGACGGACAGGTCCAGTCGCTGTAACGGACCTTGAAGTGTTTGGTTTGGGGTGTCGGTTCATCCGTCCCCCCGACTGATTTTCAACCTTATTCATCGACAAGGAAGACATGTGATGAACAGCAAATCGAGCAAGAACCAGAACCTCAGCGAACCGAAGCACGACGCGCTGCTGATCGACGAGTTCGAGATCATTGAGTTGGAGGATCGTCTTGAACTCGCCGGCCGCTGCAATGGTCGTTGCGATCAGACCAAGTCGTTCTGATCGAAGGGTTCATGGCATGGATCGGTCAATCTGCCCGATGCGGGTCGTTCGGTTGATTCATGCATGGCGACAAGGCCAGGCGGATTTCCGCCTGGCCGTACTCAGGCCATGACGTTATGACTCAAAAGGACTTACCAAGAATCAATCCGTTGCTGGAAATTTCGGATTTCGACTCCGATGCCGGTAAACCTATGAAACTCTGCGTTCTGCCTCGCGGTGACGGTGGTGGCGAGGTGCGCTTCGCCATGCCGGCCGAGTATGTCGAGATTGCCCGTGAATTCGACGGAACACGGGACATCGATGCCGTGATCGAGAGCTACATGGAGCGCAGAAATTCGGACAGGGAAGCGGCCTGGCTTAAGCGTCTCGTCATGCAGTCTCTGATGCCGAAAGGGGTCGTCATCCGCGCGGATCAGGTGCCGGAAGAGGTTGCGGTGAGCAGCCAGTCGAATAAGGCCTTTCTGCATATCAAGCTGCCCATCATCAAAGCATCCGTGGTCGAGCCGATCGCCAAGTGCCTCGGTTTCCTGTTCCGGCCCACGGCAATGGTGCTGGGGCTGATCCTGTTCATCGGCATCCATATCTATGCGTACGGTTTCCTGTTCAGGGGACACCATCTCGAGTTCGATCAGCTCGGCATCACCAGCGTGATCGTGCTGATGCTCTTTTCCACATTGGCGACGATCTGTCACGAGTTCGGCCACGCGACGGCAGCGTCGCATTACGGCTGCAAGAACATGACGATAGGTTGGGGGCTGTACCTCATCTACACCGTTCTCTGGACCAATGTGTCCGATGCATGGAGGCTTCCGAGGCGGCAGCGCGCCGTCATCGATATCGGAGGCGTCTATTTCGAATCCTTCTTCCTCGTGGCGATGCTGCTGGCTTACCAGAGCACCGGCAACACCATCTATCTGTTCGGTTTCATCTTCGTCGATCTTTCGATTGCGAATACATTCAACCCTTTCCTGCGCATGGATGGATATTGGTTGGTCAGCGACATCTTCGGGATCGTCAATCTGCGCAAACAGCAGGAAATATGGTGGCAGGATGTACTTTCCTGGCTATTTACGTGGGGCCGCTATCGACCGAAGAGCACGCTGAAGAAGTCGGCGAAATGGGTCCTTGCCATCTATACCGTTTTCGGCACGCTCTTCATTGCCTACGTCATGAAGACCATTTTCGAAGTGGTCGTGCTGAGTGTCGTCACCAATCTTCCGACGTTCATGGGTCAGACCTGGCACAAGCTGGCATCGGACATGACTTGGCTGACGGTGTTGAAAGCGCTCGCAGAGTTCGGCTGGCGAATCTTGGTGATCGTCGGTGCGGGGCTGACCTTCTGGAACGTAGGCAAGGCGATCCTCAGTCTCATCACACGGATGCGCCACACGGCCCTCCACGAGAGGAGCGTGTGAATGCATCCTTCCGTCGAGCACACGGACGTCAGTGCCTCCCTGGTAGAGCGTCGGTGGATGGTTACACCCGACCTGATGCTGGAATCGCATGATGACCGGCACGTCGTCATCATTCATACCGCTACGGGAACGCGTCTGAAGGTATCGACAGGGGTTTACAACCTGCTTGCCCGATTTGAAAAGCCGCAGACGGTCAAGGAGGCGTTGGGTACTCTGGAAGATCCTCGCCTTCGTTCCGGTCTGCATGTGTTGATGGAGCGCGGTCTGCTCGTGGACCCCGATCACGTGCCGACGGTGGTGAAGCCGACACGCAAGCCCTCGCCGTATCGCTTCTGCAGTGTGCCTGCATACGGGACGGCTTCTGTCGACGTGGAGTTCACGGTGATCGGTGTCCCCTACGATCTCGGCGGCCAGGTGCCATGTCGCGAGGGGCCTTTGCGGTTGCGCGAAAAGTCGCTCGATTACACATATTTGGTGGATTTCGATTCTCGTCATCCACGAGGCTGGTTCGATGCAGATAGCGGAGACCGGATTCTAGAGGGAGCGCGCATGGTCGATGCAGCAGATCTGCTCGTTGAGTACGGGGAGACGCAGACTGAATTGTTTCGGCGTTTGCGCACTGTGTTGGGCGAGATCGTTGGTACGCGAAGCGTGCCCCTGATCCTGGGGGGCGACCGGAGCATTGCGTTCCCGGTCGTACAGTACCTGGCTCAACGGAGATCGCTCTCACTGGTTCAGTTGGTGCCAGAGTCGACACGTCACGCATCGCGCGGAGATATGGTCACGACGCAGGATGTGGGGATCCGGACGGGAGCACTGCAAAACGTGGTCGGGACACTTTCGATGGGCTCGCGGGAACATGTCGATGTTTTCCCGTCTCAGCCAGGCCATGTGGAAATATCGCTCGATGACTTGCGTGCTGTCGGTTTGAATGCGGCACTCCAGTCCTGGACGAAGGAAGGTGATGTTTTCTTGTCAGTGGACATGAGTGTGCTCGACGTCTCCATCCCGTCGCGCGGGAAGGGCCTGTCCATGCAGGAAGTCCGGCAGATTCTGCTTTTGATCGGACGTCGTCATCGCATCGTGGGGGTGGGCATATTCGGGCTCGATTCCTCGGGGAGGGAGGGCGAACTCCGTGTGATCTGCGGCTGTCACATCGCTTTGCTGGCGATGGATGCGGCGATGCATTCCGGACGTGCATCGCCATGATCGGCGGCATGGGCACTCCCACTCTTTTCGACTGGCCGGATCCTGGCGATGCGGCATCGGAGTCGGGCAACTTGTGTGCGATCGGTGTCCCGGCAGACCACGGAAACGGCGTCTCGCGCGGCGCATCGCTGGCGCCCGATGCGATTCGTCGAGCGGCATGCTCCATCAAGAAGCCCCCGTTTCGAGGGGTCGATCTCGGTGATCAGGCTGACTGCGGCTCCTTGGATCTGGACACGATTCTCTCGGCGCTACGAACCACCACGAAACGAGTGTTGGACATGGGGGGGCGTCCCCTTGTCATCGGAGGCGATCACTCGATCACGTTTGCTCCGGTCTCTGTCTTGCAGGAACGGCAGGATATCGGTGTGGTCTGGTTCGATGCGCATACCGATTTCAGTCCCTGGTCGGAAGGCGAAGTGCATAGCCACAAGCAGGTGCTTCGGCGCATCGAAGCCCTTCCCGGGGTGAAGCGCGTGGTCCAGGTTGGCTATCGCGGTATCACGGTTGGCGACGAACGATGTCTGGGCCCCAAGGCAACGGTATTCACCACGGCGCAGGCCCGATGCATGCCGGCTTCGGAATTGTTGCAAACCATGGCCGAAGAATTGCCCTGGTACATTTCGGTGGACGTCGATGTGGTGGACCCTTTCCAGGCACCGGGAACAAGCGCCCCGGTGCCGCACGGCCTCGATGCGTCGGTCGTGCGTGATTTTCTATCCGCCATCGTCCGCAGTCGTTCCGTGGTGGGCGCGGATGTCGTTGAAGTGAATCCGCGGCTGGATGTGCAGGGCGTCACCTGTGCGATCGCCGCAGATTTTCTCAGGGCCATTGCGGGCGGAGCGTAGGGAGCTTTTTGCGTCAGTTGATATATCAGAGCCGGGCGATAGCGAGGAGCGGACACACATGGAAGCGAAGAACATCCCGACATACGAACTGGGTGCATTCATCGACTTGATCGAGAAGTCGCCGGATATCCTCGCGGAGCATCCCTGTCTTATAACCGGTTTCGTGGAACAGTGGCCAGCCTATACGCAATGGAATCGTCACGCTGCGCTGCAGCGCCTCTTCGGCCATTTGCCCGTGACGGCAGGGGCTCCGCAATTCGTTACCAATGCACATTCCCGCATGTGTCAGGTGCGAACCACGTTCGGCGATTATCTCGAATATGTGAACGATCCGGCCCGACTTTCATCGTTGTTTCACGGCTGCTGGATCAAGGGGGACGAGTCGCTCTTTCGTGAGCTCGATCTACCGCTGTACTGTGGAAATCTTCAACTGGTGAGGCATGCCGCTTCGCCAGTGCTTAAGGATCTCTCGCCCCTTCTGCCAGGATCGCTGGCCTGCTTCAACGATGAGATTCCCTATTACTACCAGTCTGGAAATCATGTCTGGCTGTACGTGAGCCTTGCGGGTGCGTTGACGCCCTTGCACCAAGACAATAATGCAGTGATCGCGTATCTTGCGCAGATTCGGGGCTGCAAGGAAGCGATTCTATACAGTCCCGAAGACAAGGCGCATTTCTACAATCCGGATGTGGGCTACCTCGATCCGCTGGCGCCGGACGAGACTTTCTTCCCGACCTGGCGCGAGGCGCGACCCTGGACAGGAAGCCTGGCCGCCGGTGACTTGCTGATCTGGGGGCCACAGTGGGCCCATCATGTGGTGACTCGAAGCGACTCGATCACGGTCAGTTTCGATATCGTCAATCAGCTGAACCTGCAGGCGTACGCGGACGCGATGGACTGGCGCGCGGAGCTGGGGTTGTTCGCGCGCAAGCAGGCTGATCTGGTCCGGAGCCGGGTCGATGATGAGGATGTGCTCGGGAAACTCGATCAAGGACCGGTCGAGGAGCTCGGGTGTGCATTGATGATCTGCGTGCTGCGCGCGGCGCTGAAAGGAGAAGCCACGGCACGCTCGCGTCATGTGAAGGAGCAGTTGCTCCAGTATCTCGCTGACTGCGAGGTGGTCCCGGTATGAGTCCGGTTCCCGTGCACGAGGTCCCCGATCCCGAGGTCGGCGTACAGACGGATGCAGAGCGTGCGTGGATCCTCTCTCCTTGGATGGCGGCCGAGAAGCTTGATGAGTCGGCGGCAACGATCTATCTCTCCACGGACGGCACACGGATCCGGATACCACGAGCCTTATATGCTCTGCTGCTCGAGTTCAGGTCCGCGATGTCCCTGGCCGATTTCAGGATGCGTGGACTCGCGAATGAAAAGGCGGCCCGAGCCATCCTTCAGCTTCGAAAGAAAGGGTTTCTTGTGCCGGAGGATGACATCCCCGAGTCGTCCCCGCGTTGGGTCACGGATCCTCCGGTCCGCTTGTTCGATGTCCCTGTGCAGAAGATGGAGGCTGCGGAGGCTCAGGTTGTCGTGTTGGGCATTCCCTGGGATTTCGGGGATCCGGACGCGGCGGGCGCACGCCGCGGTTCACTGGCGATCCGGGATGCTTCGTTGCAGATGCTTTATCGCTTGAGCCGAGAGACGGGGCGACCACTTGGATGGTTCGATACCGATCGGCATCGGTTCGTGCTCGAGGGGGTCTCGATCGCCGACGCTGGGGATGTGATCGTTCACCATGGAGAGTCCAGGTCGTCGGTATTCGGGCGTGCGCAAAACGCATGGGAGGTTTTGACCCGAGACGGTGCGTTGCCGGTCCTGCTTGGCGGCGACGCGTCTGTGGCCGAGCCGCTGATCGTGCACATGCAGCGAAACGAGCCGCTGGATGTCATCCATGTCGGGCGCACGCGTTCCGGACGGTCTCGCTCCCCAACCATCGGGGGCCGTGCATGGCTGCACGATGTATCGTTGCTTCCGAATGTGGAGCGTGTTGTCTGTGTTGGATCTGTCGTCCCATCCGATCCTTTCGACCCGGCCAAGGCCACCGGAGTATCGGAAGAGACGCTATCCGGGAAGGTGACCAGCCTTCCTGTCGACGCGATCTTAAAGGATGGGCGCTGGTCCGTCGAACCGGCCCAAGGTGCTGCGAGACGGGTTCATGTCGGGATCGACATGGCGGTCATGGCCAACGCTCTCGACGGCACGGATTCAGGGTTGCTGGACTATCGGGATGTGCGCGATCTGCTATGCATGATCGGGCGCACGCACACGATCGTTTCCTTGGATCTATGCGGTTTGAATCCATGGCACCCGTGCTGGAACACGTTGTCGATGACGGCGTTGCACTTGTTGATGACTGCGTTGAGCGCAGCGAAGGATCCGATGTGACGCAAGCTCATCTACACACGGCTGAAGAGTGCCTTTTCGGCTGGCCGAGCGCCTCGCCGTCAACGGCATCTAGGCACGGGACGTTCGAAGTTATTGGTGTTCCGAGCGACTTTGGAAACAGTTACGTGTCCGGCGCCAGAAAAGGTCCGGAGGCTATTCGTCGAAGCAGTCTTGAAGTTTCTGCGCCTGACGCGAACGGGTATGACCACGGCGACGTGTCCGTCTTTGATGGAAGCGATTGGATGGATATCGTCGAGAGGAGTCGTCGAGCCATCGCCGATATCGTGGCCGCGGGAGCGTTTCCACTGGTGCTCGGAGGCGATCATGCCGTGTCCTATGCCGCGGTGTCGGCCATGTACGGGCATGGGCCCGTCGATATCGTATGGTTCGATGCGCACACGGACTTCTGTCCGCTCACGGATGCTTCCTGGCACAACCACAAGCAGGTGCTGCGGCGCATTGCAGGCTTGGGCCACGTTCGCCGCATGCTCGTGATCGGTCATCGTGGCATCACGTACTTCGATGAGTCGCGACAGGATGCATCGCTGGATGTGTTGCCCAACTGCGCGGATCATGCCGACACCGTCATCCCCGATGCATGGCTGAAGGGGTCGCTCCCGCTCTATGTGTCCATCGACATCGATGTCCTGGATCCCTGCGTTGCTCCGGGAACCGGGCACCCGGTGCCCGGAGGGCTGGATGTTTCGACGCTCTGCGAACACATTCGACAGCTGGCGAGGCACAGAAAGTTGCTTGGCGCGGACATCATGGAGGTCAATCCGATCCTGGATATTCAGGGGAAGACGAGTCTGGCTGCCGCGCATATCCTGTCGACGCTCGTGCGAGCGGTCAGCGGTGCACGCGCTGTGGCACAGCCGTCGTTGGAGATTCACGGGGAGGCTGGCGCGTGAAGCAACGAGCCATTCCCGTTGTGACCGCCGAGGAGTTCGAACTCCGTTTCGCGGAAAATCCGCGTCTGCTGCACGACAGCCCATGGGTGGTCAATGGCTACAGTGAGCACTGGCCCGGTTATCGGAAATGGCGTGAGATCGACTATCTCCGGTCGCGGCTGGGAGCGTTGAAGGCGTTCGCCAAGGCGCCGAATTTCGTCACCCATGTGCGTGATGAATTAGTAAGTGTAGAGACTGATTTTGCCCGCTATCTCGACTATATCAGCGACCCTGATCGGGTGCGGGAATTGTACGAGGGGCACTGGCTGGAGGGGTCATACGAAGCATTCGCTGCACAGGACCTGCCGCTTTATTGCGGCACGCTGCGTTTCGTGCACAGTGCCCAGGATCCGATTTTCGACGAATTCAAGCCGCTGGTTCCGAGGCCGATCGAGACATGGAATCACGCACTTCCCTATTATTACTCGCTGTTCAATCACTTGTGGCTTCTGGTCAGTCTACCGGGAGCGCTCACACCGCTGCATGTGGATAACAATGGCACCATTGCATTGATCGCTCAGTTGCGTGGACGCAAGCGTGCGACCCTGTATTCGCCGGACGATCATCGACATGTCTACAATCCAGCGGTGGGGTATCTGGATCCTGAGCGCCCCGATGCGAAAGACTTTCCGACGTGGCAAGACGCGGAAAAGTGGACCGCGGATGTCGAGGAGGGACAGGTTCTGTTTGTCGGTACGGGCTGGGCGCATCACGTCTGTACCGTGGAGAAGTCCATTTCCATCAGCTTCGACTTCGTGGATGCCAGCAATCTTGCTGATTACGCCCGATCCGCGGACTGGGCGATGATGCTCGGCAAGCGGGTGCAAAAAAATCCGGATATCTTCCTGTCGAAGCTGGGGGGCACTCTGACTCACGCACAGGTGGAGACGCTTTCCGATATCGAGATCGGGAGACGAGTCATGGCGGAAATTCTCCGGGCTGCAACGGTTTCGGATTCATCGGCAAATACGCAGCCTATCCGTGAAGCGTATCTGCATCATTTGATGCAGTTGGCGACCTAGTGCACTACGGTCGGCGTTTCAGCGACAAGTGTCAGTGTGAGCCGCGCATGCACAAGCACTTGCAGCGAAACTCTCCGGACTCCGGTGTATGCGCCGCCTGAATTCTGCTGACGCCAGTGCGTGGGCCTGTCGAGAGAGCAAGCATCTTCCGAAGGGATGTCAGGCGTGTCCCAGTTGCTGCGAGGCGACGACGGCTTCGACGCGGTTGCGCACGTTGAGCGCGCGGAAGATCGCTGCCAGATGGATCTTGACGGTACCTTCGCTGATGCCGAGTTCGCGCGCGATGACCTTGTTCGGGCTTCCGCGTGACAGCAGACGGAGCACGTCCAGCTGGCGGTCGGTCAGCAGTTCGGCGAGCTGTTCTTCCTGGGATGCCTCCGAGGGGTCGCCGCTGTCGAAGCTGAAGCGTTCGCCGTCGTTGGAGGACTGGTTCAGCGCCATCGGCGGAATGTAGGTGCCGCCCGAGAGCACGAGGCGGATCGCCGACAGCATGACGTCGGGCGAATAGGCCTTCGGTATGAAACCGTGCGCACCGCTGTCGATGAGCTTGTTGATCAGGCCGCTGTCCTCGCAGCCGGACAGGATCAGCACGCGCATGCGCGGCTGTATCCGCAGCGCTTCGGTGATGTGCCGGCAATCGCGTGCGCCGGGCATGGACAGGTCGATGAGGGCGATGTCCGGTGGCGGCGATTCACGCAGAATCGCGTAGAGTTCGTCCACCGTCGTGGCGACGACAAACTCGTTGTCCGGACCGAGCTCGGACAGTTTGAGCCTGACGCCTTCGACCACGAGCCTGTGATCGTCTGCGATCAGTACGCGCATCACGGTTCTCCGTGTGACTGGCCTTGATTCTGCTCCACCGGGACGGGCACGGCAAGGTTCGTGGCCTATGTCATAGGAAATAGGCGGAGTGGTCGTTCAGTCGTCGGTCGAGACGGCGGCGGCCCGCGTGCGCGTGCGCAGCAGGGTGATGATGGCTTCGCGCAGCGGTTCGGACGCGACCGGCTTGAACAGGATCGGCACGCCGGACTTCAGCGCTGGCTGCAGGCGGCTGCGCTCGGTTTCACCGGTGACCAGCAAACGAGCGAACGGCGGGTTTCCGGGCTTGGCGCCGTAGTGCTCGGCCAGGGCATGCAGGGTCTCGACGCCGTTGCGGCCGGTGCCGAGATGCAGGTCGGAAATGACGATGTCGGGTACTTCGCTGCGACTGGCCTGTTCCAGCGCGCGGTCGCAGTCGGTCGCCATGCGCACCTTGCAGCCCCAGCTACGTAGCAGATCGTGTATGCCGGCGAGGATGGCCTGGTCGTCGTCGACGACCATGACGCGCACGTCCTTCAGTTCCAGGGAAGGATGCGTGCGTGGCAACGCGCGCGGCTTGTTGCGGATGGGGGAGGTCGTACGGCTCTTGCTACGCCCGCGACGCACCAGCAGCGTGAACAGCGTGCCGCGTCCGGGATGCGAGCGCAGTTCGACTTCGGTGCCCAGCAATTCCGCCAGGCGCTGTACCGTCGACAGACCCAGCCCGAGGCCGCGTTGACTGCCGGATTGGGCGGGTACGTCGCGGTGCTCCTCATGTCCCGAATCGACCCGGTAGAACTCCTCGAAGATATGCGCCTGATGCTCCTCGGGGATACCGATGCCGGTGTCGCGAACGTCGATGCGGATACGATCGCCGCGCAGGCGTGCGCCTACCAGCACGCCGCCTTCGCGGGTGTAGCGCAGCGCGTTGCTGACCAGATTGTTGAGAATGCGCGCGAGCATGGTGCGGTCGCTGTGCACCCACACCGGCGTGGGGCGCGTGATCAGTCGCAGTTCCTGCTTTTCGGCCTGGATGCGGAAATTCCGGCTGACCTCCTGGAACAGTTCGTCGAGCGGGAAGTCACGCAGTTCCGGTTGCATCGCGCCGGCCTCCAGGCGCGAGAGGTCGAGCAGTTCGCTGAACAGGCGATCCAGGGATTCGATGCACTGCTGTACGTGCGAAATGCGGTCCAGGCGTTCGGGTTGGGTCTCCTGTTCGGCCAGCGAGGAGGAGAACAGGGTCAGTGCGTACAGGGGTTGCCGAAGGTCATGGGTGGCGCTGGCCAGGAAACGGGCCTTGGCCTTGCTGGCCTGTTCCAGTGCATCGTTCTTGCGCGCCAGTTCCTGCGTGGCGTTCTCGATGCGTCGCTCCATGTCGCGGTGCAGGGTATGCAGACTGGCTGCGGCCTTGTTGAAACCGCGCTGCAGCTCGCCGATTTCGGAATCGTCCGTGACCTCGACGGAAAGCGCGTGGTCGAAGCGTCCGAGCCCGCCCATGGCCACGGACAGGCGTCGCAATGGCGCACTGATCCAGCGCGCCTGCTGCCAACTCAGGAGAATGGCCAGCAGGATCGCGATGCTTACCCACAGCAGGGTGTCGAGGATGTCGGTGTACTGCGTGAGCAGGGATGCCTCGGTGTCGATATGCACGACGAGCGTGCCGAGCGATTTGCCGCCGGCGTCGCGCTGGGCGATGTCCTGACGCAGCTGGATCAGCGAGGCATTTTCCGGAACGGGACTCTGCGCGGCGGCGATGATGCGACCGGTTCCATCGAGGATGCGGACCTGATTGACGTGCGGAAGGCGGCCGATGGAGCGCGCCAGGCGACGCAGTTCAGGCAGATTCCGGTTGCGCAGAAGAGGGGCTGCATCGACTGCGGCCTGGGTCATGTAGGCGCTGGCCGTGCTGCGCGTGAGATCCTGCAGTGTGCCGATCTGGTGGCGCGTCAGAAGGATGGCCAGGAACATGGTCGAGACGACCGAAGGCACCAGTGCCACCAGGACGAGCCGCTGCACTAGTGAAGCGCGCCGCCACCATTTACTGAGTCGTGAAGGTGCACGATCAGACATGTTTGCCGCCCCCGTTGCGGTGGCGTGGTCGATGGTGGGATTGTAGCGCTTCGGCCTTCGGCTTCAATCCTGACCGGATTTCCGCTCTCCGTTGCGTGCCTGCCGTCTGCGGATGACGACCGGGAGCACGGCGAGCAGCGCCAGGGCGCCGAGTGGAAGCAGCATGTGCGGATCGAGGAACAAGCGCCAGCCCATGGCTTCACCCGCCGCAAGGTTGCGACCAAGGTCCGCACCGATGGCGGTTTCGAAGATCAGCATGATCGAACCGCCGACGAAGCTGCTGAGCAGGAACAGCCACATCGGGCAGCGCAGCCAGGCCAATCCGACGGTCACGGCGCCGAACGGGAACACCGGCACGAAACGTAGAAAGAACGTGTAGTTGACCGGATGCTGCGCGTATCCGTGGCGCAGCCGTTCGACCACTCGGGGGGCGGGCTTGCGGCCGCATCCGAAGGCGTAGCGGCTGGCCAGGAACAGCAGCAGCGAGCCGAGCAGCAGTCCGATCGAGGACAGCAGCGTGCCCTGGATTTCGCCGAAGACCAGACCGCCAGCGATGATGACCAGCAGGCTCCCCGGTATGCCGGTGGACGTGACCAGAGTGAGCAGGCCGATGTAGGCCAGACGCGAAAGCCAGGGGTGCTGCTGTACGGCTTCCAGCAGTGCGGCATGCTCCTGCGCCAGGCGTCCCGGCGCCAGATAGCTGCCCATGCCTCCGGCCAGCAGCACGATGCCGGTAGTCAGCAGCAGCAGCAGAGGCAGCATGGCGCGCAGGCGTTTCACGGGGCGAGGGTCCGTTCGGTTCCGGGAGCGAAGTGTACGGACCCCCATCCTAACGAAACTCCAGCGCGACGCTCTGCCGCAGACACAGCGATTCGGACCGGCGATGCTTCACGCACGGCGCGCGAACACCGTGATTTCCTCGCGATCGTGGTACAGCTGCCGCGCGCGCAGGTCCAGCGTTCCGTCGACACGGTCGCGAAGGAGGTCCAGGCATAGCTGGACTTCTGCATAGCGTTTCTTCATCGGCAGCTTGAGATTGAAGATTGCCTGCCGGCACCAGCCCTGGCGCAGCCATTCGGCCATGCGCGCGGCGACGCGGCGCGGTTGCTCGACGATGTCGCAGACCAGCCAGTCGACGGGCTTCGGCGGCTGATAGCGGAAGCCGTCCGCGCGCAGGTGCTCGACCAGTCCCGACTCCATCAGGGCCGCGTCCATCGGGCCGTTGTCGATGGCCGTCACGTGGATCGAGCGACGCACGAGTTGCCAGGTCCAGCCGCCGGGCGCCGCGCCCAGGTCGACGCCGCGCATGCCCGGCTGCAGCCAGGCCTCGCGTTCGCGTTCGTCGAGCAGAACCAACAGGGCTTCTTCCAGCTTCAGGGTCGAGCGACTGGGTGCGCCGCGCGGAAAACGCAGTCGCGGGATGCCGCCCGGCCAGGGGGCGCTGGCGCGGATGTCGGTGGCGCAGACGAGCGCCTGGCTCGGAGAAAGCAGGGCCACATGCAGACGCCAGTGCGCGTCGCGGTCGATCGCGTGTTTGCGCTTGAGGCCCGCGATCAGTGCGCCGTTCAGCGCCCGGCACAGCGCGCTGAGTTCGCGCCCGGCATCGCTGTCGGCCGACTCGACCCAGGCGTCGCACCAGCGTCGTTCGTCGCTGGCGATGAGTGGCAGCAGGACGGACAGGCGGTCCTTGCGCGGCAGCTCCTCGATCCGGCCGATGCCGTGCATCAGCTGGCGGGCGAAGATCGGCCGCTCGGCACCAGCAGCCTCGGCGATGTGTCCGGCGAGGTCGGAATCGAGCGCGACGAATTCGACGAAGCCTTCGCCGGGCTTGGCGCGCGCGTAGCCGCCACCGCCGAAGCGGGTGTCCAGCGCGCTCAGCTCCTGCGCGCATTCGGCCTCGAAGCCGGGACGGCACCAGGCCAGCAGGCGATGGCGCGCGTCGACGCTCACCGGCCCTTGCGGGCCCAGGTGTCGCGCAGGCTCACGCTGCGGTTGAAGACCGGGCGCTCCGGACGATGGTCGTGGCGGTCGGCGACGAAGTAGCCGGTGCGCTCGAACTGCCAGTGCGCTTCCGGCTCGGCCGCGGCCGCGGCGGGTTCGATGTAGCCCTGCACGACGCGCTTGGCTTCCGGATTGAGGTAATCCTTGAAGGTCTTGCCGTCGCGCTCGTCGCCCGGGTTCTCGGCATCGAACAGGCGGTCGTAGAGGCGAACCTCGGCTGCGACCGCGTGTGCGGCGCTGACCCAGTGGATGGTGCCCTTGACCTTGCGGTTCGTGTCGTTGCCGCCGGGCCGGGTTTCCGGGTCCAGCGTGCAGCGCAGTTCGGTCACTTCCCCTGCATTGTTCTTGACCACCTCGTTGCAGCGAATGATGCCGATGCCGCGCAGACGCACCTCGCCCTCGGGCAGCAGGCGCTTGAAGCCCTTGGGCGGCACCTCGGCGAAGTCGCCGCGTTCGATCCAGACCTCACGCGAGAACGGCAGCGCGCGCGTGCCGAAGCTTTCGTCCTTCGGATGGTTGGGGAACTCGATGGTTTCCTCGTGGCCTTCCGGCAGGTTGGTCAGCACCAGCTTCAGCGGATCGAGCACGGCCATGCGGCGCGGCGCGCGAGCGTCGAGCTCCTCGCGCACGCAGCCTTCGAGCACGCCGAAGTCGATGTTGCTGTTCTGCTTGCTGACGCCCATGCGTTCCCAGAAGGCGCGCATGGCGGCGGCGGGAAAGCCGCGGCGGCGCGCGCCGGACAGGGTCGGCATGCGCGGATCGTCCCAGCCGTCGACCAGACCTTCCTGCACCAGTTGAGTGAGCTTGCGCTTGCTCATGATGGTGTAGGTGAGATTGCCGCGGGCGAACTCGATCTGGCGCGGCTTGCTCGGTGCGGTCGGGATGCCGGCCTCGACCAGCGGCTGCCACAGGTCCGGGTGTCCGGCCAGGTCGACGTGGTCGACGAACCAGTCGTACAGCGGGCGGTGGTCCTCGAACTCCAGCGTGCAGAACGAGTGCGTGATGCCTTCCAGCGCGTCCGACAGGCAGTGCGCGAAGTCGTACATCGGGTAGATCGGCCAGGCGTCGCCGGTGTTCTGGTGGGTCTGCTTGCGGATGCGGTAGATGGCCGGGTCGCGCATGTTCATGTTGCCGGCGGTCATGTCGATCTTCGCGCGCAGGGTCTTCTCGCCGTCGCCGAACTCACCCGCGCGCATGCGCCGGAACAGGTCCAGGTTCTCCTCGACGGAACGATCCCGGAACGGCGAATTGCGGCCCGGCTCGGTCAGCGTGCCGCGGTATTCGCGTACCTGCTCGGCGTTGAGGTCGTCGACATAGGCCTTGCCGTCCTGGATCAGCTTCTCGGCGGCGCGATAGAACACTTCGAAGTAGTCCGAGGCGTGGCGCAGTTCGGCCCACTCGAAGCCCAGCCAGTGCACGTCGTCCTGGATGCCCTGCACGTACTCGGGCAGCTCCTTGCCGGGATTGGTGTCATCCAGGCGCAGGTTGCAGCGGCCGCCGAACTCGGCGGCGATGCCGAAGTCCAGGCAGATCGCCTTGGCGTGGCCGATGTGCAGATGCCCGTTCGGTTCCGGCGGGAAACGCGTGCGGATCGACGGCTGGCGACCGGACTCGATGTCCTCGCGCACGATCTGTCGGATGAAATGCTGTACGGGGGCGGTCTCGCTCGCCATCGGCGTTCACTCGTCGCAATGCTGCAAAGCTGCACAGTTTAGCGCAGGTCCGGTGCGCGCAGGCCAGTCATCGCGCGGTTCGCGCACAGTTGCAGTGCCTGCGCGGCGCGAGTAGCTTGGAGCCATGCGCACCATCTACCACGCCGAATCCATGATCGACGCGCATCTGGTCAAGGACGCGCTCGAGCATGAAGAGATTCCCGCCTTCATCGCCGGCGAGCACTTGATCGGCGGTGTCGGCCAGCTGCCCGCGCGCGATTTCATCACCGTGGCCGTGCCCGATTCCTGCATCGAGCGGGCCGCACCGATCGTCAAGCGCATCGAGGCGCAGCTCAGCGAAGCGCGTCGCAGCGCCGCCGAGGACCCGGACTGGGGCGACTCGACGCTGCCGGCCGGCACCTGATGCGCCGCCGCTCTGGCATCATGCGGGTCCGTTCCGCCGGACCCGATCGACGATGCACGCACTGAACGCGCTGATCCGCGACATTCCCGATTTTCCCAAGCCGGGTATCGTCTTCAAGGACATCACGCCCCTGCTGGCCGATGCCGCCGGCATGACGCAGTGCATTGAGGCGCTGGCCGAGCCCTGGCGCGGTAAGCGCGTGCAGGCCGTGTGCGGCATCGAGGCGCGCGGCTTCATCTTCGGCGCGGCGCTGGCACAGGTGCTGGGTGCGGGCTTCGTGCCGGTGCGCAAGCCGGGCAAGCTGCCGGCCGACACCGTGGGCGTCGACTACGCGCTGGAATACGGCAGCGACCGGCTCGAAGTGCATCGCGACGCCGTGCGTCCGGGCGAACGCGTGCTGCTGGTCGACGATGTGCTGGCCACCGGCGGCACGCTGGAAGCGAGTGCCGAGCTGATGCGCTCGCTGGGCGCGGAGCTGTGCGGCGCGTCGGTCGTGATCGAGCTGGCGATGTTGCAGGGGCGGGAGCGCTGGGCGTCCGACGCCCCGCTGCACAGCCTGCTGCGCTACGACTGAACGCAGCGAGACACTTCGCCCGTTCAGTCGAGGTCGGCGCCGAGCGCCGCGTGCTGGTTGGCGTCGAGTTGCACGCGAACCGGATAGTGGTCATGCGTGCAGCTCAGGAACACGGGCGCACCGTCCTTCCATGCCGCGCGCATGGCGTCGTCGAGTTCGAAGCGCATGAAATGCACGGCCGAGGTCTTGTCTTCGTTGCTGCGCTCCAGGTCCTCGTCGGCGATGGCCTTGACCGGCGGCAGCTCGCCGACCTGCAGCGCGATGTCGTGCTCGACGTTGCGCAGCTTCGCCAGTTCGCGCTTGCGCACTTCGGGGTCGGAATACTCGATCAGCATCGTCGCTTTCAGATTGCCGCCATCGGGGATCAGCGGGTTGTAGGCGCCGAGTTCGTCCTCGATGCCGGCGGCCTCGAAGATGCGCTCGACGCGCAGCATCTCCTGGATCTGGTACTGGATCGTCAGGCGATCCTCGAAGATCAGGGTCAGGTGCTCGCCCAGATGCACCTTGCGCGGCTTCTTGTGCGCGATCACGCGGGCGCGGAAATCGCTGCGCTCGGCGGCGTAGGCTTCCAGGGAAAGCAGGTCGTTTCGGGTCAGTGGTTTCATGATCGGAAAGGCGGTGTGATTCGGATGGGGGCGATCAGAGGCCGTAGGCCTTGCGCAGCAGGCTGATCGGATGTTCGTTGCCGGGCTTGTCGTCGAGCCCGTGGGCGATGTGCTCGCCGGCCATCGGGCAGTCGCTGGTGAAGTGCGCGGCCTCGGCCTGCTGCACGCGCTTCTCGACCGGGCGCGCGATCTTGCGCGAGATCGCATAGGTCTCGCGTTTCACGCCATAGGTGCCGTCGTGGCCGGAGCAGCGCTCGATGGTGACGACTTCGGTGTCCGGCACCAGTTGCAGGATGTCGCGGGTCTTGGGGCCGATCTTCTGCACGCGCTGATGGCAGGCGACCTGCCAGGCGACCTTCCCCAGCGGCTGCTTGAAGTCGGTGGCGAGCTTGTTGTCCTTGTGGCGCTCGGCCAGGTATTCGAACGGGTCGAAGAAATGGTCGCGCACCCGCGCCACGTCCTCGTCATCGGGGAACATCAGCGGCAGTTCCTGCTTGAACATCAGCACGCAGGAAGGCACCGCGGCGGTCAGGTCCCAGCCCTCGCGGATCATCTTCGCCAGCACCGGGATGTTCTCTTCCTTGTACTTGCGCACGGTGTCGAGATCGCCGAGCTCGAACTTCGGCATGCCGCAGCAGCTCTCGCGCTCGACCATGCGCACCGGCACGCGGTTGTGCTCGAGCACCTTGACCAGGTCCTCGAGGGCCTCGGGCATGGAGTGATCGCAGTAGCAGGTCGCGAACACGGCGACCTTGCCACGGGTGCGACCGGCGGGCAGCGCCTCGCCATGGCCGTCCAGATGCTTCAGGCGCTGGCGCGCAGTGGGCGCGTGGTAGGTCGGCACGCGCGCGTCCCGGTGCACGCCAAGCGTCTTCTCCAGCAGCTTGCGCATCGGCTTGGAGCGGTTGGCGGCGTTGACGGTCTGCACCACGACCGGAATCGAGGCCAGCTTGCCGACGGTACGGGTGTTGGACAACACCTTGGCCTTCATCGGCGCGCCGTCGCGGCGGAACTGCACGGCCTTGGCGCGCAGCATCAGGTGCGGGAAATCCACGTTCCATTCGTGCGGCGGCACGTACGGACACTTGGTCAGGTAGCACAGGTCACACAGGTAGCACTGCTCGGTGACCTTGGCGTAGTCGGCCTTGTCCACGCCGTCGACTTCCATGGTCTCGGATTCGTCGATGAGGTCGAACAGGGTCGGAAAGGCGTGGCACAGACTGACGCAGCGGCGGCAGCCATGGCAGATGTCGAAGACGCGTTCGAGTTCGGCGTCGAGCGCCTGCTGATCCCAGAATTCGTCGTTGAGCCAGTCCAGCGGGTGCCGGGTGGGTGCTTCCAGACTGCCTTCTCGGGACATGCGAATCTCCTCGGCCATGCAAGGGTGTGACGGTGCAACGGAATGCCGACGGGCGTCGGCGGACACGTCGACATCGCGCGCGCCGCGGAATGGGCGCGCGCGATGTCGATGACGCGGTATTACTGCAGCTCGTCCAGCGCCTTCTGGAAGCGGTTGGCGTGCGAGCGCTCGGCCTTGGCCAGGGTCTCAAACCAGTCCGCGATCTCGTCGTGACCTTCCTCGCGGGCGTCCTTGGCCATGCCCGGGTACATGTCGGTGTACTCGTGGGTCTCGCCGGCGATGGCCGACTTCAGGTTGGCCTCGGTGCCGCCGAACGGCAGGCCGGTGGCCGGATCGCCCACTTCTTCCAGGTACTCCAGATGACCGTGCGCGTGGCCCGTCTCGCCTTCCGCGGTGGAGCGGAACACGGCGGACACGTCGTTGTAGCCCTCGACGTCGGCCTTGGATGCGAAATACAGGTAGCGGCGGTTGGCCATGGATTCGCCGGCGAACGCGTCCTTCAGATTCTGCTCGGTCTTGGAGCCTTTCAGATTGCTCATGATGTACCTCGTGGCTTCGGGCTGGGAGGTGGAAACATGGCGACATGCTTGGCATGCCGCCCCTGCGGTCCAGCCTAGCGCGCGGCTGGGTCTTGATTGAAATTGATTGTTTCGATGAAGTTGATAGTTCTACGCTATCGTTTGTACTTGCGCTGATTACGCCGAACGAGCCAGATCACCAGCACGACGACCGCGGCCAGTACGACCAGCAGACCCGAGAAGAACCAGGTCGCGATGCGCATCAGACCGTGCATGTCGCTACCGGTGCCGATGTGCAGGGTGTCGATGCGGCGATGTCCCTTGGCGCCATGGATGTGCAGGGTCACGACGTGTACCTGCTTGCCGCGACCGAATTGGTAGGTCAGCGTGGTCTGCCACGGATCGCTGTTCTGCTTGGTGACGTTCGCGCCGACGAGCTGGGGTTTCGGCGTTTCCGCGAGCAGGGCGGTGAGTGTGGCGAGCGTCTTGTCGGAGGGCGCGTTCTTGGCGTCGAAGTGCGCGCGCGCGGCGTCGGTGTGACCGGCGTGCAGGTCCTTGAACAGCGCATGCACCAGAGCGAGATCACCGTCGGGCGTGATGCGTTCGGCGAGTTTCTGCATCGAGCAGGCGCTGCATGCACCCAGGCACAGCGCGAGCAGAGCGAGTCGTGCGATGCGCGAAAGCTTCACGCCGATGCCTCCTTGGATGCGGGGCGTGACTGCAGCGCGGTGGCGTGCGCGTCCAGCAGTTCGGGCGGCAGCTTGCGGAAGACTTCGGCCAGGCGGCGCAGGAAACCGTCCATGGCCGAACTCTTGCGCCAGACCATGGCTACGCGGCGGTGCGGCGGATGACCGCCGAATTCGATCAGCCGCATGCTGTCTACACGCGCCACCGGCGGGTTGACCGCCAGTGTCGGCAGCAGGGTGACGCCGACATTGGCGGCAACCATCTGCCGCAGCGTTTCCAGGCTGGTGGCGCGAAACCCCGTGCGCTCGCCGGCACCGGCAAGCTGACAGACCTCCAGCGCCTGATCGCGCAGGCAGTGGCCGTCCTCGAGCAACAGCAGGCTTTCGTCGGCGAGATCGTCCAGGCGCAGGCGCTTGCGGTCGGCCAGCGGGTGACCTTCGGGCACGGCGAGCAGGAATGGTTCCTCGAACAGGAACTCGACGTGCAGGCTTTCCTCGTGGATGGGCAGCGCAAGGATGCCGGCGTCCAGCTTGCCCTCGCGCAGACGTTCGAGCACAACCTCGGTCTTTTCCTCGACCAGCAGCAATTCGAGCCGCGGGAAGGCCTCGCGCAGCATCGGCACGACATGCGGTAGCAGATACGGACCGAGTGTGGGGAAGATGCCCAGCCGCACCGTGCCGGATTCCGGGTCGCGCGTGCGCCGCGCGATGGCGCGGATCTGCTCGGCCTCGTTGAGCACGTCGCGGGCGCGGGCGGCGATTTCGCGACCGACGTCGGTGAGCAGCACCTTGCGCGGTGTGCGCTCGACCAGGGTCACACCCAGTTCGTCCTCGAGCTTCCGGATCTGGGTGGACAGGGTCGGCTGACTGACGAAGCAGGCCTCGGCGGCGCGGCCGAAATGGCAGTGCTCGGCCAGGGCGACCAGGTAATGCAGGTCTCGCAGGTTCATCGGGTGCCCCGCTGCATTTCAATAGCCTATTGCTATGAATCTGATGTTAACAATCAATTTGAAGAATGCAAGTGCGCACCCTATTCTTGTCCGTGACGACGCTTGCATCGAGCGTCTTTTCCCCTGAAACCCATTACCCATTCATGGAGTTGTACATGCTTACCGTTGGCGACAAGTTCCCGCAGTTCAATCTCAAGGCCACCGTTTCGATCGAGAGCCTGGACAAGGCCTTTGCGGAGATCGACAACACCACCTACGAAGGCAAGTGGACCTGCGTATTCTTCTACCCGAAGGATTTCACGTTCGTCTGCCCGACCGAGATCAAGGGCTTCGGCGATCTCAACGAGCAGTTCGCTGATCGCGACTGCCAGGTGATGGCCGCCAGCACCGACAGCGAGTTCGTGCATCTGGCCTGGCGCAAGGATCATGCTGATCTCAAGGATCTGCCGTTCCCGATGCTGGCCGACATCAACAAGGATCTGAGCCGCGCGCTGGGCATCCTGGACGACGAGGGCGTCGCCCGTCGTGCCGCGTTCCTGGTGGATCCGGAAGGCGTGATCCGTTTCGTCTACGTCACCGAAGGCAGTGTCGGCCGCAACCCGGCCGAGGTCCTGCGCGTGCTCGACGCGCTGCAGACCGACGAGCTGTGCCCGTGCAACTGGCAGTCGGGCGAAGACACGCTCAAGGCCGCCTGACCAAGATTCCCGCGCGCTCCCTGCGGGCGCGCGGGTTTTTTTCTTTCTTTTCTATCCCCCTGTCCGGACATTCCGTGCGCGCGCCAGCGTTCGCGTCGCCGTGTGCCGTCCTCGAACGGAGATTTCCCCCATGTCTCTTGCTGAACTGAAATCGCAACTGCCCGAGTACGCCAAGGACCTGCGCCTGAACCTGGAATCGGTGCTGGGCGAGAACGGCGCGCCGGGGCTGACCCAGTCGCAGATCGCGGTGGTCGCGCTGGCTTCGGCCATCGCTTCGCGCAATGCCGCATTCACCGCTTCCATGGCGGCGTGGGCGAGCGAACACGCCGATGAAGACGCCCTGCGCGGTGCGCGCGCCGCAGCGGCCATCATGGGCATGAACAATGTCTATTACCGTTTCCTGCACTTGGTCGAGAACGACGAGTACGCCACGTTGCGCGCGGGATTGCGCATGAACGTGATGGCCAAGCCAGGCGGCAGCAAGATCGATTTCGAACTGGCTTCGCTGGCCGTATCGGCGATCAACGGTTGTGGCTCCTGCGTGGCCTCGCACGAGAAGACCCTGCGCAAGCACGAAGTCGGCGCGCAGGCCGTGCAGAGCGCGGCGCGCATTGCCGCCGTGGTGCATGGTGTGGCGGTGGCGCTGGAGCAGGCCGAAGTCGCGGGTTCGAGCGCTTCCAGGGCGGCAGCCTGAGCGACCGCATTGTTCCCCGCGAGTGAAAAAGCCGGCGCACGCCGGCTTTTTCGTGTCCGTATTCGGGCAGCGTGCCTTTCGGCACGTGTCCCGGAGGTACTGCGCCGCGTAGCTTCGGATGCTGCATTCCCCGATCCGGAGATCACGATCATGCGACGACTCACCCATACGCTTGCGTTTACTGCACTGGCGGCCTGTTTTTCTTCCGCCTTTGCCGGTGGCGCTGACATGAAGCCGCCGCTGGAGCGACTGCCGGGCTGGGCCGTGCCGGAGGCATACACGCTCGATCTGCGCGTCGATCCGGCGCAGACCCGCTTCGCCGGCGTCACCACCATCCGTGTCGAACTGAAAAAGGCGGCCGACCACGTATGGATGCATGGCAAGGACCTGAAGGTATCCAGCGTGCGCGTGATCGATGCAAAGGGCGTCTCGCACGCTGCCCAGTACGTGAATGCCGCACCCAAGCAGGGCGTGGTGCGCATCGACTTCGGCAAGACGCTGCAGCCACAGGAACTGAAGCTGGTGTTCGATTACTCGGCGCCCTTCAACCATCAGTTGCAGGGCCTGTACAAGGTGACGCGCGACGGTCGTCCATACGCGATGACGCAGATGGAACCGATCAGCGCGCGCTACGCGTTCCCAAGCTTCGACGAACCCGGCTTCAAGACGCCGTACAAGATCGTGCTGACCGTGCCCAACGACGAAGTCGCCGTCGCCAACACCGCCATCGCCAAGTCCAGCAAGGACGGCAAGGGCTGGAAGACGCTGGACTTCAAGACCACGCAGCCGCTGCCAACCTACCTGGTCGCCTTCGCGGTCGGTCCCTGGGACGTGGTGTCGGGCGGTGAGATCAAACCCAACGCGTGGCGCAAGGAACCGATCCGCCTGCGCGGCATCGCTCCGCACGGCGAGGGTTCGCGCATCCACATCGCACTGAGCGAGACGCCGGTCATCATCCAGACGCTGGAGCAGTACTACGGTTTCGGCTATCCGTTCGGCAAGCTCGATCTGCTTGCTGCCCCTGATTTTTCCGCGGGCGCCATGGAGAACGCCGGACTAGTCACCTTCCGTGACTGGCTGATGTTGATGGACAAGAACTCGCCATCGGACGCCGTGCGCAATTCGTTCAACGTGCAGGCACACGAGTTGGCGCATCAGTGGACCGGCGACACGGTCACACTGGACTGGTGGAACGACATCTGGCTGAACGAGGCGTTCGCCACCTGGATGCAGCAGAAGGTCACCGCCAAGGTGCATCCTGAATACCGCGCCGACCTGGACCGCGTCAGCCGCGCCGAGGGCGCGATGGGCAATGACAGCCTGGTCAGCGCGCGCAAGATTCGCCAGCCGATCACCGGCAACGGCGACATCCAGACCGCGTTCGACGGCATCACCTACCAGAAGGGCGCGGCGGTGATCGGCATGTTCGAGCACTACGTCGGCGTCGACACCTTCCGCAAGGGCATGCGTGCCTACATTCAGGCGCACAAGTTCGGCAACGCCAAGGCCAGCGACCTGGTCGGCGCGATCGACAAGGCGGCGGGCAAGGGCGAGGCCTTCAAGCATGCCTTCAACAGCTTCCTCGACCAGTCCGGTGTGCCGATGGTCTCTACGCGCCTGGACTGCAGCGGCACGCATCCGGTGCTGCATCTGACGCAGGACCGCTATCTTCCGCTGGGTTCGAGCGGCGACCCGAATCGCCTGTGGGGCATCCCGGTCTGCGTACGCACGGGGGCGGGCAAAGCCGGCGTGCAGTGCCAGATGCTGGACAGCAAGACCGCGACCATGCAGCTGTCCGGCGGTCAGTGCCCGGCCTGGTATATGCCCAACGCCGATGCGCGCGGTTACTACCGCTTCAGCATGGACAAGACGGATCTGGCCAAGCTCAATGGTCATTTGGGCGCGCTGAACGATGCCGAGAAGTTGGCCTATGCCGATGCCGTCAAGGCGGCGTTCCATCGTGGAGACATCGATGCGTCTGCGGCGATGGAAGCGGTGCGCCGGTTGGCTCCGTCCAAGACGCGGCAGGTGGCGTTGGCGCCGCTGGATACCTTTGCCTGGATCTGGAAGCACGAAGCGCAGACGGATGCGCAACGGGCGGCCCTGCGCAAGCTGGCCAGCGAGGCCTACCTGCCTCGTCTGCAGAAGCTGGGGTACGTGAAGCGCAAGGGCGAGTCGTCGGATGACGCCTTGACGCGCAGTGCGCTGGCCGGTTTTCTCGGTGTTGGCGTGAAGCTTCCCGCCGTGCGCGCCGCGTTGCTGCAGCAGGCCGATCGCGCGTTGGAGAAGAACGCGAAAGGACGTCTGAACCTGGCCGCAGCCAATCCGGACCTGCTTTCCGAGGATCTGACGGTTGCCGTGGAGGAGAAAGGCAAGCCGGTGGTCGATGCGCTGATTGCCGAGTTGAACAAGACCACGGACGCAGACCGCCGCAACGCCATGCTCGCAGCGCTCTCGCATGCGCCGGGTGCGCAGGCGGAGCGGGTGTGGAACTTCGCGCTCAGTCCGCAGGTGAAGGTGGGCGAGATGTTCCGTCTGCTGACCGGACATCGCGATACGCAGCAGGGGCGTGATGCACTGTGGACCTGGTTCAAGGGGCACTACGATCAGGTCGTCAAGCGCACCGGTACCTTCGCCAGCGGCTACGTGCCGAACCTGGCCGGCGGTGGCGGTTGCTCGATGGCGGACGCCGAGCGTCTGCAGGCGTTCTTCACCCCCCGCCTGGACGACCTGCCCGGAGCCGACCGCGGTCTGGCTCAGACCACCGAGTCGATCAAGCTGTGCGCGGCGCTGAAGAAGGCGCAGGATCCATCCGCGATCACGCGCTGATTCGCGATACGCGCGGCATGGTGTTTCGGGCGGCTTCGGCCGCCCGATTTTTCATGACCTCTGCGGAGGAAGAGGCGGTCCCCGTTTAGCGGTGCGCGATCAGGGTGAGGCACGGGCTTCGCTGCGCGCGTGTGCGTTCGGGGTGGCGCGTGCATCCAGGCTGTGGGCATCGATGAAGCCCAGCGTGTCGCGCAAGGCCGTGGCCTTGTAGCGGAACGGCTGTGACAGCGACAGCAGCAGGCCGGCATGGCTGACGCCGCTATAGACGTGGTCCTGCACGCGTTCGCCATGCTCGCGCATCGCGGCGGCCAGGGACAGTGCGTTGTCGGGTGCCACCAGCTTGTCGTCGCCGCCCTGCAGCAGGAGCATCGGCGGTTCGTTGCCGTCCACATAGTTCACCGGCTGTGAGCGCAGCTGCTGCGCATGCGTATGACCGAACATGTCGACATACACCTGCTCACGCAGCGGCAGGAAATCGTACGGACCGGCAAGCCCGATGAAACCGCGAAGCTGCCGTGGTTCCATGCCGACCTGCTGCAGCCAGGAAGCGTGGGTGGCGAGTAATGCGCCGATGTGTGCGCCGGCCGAATGTCCCATCAGGAACAAGTCATTCGGGTCCCCTCCGTAGGCATTTGCATGCTCTCGAGTCCACGCCACGGCGCGGGCGGCGTCGTGCATGAATCCGTCCAGTTTCACCTGCGGGAATTTCCGGTAGTCGGGCACCACGACGACCAGTCCGTGGTGCGCCAGCGTCTCCCCGGCCCAGCGATACCACTGGCGTTTGCCGTCCTGCCAGGCGCCGCCGTAGAAGAACACGACCACCGGTGCGTGGTGTGCATGAGCGGGGCGGTAGATGTCCAGTGCAAGGTCATGCTGCGGTTCGAAGACGATGCCGCGCTTTGCCTGCACCGCGTTCGCGGGCGTGACCGTGTTCAGCGCGGAGAAGAAGGTCGCCTCGCAGGCGCTCAGACAGAGCGGAAGCAGGCCTGCCAGGAGCAGGCGCGACAGCGAGCGCGGGTGAAGTGCGGACATGGAGCGTTTCCTGACGTTCGGGCCGGTACACTTCCCAGATACGGTGGCGGTTCCGGTGCAGATGCACGGCACGCGCCCGGATTCATCTTCGAGCCGAGTTCACGCATGGTCCGCACACCGCAGGTACGCGATCTTCTTATGTCCGCCGCCGAGCGCGTGGCCGAGCGGGGCGATGCCGAGTGGCTGCTCATGCATGTGTTGGGCGTGGATCGCGCCTGGTTGTTCGCGCATGCGACGGACCCGGTCGATGCGGCGTCGGCCCAGGCCTTCGAGGCTCTGCTGCAGCGGCGCGAGCAGGGTGAGCCGGTGGCCTACATCCTGGGGCGGCGCGGTTTCTGGCATCTCGATCTCGAGGTCACACCCGATACGTTGATCCCGCGTCCGGAGACTGAATTGCTGGTCGAGTTGGCGCTGCAACGCATGCCGCAGGATGTTCCGCTGCAGGTGGTCGACCTGGGGACAGGAAGCGGCGCCATCGCGCTGGCCCTGGCGTCCGAACGGCCGCAGGCGCAGGTCACCGCCGTCGACGTTTCCGCATCGGCGCTGCAGGTGGCGCGGCGTAACGCGCTGGCGAACGGATTGGAGCGCGTCGAGTTCCTGCAGGGCGACTGGTATGGCCCGCTTGCCGATCGGCAGTTCGACCTGATCGTGTCCAACCCGCCCTATATCGAGCACGACGACGCCCACGTCGGGCAGGGCGATCTGCGTTTCGAACCTCGCGGTGCTCTGGTGTCCGGCGCGGACGGTCTGGATGCGATTCGTGTGCTGGTCGCCGGCGCACGTCGCCATCTCCGGGCGCGCGGCTGGCTGCTGATGGAGCACGGCTGGAAGCAGGGGCCGGCGGTGCGTGCCCTGCTCACCGACGATGGCGGTTTCACGCACGTGTTCACGGCCTGCGATCTGGAAGGGCGCGAGCGCGTCAGCGGTGCACGGTTTCGCTCGCCATAGCCGATATAAATTGTGAACTGCATCACAGTTTGCCTATACTCTGATTTCAGGCGGGGGAGGCAAGGGCACGTGTCCATGCGCAGGAAGCGTGCCCCTCGCAGTAGGCGTTGAAGGCGACGATTCGTTCGTCGCCTTCTGCTGCATAGGGCGAGGGGAGTCATGCAGCGTATTCATGTCATTTCCGGTCTGCCGCGCTCCGGCGCGACGCTGCAGTCGGCGCTGCTGCACGAGAACCCGCGTTTCGAGGCGGGGGCGAGCGGTCCGGTGGCCGGGCTGCTGGGCGCGATACCCGGCTGCACGGAATTCCCCACATTCATCAATGATGCGCAACGCTGCCGTATGCCCAGCGGCGTGTTCGAAAACGATGATGCCGGCTGCGACGAGGACGTGATCTCCGGCACCCGTTGCGACCGAGGCGCGCTCATGAACGTGGTTGCCGAGCTGTTTCCCGATCCCCGGTGCATCGCCTGCGTGGATCCCATGCAGAGGGCCATCGGCAGCGTCGAGCGTCAGCTCCAGAAGAACCCCTTTCATCCGTCTCCGATCGTCCATTTCAGCGCGAATGGCGCCGTGTACACGCGTGCCGACGGTGTGGCGAAAGGCGACGGCACGGTCAGCCATGCCCTGCAACGCGTGGAAGCAAGCGTTCTGCGGCGCGCATGCGGACAGGCTGGTGCGGGCGCAGTACGAGACCTTGTCGACGAGTACGTGCGACGACCGCGATCCACAACTTCATCGGCGAGCGGTCTGGCGCGCAGGATTTCGAGTACCTCGAATTCGATGCCGAAGCCTTCGATCTCAAGCTCGGTGCACAGGGCCTGTGCGCGGCGTGTCCGAACGTCGGTACGGAAGCAGGCAAGACGGTGTTTTCGCCGATGTGTTCAACCGATTCAAAGCCATGCTTTGGGCGCAACCCGGGCATGAACCTGCACTGGCTGTGCAGCGTCTAGCCGTTACGACATAACCGATCCGTGCTTCACGGATCCACAACAAGCAACACTTCAGGAACAGGGAACAACATGAACAAGATCTACCGTCTGGTCTGGAATCGCACGCTGGGCGTCGTGCAGGTCGCGACAGAGTTCGCAAAGGCCTCGCGCGGCGGCGTGGGAGCGTCGCGATCGGTGGGCGTGACGCCGCCGCACAGCCGTCTGGCGCAGGCCTGCGCCGCCGCGCTGCTTCTGGGCGTGGGAGCGACCGCGCTGCCGGCGATGGCGGCCAGCACCTATACCGTGACCCAGGCCAGCGACAACGGCAACACGGCGACCGTGGGCACGCTCAGTTGGGCGATTGCCCAGGCCAATAGCGATCCGGGCAGCACCATCCAGTTCGACTTCACGGGTGCGACCACGATCACCGAATCGGGCGCCTTGCCTTCGCTCGACGTAGCCACCGTGTTCTCGATGCAAGCCGATGTGACGATCCAGGCTCCGTTGAGCGGCGCCGGATCGTTGAGCGCGTCGGGTACCGGTTCGCTGGCGCTCGCCGGCGATGGCACGACACTGACCGGCGGTGCGGTGGTACATGCCGGCTCGTTGACGCTGGGCGACGGCACGGGCTCCGTGAACGTGACCAACTCGGGCACGGGAGCCACCGGTATCGCGGTGGCTGATACGGCGGCCCTGCAGGTGATGGGTTCGAGCACGGGTTCAGGCGGCAGCGGCGCGGCGGGCAGCGATGCCGACTACTACACGAAGGGAGCTTATGGTGGCGCGGGTGGCGTCGGCGGTATCGGTGTGATGGCCGGTCAGTCGTCGGTGGACAACGCGGGTACCGTCTCCGGCGGTACGGGTGGTGTGGGTGGCACGGCCTACGCAGCGGGCGCCGGTGGCGCCGGCGGCGCGGGCATCCAGGGTGCCGGCTCGACGGTGGACAACCGTGGAAGCATCGCCGGCGGTGTGGGTGGCAATGGTGGTAAATCGTATACGGCCAACCATAACGGCGACGGTGCTGGCGGCGCGGGTGGTGACGGTGTCGGCGGTAGCGGTCTGACGTTCACGAACCACGGCAGCGTGGCCGGTGGCGCCGGTGGTTACGGTGGTACCGCCGGCTATACCGTCGGCAACTACGGCGGTCATGGTGGTACGGGTGGTGCGGGTGCGCAGTTGGATCAGTCCTCCATTGCCAACGACGGAGGTATCGTCGGCGGTGTTGGCGGTACCGGTGGTTTCACGGGGCATGGCGGCGATGCCGGCAATGGCGGCGATGGCCTGGCCGGCGCAGGATTCACGCTGGACAACACGGGCCGTGTCGAGGGTGGCGCGGGCGGCTACTCCTCGTCGCGGAGCTATTACGCGGGAGACGCCGGCAGCGGCGGTGCCGGCGTCAGTGGGAGTGGATTCAGCGTCGGCAACACCGGCACGATTACCGGCGGGATTGGCGGTGCGGGCGTTCATGCCTTTGCCACCCCGGGGGCGTCAGGTTCGGGCGGCGCTGGTGTGATCGGTTCGGACTTCACGCTGGACAATGCAGGTGTGATTGCGGGAGGCGCGGGGGGCGGTTACTGCACCGGAGACTGCTACGCAGCAGGGTCCGGAGGTGGTGAGGTGCCGGGGATAGGGCCCAGTTTCAGCGAGGCGAGCGGTGTCGCAGGCAGCTCGGGCGGATCCGGCGTATCTGGAAGCGGATTCCAGATGACCAACGCCGGTACCGTACAGGGTGGTAACGGCGGAAACGGCGGTAATGCCGGTTATACCCGCTACTACGGGTCCGGGTCCGGGTCGGCGGGTGACGGCGCCAACGGTGGTGCGGGCGGTGCCGGTATCGTCGGTACGGGCATGACCCTGACCAACACGGGCACCGTCCAGGGCGGCAACGGTGGCAACGGCGGTGATGGGTATACCGGTTATACCGCCGGGACTGGCGGCGCCGGTGGTGCGGGCGTGGTGTCGACGGGCAACTCGACGATCATCAACGCAGGCCTCATCGCCGGCGGCGTGGTGGGTGCGGACGGTACGCTCGCCGAGCCGACTGCGCCGAGCGGGCCGCCGGTCGGTCCGTCCAGCGCAGGCGTCGTGACTGCCGCGGCCGTTGTCAGCACACAGGCCGACGCGGTGGATTTCTCTGGCGGCGGCAACACGTTGGAGCTGCGCGCCGGCTATCGTTTCGTCGGCAACGTGCTGAGCACGAGCGGCACGACCAACGGTGGTGACACGCTGGCGCTGGGCGGCGATACGGACGGTAGTTTCGATCTGTCGCAGATCGTGATGGCCATCCCGACCACGTACAACGGCAGCCCGCGCTATCACGGCTTTGCGACGTACACCAAGAGCGGCTCCGGCATGTGGACGCTCACCGGCCGCAGCACCGCGACCACCGACTGGACGGTGAGCGCAGGCAAGCTGGAAGTGGGCGACGCCGCCCATCCGGACACGGTGCTGACTGGCGACGTGACGGTGACCGGCGGCACGCTGGGTGGTCACGGCACGATCACGGGCACGGTGAGCAACATGAGCGGCACGGTAATGCCGGGCGGTAGCGTGGGCATTCTGGCGCTGGCCGGCGACTATGTGCAGGGTCCGAACGGCACGTTGAGTCTGGAGATCACGCCCGATCCGACGCCGGGCACGGGGTCGAGCCAGCTGCAGGTGGGCGGCGCGGCGAGCCTGGACGGCACGCTGGCGATCATGGTCGATCCGGGCTCGTATCTGGCCAACACCAGCTATGACCTGGTGCACGCAGCCGGTGGCGTGAGTGGGACGTTTGCCACGACGACCTTCAATCCGGGCTTTGCGGTGTACCTGACGCCGCAGGTGAGCTACGGCGCCAACGACGTGACGCTGAAGCTGTCGCCGAACGCAGCCGCGTACGCGGGCGGGTATCCGAACTACGCCAGCACGGTGAGCCTGGGCATGGAGCAGACCTTCGACGCGGTGCTGGGCAGGATGGGTCCGACGGCGCAGGGGCGTCAGGGCGCGTGGGGCCAGATGATGGCCGGCCTGGGCGGACTGGGCCAGGGCTCGCGCTACCAGCTGAACGGCGCTGCGGCGGGCTACGGCCACGCCATCACGGACCGCTTCGTGCTGGGCGTGGCGCTGTCGGGCGGCACGACGACGACGACGGTGGACGCCATGCAGGTTCGCGCCAAGCCGTTCGGCGGCTTCGTGTACGGCATCTGGCGCAGCGGTGGCTGGCGGGTCTCGGGCAGCCTGGGCACAGGCAAGCTCAAGCAGCACAGCAAGCGCTACCTCGCCTCGCTGGGCGGTATGCAGACGGCGACTGGCGGCGGTCATTATGCCGGTGCGGCGTTGCGCGTGGACTACACGGTGCGGAAGGGTATCTGGTCGTTCACGCCGTACGCGGGCATGGACAACGTGAACGCCCGCTACGATGCGACGCAGGAGCAGGGCATCACCTTGCTGGCGCTGCATTACGGCAAGGTGAGCCAGCATCTGTCGCACTACCAGGCGGGCCTGCGTATCGGCGCCGAGTGGGGTCACTGGCAGCCGTGGGTGCAGGCAGGCACGGAAGGCTGGCGCGGCGATCGTGCGATCACGGTGACGGAGCGCCTGGGCGACTACCGCAAGGACGTGACCAGCAGTGCACTGCCGGGCAGCGCACTGAGCGGTGGAGCGGGCGTGACGTGGAAGGCCGGCCGCTGGGACGCGACGCTGTCGTGGCACGGTGCGGTGGGCAGCCACTACCACGGCAACCGCGGCATGCTGCAGGCGCGCTACAGCTGGTAAGTGGGTGAGGCACGAAGGCCCGGCACTTCGCTGTGTCGGGCCTTTGTCTCTGGAAGGATGCATCGATGCACGGATCGGGCGATGCAAGCAACGATCAAGGAGGGCACGAACATCGTTGGTGTCCGGTGGGACGTTTCAGGAACCCCAGGAGGCTTCGTTTTGTGAGGCTGCAGCCCTGCTTCATACTCCTGTGAAACCAAAACCGGTATTCGAATCGTCAGTGCGCGCGGTACCCATGAAGGGGCCCGTATCGCTGATGGGCGGTTCCATCAAGCAAGGATCATCATGCATCGCATTCACTTCATTTCCGGTCTGCCACGCTCTGGTTCGACCTTGCTGTCGGCGTTGCTGCGTCAGAACCCGCGGTTCACTGCCGGCATGAGTGGTCCGGTCGCGGGATTGCTTGGCGCGATGCTCGGCGAGATGAGCGGCCGAAACGAATTTTCCGTCTTCATCGACGATGACCAGCGCCGTCGCGTGCTGGAGGGCGTGGTGGAGAACTACTACGCCGATCGCGACGAGGACGTGATCTTCGACACCAGCCGCGCCTGGTGCGCGCGCATGAACGTGATTGCCGAGCTGTTTCCCGAGTCCAGGGTGATCGCCTGCGTGCGACACATGCCCTGGGTCATCGACAGCATCGAGCGACTGGTCCAGAAGAACACCTTCCAGCCGTCGTCGATCTTCAGTTACACGGTCGGCGGCACGGTGTACACGCGCGCCGATGGGGTGGCCAAGGGCGACGGCATGGTCGGTTACGCCTACAACGCGCTGAAGGAAGCATTCTTCGGTGCGCATGCCGGCCAACTGATGCTGGTGCAGTACGAGACGCTGGTGAGCGATCCGGGCAAGGCCATGGCGGCGATCTACGACTTCATCGGCGAGCCGGCCTTCCAGCATGATTTCGAGCACATCGAATTCGACGCCGAAGCCTTCGACATCAAGGCGGGCACGCCGGGCCTGCACACGGTGCGGCCGAAGGTGGGCGCAGTCGAGCGCCGGACAGTGTTGCCGCCGGATGTGTTCAACCGATTCGAGAACGATGCTTTCTGGCGTAATCCGGAACTGAACCTTCACGGGGTCCGGGTCGTGTAACGGACGGAATCTGAAGCCGTTCGCGCCCGCTCATGCCGGCCGGCAGGTGCAGCAAAGAATCCAACTATTCGCAGGGGAATACGCATGAACAAGATGTACCGTCAGGTATGGAACAAGGCGCTGGGCGTCGTACAGGTCGCCTCGGAGCAGACTTGCAGTTCGCATGGCGGTAGCCTCGGAGCATCGGGTTCCGCGTATCGCCTGAAGATGGCGACCCTGACGGCGGCGATCGGCCTGATTCTGGCTTCGGCGCCAGTGGTCAGTCTGGCGCAGAGTTGCAGCAAGACATCCGGCACGATCGACGCTTCGTGCACGGGCACGACGAGCAGCAACGGTGCCACGGGGCTGGACAATGACGGCGGCAGCCCCTCCGCTCAGGGCAGCGGTTCGGGCGGCACCACTCGAGCCGGTGGCTTGGGCGGCGCCGGTTCGGGCGATGGCGGAGCGGGCGGCATCTATCCGAGTTCGAACAGCTTTTTCGGCGGCAGCGGCGGCGGCGGCGGTGTATACGGCGGCGGCGGCAGCACGGGCAGTGGAACAAATAACCGTATCTCGGGCACGGGTGCGGGCGGCGGCGGTGGCAATCCGGGCGTGCTCGCGACCGGCAATCTGTCGATTGGTGCAGGCGTGACCGTGACCGGAGGAAGTGGCGGTGCCGGTGGGTTCGGCTATGCCTATGGAGGTGGCGGTGGTGGCGGTGCCGTGGGCGCGGCTCTCGGTGTCGCGGGTTCGACGTTTTCCAATAGTGGAACCGTCGCGGGTGGCGCGGGTGGCGCCGGCGGTGACGGTTACCTCAGCGGCGGTGGCGGCGGTGGCGGTGCGGGACTCTACGTTGGCACCGGCGATCATGACGCGAGCAACGCCGGCCATGTCATGGGCGGCGCTGGTGGCCATGCAGGCGGCTACGACGACGTGAGATTCAGCTCCCTGAAAGGTAGCACCGGTGCCGGCGGCAACGGCGGCGCCGGACTGGTCATCGGCGCGAGCAACAACACCTTCACCAACACCGGCAGCATCACCGGCGGTGACGGTGGTGCGGGCACGCTGGTCAGCGGTAACGGCAGTTCGAGCATGGGCGGCATCGGTGGTGCCGGCGTGGTCTCCACGGGCGGTACGACGCTGATCAACAGCGGCGCGATCGCCGGCGGCAAGTCGGGCATGAACGGCGACGGCACCGGCGGCGATGTGCAGGCCGACGCGGTCGAATTCTCGGGCGGTGGCAACACGCTGGAGCTGCGCGGCGGCTATCGCATGGTCGGCAACGTGATCAGCATGAGCGGCACGACCAATGGCGGCGACGCGCTGGTGCTGGGCGGCGATGCCGACAGCAGCTTCGATCTGTCCCGGATCGCCACGGCCGCGCCGACGACCTACGACGGCACGTCGCAGTACTACGGCTTCACGAGCTATACCAAGACGGGTTCGGGGCAGTGGACGCTCACGGGTCACAGCAACGCGACCACCGATTGGACGGTGAGCGCGGGCAAGCTGGAAGTGGGTGATGCCGCGCATCCGGACACGGTACTGACCGGCGACGTGACGGTGACCGGCGGCACGCTGGGCGGCCACGGCACGATCACGGGTGCGGTGAGCAATCTGGGCGGCACGGTGATGCCGGGCGGCAGCGTGGGCATCCTGACGCTGTCGGGCGACTACGTGCAGGGGCCGAACGGCACGCTGAGCCTGGAGGTCACGCCGGACCCGGCGCCGGGCACGGGTTCGAGCCAGCTGCGGGTGAGCGGCAAGGCCAGCCTGGATGGCACGCTGGCGATCGTGGTCGATCCGGGCGCGTACCTGGCCGACACCAGCTACGACCTGGTGCATGCGTCCGGCGGCGTCCGCGGCACGTTCGCCAAGACGACCTTCGATCCGGCCTTCGCGGCCTACCTGACACCGCAGGTGAGCTACAGCGGCAACGACGTGACACTCACGCTGGCGCCGAACGCGGCGGCGTTCGCAGACGGATACCCCAACTACGCCAGCACGGTGAGCCTGGGCATGGAGCAGACCTTCGACGCCGTTCTGGGCCGGATGGGTCCGACGGCCCAGGGTCGCCAGGGCGTCTGGGGCCAGACGATGGCCGGTCTGGGCGGATTGGGCCAGGGCTCGCGCTACCAGCTGAACGGCGCGGCGGCAGGTTACGGCCACGCCATCACGGACCGCTTCGTGCTGGGCGTGGCGGTGTCGGGCGGAACGACGACGACGACGGTGGACGCCATGCAGGTGCGCGCCAAACCGTTCGGCGGCTTCGTGTACGGCATCTGGCGCAACGGCGGATGGCGGGTCTCGGGCAGCTTCGGTGTGGGCAAGCTCAAGCAGGACAGCAAGCGCTATCTGAGCGTGGTGAGCGGAATCCAGACCGCGCACGGTGAAGGTCGCTACAACGGCGCTGCGCTACGTGTGGACTACACCGCCCGCGCGGGGCGCTGGTCGTTCACGCCGTACGCGGGGATGGATACCGTCAACGCACGGTACGATGCGGCGCAGGAGCAGGGCATCACCTTGCTGGCGCTGCATTACGGCAAGGTGAGCCAGCATCTGTCGCACTACCAGGCGGGCCTGCGCATCGGCGCCGAGTGGGGTCACTGGCAGCCGTGGGTGCAGGCGGGCACGGAAGGCTGGGGTGGCGACCGCGCAATCATGGTGACGGAGAGCCTGGGCGACTATCACCGCGCCGTGACCAGCAGCGCATTGCCCAGCAACGCACTGAGCGGCGGTGCGGGTGTGACGTGGACGTCGGCTCGCTGGCAGGCGTCGCTGTCCTGGCACGGCGCAGCGGGCCACCATTATCACGGCAACCGCGGCATGCTGCAGGCGCGCTACAGCTGGTAAGGCGGCGCATCCTGCTGAAAACGAAAAAGGCCCGCATGGTTGCGGGCCTTTTTTGTATCGAGATCGGAATGCTTCAGCCATTGGCCGTGGTGCGCTGCGCCAGCTGGGGGAAGCGCGCCAGGATGGCACGTCGCATGGAAGGCAGATCGAGACCGGCCATGCTCAGTACTTCCTCGCGGCTGCCGTGTTCGAGGAACTTGTCCGGCAGACCCAAATGAAGAATCGGCATGGCGATGTCGTGCGCAGCCAGGCATTCGGCCACCCCGGAACCGGCGCCGCCGGCCACGGCGTTGTCCTCGAACGTCACGAAGGCATCGTGTGTGCGAGCCATCTCCAGGATCATGTCCTCATCGAGCGGCTTCACGAAGCGCATGTTGACCAGCGTGGCGTCCAGCTCGGCGGCCAGTTCGGCGGCGGGCGCCAGCATGGCGCCGAACGAGAGCAGTGCCAGTCCGTGGCCGCGCCGTCGCAGTTCGGCCTTGCCGAGGGGCAGGGTTTCCAGGTCCTCGTGGATCGCCACGCCCGGACCGGTGCCACGCGGATAGCGCACCGCGGCGGGGCCTTCGTGCTTGAAGCCGGTACTGAGCATGGCGCGGCATTCGTTCTCGTCGGCCGGCGCCATGACCACCATGTTCGGCAGGCAGCGCAGGTAGCTGAGATCGAAGCTGCCCGAATGCGTGTCGCCGTCGGGGCCGACCACGCCGCCGCGATCGACGGCGAACAGCACGTCGAGATTCTGCAGCGCCACATCGTGGATAGCCTGATCGTAGGCGCGCTGCAGGAAGGTGGAGTAGATCGCCACCACCGGCTTGGCGTCCTCGCAGGCCATGCCGGCGGCGAGCGTCACGGCATGTTGCTCGGCAATGGCAACGTCGAAATAGCGCTGCGGATATTCACGCGAGAAACGCACCAGGCCGGAGCCCTCGCGCATGGCGGGGGTGATGCCGTACAGGCGCTCGTCTGCGGCTGCCATGTCGCACAGCCAGTCGCCGAAGACCTGGGTGTAGGTGATCTTGCCGGGTGCCTTCTTGATGACGCCCGCCTGCGGGTCGAACGGACCGACCGCGTGGTAGTCGATCTGCGCGTTCTCGGCCGGCGCGTAGCCCTTGCCCTTGGTGGTGATGACGTGCAGCAGCTGCGGGCCGGGCAGGTCCTTGACCGTCTTCATGGCCGCGACCAGCGCGTCCATGTCGTGGCCGTCGATGGGGCCGGTGTAGTGGAAGCCCAGTTCCTCGAACAGCGTCGAGGGCATGAACATGCCCTTGGCGTGCTCTTCCCAGCGTTTGAAGAAGCGCCCCATGAACGACTGCCGCGGGATCGCGCGCTTGGCGCGTTCGCGCCAGCTGTTGAGCGTGCGGTTGGCGAGCAGGCGGGCCAGGGTCTTGGTCAGCGCGCCGACGTTCTCGCTGATCGACATGCCGTTGTCGTTGAGCACGACCAGCATTTCGGGTTCGACGTCGCCGCCGTGGTTCATGGCTTCGAAGGCCATGCCGGCCGTCATCGCACCGTCGCCGATCACGGCCACGACCTTGCGCATGTCGCCGCGGCGCTGGTTGGCGATGGCCATGCCCAGCGCGGCCGAGATCGAGGTCGAGGAATGGCCGACGCCGAAGGTGTCGTACTCGCTCTCCTCGCGGCGCGGGAAAGGCGCCAGGCCGTCCTTCTTCTTGATCGTGGTGATGCGGTCGCGGCGGCCGGTGAGGATCTTGTGCGGATAGCACTGGTGGCCGACATCCCAGACCAGCCGGTCGTGCGGCGTCTCGAACAGCCAGTGTAGCGCCACGGTCAGTTCGACCACGCCCAGGCCCGCGCCGAAATGGCCGCCGGAGCTGGCGACCGATTCGATCAGGTAGGCACGCAGTTCGTCGGCGACATCCTGAAGCTGCGTCTGCGAAAGCTGGCGCAGGTCGGACGGATGTTCGATGCGTGCCAGTAGGGGGTAGCGTGTGGCGTCGATCATTGCCGTATTTTCGCACCATCGGTGCGTTCTGTCCTGTACTGCGCGCAATCGCCGCGCTCGACAGCATCATGGCCCCGGTTCCGGGCCCGGATGGGGCGCTGCGCGGGCCTTTTCCGGGCGCGAGCGAGCGCTTCAGCTCGGTCGGCGCTTGCGCGGCAGGTGGTTGACCAGGAACTGCATCTGGTCGGCCAGGATGTTGCGGTTGGACAGGATCAGGTGCTCGACCCAACTGGGCCGGTAGGGCACGGCCAGCAGCGGCATGTGCGCCTGCTGCGGCGTCCGGTTGCCCTTGCGCAGATTGCAGTGGGTGCAGGAGCTGACCACGTTCTCCCAGATGTCCTGGCCGCCGCGCGAAACCGGCATGACGTGGTCCCGGGTCAGGGCGCTGCGGGCGAAATGCTCGCCGCAGTACAGGCACAGGTACTTGTCGCGGGCGAACAGCGCGTTGTTGGTCAGTGCCGGCGAGGGGGCGATGCCACTGGCTCTGCAATGGCCGGTGCTGGCGACGATCGGGTGCAGCAGCAGGGTGGTCTGGGCACCGGTCAGTCGATTGGTGCCGCCGTGCACGGTCAGGCAGGGATCGCCGAGCGTCCAGGCCACGGCCTCTCGAACGTAGAGGCAAACCGCGTCCTGCCAGCTGATCCAGTCGAGGATTCGACCGCCGGCGTCAAGGGCCAGCACTCGCGTGGAGTGCAGGTCGTGCATGTTCGAATCTTCCGTCAGCATCTGCGTATCGATCCCTCGTGGTGGGGCGAGATAAGCGTTCCTGCCGGTGGGGCGGGCCTTTCGCGCGACCCCGATTCCTGCTTTGTTCCGAGCATAGCGGAAAAAATAGGGTTTTTAACCCTCTGGGCAGGCTGCGCACGATTTCAGCCTAGCCGGCGAATGTGGCGATGGTCTTACTGCCCGGCCAGTGCGCTGGTATGATCAGAGATTGACCAAAAGCCGTCGTCGCGTTCTCGAGGACCCCGGAGGGGCGGTCCGGCACGACGGGCAACGAGGAATGACCAAGTGAGCGAAGTTCTTTTCTACGAGCGCCCGGTGCCGCTCAACCGCGATTCCCACAAGAATCTGCGAATCAAGCCCATTCCCAGCGCTGCCTTCGCGGCCAAGGCGCACTCGGTGCCCTTGTCCTGCGTCGAGTTCCCGCATGCGGCGCATCACTATCCGATCCTGTTTGCCGGCGACAGCCTGGACGATCTGAATCCGATCGTCCTGCTCGGCCTGCGTCAGGAAGAGAACCTGATGGTTGATGAGAACGGGTTCTGGGCATCCGACACCTACGTGCCCGCGTTCGTCCGCCGCTATCCGTTCGTGCTGGCCGAGAAGCCGCCGGAAGAAGGCAAGGACGGCGACGACTTTGCCGTGTTCCTGGACGAGGCCTATCCCGGATTCGGTACCGAGGAAGGGCAGCGCCTGTTCAACGAGGACGGCACGGACACCGATACCCTGAAGCAGGCGGTCGCGTTCCTGGGTGAGTTCCAGCAGCACATTCGCCGCACGCGCGAGCTGATGAAGCGTCTGCACGATCTGGAGCTGTTCACCAGCCGTACGATCGAGATCAAGATGCCGGGCAAGAACGTCGTTCTGAACGGTCTCTACGTGGTGGACGAGCAGAAGCTGCAGGGCCTCGACGCCGAGACGCTGCACGGCCTGATGCAGGACGGCTCGCTGACCTGGATCTTCGCGCACCTGTTCTCGCTCTCGAACCTGGATCGACTGGTGCAGCGCATGCACGCGCGCTTCACGCCGGAAGAGCGGGCCGAGTTCGAAGCCAAGATGAGGGAAGAGGCGGAGAACCAGGCCAAGGCCGGCAACGACGCCTGATCCCCGCTGCGCGGATCGACGAAAAACGCCCACCCGGCTGGATGGGCGTTTTTTTTTGCTTCATCGAAGCGCGTGAGCGTCTCTATCGAAGCGGCTGCGCCATGCGCACCAGGTCGACGTCGAAGCCCGCGGCCTCGTACATGCGTCGTGCGCGCTCGTTGCCCGGGAACACGGCCAGCGTGATCATGTGGCAGTGGTGCTCCTCGGCCCACTCGCGGCTGTGATCGAGCAGGGCCTTGCCGATGCCGCGTCCTTCCTGTTTCGGCGACACGGCCAGATCGGAAATGTGGCAGTTGGTGCGGCCATTGAAGAAGTCCTGCGTCTTCTGCAGATGCACGAAGCCCAGCCGCATGCCGCTGTCGCGATCCTCGGCGACGAACATGAAACTGTTGGCCGGCGAATCTTCCAGGTGCTCGGACAGGTCCTTGCGGATGCCTTCGATGCATTCGTTGCGTCGTCGCCAGGCGGGCAGCGGAAAATCGACGAAACGCGGCACCAGTCCGATGATGAAGTCATCGTCGTCGGGGCTGGCCAGACGGATCAGGAAGGGCGAATCGCTCATGACAGCTCGCTGACTACGGCGCCCGAGGCGCGGGTGTGCAGTTCTACACCTTCGCGGCGATGCCGGAAAGTGCGAATCGTGCATCGCGCGACGTTCTGCCCGGTTCGTCGTGCCTCAGCGCACGGCGGGCATGCCGTCGATGCCGGACTGGATCGCGGCCCGATGCGCATGCGTGCGCGGCAGAATGCGGCTGAAGTAGAAGCGCGCGGTGTCGCGTTTGCCGGCCTGCGCTTCGGCA
Source organism: Oleiagrimonas sp. MCCC 1A03011 (assembly GCF_003267965.1). NCBI lineage: Bacteria > Pseudomonadati > Pseudomonadota > Gammaproteobacteria > Lysobacterales > Rhodanobacteraceae > Oleiagrimonas > Oleiagrimonas sp. MCCC 1A03011. The sequence goes on along the minus strand of NZ_MSPY01000001.1, from coordinate 398,256 downwards.
TCCAGACTGGACTCGGGCAGGGCGGCCACGGTTCGCGCCCACATCCAGGCCAGCACGATGTAGCCGGAGTAGAACAGGTAGTCCACGGCCGCCGCGCCGATTTCGTCGGGATTGCCCTGGGCACGCTGGCCGATTTCCTGGGTCAGTTCGCCCCAGGTCTTGGCATGCACGGCCAGCGGTCCGACGAACTCGCCCAGCGTCTCGTCCTCGGCGTGCTGCTGGCAGAACGCCGCGATGTCGCCGAGCACATGCTTGAGTCCCGCGCCCTGCAGCTGCATGACCTTGCGGCCGAGCAGGTCCAGCGCCTGGATGCCGGTGGTGCCTTCGTACAGCGTGGTGATGCGTGCGTCGCGGGCAAACTGCTCGATGCCGTGCTCGGCGATGTAGCCATGGCCGCCGTAGGTCTGCAGCGCATGGTAGGTGCATTCGACGGCTGCCTCGGTCAGCAGCGCTTTGCAGATGGGGATGAGGAAGCCGAGTACCTCGCCGGCGCGGGCGCGTTCGGCGGCGTCCTCACTGCGTTCCTCGATGTCGCTCTGCAGCGCCGCGTACAGTGCCAGCGCGCGCCCGCCTTCGGCGAAGGCGCGCTGGGTCAGCAGCATGCGGCGCACATCGGGATGCACGATGATCGGATCGGCGGCCTTGTCCGGTTCCGCCGCGCCCGACAGCGCGCGCATCTGCAGGCGTTCGCGGCAATAGGCGAAGCTGTTCTGCATCGCGCGCTCGATCAGCGAAAGTCCCTGGATGCCCACGGCCAGGCGGGCGGCGTTCATCATGGTGAACATGGCCATCAGGCCCTTGTGCGGCTGGCCGATCAGGTAGCCCTCGGCGCCGTCGAAGTTCATCACGCAGGTGGCCGATCCCTTCAGGCCCATCTTGTGCTCGATGGCGCCGCAGGCGACGGCGTTGCGCTCGCCCATGGCGCCGTCGCGGGCGACCTTGAACTTGGGCACGATGAACATGGAGATGCCGCGGCTGCCGGCTGGTGCGTCGGGCAGGCGTGCCAGCACCAGGTGGACGATGTTCTCAGTGAAATCATGCTCGCCCGCGGTGATGAAGATCTTGGTGCCGGTGAGGCGGTAGGCACCGTTCTCGCCCGGTTCCGCACGCGTCTTGAGCAGGCCGAGATCGGAGCCGGCCTGCGGTTCTGTCAGGCACATGGTGCCGGTCCAGCGACCTTCGACGATCGGTTTCAGGAAGACCTCGCGCTGCCAGTCCTCGCCATGCGCCAGCAGCGCGTCGGTGGCGCCCTGCGACAGCAGTGGGTACGTACCCCAGGCCAGGTTGGCCGAGTCGATCATCTCCTTGACCAGTGCGCCGATGCTGTGCGGCAAGCCCTGGCCACCGAAAGCCTCTGGCGCGGTCAATCCGGCCCAGCCGCCGTCGACGTACTGCGCGTAGGCCTCGCGGAAGCCCTCCGGCGTGCGCACCGAGGCGGTGTCGCGGTCGAAGTGGCAGCCCTCGGCATCGCCTTTCTGGTTCAGTGGTGCGAGAACCTGTTCGTTGAAGCGCGCGGCTTCGTTCAGGACGGCGTCGATGAGCTCGCGACCCAGCGCTTCGCCGCCGGGCAGACGCGCCAGCGTGGCGTCGCCGCCGAGCAGGTCGTAGAAGGCGAAACGCATGTCATCGAGCGGGGCGGCGTATAGCGTCATGTCGGATCCTGTGGGTGCGGTGTGGGCTCAGCGCCAGGTGTCGGCGATGCCGGGAACGGGCGATAACCAGGTGTCCTGGCTCTGCACCTTGAAGGTGCGGGCCTTCTTGCTCTGCTCGGGTTGGCCGGTCGCGCTGCCGCTGAGCTGATAGCGAACCGAGTTTCCGGATGCGGCGAGGAGCTTGGCGGCGGCGGAGGAGGGCATGATGCGGACTTCGGCGACATCGACCGAGAGCGCGGGGATGTCCAGATCGATGGGTTGGTCGATGCGGCCTGCAGCGACGCCGTGGAGTTTCATGTCCAGGTGCACAGCGCTGAATTTCACGCCGTCGTAGCTGTTGTTCTGGATGCGCAGTTGCATCTGCCATTGGCCGTCGGCCGTCACGTGCAACTGCTGGATGCTGACCAGCGGCGGGAACACGCTCTTGCGCGTCGGGCCGCAGGCGCTCAGCGCGACCAACGATGCGATCAGGAGTACCACGCTCAGAACGCGTTTCATGCCTGCCTCCAAACGAATGTTCGAATTTCGATTCTAACGCCCGGAAGCGTAGATGCCACCCGTTGCGACACGATGTCCTTGCAATCGTTGGTGCGCGCGGCATGATGCTTCTTTTCCTCGCGAAGAACCGCTCATGCCACGACGCATTGCCGCCCGCCGTTCGCCGATCCACGGCAACGGCGTGTTCGCCCTCGCTCCGATCGCCAAGGGCGAAACCGTGATCCGCTACAAAGGGCGTCTCATCACGCACGCGCAGGCCGATCGCCTGTACGGCGACGGCGCCGATACCGGGCACACCTTTCTGTTCACGCTCAACGACAAGTACATCGTCGATGCCAACGTGGACGGCAACAACGCGCGCTGGATCAACCACAGCTGCGATCCCAACTGCGAGGCGCTGATCGAGGAGGCCGACGACGGCAACCCGAAGCACGACAAGGTGCTGATCGAGGCCAAGCGCGACATTGAGCCGGGCGAAGAGCTGACCTACAACTACGGCATCGTGCTCGAGGTGCCGCACACGGCGAAGATGAAGAAGCTGTGGGCGTGCCGCTGCGGTTCGCCGAACTGTACCGGGACACTGCTGCAGCCCAAGCGCTGACGTGCTTTCCTTGAATCGGAGGTCTCGCGCACCCATTTCGGGGGTATGAGCCGAGCCTTCGTCAAAGAATCCGATTCGCCGGCTGGCAGCGAATTGCCGGAGCGGCCGATCAGTTCTCATCCCAATTACGTCACGCCTTCCGGGCTGGCGAAATTGCGCGCGCTTCTGGAAGACGCCCAGGCGCGCAAGCATGTGTTGAGTGCGGCGGAGGACGATATCGAGGCCAGGGCCGAACTGCAGGCCGTGAAGCGCGACCTGCGCTGGCTGGAGGCGCGGGTCGGCAGTGCGCGCGTGGTGGATCCTGCCGGGCAGCCGCGTGACCGCGTGGCCTTCGGCGCCACCGTGGAGGTGGCTGACGACGAAGGCGAGCATACCTATCGCATCGTCGGCGAGGACGAGGCGGATGCCGAGGAGGGACTGGTCAGCTATGTGTCCCCGTTGGCCAAGGCGCTGCTGGGTGCGAAGGTGGGTGACGAGGTGGTCTGGAAGCGGCCGGCCGGGGATCGGGTCATCGAAGTGCTCGGTATCGATTACACATCTTGACCGGCGCGTCCGGCGGGCATCGCCGAACGTAGAGAAAGCACGGGCGAATGCGACGCATCCGCCCGTTTTTCGTGTTCAGTCGCTCTGCGTGGCGCTGAGATTCTGCAGGTTGCGCGTGATGTCCTGCTCCAGGTAGTTGATCCAGCCGTTGTAGTTGCGGTGGATGTAGCGCGTGCTTCCGCGCTGGCTGTACTCGAGATTGGTGCTGCGCAGGTAGGTGATGTTCACCGCCTGGGTGTTGTAGGTGATGCGGATCGTCGCCGTGTGGTCGCGCAGGTGCAGCGTGGACAGGATGGTGCCGTCCTCGATCTTGTCGAGGGTCCACTTGCGGCCTTCCAGCGCCGACACGATCGACTTCTTGACCTGCGCCTGGCTGATGCCGGCCGGCACGCTGATGGCCGGGGCCGGCTTCAGCACGGCCTTGGTGCAGGCGGACACGGCGAGCAGGGCGACGCATGCCAGCGTCGCCAGAGCGAAACGTTTCATCATGAAATCCCCTTCCGTTCTAGTTGGTGTCTGAGCACGCGCTACGTGCGCGCATGCGGATCATATCGGGACTGATCGCACGATGCGATGCGCGGGGGCGGGGCGGGGGCAGGGAGCGACGAAAGCCGCCACGGCGCGCGCGGCATTCGCTGCCTGCGCACGCCGTGGCGTTGTGTTGGTGTTGCGCCAAACGCGGTGTCAGACGGCTTCCGCGTGCGGCCGCCAGGCATCGCACAGATGTTTCTGCACGCCGCCGGGTACGGCCTCGTAGTGGCTCATCTCCATGGCGTAGCGTCCCTGGCCGCCGGTCATCGATTTCAGTTCGGTCTGGTAGTCGGTCAGTTCGGCCAGCGGCACCTGGGCCTTGATGACCAGTTCGCCGCCTCGCAGGGTATCCGTGCCGAGGATGCGTGCGCGCCGCGAGGCCAGGCTGCCGGTGACGTCGCCGACGCTGGCCTCGGGAATCGACACTTCCAGATTGACGATCGGTTCCAGCACCAGCGGCCCGGCCTTGGCGACGGCGTCGAGGAAGGCTTTGCGGCCGGCGGTGACGAAGGCGATCTCCTTGGAGTCGACCGGATGATGCTTGCCGTCATGGACGATCACGCGCACGTCCTGCATGGGGTAGCCGGCCACTGCGCCGCTCTCCATGGCCTGCAGCACGCCTTTCTCGATGGCCGGCAGGAACGAGCCGGGAATGGTGCCGCCCTTGACCTGGTCGACGAATTCGAAGCCCGCGCCGCGCGGAAGCGGTTCGACGCGCAAGAAGACTTCGCCGAACTGGCCGGCGCCGCCGGTCTGCTTCTTGTGCCGATGATGGCCTTCGGCGCTGCTGCGGATGGTCTCGCGGTAGGCAATGCGCGGCGGGTGCGTCTTCACGTCGACACCGTAGCGCTGTTTCATGCGCTCCAGTGCAACCTTCAGATGCAGATCGCCGAGGCCGCGCAGCACGGTCTCGTTGAGTTCCTTGTGGTGTTCGACCTGCAGACAGGGGTCTTCTTCGCACAGACGGTGCAATGCCTGCGAGAGTTTCTGCTCCTGTCCCTTGCGCGCCGGTTCCAGCGCCAGCGCGAACATCGGCTGCGGCAGGTCCAGCGGCGCCAGGTGGATGTGCTGGTCGGCCTGGGCGTCGTGCAGCACGGCATCGAAATGGATGTCGTCGATCTTGGCCACCGCGGCGATCTCGCCCGGGCCGGCTTCGTCGATCTCGACGTGTTCCTTGCCCTGCAGGCGGAACAGATGGCCGACCTTGAACGGCTTGCGGCCGTCGTCCACGAACAACTGCGAATCCTTGCGCACCGTACCCTGGTGCACGCGGAACACGCTGAGCTTGCCGACGAACGGATCGTTGATGATCTTGAACACGTCGGCCAGCACGTGACGGTCGGGATCGGCCACGGTCAGCACCGGCTCGCTGCCGGCATCCTGCTCGCGCATGAAGGGAGGCGGGTTGCCTTCGGCCGGGCTGGGCAGCAGGCGCGTAGTGAGATCGAGCAGTTCCTCGACCCCGACGCCGGTGCGCGCGGAGACGAAGCAGATCGGCACCAGGTGCGCTTCGCGCAGGCATTGTTCGAAGGCATCGTGCAGCTCTTCGCGGCTGAGGTCGCCTTCGCCGGCGTCCAGGTAGTGCTCCATCACGCTCTCGTTGATTTCCACGACCTGATCGAGCATCTGTCGGTGCGCATCGGCCAGCGAGGAGAAGTCGGTTTCGCCGGTATCGTGGAAGAAGCAGTCCAGCACTTTTGTCCCGTTCTCCGCGGGCAGATTGACCGGCAGGCATTCGGGGCCGAACTGCTCGCGCAGCTCGTCGACCAGTGTGGCCAGCGTCGCGCCGTTCACCCGGTCGATGCCGTTGATGACCAGCAGCCGCGCCAGTTTGCGCTGGCCGGCGTACTGCATGAGTCGACGCGTGCCGTGTTCGATGCCGGCCGTGGCGTCGACGACCACGGCCATGGTCTCGACGGCATTCATGGCCGACAGGGTGGGGCCGCGGAAATCGGCGTAGCCGGGAGTGTCGATCAGCTGGATGCGGCAGTCGTCGCGGTCCAGGCTGGCCAGCGACGTGTCGATGGAGTGTTGGTGTTCGCGTTCCAGCGGATCATGATCGGAGACGGTGTCGCCGCGCTCGATCGTGCCTGCCGAGGGAATCGCCGCGCCGGCATGCAGCAGGGCTTCAAATAGGGTGGTCTTGCCGGCGCCGGCGTGGCCGGATAGAGCGAGGTTGCGGATGCTTGCTTGACGTTGGGACATGACCTGCCTCCCTTCGAGGGTGAGCGGGATGTCCTGACGAGGTCCTGTGCGGGTACCGTGCCCGGATCGCATGCGAATCGCGAGCGCCCGGGTGGGGGCGGACGGACCATGTGTCGAGAGGGCGAATGAGGTAGTTGTGGCTCGGGTACGCGCGCCGCGCCGCCTTTGGACGGCCCGGACGATATCCGGTTGCCTTGCGCCACGATCGGTTCGCTGTGGGCCTTCTGGACATCATGACACCTGCACTGGGACACATCAGGTATCCCTGGAGGCCGTCATGGTCGTCCGCTCGGGAACGCTGGCCGCCGGGAGCGCGGTGCGCTGGGCGGGCGGTCATGGCGGGGAGGTCAAGCCTTGTCCTTTTGTCGGCGCAGGTCAAGTGATCATCGCAACGCACGAGTCCGCGGCACGTTGACAGGCCCGATTTCGCGATTAAGAAGCAATTCAATGCCGATGCGGAGAATGCGAATCGCACAACCGATAAAGGAGTCGTGCCATGAAACGCCTCGTTACCACCCTGACGCTCGTTACCGCCATCGCCGCCAGCACCTCCGCGCTGGCCAATCCGCCCTGGGCGCGTCACGGCTACGGCCACGAGTCGTACATCGACTATGCGCGGGTGACCTCCGTGCGCCCGCTCTATCGCCACGCCTATCGTCCGCAACGAGTCTGCCGCGATGTGCCGGTGGGCCGCGAGGTTTATCGCGACAACGGTCATCAGGCCGCGGGCACGCTGCTCGGCGCCGTGATCGGTGGCGTGCTGGGCAACACCGTGGGCAAGGGCGACGGGCGCAAGGCCGCGACGGTGGTCGGCGCAGTCGTGGGTGGGGCGATTGGCAACCGCGCTTCCGCAGGCGGTCGCGACGAAGTGCGCACCGCCTATGCCCGGCGCTGTCACACCCGTTCGGTCTATGCGGGCGATCGCGTGGTCGCGTACAACGTGACCTATCGCTATCGCGGCGACATCTATCGCACGCGCATGGATCACGATCCGGGTCGTCGTCTGCGTGTGCGCGTGGACGATCGTGTGCGTCCCGCGGAGTAAATGCCGGGAGCGGGAACTCGACTGGGTTGCCGCACTCCAAAGGCATTGTGGCGCGAAGGTGGCCGGGCAGCTCGGCCACCTTCGCTGCTGTTCAGCGGTCATCCCGTCCACTTTCGCGGACAGACCGAAGCCAGGGAAGATCATTCGGGGAGACGTCTCATGCATTCGAGCCTTCGCGCATTTCGCGTCCGACGAGGGATTCGGCATCGATGGATCGTGCGCTGGTGCGTGCACGGATGACGGTGCGGGAGTCCAGGCACGAGAATGAGAAGGGCGACGCTGCGTGGTTCAGGGATCGAGGTTCCGGGGAGACGTTGTCGTGCGCGCGGAATCGCGCGCACGGGGCGAGGCCATTCACCGGCGTCGAGGTCGCGGCATGCCTGCTCTCCGTGCTGGTCAATCTGGGCTTCGCGCTGTGGATGGTGCGCGCCCACCCGGTACGACCATGGAGTCGCACCGTGTCCCGCCGGAACGGTTCTCTGCGGTTTCGCTTCATCCGTGCACACCGTCCCGCGCCTCCGCCCGCCGTGCCGCCGTGGCCCGTGTCGGCAGCGCGCGCATTGCATGCGCGTCGCACGCCGCGCGCGCGAACCCGGCCCGTGGCGAACGCTGCCGGGGTGTCGCCTCCGTCCGCTCCTTCGCGGCATCGTCCGGAACATGCACCCAGGGCCATGGCGTCCTGGGTCATGGCTCCGGATCGCTTCGAGCCGCCAGCTCCCGTGCATGCCGGACCGACCGATAGCCATGCCCGGTCGCGTGGCGTGCCTGAGTTCACCCAGCCCGCCTTGCAGGGTTCTTCCGACCTCATGACGCGGGGTACGCACGGCATCACGGTAAGGAAAACCGTGTTTTCCCCCTACTGGACGCCACAGCACGTGGATGGCATCACCGAGTGGCTGCAGCATCTCGTGGACGCGACGGCCTATCACAAGACGTTCGATCTCGGGCACGGTATTCGCCTGCATTGCGCCAGCAGTCTTTTCGGCATCGGGGTGGTGATCGGCTGCGCGGGCGATCCGCCGCCGCCGCCTTCGAGCAAGAGCGGCGATGCGCGCCTGAGCATGGCGCCGGCCAAGCCGCTTGCGCCGGGTGCGGGGGCGACGGGTCATGCGCGGAAGGCCTCCGTCAGGACACCCGCCAGACCGCTTCTCGTGCGGGTGGATTGCGAGACGGCCCGCGTCTCGGGTGCGCCGCTGCCGCCGCATTGCGCACGAAAGCGGCGAGCGGATGCGAACGCGACATCCAGGTACGGCGGTGGTGGATGATGAGCACTGCCGCTGGTTGCCGGGCACTGTTAAGGTGTCCGGGATTGCCGGGTCCGTGTCGGATCTGCGCGTGTTACGGATCGCGGACATGAGGATGCCGAGTACCTTCATCATCCTTGACGTTGCGCCTCGCCTGCGGCGGGCGTGTTTCGGTGTGCGCGCATGAAATGGCTGGGCTATGTCCATACGCCGATCGCGGAGCATCACCGCTGGTCGCCGCATTCCCGTCGATCGATCTCCATCGGGAAGGGCACATTCAGTCGCACGACCCGGCTGATGCTGCATCAGATGCGCTGGCGGAAGCCGCCGCCGCAGCACGGTCTGAACATCACCGCCTGGGTGCTCTCGATTCTCGTGCATCTGGTGGTCGCGACAGCGATGCTTCTGGTGCGCCCGCCGCACTATGAGCCGCCGACGCCGCAAGGGCAGGACAATGCCATCCAGGTGCGTTTCATCGACAGCAGTCCGCCGCCTCCGCCGCCGCCACCCCCGGTTCCGCCGCGCAAGGCGACTCCAGTGAAGAAGCGGGTTGCGCAGCGCGCCGTGGCGACCCCGGCGCAGGCGCCGAATCTGGCGCCGATTCCCGTGCCGGCGCCGACTCGTCCGAAGATCGACGTGCGCATCGCGCGCACCGAGCCGAAGGTGGAGGAGAAACCGCAGCCGCTGCCGCAGGTGCAGCCCGTGGCGCAGCCGCCGGTATCGCCGCCGAAGCCGGATGCGCCGGCAATCGCAGTACCGCCACCGCCGAAGGTGGTGCTGGAACCCTCGAAGATGGCGCTGCCGCCGCCCGAGGTCACACTCGACCAGCAGACGACCGTGCCCTCGCCCTCGGTGATGGATCAGCCGATTGCCATCGACCGGCCCAAGCCGGTTCAGGGCGCGCCGAAACTCGACGTCCAGGCCGAGCAGGCCACACCGGCCGCCGTGCAACCGGTGCAGGCGTCGCCGCCAGCGTTGCCGCAGCCTCAGCCGCAGATCGATGTCGGCAAGGTATCGCCGCGGCAGCAGATTGCCGTGCAGCCGACGCAGAAACTGCAGATCGACGCGACCGCGGTCGAACCGACTGCGGCACAACCGCCGATAGCCGTGGCCGCGCCGACGGAGGCGCCGAGTCAGGAGTTGCCCGCCGCGCCGGTGCAAGCGCCCACGGTACGCATCGACGTGGTTGCGTCGACTGCGCCGAAAGTCGATTTTTCGTCCTCCCTGACCGAGGTCGAATCGGTGCCGGATATGCATGTCCAGCCGCCGAGCGTCACGCCGACGCCATCCTCTTCGGTCGCACCGGCGCGATCCAGCACGGTCGTGGCATCGCCGCAGCCGGACGACACTTCGTGGGCGCAGCAGTCGGACCGCTTCGGCAAGAAGCCCGTCACCCAGCCCGGACATGGAGAGGCCGCGCAGCGTCAGGCTGGAAAGGGAAGCCCGGACGGTGTCCCGGCATACATCCAGCGTCAGCCGCAGGGTAATTCCGACGTGATGACCCGGCGTTATCACGGCCTCGATTACAAGCCGACGATCTTCGACAAGTACTGGGCGCCGGATAACCAGGACGCACTCACCGCCTGGTTGCAGAATCTGGTCGATGCACTGAGCTTCAAGAAGACGTTCGACCTGGGGCGTGGCGTGCGCATTCACTGCGGTGGCTGGTTGCTGGGCTTCGGCTGCGGTGGCGATCCGCCCAGCGGACCGTCCGCGAAGAGCGACGATCCGCGTCTGAACATGGCGCCGGCGAAGCCGCTGGTGCCGGGCATGGGCGCGTCCACGGCGGCGCCGGCCGCGCCGGTATCGTTGCCGCAATCCTCGTCGCAATCGGTCGAGTGCGAGACCGCGCGGGTTTCCGGCGGTGTGCTGCCGCCGGGTTGCGCGGCGCCGAAGGGCGCGCGCAGTCACAATTGGTAGTGGGTTCGCCTACAGCTTGCGCAGCAGTTCCGGCATTAGCGGCAGGCGGCGCACGCGGATCGTGGTCGCGGCCGACACTGCGCTGGCCAAGGCCGGTGCCGCCGAGGGCATGGCGACGATGCTGGCGCCGGTTGGAGCCAGGTCGGAGGGGATGCTGATGACCTCGACTTCGTTGGGCAATTGCGCCATGCGTGCCAGCGGGTAATCGTGGAGGTCGGTCTGCACGATGCGACCGTCGCGTATCTGGATGATCTGACCGAGCGCCGTGGATATCCCGTCCACGGTCGCGCCCATCGCCTGCGCCTGCAGCCCCAGCGGATTGACCACGCGGCCGACATCGATCGCGCATACGGCGCGGTGAATACGCAACCGCTCGCCGCGCACGGACACCTCGAAGGCATGCGCGCAGTAGGCGCCGTCGATGTGGTGGAAGGCGATGCCCAGACCATGGCCGTTGGTGCGGCGCTTGCGCCAGTCGATGCGCACGGCGACCCGTTGCAGTACGTTCGCGAGACGGGCCGTGTCGATCGGGATGCTGGCCGCCATGCCGGGAAGCATGCGCGGTTCGCCGAGCAGTTCCATGCGCAGATCGAGCGGATCCTTGCGCAGGACGTGCGCAATCTCGTCGAGGAACATCTGCGTGGCGAAGGCGTCCACTACGTCGTGCCCGGCGCGGCTGGGTCCGCGCGGCAGTGGACTGTCGAGCTCGTACCAGGTCGAACTGAAATTCGGGATCAGGCCGGCGGGCAGGGCGTCGGGGTTGTTCTCGGAGGTCCACAGCCGATCCGCTGGCACCTCGCGTCCAGCCAGGACCGAGGCGCTGGCCTTGCGCACGTTCCAGCCGATCAGGCGTTTGCGGCGGTCCAGCAGCGCCTGCATGCGGTGCAGGGCACCGGGGCGGTAGAAATCGTGCTGCAGATCCTGGTCGCGGGTCCACATCAGCTTGACGGCGGTGCCGGTCGCCTTGGCCAGTGTCACCGCCTCGGCCAGAAAATCGTGGTCGAGGCGGCGCCCGAAGCCGCCTCCGGTACGCGGGACCTGCACGTCGATGCGGGATGCGGGCATGCCGGTCAGGCGCTGCACCACGGTCAGGGCTTCCTGTGGCGACTGCGTCGGGGTCACTACGCGGATGCGGTCAGTGTCGATGCGCACCAGGCAGTTCATCGGTTCGGCGGTGGCGTGGGCGACGAACGGCTGTGTGTAGAGCGCCTCGACGCGGTGTGCGGCCTTCTTCGCAGCTTCGGCGAAATCGCCGTCTTCGCGCACGTGGCGGGTCGGTTCGGCCTGGCTCTGCAGCAGATCGTGGGTACGCTGTTCCATGGCCGCCGTGGACGCATTCGCGTTCTTGCCCGGTTTCCAGGAAAGCTTCAGCGCGTCGCGTCCGCGCAGCGCCGACCAGGTGTCGTCGGCCAGCACCGCCACGCCGTTGGCGATGGGTGTGCTGCCCAGCGGCTGACCGGGTTCCGGCTGGAATTGAAGGACTTTGCGCACACCGGGGATCGCCAGCGTGGCCTGGGTGTCGATGCTGTCCAGCGTGCCGTCCGGCCAGGGGCAGTGCAGTACCACGGCGGTCAGGGCCTCGGCCATGTACTGGTCGATGGCGAATTTTTCCTCGCCGCGCACCATGGCTTCGGCGTCAACGTCGCCGGCGGGTCGACCGATCAGGCGGAAGCGGTCGGGCGTCTTCAGCGGCGGCGCGGTCTGCGGCGGGGCCTGGCGCAGGGCGGATTTCACCAGTGATCCGTAGTCGAAACGGCGGCCGTCCGGCGCGATCACGGCGCTGTTCTCGCAGCGCAGGTTGGCGGCCGCGACGCCGCTGGTCTGCGCCGCGGCCTGCACCAGCAGCCATCGCGCCAGAGCGCCGGCGGTGCGCAGGTCCTGCCAGGCGGCGGGAATGCTGCTGCCGTCTCCGCTGCGCTGATGGCCATAGCGCCAGTGCAGGCTGTCGTTGCCGCTGACCAGGTCGGGGCCGAGCGACAGCACTTCGACGCGAGTCCAGTCCGCGTCGAGTTCGTCGGCGATGATGCGCGGCAGGGACGTGTGCGTGCCTTCGCCGCAGTCCGGATCACGTGCGCCAAGGATCACGCGCCCGTCCGGCTCGATGCGCACGTAGGGGCCGAGACGCGTGACGGGATCGCCGAGCAGGGCCAGCGGTGTGTCGCCGTCGTCGGCGCGCGCCTGGCGAACGCCGACGATCAACGCGCCGGTCGCGCCGGCCATGACCTGCAGGAAGCGGCGTCGAGTCAGCGGTATGCGGGTGCTCATTTTGCGGCCTTCGCGTCAAGCAGTTGCGCGGCGGCGCGGTGGATGGCGCGGCGGATGCGCGGCTGGCTGCCGCAGCGGCACAGATTGGGCAGCGCGTCGATGTCGGCGTCGCTCGGATTCGGCTTGCGGCGCAGCAGATCCGCGGCGGCCATCAGCCAGCCCGGCTGGCAGTAGCCGCACAGGATTGCGTCCTCGTCGATCCAGGCCTGCTGCAGGGCGTGCAGACGACCGTCCGGACCGGCGAGGCCCTCGACCGTGGTGACGTCGCTGCCAGCCAGGGTTTCCATGGTGCGGGCGCAGGCCAGGGCGCGCTTGCCGTCGATCAGCACGGTGCAGGCGGCGCAGACATTGCTGTCGCAACCGTACTTGGTGCCGGTCAGTTGCAGCACGTCGCGCAGGTACCACAGCAGCGGCATCGCCGGATCGCCGGTATGCAGATAGGGTTCGCCGTTGATGCGGAGCGAGATCCCGCTGCGCGGCGGAACCCTGGTGATGGTGTCGGGCGGCGTCTGGACAGGTTGCGCTTGCACGTTGGGTACGTCCTCTGGCGTCGGCGTACGCCTATTCTTGCAGAGCCAGGCCGTTCAGCGGCTGAACCGGTGTCGACGCCGATCACGCCGCCGACCGGGCACCTGGGCGACAGACGTAATCGGGCGCTTGCGCGCCCTGCTGCATGGGACTCCGCGAACCATCCGCACAGCATGCGATGCGCTGCGAGTGCGGGCAACTGTCGCTGCCAAAGGCGTTACGGACACGTCCTTCGGTCATCATGCCTGTGGGAGCAGGAGTCCAGCGATTTCACGCCGATTGGAAAGAAAGACGCTGGTTATTCGCTTCGCTCGCCCCTCCCGGGCCATTCTTCGGACGCTCTGCGCGTTGCGTGCTTGTCCGGTTTTCGCCGGGGTGACACAAGAGGGGAGGCTTCCGAGGTTCCCATGCGGGACGATCAAAGCGGGGCGATCAGAGGTTCAGACGGCCCTCGACCACGACGACGCAGCGGCCGCCCACGGCCACGTGTCCCTCGGTGTCGACGCTCACCTCCACAATGCCGTCGCGGCCCACTTCGCGGCCTTGACTGGCGGTGTAGCGGCGACCGTAGTCGTCGAGTCCGCCCTCGGCATGCAGGTAGGCGGCGATGGCCGCGTTGGCGCTGCCGGTGACGGGGTCTTCGGGAATGCCGTCGGCCGGGCAGAAGGCACGCACGGCCATGTCCGCGCGGCCGTCGCGCTCGCGACCGAACACGCAGGCGCCGACCGCGTCCCGTTCCAGGCACAGTGCGGCCAGTGCGCCCATGTCCGGCTCCAGTGCGCGAACCGTCGCTGCGTCGGTCAGGTCGCAGGTCAGCCAGTGCGGGCCGTTGTCGATCATCTGCGGTGGCCGCGCGGCCGTTGCGCCCAGCGCGTCGTGGAGGGCGTCGGCCTGCGTGGTGGACAGCATCTGCATGCGGGCCGGCGGCGCCTGCACGCGGATTGTCCGCCGCGCATCGTCGCCCTCGACCTGCACGGGCAGCAGTCCGGCAGCGCATTCCTGCACCAGCGCCCCGCGCGCCGCGTCCACGCGCCCGCAGGCCAGCGCGACAAAGGCGCTGCCGACGCTCGGATGTCCGGCGAAGGGCAGTTCCTGCCGCGGCGTGAAGATGCGCACGCGGTAGTCGGCCTCGGGCGTGGTTGGGGGCAGCAGGAAGGTGGTCTCGGAGAAGTTGGTCCACGTGGCGATGCGTTGCATGGCGGCATCGTCCAGGTCCTCGGCGTCGACGATCACGGCCAGCGGATTGCCGTAGAGGGCGCGGTCGGTGAAGACGTCGATCTCGAAATAGCGTCGTGGGGTCATGGCGGAACGGTGCGCAGACGGGTGGCCTACAATACACGTGACGCTTCCTCGCCATGTCGCGGCCACCTCCGGGACATGTGAAAACGCTATAACCGTGATGATTGCGTTTTGCCACGCGCAGGGCACACTGGCCGGATGACCTTTTCCCCCACCATGCAACCGAAATCGTGAACGAAGCTGTCTCCACTTTGCCCGTCGACGCCCCCTGGGTGGTGATGAAGTTCGGCGGCACCAGCGTTGCCAGCGCCGAGCGCTGGGGCAATATCCGCGAGCTGGCCGCTGCGCGACGCGCCGAAGGTTCGCGTGTGCTGCTGGTGGTCTCGGCCCTGGCCGGGGTCACCGATGCGCTCAAGGCGCTGTGCGCCGAGGATGCCGTCGAGGCCCGCGTCGCGGCCGCGAAAGCCATCGCCACGCGCCATCACGAACTGGCGGCGGTGATGGGGCTCGAGTTGCCGGACACGGTGCGATCGCGCCTGGCGGATCTTTCGGCGCTGGCCGAAAACGGTCCCGACGCGGCCGATCCGCTGGCCTGGAAGGCCCTGGTTCAGGGGCACGGCGAACTGCTGTCGAGCGCGCTCGGCGCGGCCTTTCTTTCGGCGCAGGGCCTGGCGACGCAATGGGTCGACTCGCGCGAATGCCTGCGCGCCGTGTCGCTGCCGAACCAGAACGCCCGCACGCGCACGCTGTCGGCCACCGTCGATGCACAGCCCGACGCGGCGCTGGCCGAGCGACTGGCCGGGCAGGGCGACGTGTTCATCGCGCAGGGCTTCATTGCCCGCGACGAGGACGGTCGCTGCGTGCTGCTGGGTCGCGGTGGTTCGGATACTTCGGCCAGTTGTTTCGGGGCCGTGCTGAAGGCCGCTCGCGTGGAAATCTGGACCGATGTCGCCGGCATGTTCAGCGCCAATCCGCGTCAGGTGTCCTCGGCGCGCCTGCTGCGACAGCTGGACTACGAGGAAGCGCAGGAGATCGCCACCACTGGCGCCAAGGTGCTGCACCCGCGTTGCCTGTCGCCGCTGCGCGCACCGCGCGTGCCGTTGTGGATCAAGGACACCCATCACCCGGACATGGAAGGCACCGAGATCGGCCCGCAGGTGCGCGAGGCCGCGCCCAGCGTGAAGGCGATCTCGACGCGCTCCGGTATCACCCTGGTGTCGATGGAGTCGGTGGGCATGTGGCAGCAGGTCGGCTTCCTTGCCGACGTGTTCGACGCCTTCCGCCGCCACGGCATCTCAGTGGACCTGATCGGTTCGGCCGAGACCAACGTCACCGTGTCGCTGGACCCGACCGAGAACCTGCTCGATTCCGACGCCGTCGCCGCGCTCGCAGCCGATCTGGCGAAGGTGTGTCGGGTCAAGGTGATCGCCCCGTGCGCGGCAGTGACGCTGGTCGGGCGCGGCATGCGTTCGATGCTGCACCAGTTGTCCTCGGTGCTGGCCGAATTCGGCCAGCTGCGCGTGCACATGATTTCGCAGTCGTCGAACAACCTGAATCTGACCTTCGTGGTCGACGAGGACGTGGTCGACGATCTGCTGCCGCGCCTGCACGAGCTGCTGGTGCGCGCGGGCAGTCTGCGCAGCGACGATTCGCAGCTGTTCGGCCCCAGCTGGCAGGCGCTGTACGGCAGCGGCGAGCAGGACATCGCGCCGGCCTGGTGGCGCGGCGAACGCGCGCGTCTGTTGCAGCTGGCTGCCGAGCGCAGTCCGCGCTATGTCTACCATCTGCCGACGGTGCAGGCGCGCATCGACGGATTGAAGAGCCTGCGCGCGGTCGATCACGTGCATTACGCGATCAAGGCCAACACCCACGCGCGCATTCTGCAGGCGGTGGCCGCGTCCGGCTTCGGGCTGGAGTGCGTCTCGCCCGGCGAGTTGGCGGCGGCGAAGGCGGCCGCGCCGGAGGCGCCGCGTCTGTTCACGCCGAACTTCGCGCGCCGCGACGATTACGCCGCCGCGCTGGATGACGGCGCCACGGTCACGCTGGACGCGCTGCACCCGCTGGAACACTGGGGTGAACTGTTCGCCGGTCGCTCGATTATGCTGCGCGTCGATCTGGGGCGCGGCCTGGGACACCACGAGAAGGTGCGCACCGGCGGCAGCGGCTCGAAGTTCGGTCTGCCGCTGGATCAGTTGGACCGCTTTCTGGAACTGGCGCGCACGCACGACGTGCGCGTGCAGGGTCTGCATGCCCATCTGGGCTCGGGCATCCTCGATGCCGGCCACTGGGGCGAGGTCTACGCGCAGCTGGCGACGCTGGCCGAGCGCATCGGCAGCGTCGAGATTCTCAACATCGGCGGCGGCCTCGGCGTGCCCTCGCATCCGGGCGAGCAGCCGTTGGACCTGGACGCGCTGGACCGCGTGCTCGGCGAAGTGAAGGCGGCCTATCCGCAGTACCGTCTGTGGATGGAGCCGGGCCGTTATCTGGTCGCCGAGTGCGGCGCGCTGCTGACGCGCGTGACGCAGGACAAGCGTAAGGGCGGGCATCACTACCTCGGTGTCGACGCCGGCATGCACAATCTGATCCGTCCAGCCTTGTACGAGGCCTGGCACGAGATCGTGAATCTGTCGCGCCTGGACGACGAGGCCACCGCGCTGTATCAGGTCGTCGGTCCGATTTGCGAGACCGGCGACGTGCTCGGCAACGACCGTCGTCTTCCGGTCTCGGAGGAAGGCGACGTGATGCTGATTGCCCAGGCCGGCGCCTACGGCGCGGTGATGGCATCGAACTACAATCTGCGGGAAACCGCCGACGAGATCGTGATCGAATGAGTGCACTGAGCGACCCGCGTGAGGCCGCGAGCTTCCGTTTCGTCCGCTGCGGCTACGCCGATGGCGTGGCCGAGCTGGCCTATGCCTTCGACGACGGCCCGGAGCTGATCGAGCGCATCCGCTTTCCGGACGCGCCGGCGCTGCCGGAGGCGCGTCGCGGCGCGTTTGACGCCGCGTTGCGTCTGCTGCACTTCGTCGCCGGCATCAGCTACTACAAGGCCGGCGTGCCACCGCGCATCGTCGTCGATGGTGCTGCGCCGAACGCCGACACCGCAGAACTGCTGGATACGCTGTATCTGCATGGTCTGGCCGAGTTCGCCTACCGCAACGGACTGGATCTGCGCGAGCGCATCGCCTTCCCGCGCGACGGCGCAGCGCAGGCGCTGGCGGTGTCGCTGGATCTTCCGCGTCGCACGCTGGTGCCGATCGGCGGCGGCAAGGATTCGCTGGTCGCGATTGAGGCGATCAAGGCGGTCGGCGGCGAGGCCACGGCGGTCTGGGTCGGCAATTCGCCGCTGATCGCGCATTGCGCCGAACGCACCGGGTTGCCGATGCTGAACATCGGTCGCGAGCTGTCGCCGGTGCTGTTCGACTACAACCGCATGGGCGCGTGGAACGGCCACATCCCGGTGACGGCGGTGAATTCGGCGATCCTGGTCGTGGCCGCGATCCTGTACGGCTTCGACGGCATCGCCTTCGCCAACGAGCGCTCGGCCTCGGCTGCGACGCTGGAATACGAAGGGCAGGAGGTCAATCACCAGTGGAGCAAGGGCTTCGATTTCGAATGCCGGCTGCACGACTGGCTGCATCGCCACGTGGCCGCGGATCTGGATTATTTCTCGCTGCTGCGCCCGTTCGCCGAGCTGGCGGTGACGCGCGCCTTCGCGCGCCTGGGCGGCGACTATTTCGACGCCTTCTCCAGCTGCAACCGCAACTTCCGCATTCTCGGCCCCAAACCCGCGGATCGCTGGTGCGGACAGTGTCCGAAGTGCCATTTCGTGTTCCTGGCGCTGGCGCCGTTCCTGCCCAAACCACGGTTGATGGGCATCTTCGGTCGCAATCTGCTGGACGACGAATCGCAGCGCGCCGGTTTCGATGCGTTGATGGAGTATCAGGACCACAAGCCGTTCGAGTGTGTGGGCGAGGGCGCGGAAGCGCGTGCGGCCATGTACGCGCTGAGCCAGCGTCCAGAGTGGCGCGAGGATGCGCTGGTGGCGCGCTTCGCCGATGAGATTCTGCCGCAGCTCGATGCGACCGAACTGGCGCTGGAGCCGTGGCTGGATGCCGCCGATGCGCATCGCATTCCGTCCCGACTGGCCGGAGCGCTGGATGAAATTCGCGGTGCTTGAAGGCCAGCGCGTCGCGGTCTGGGGCGCGGGACGCGAGGGGCGCGCGGCATTGGCCGCGTTGCGTCAACGGCTTCCGGGTCAGGCGTTGACGCTGTTCTGTCGAGAGGGCGAGGCGGACGATCTGGCGGCGACCGATCTGACGGTGTGCGGCGAAGCGCCGGACGCGCGGGCGCTCTCGGTTTTCGACGTCGTCATCAAGTCGCCGGGCATCTCCGCCTACAAGCCGGAGCTGCTGGCCGCGCAGGCGCAGGGCACGACGTTCACTTCGGGCACGGCGCTGTGGTTCGGCGAGCGTCCCGACGCGCGCGTGGTCGGCGTCACCGGGACCAAGGGCAAGAGCACCGTCAGCGCACTGCTCGCGCATCTGGCGCGTTCGCTGGGCGTGCGCACGGCGCTGGCCGGCAACATCGGTCTGCCGCTGCTGGAGCTGCTCGATGGCGAGGCGGCGTTGTGGGTGATGGAACTGTCCAGTTTCCAGACCGGCGAGGCCGGGCCGCTGGAACTGGGCGTGATCACCAGCCTGTACGAGGAACACCTGGACTGGCACGGCTCGCGCGAGCGCTATGTCGCCGACAAACTGAAGCTGGCCGATGCGGCGCGCACGCTGCTGGTCAACGGCACGCAGCCGGACCTGCTGGCGCGCACGGCGGTGCATCCGCAGCGCATTGTCTTCGGCGCGGTGGACGGGTGGCATGTGGCCGACGGCGGTCTGTACCGTGGCGCGTCGCGCCTGTTCGAGGTCGCTGATTTGCCGCTCCCGGGCGTGCACAATGCACTCAATGCCTGTGCCGCGTTGACCGCGCTGGAGCAGATGGGGCTGGATGCCGAGGCTGCGCTGCCGGCCTTGCGTACCTTTCACGCCTTGCCGCATCGTTTGCAGCCGCTGGGTGAGCGCGACGGGCATCGCTGGATCAACGATTCCATCAGCACCACGCCGCAGGCTGCGCTGGCGGCGCTCGACAGCCTGCCGCGCGCGCGGACCGTGCTGATCCTCGGCGGTCACGATCGCGGCCTCGACTGGCGCGGCTTCGCCGAGGCGCTGCGCGAACGTCCGCCGCATGCGCTGGTAGTGCAGGGCGCCAACCGCGCGCGTGTGCTGGACGCCCTGCGCACGGCCGGATGCGCGACGACGCTGATCGAGACCGATACGCTGGACGCCGCCATCGCCCGTGCGCGCGAAGCGGCGCCGCCCGAGGGCGTGGTGCTTCTGTCGCCCGGCGCGCCCAGTTTCGATCAGTTCCGCGACTACACCGAACGCGGCCGCCGCTTCGCCGCACGGGCCGGTTTCGACGCCGCGCGCATCGCCAGCATCGAAGGACTCGGCATCGCCTGAGTCGGGCGTGATCCGGCGCATGTCGCGACATGACCGCGTTGCCTTGAGGCAGGATGTCCTGTGTCATGCACGTCCGCGATTGCAGGAAGTGCGGTCATCATGGCTTTCCCCTCATGTCTGGTTTCGATGTTGCGTACGTTGCCGGCATCACGGAATTCGACTGTCGAAAGGAGCACGGTCTGGCGCATCTCGCGCTGTGCTCAAGCCGGTTCGCAAACATGATCTGGCGGGTTCCGAAACGAAAAAGGCCGCGCATCGCTGCGCGGCCTTTTCGTTTTTGCGGTGGTGCGGTCTTACCAGATCTGCACGCGCTGATCCGGCTTCAAGTACAGCTTCTGGTCCGGCTGCACATTGAACGCCTTGTACCAGCCATCCAGGTTGCGCACCGTCTCGGCGCGGAACTGCGGCGGCGCGTGCACGTCGGTGTTCACGCGCTGACGCAGGGCGGCTTCGCGCATCTTGCTGCGCCAAGCCTGGCCGAAGGACAGGAAGAAGCGCTGGTCGCCGGTCAGGCCGTCGATCACCGGCGCCGGCTTGCCGTTCAGCGACTTGTGATAGGCGATGTAGGCGGCGGTCAGGCCGGAGACGTCGGCGATGTTCTCGCCCAGCGTCTGCTCGCCGTTGACGTGCAGGCCCGGTAGCGCGACGTACTGGTTGAACTGGTCGACCAGCTTCTGCGTAGCTTCCTTGAAGTGCTTGGCGTCAGCCGGCGTCCACCAGTTGTGCAGGCGGCCCTCGGCGTCGAACTGCGAACCCATGTTGTCGAAGCTGTGGCTGATCTCGTGACCGATGATCGCGCCGATGGCGCCGTAGTTGTGTGCCGGGTCGGCCTTCGGATCGAAGAACGGCGGCTGCAGGATCGCGGCCGGGAAGTTCAGCGCGTTCTCCAGCGGGATGTTCAGCGCGTTGACGGTCTGCGGCGTCATCCACCAGTCGGCGCGGTCGACCGGCTTGCCCAGCTTGGACAGGGCGAAGTCGTAGTTGAACTTCGACACCGCCATGGCATTGGCCAGCGGGTTGTCGGCGGTGACCTTCAGGCTGCCGTAGTTGCGCCAGTGGCCGGCGTCCGGATAGCCGACGAAGACCTTCAGGGTATCCAGCTTCTCCTTGGCCTTGGCGCGCGTGGCCGGGGTCATCCACTCCAGATGCTGCAAGCGCGAGCCGAAGGCGGCGACCAGGTTGTTCACCAGATCCTCGACCTGCTTCTTGGCTTCCGGCGGGAAGTACTTCTTCACGTACAGCTTGCCGACCGCGTCGCCCAGCGCGTAGCTGGTCGCGGCGATGGCGCGCTTGGCGCGCGGCTGCTGCTTGGGCACGCCGGTCAGGGTCTTGCCGTGGAAGTCGAAGGCGAGATCGGCGTAGGCCTGCGGCAGCAGGCTGGCGTGCTCATCCAGCGTGTGGAAGCGCAGCAGCGCGCGCCAGTCGGCCAGCGGCGCATCGGCGACCAGCTTGGACAGGCCGGCGAAGGCCTTCGGCTGCCACACGTCGATGACTTTCTGACCGCTCAGGCCGGCGGCCTTGAAGTAGGCGTTCCAGTCCAACCCCGGCGCTTTCTTGGCGAAGTCGCTCATTGACCACAGGTTGTTGGCCTTATGCACGTCCTGGCTGTCGACCAGGCTTTCCTGCGCCTTGGCGATCTTCATTTCCAGGTCGAACACGCGCTTGGCTTCGGCCTCGGCGTTCGGCGTGCCGGCCTGCTTCAGCAGGGCGGCGATGTAGGCCTTGTACTTGTCGCGGAAGCCGGCCATCGCCTTGTCGTTGGACAGGTAGTAGTCGCGGCTGGGCATGGTCAGGCCGCCCTGCAGCAGGTAGGCGATGTTGTGCGACGGGTCGGTCAGGCCCTGGGCCACGAACAGGCCGAACAGATGATCGGTGTGGAAGTCGGTGTTGTTGACCGGATCTTCGTCCTGGCGCAGGCGGCTGCCCAGCACTTCGGCGAGGTCCTTGCGCGACTTGATCTTGGCGATGGCGTCGAGTTCGGGCTGGATCGGCTTCAGGCCCATCTTCTCGATGGCCGCGGTGTCCATGTAGGCCGCGTAGTAGTCGGCGATCTTGCGGTTCTCGGTGCCGGCCGCCGGGTTGCTCTTGGCGGTGCCCTCGATGATGTCGTCGATGTGCTTCTGGGTGCGCTCGTAGATGGTCAGGAAGTTGCCGATGCTGGAGCGGTCATCCGGAATCTTCGCCGTCTTCAGCCACGCGCCGTTGGCGTAGTCGAAGAAGTTGTCGCCGGGCTTCACCGAATGGTCGATGCCGGCCATGTCGACGCCCGAGACGGGTTTTGCGGCGACGCTGGCGGTCTTGGCCGGCGCCGGAGCGCTGGCGCTGGGCTGCTGGCCCTTCTGGTCGTTGGACGACGGCGAGCAGGCGCTCAGCGTCATCGCGACCGCGGCGGCGAGAATCCAGGATGTGCGTTGCATGGTGCTTCACCTCGGCATGGAAAGTAGACCACCTTAGTACGACCGAGGGCCCGGTGGAACGGTTCGGGCGGCCCTATAGGTCATAGGTCATGGATGCCGATTCAGCGTTCGTAACGGTAGTTGAAGCTGGCGCGGCTGAACTCGGTCGCCTGCTGCGCCTCGAAATTCCAGCGGCGGCTGAGGATGTAGCGCAGGGTCACGACCTGGCCGGGCTGGAACAGGCCGACGCCGTAGCTGAGGTACAGGCGCGGGGACAGGTACTTGCCGACAGTGAACGCGGCGGTGCCCAGGGCGTCGTTGCTGGACACGCCGATGTCGCTGATGCCGAGCTTGGATCCGATGCCCTTGGCCAGCAGGTCGCCGGTGGCCGAGCCGAGTGCCTGCGCGGCCGAGTTCACCATGCTGCCTTCGCCGCCCTTGACCTGCGACAGCGGCTTGCCGGTGATCAGGTAGGACAGCGCATCGGATTGCTCCATGACCGGGTTCGAGAACACCGTCAGTTCGGGCCGCTTGGCGGTGCCGCGCACCTGCAGGCCGACTACCTGGCCGTCGTCGACGGTGGCGTTCGGGTTGAGCTTGCGCACGGCGCGGAGGTCGAGGCCGGGATCGTCCAGCGGCGTGGAGGCGAACAGCAGGCGGCCCTGCTCGATGTGCAGATCCTGGCCGTAGGCGCGGAAGGTACCGTCGACGCGGATCTGGCCCTGGCCCAGCGTACCCCTGCCGCTGCGACCGATCACGTGCAGGTTGCCGCGCAGGTTGCCGTTCAGGCCGTAGCCGACCACGTGCGTGCGCTCGCCCAGGTCGACGCGCACGTCGGTGCTGACCGACAGGGCGGCGCCCTGGGATTGCGCCGGCTTTTCGGCGTCGACCACGACCACGTCGGGCGAGGCCTGGGTGGCACCCGCACCGGGCAGTTTCTCCAGTTTCACGTCGGCCTTGTCCACCCCCAGCGTGCCGCCGATGTGCAGACCCTCGGCGCTGTGGGTGACGGTCAGGTCCGGCGAGACGCTGACCTCAGCCGACGGGATGTCGGCGACCTGCACCTTCTTGCCGGTGAGCCGGATGTTCGTGCCGGTGCCGTTGCCGAGGCCGATACGACCGGCGACCTGCAGATCACCGTCGCCCGAATGCATCTGGCCGTCGACGCGCAGTTCCTGTGTGTTGTCGCCGCGAAGGCGCAGGCGGCCCTGACTGAGTTTGAGGCCCAGTCCGGGGATTTCGCCGGAGAGTCCGTCGGCCACGGCCTCGCCGCTGGCGGCCGGCGCGTCGAGCGTGCCGGCGAGGTTCAGATCGGCCTTGAGGTCGCCCTGGAGGTTGGCGACTTCGGTGGTGAACAGTTCCACGAACCGCAGATTGTCCAGGTGCATGCGCAGCCGGCCGCTGAGCGCATGGTTCGGTCCGCTGGCGCGCAGGTCGCCGTCGAGACGTCCGTTCTGCTGCAGCGACGCGCCGATGCGCAGGCGCTGCTCCTGTGGCGTCATGGCGAGACGGGCGTCGAGGTCGTGGAAGCGGATCAGCGGCTGGTTCGGGTGGTCGACGTAGAAGATCCGCCCCTGCGCCGATTGCAGACGCGCCTGGCCGTCGAACTGGCCCTTGGCGTCACGGCGGATATCGCCGTCGCCGTTGAGCACGCCGTCCGCGCGCATCGGCAGGTCGTTGCCGGCGACAGCCAGGATCAGTTCGAGCGGCAGTTCGCGCATGCGGTACTGCGCATGCAGGCGGCCGTCGCGCTGGCGCTCGGCGGACAGGCACAACTGCGGTTGGCCCGGGCTCAGGCAGGCCTGGCCGAGTGTGCCTTCGCCCTGGTTCCAGGCCAGCGTCGCCGGAGCGCGCAGGCGCCAGTCCGGCGTGCCGGTCAGCCCCAGGTCGAGCTGCTGCAGCGTGCCTTTCCAGGCGTCGCCCTGCATGCCGCCGGACAGCGCCACGGAAAGGGACAGCGGGTCGCCCTTGGCATCAAGGCGAAGGGTATGGCGCTGACGATTGCCGCGACCGTCCACTGTCAGCGAAGCGAAGGCGAAGCCGGCGGCGTCGACCCGGCTGGCCTTGAGCGCCAGTGTGCCGCCGGGGTGACTGAGGTCGTCGATATCGACGTTCAGGTGCGCCTGCGCGACCTGCTGGTCGTGCCAGGCCAGCTTGGCGCCGTCGAGCTGACCGCGGACGCCCAGTTTCGGCCACCGTCCGCGGATGCGCAGATGTCCGCGCAGCGCGCCGCGCGCCTGCGGCAGCCAGTCGCCCAGCGATGCGATGCGCAGCTGCACGTCGAGATCGTTGCGTGGGCCGTCCTTGCCCTTCATCTGCAGTTCGCCCGAACCCGAGCGCAGCTGCAGCGCACCGCTCACGACCCGGTTTGCCGACAGGTTGAGCGTGCCGTGGCCCGACACAGGACGCTGACGCAGCGTGCCATCGAGCTTGTCCAGCTTCAGGGTGCCGCGCGTGTCCTGGTCGGCAATGCGGCCCTGGCTGGACAGCACAGCGTCGAGTGCGCCGTCCCATCCGGCCAGCAATTCGCCCGGATTGAAATGATCGGCCTTGGCGTCGACCTGCCATTGCAACTGCGGACTCCATTGCAACTCGCCATGTGCATCGAGTTTTCCCTTGGCCTGCCGGACGGTGAGGTTCTCGATCGTGAGCCGATCCGACGCGCCCTGCAGTTGCGCTTGCAAGTGCGAGGGGCGGCCCGGTGGTCCGGCCTGGGCGTCGAGCGTGGCGCGATAATGCTCGGTATTGCCCTCGACGTGCAGCGAACCCTGGCTGGCCAGCGCTTGACCGGTCAGTTCGGCGGGAAGCGTGACGTCCTTCCACTGCAGGTCCAGCGCGGCCTGGAGCGGTGCCGGGTCCAGGCGGATGCTTCCATGGCCCTGCAGCACGCCCTTGTGCTGGGGCGAAGTGATCTGCAGGTGCTCCAGTTGCCATGGCTGGCCGTCCTGGGCTGCGTGCACCTGCAGCGCGGCCAGTTGCACGCGGGTGGTGTCGAGCTCCAGCCAGCCGTTGGCGTTCAGGGTCTTCCTGTCGCCATGGGCGTCGAGCGTGGCGGCCAATTGCTGGATCGAACCCTTGCCGATCCAGGGGGCGGCTTCTCCGCGCGGAATCACGATGTGCGCTTTCCAGGCGTAGGGCGCGCGCGGGGTGAGGCGGAGCTGCATGTGCGCCACGGACGGTTGCGTCAGTTCGATCTTCGCGCTGGCCGCGCGGCCGTTGTTGTCGGCATGCAGGGTGCCGGCCCAGCGTGTGCCGTTGGCGTTCCAGTCGAAGCGCAGCGAACCCTTGCCGGGGTAGCCGCGGCCGAAGGTCATCGTTCCGTCGAGATCGACCTGGCCATCCGGTGCGCGTAGTTGCAGGCGCCGCAGTTGCACGCCGTCGTGCGTCCAGGCGCCGGCCAGGTCCAGACGGTCGGAGACGAACACCTCCTCGTCGCCGCGATGGATGCGGACGTGGCCGACCTGCACCCGGTCGAGCATCACGTCGAACGGCGCGCGCAGTGAGATCGGTCCGGTGTCGCTTGCAGTGGCGGGTGTGGGATGCGTCGGCAAGGCCACGTCGACCTGCTGTACGGCCAGTCGCACGAGGTGGGCGCGTCCGCGCAGCAGGGCCAGCGGGTGCAGGTCGAGTTCGACCTTCGCGATCCGCACGTCCAGTCCGCTCTGCGCGTCGCGGTAGCGCACGCCGGACAGGGTCAGCGGTCCGGCCAGACGTCCCTGCGACTGCTGAATCTGCAGGGCGTTGCCGGTTGCGTGCTCGACGCGCGCCAGCGCGAAGTGCAGGCCCGACGCGGTGCCCAGTAGCCAGCCCAGCGCCAGCCCAGCTATCAGCAGCAGGACGCCGAATGCGATCGCGATGCGCTTCAGCCCCTTCACAGGTCCGGCCCGATGACGAGGTGGAGTTCGACGCCGTGGGCATTGCGGTCATGCAGAGGCACGCCGAAGTCGACGCGGATCATGCCCACCGGCGAGCGCCAGCGTACGCCCAGGCCGGCGCCGATGCGCGGCCGGTAGTCGCTGCCGTTGAAGGCGTTGCCCGCGTCGACGAAGGCGGCCATGCCCCAGGTGGTTGTGAAATAGTGCTCGGCGGTGACGCTGCCGACCAGTAGATTGCGTCCGCCGATGATGCGGTCGTAGCGGTTGCGCGGTCCGATCGACTGGTAGCCGTAGCCGCGAACCGACTGGTCGCCGCCGGCGAAGAAGCGCAACTGCGGCGGCAACTGGCTGAAGTCGCCGACCACGGTGCTGCCGGCGGTACCGCGCACGATCAGTCGGTCGCGGCGGCTGAAGGCATCGATCCACTTGGCGTCGGCGATGACCTGCGCGAAGCGCGTGTCGGAAAGAACGGTGCCCAGCGTGCTGCGCGCGGTCAGGCTCAGACGCCAGCCGTGACGCACGTAGTTCGGATCCGCGCCCTGTTTCTTCACCAGCGAGATTTCCGGGTACACCAGCGTGCTCTGGCCGCGCTCGATGCCCAGCGTGTTGTCCGGATCGCCGCCGCGCTTGCCGACGGTGAATGTGCCCGACAGCGCATGGATGCCGACCGTGCGCAGCCAGCCGTGCCACAGCCTGCTCTCGCTGGCGACCAGTTCCAGCGTGCGCGACTTGGATGTGTCGGTGTCGGCCTGCCGGTAGTTGGCGCCGAAGTTGAGACTGCGCTGATTGGTGCCGGGCAGCGGCACCTGGTAGAGCGTGCTGAGCGTCTTCAATCGTTGCGCCAGCACCAGTTCGTTCTTCCACTTGTGGCCGCGGTTGTTGACCCAGCGCCGTTCCAGCCCGAGACGGACGCCGGCGCCGGTGTCGGTGCCGATGAACGGACCGCCGGTGTAGACGCTGCGTTTGGCCGGTTTCAGTTGCACATTGATATCGACCACGCCGTCGTGCGCATGTTCGATGTCCGGCAGCACGTTGACCACCGCGAAGTAGTCCGCGCCGGTCAGCGCCTGCTGCAGCTGTAGCAGATCGGGCTGCGAGAAATAGTCGCCGCGCTTGAACGGCACGTAGCGATTCAGGAAACCGTCCCGGAACTGGCTGCCCTCGAAAGTTACCTTGCCGAAGCGATAGCGTCGGCCGACCTGCCAGGCCAGGTGCACGACCGCGCTGTGCGTGGCGCGGGTCACCTCGACCTTGTGCACGGTCATGCGCGCATCGAGGTAGCCGACGGCGGTCAGCGCCCCCGCGATGGCGTCGCGCGAGGCCGTGTACAGGCCGTCGTCCATGCGCTGACCCTTGCGCGGCTTGAACTGGCGGATGGCGCTGCGCACGTCGGGCAGCTTGCGCGCGGCGTCGTCGAGCTGGATGTCGACGTCGCGCACGATCACCGGATCGCCGGGTGTCACCTTCAGCGTGACAGTCCAGTCGGCGCCGTTCTGCTTCAGGTCCGCGTCGACACGTGCGTCGTAATAGCCGTAGGGGCGGAGCGCCTGACGTGCTTCGTCGGGCGCCTTCGCATACAGCCGTCGCACTTGCGCGGCGCTGGCGTCACGCTTGGCGTACTGGCTCAGGCGCACGGCGGCGGTCACGGCCTGCTTCAGGTCGTCGTTCAGTCCCTGCACGCGCACGGTGACGCCCGCCTTCGCGCACAGCGGCGCGAGCACCAGCAGAGGGAGCAACAAGGCGAGGACGATGCGCGAGAGCGGACGCATGAGAGGGTGACAACCGGTTCCGTGGCAAGTTTCGGACGACAGGGCGACGATAGCATCGGCCTGCCGCGGCGCGGCGGGCGTCAGGCGCTGCGATGGGCGACCCAGGCGCCGGCCAGCGCGGATACATAGGGTATCGCCTGCGCGCCTAGAATGATCATCCACAACGTGCCTTCGAGGTAGGTGCTGCCGAAGGCGAACGCCATGCCGCCGATGGCCAGCGCCAGCGCGATGGCCATCAGACCTTCCTCGCGCACCGGTGCGAACGCGGCGAAGCTCGATTCGCCCAGGCGGCGACTCTTGGCGGTGACCACGAAGGCCGTCTTCTTGCGGGTTAGTCCGTGCATGATGCCGCGCGCGATGGCATGCGACAGACCCATGCTGGCGACCGAGGCGGTCAGCGTGTCGCGCCAGCCGCAGGGTACGCGGGCACGGTACAGCACGATGCCGAACACCGCCTTGGCGATGAAGAAGCCGATCACCGGGATCAGGAACAGCTGCATCGGCAGGCTGAAGTATTGCGGCAGGCCGATCATGCCGGCGGTCCAGAATAGCGCCATCATCGTGAATATGAAGTGCAGCGCGTCGGCGAACCAGCTGAACCAGCCGGTGAGGAAGTGGAAGCGCTGGCCGGCGCTGAGCGGGCCCTTGCGCACGAGCCAGTCCCAGCGACCCTTGAGGATCTGCATCGCGCCGAAGGCCCAGCGGTAGCGCTGGCTCTTGTAGGCCTTGAAATCGGCCGGCGTCAGGCCCTTGCCCATCAGTTCGTCGACGTAGACCAGCTGGTAGCCGGCGTGCATCAGGCGCAGGCCCAGTTCGGCGTCTTCGCAGATGGTCCATTCCGACCAGCCGCCTGTGCCTTCCAGCGCGCTGCGGCGGACCATGGTCATGGTGCCGTGCTGGATGATGGCGTTGCGCTCATTGCGATGGTGCATGCCGATGCGGAAGAAACCGTCGTATTCCCACGCGGTCCAGCGGCGGAAGGTGTTGTTCTCGAAGTCGCGGTGCGCCTGCGGGCACTGCACCACGGCGACGTCGGCATCGTGGAAATGGCCGGTCAGGCGCGACAGCCAGTCCGGGCGCACCACGTAGTCGGCGTCGACCACGGCGACGACCTCGGCGCGGTCGTCGGTTTCCTTCAAGCCGAAATTCAGCGCGCCGGCCTTGAAGCCCGGCCACGGCTCCAGATGGAAGAAGCGGAAGCGCGGGCCGAGTTTCTCGCAGTAGGCCTCGACCGGCTTCCAGACGTCCGGGTCCTTGGTGTTGTTGTCGATCACCAGCACTTCGTAGTTCTGGTAGCCGAGCGCGGCCAGCGAGTCCAGCGTGACCTGCACCATCTCCGGTGGCTCGTTGTAGCAGGCCAGGTGGATCGACACGAACGGCTGCTTCGCCGGCGGGTCCGGTTCGAGCAGTTCGCCGTGCCGCAGCCAGCCCCGGCGCCACAGTACTTCGGTGAACTCGAAGCCGTTGATCAGCAGGATCGCGATGATGGCGATCTGTGCCGGGAACAGCAGCACCAGCATCGCCCAGTCGAACGGACTGAGGTAGAAGTTGAAGGGCAGGGTGGCCGCCCACACGATCACGCCGGCGGCCAGCTGCAGCAGCAGCATGAAGAAGAAGCGCCCAGCCAGCTTGAAACGGCTGTAGCGGCGGCCGAACCAGACCATCGGGATCAGCGCCAGCAAACTGGCGGCCAGCGCCTTGAACGGCCAGCCGGTGTCCTCGGTCACCGGGCCCGTGAAGGCGAACTTGGGTTTGCGGTCCGCACCGAACATGCCCCAGTAGGCGCCGGTGCGGCCCTCGCCGAGCTGTTCCTTCCATGGCTGGTCGAAGGCTTCCATCACGTAGTACTGGATGTGCCGTTCGCGCGCGACCTGGAACCACTGGCGCAGGAAGATCGCTTCGTTGGAGACCGACGGGTTGGCGTAATGGAAGCGGTCGCCGTTGGACGGCCAGCCGATCTCGCCGACCACGATCGGCTTGTTCGGGTACATCCGGCGCAGCTCTTCGTAGCGCTGCAGCACATCGCCGATGGCGTCGCGGCGCGGCACGCCTTCCCAGTACGGCAACAGATGCACGGCGATGAAATCGACGTGCTGCACCAGTTCGGGGTATTTCTCCCAGATGTGCCACGGTTCGGCCACCGACACCGGCTGCCGGATCGCCGCGCGCGCGCGGTCCAGGTACGCCATCAGCCGGTCCGGTTTGATGTCGGCTCGCAGCAGCACCTCGTTGCCGATCAGCACGCGGGTGATGGTCTTCGGGTAGCGGCGCGCCAGGCTGACGACGGCGCGGATCTCGTCGTCGTTGTGCACCAGGCGGCGATCAATCCAGGCACCGGCCATGACGTCCAGACCCTGCTTTTTCGCCAGTCGGTAGATTTCCGGGTTCTGCAGCGCGTCGTAGGTGCGGATGTGCTGCGTGTAGCGCGACAGCAGCTTCAGATCGCCGGCGATGTCCTTGTCGCTCGGCTTGTCGTTGTCGAACGGACTCTGATAGCGCTGGAACGGACTGTAGGCGAAGCCGCTGATCGGCCCCTGCAGGTCCGTCGGTCCGTTGGGCAGGTTGGCCCACCACCACAGTCCGATGTTGAGCACGGCCAGCACCAGTGCCATGACCACGGCAGCGAACACGGGATGTCGGCTGTCGTAGGTTCGGGCTTCGGGAGTCAAGGGGAGTCCTGCTGGCGCGTCACGGGCATGGCCGGGCCCGTCGGTGCGGGGCGAGGGAAACGAGCTTACCCAAGGCATTGCGCCGGCTCAACGCGATGCGGGATCGCGGTCAGGTTGCGCTCAGGCGACGGACACGCGAACGCCGCGGACCGGAGATCCGCGGCGTTCGAACTAGGGTGCGCCGGGTATGGCGGCTCAGGACAGGATGGTGAGCGCCTGACTCATGGAGCTCATCGCGCCCCAGGCATATTCATCCATGCCGCCCATGGCGACGGCCATCTGCATGTTGGCGTCGGAGAACAGCTTGCTGACGGCCAGCGCGACGGCGGTCAGGGAAATGCCCAGACGCGTCGCCATGCGCTTCCAGACCAGGCCGTTGGCCGGATCGTGCGCCTGATCGGCCTGCGCGCGCAGCAGCCAGGGCATCGGATCCTGCTCCAGCTTGCGGCACATCGTCTCGATCAGCTTGGGTTCGGCCTGGCTGCCACGGGTGCGCCAGTTGCTGATGGTCTGCGGTTTCACGCCCAGGATCTGTCCAGCTGCGTGATCGGAACGCACCGTCAGGCGCTCCTTGAAGAGTTCGAAAAGTTCGATCGTCGCGCTCATATCCCCAACCTGTTGATTTTTGGGCCTCGAGACTATATTGCCTCAATCAGAGGAGTTTGGCGATAGGAACGTTTCGCATTGGCGGAAACGCCTCTCGGCGACCTCTGGCAGGCTCGTTGACGGGCTGCAGACGTCCGCAACGAACGGCTCTCGCAACGAGTGTTCCGATCCGATGCAAAAGAAGGCGCGCCCATGCGGCGCGCCTTCGGTGCGGGGGACGTAGCGAGCAGCGGTTACTGCAGCAGCGAGCGCAGCATCCATGCGGTCTTCTCGTGGTCCTTGAGGCGGCCGATCACCAGGTCCGCGGTGCCTTCATCGCCGGCCTCCTCGGCCACCTTCACCGTCTTGCGCGCGGTGGCAGCGGCAACTTCGTGTCCCTCGACCAGTTGCTCGACCATGTCCTGCCATGCCGGCACGCCGGTCTCTTCCTTGATGGACGTCAGTTTGGCGAACTGCGTGTAGGAACCGGGTGCGACGATGTCCAGTGTGCGGATGCGCTCGGCGACCTCGTCGGCGGCCATCCACAGCGCGTTGTATTGCTGTTCGAACATCAGATGCAGGCTGTTGAACTGCGGGCCGGTGACGTTCCAGTGGAAGCTGTGGGTCTTCAGGTATAGCGAATAGGTGTCCGCCAGCAGACGCGAAAGGCTGCCGGCGATCGCCTCGCGATCCTGTTGTGCAATGCCGATATCGATGGCCATGCGTAGTCTCCTTTGCTGAGGGTTGGATGGATGCTCGATCCTAAGGGTGACGCCCTGAATCCGATGTGGCCGACGTCGGACGTCGACGGACAGCGATTCATGAGCGCGTCCCCTGTTGTCTACATAAATGGGGGCGAATGCGCCGGGAAGGAAATGGATAGTGCTGATTGCGGCCATAGGGCCGGGCTATCATGTTCGATTCCATGAACACTCCGCTCCCCGACCGTGACGACATCCGTGACCTGCCTGCGCTGCGCCAGCGCCTGGGGCAGGTCTGCTCGCGCGACTACGGAAGGCTGCTCGGCCAGTGGCGGCGCCTGAAGCGCGAGGGTGGCGAGGACGCCGCGAAACGGGCGCGCCTGCACGAGCGCATCGAGGCCTCGGTGGCGCGTCGCGAGGCGCGCGCGGCGACGGTGCCGAAGGTGGGACTCGACGCCGCGCTGCCGATCAGCGAGCGCGCCGACGACATCATGGCGGCGATCCGCGATCATCAGGTGGTGGTGATCGCCGGCGAGACCGGTTCGGGCAAGACCACGCAGTTGCCGAAGCTGTGCCTGGCTGCCGGGCGCGGTGCGGCGGGGTTGATCGGCTGCACGCAGCCACGGCGGTTGGCGGCACGTTCCGTGGCGCGGCGCGTGGCCGAGGAGCTGGGCACGCAGATCGGTCAGCAGGTCGGCTTCCAGGTGCGCTTCACCGAACAGGTCAGCGACGACAGCCTGATCAAGTTCATGACCGACGGCATCCTGCTGGCCGAGACTCAGCGCGATCCATGGCTGAGCGCCTACGACACGCTCATCATCGACGAAGCGCACGAGCGCAGCCTCAACATCGACTTCCTGCTCGGTTACCTGAAGCGGCTGGCAAGGCGGCGGCCGGACCTGAAGATCATCGTCACCTCGGCGACCATCGACACCAAGCGCTTCGCCGAGCATTTCGACGACGCGCCGGTGATCGAGGTCGAGGGCCGCACCTATCCGGTCGAGGTGCGCTGGCGGCCGCTGGAAGCGCTGTCGGGTTCGTCGGGCGGCATCCAGCAGGGCAGCGCCGAGCACATCGCGCGCGTGCTCGACGAACTCAGCGCCGAGGACCCGCGCGGCGACGTGCTGGTGTTCCTGCCCGGCGAGCGCGAGATCCGCGACGCGCATCTGCTGCTTTCGCGCCGTCAGTACCGCCATACCGAGGTGCTGCCGTTGTACGCACGCCTGTCGGCGAAGGATCAGGATCGCGTGTTCCATCCGGGACCGGCGCGGCGCGTGGTGCTGGCGACCAACGTCGCCGAGACCTCACTGACCGTGCCGCGCATCCGCTATGTCATCGACACCGGCACCGCGCGCGTGAAGCGCTACAGCCAGCGCAGCCAGCTCGAACGCCTGCACGTCGAGCCGATCTCGCGCGCCGCCGCCGATCAGCGCAAGGGCCGCTGCGGACGCGTGGGGCCGGGCGTGTGCGTGCGGCTGTATGACGAAACCGATTTCGAAGGTCGTCCGCCCTTCACCGATCCGGAGCTGCTGCGTTCGTCGCTGGCCAACGTGATCCTGCGCATGCTTAGTCTGAAGCTGGGTGAGGTCGAGGACTTTCCGTTTCTCGAAGCGCCCGAGCCGAGCGCCATCGCGGACGGCTACCGGCGGCTGGCCGAGCTGTCGGCCATCGACGATGCGCGCACGCTGACGCCCATCGGTCGCGAGCTGGCGCGTCTGCCCATCGACGTGCAGCTGGCGCGCATGCTGGTCGAAGCGAAGCAGCGCGATACGCTGGATGCGCTGCTGACCGTGGTCGCCTTCCTGAGTGTGCAGGACCCGCGCGAACGCCCCGCCGACGCGCGCGGCCAGGCCGATGCCGCGCACAAGGTCTTTGCCGATCCGAAGTCCGATTTCGTCGGCGTGCTGAATCTGTGGCGCGCCTACACGATGGCGCACGAGGACCTGACCCAGTCGAAATTGCGCGACTGGTGCCAGAAGCATTTTCTCAGTTACCTGCGCATGCGCGAGTGGCGCGAATTGCATCGGCAGCTGAAGCTGGCGATGGGCGATCTGGCGCGTGATGCCGGGAAGCCGGAAGCGTCCTCACGCCGTCGTCGGGGCAAAGCGCCTGCGCGCGCTGAAAAGACCGGGTCGACACAGGCTGCGAATTCTGCGCGCGCGCCGCAGCGGCAGGACGACGCGGATACGCTGCCCGCCGAAGCCTACGAGGCCATTCACCGCTGCCTGCTGGCTGGCTTGCCGACCCAGGTCGCGCACAAGGACGAGAAGGGCGTGTTTCGCGGCACACGCCAGCGCAGCTTCAAGGTCTTTCCGGGCTCGTCGCTGGCGAAGTCGCCGCCGAACTGGCTGTTCGCGGCGCAGATTCTCGACGTCGGCGGACGCGTGTGGGGCATGCTCTGCGCGCGCGTCGATCCGCGCTGGATCGAGGAGCAGGCCGCGCATCTGATTCGCCGCTCGCATAGCGACCCGCATTGGTCGCGCAAGCGCGGCAAGGTGGTGGCGTACGAACAGGTCACGCTGTTCGGTCTGAGTCTGGCCGAGCGGCGCATGGTGACGTTCGAGAAGCAGGATCCGGCGCTGGCGCGCGCGATCTTCCTGGAGCAGGCGCTGGCGACCGGCGACATCGACACGCGCGCCGATTTCGTCCGCGCCAATCAGCGCGTGCTGGAAAAGGCCCACGAAGTGGAAGCCAAGCAGCGCCGCGAGGGGCTGCTGAAGTCGCCGCAGGACCTCGCCGTCTTCTTCGAGGACAAGCTGCCTGCCGATATCGTTTCGCGCAGCACGCTGGAGAAGTGGTACCGCAAGGCGCCGCCAGCGAAGCAGGCCGCGTTGCGCTGGTCGCTCGACGACGTGCTCGACGTATCGCCGGACCTGGATGCGCACGCCTTCCCGGCGCGGCTGGAGATCGACGGCCAGCGCTATCAGCTCGAATACCGTTTCGTGCCCGGCGACGAGGCCGACGGGGTGACACTGCATCTACCGCTGGCGATGCTCAATGCGCTGCCGGCCACGCGCTGTCAGTGGCTGGTGCCGGGCCTGCTGGCTGACAAGGTCGCGGCGCTGATCCGCAGTCTGCCGAAGGGCCTGCGCCGCAACTTCGTGCCGGCGCCGGACTTCGCCCGGGCTTTCTGCGAGGCCGAGACGGTCGGCGACGAGCCGCTGCATGCTGCCCTGGCACGGTTCCTCGAACGCACGACCGGCGTGGAGATCGCGGCCGACGCCTTCGCCGGCGCCGAGCTGCCCGCGCATTTCGCCATGCGCTTCCGGCTGCACGATGAGCACGGCCGCACGCTGGCGACTTCGCGCAGTCTCGATGCCCTGCGCGCGGAATGGAGCGGCGATGCGCGCGCTGCGTTCTCGCGTCAGGCCGATGCCGACCTGACCCGCGAGGATGTGGTCAGCTGGGATTTCGACGACCTGCCCGAGCGCGTGCGCTCCGAGGGCGGGCTGGACGCCTGGCCGGCCCTGGTCGATCAGGGCACCTCGGTGGCGCTGCGTGTCTTCGAGCGCGCGGACGAAGCGCTCGCCGAGCACCTGAGCGGCGTGGAGCGCCTGCTGCGGCTGTCGCTGGCGCCGGCGCTGAAGCAGGCGCGGCGCAAGTTGCCGATCGGTAACACGATCGGTCTGAAGTACGCACCGCTGGGAAGCCTCGACGGCCTGCGCGAGGATCTGGTCGAGGGCGGCCTGGCCGATCTGCTGGCGGTGCAGACTCTGGATGTGCGTACCCGCGCCGATTTCGACGCTCTGCAGGACACGCTGGCACGCGGTGTGTTCGCGGCGGCGGTCGAACGTCTGAAGTGCGCCGAGCCGATCATCGAGGCGCAGGCCGAGCTCAAGCCCTGGCTGGAACCGCCGCTGATGGGGTTCGCCGCGGCCAGCTACGACGATCTGGGCGAGCAGCTCGATGCCCTGCTGCAACCGGGGTTCTTGCGCGAACTGCCGCTGGATCGCCTGCGCCAGTTTCCGCGTTACCTGCAGGCCATGCGCCTGCGCGCCGAGCGTCTGCAGCAGGACCCGAAGAAGGATCAGCAGCGCCTGCTGCAGGTGCTGCCGTACTGGCGCGCCTGGCTGCAGCAGCGGGCAGCCGGCGCGGCGGGCGAGGATCTGGATACGCTGCGCTGGATGATCGAGGAATTCCGCGTGTCGCTGTTCGCCCAGGAACTGGGCACGGCGGTCACGGTCTCGCCCAAGCGCATGGCGCGCGCGCTGCACAAGGTCGAGCGCGGCGGCGACGCCTGAGCATGGCGATACCACGCGTCGTCATTTCGTCCGCTTCACGCTTCGTACTAGGCTTTTCCCATGGCCGAATCCCCCCGTCCGCCGCAAACTCCCACTGCCGACACGCCGTTGCTGCGTGACGCGATGAATGCCTGCGCCGGTCTGCCGGAGGCGCCCTGCGAGTCCCAGACGCAGACACTGGAGTTGCTGGCGTCGCTGGGCTGCGACGAGGAAACCCGTGCCGCAGCGCTGTGGTTCGCGGTCGCCGAGCACGATCACGCGGCCTGGGAGCGGGCGGCGGAGTCGTTGCCGCCGGGGGTCGTCAGGCTGGTCGAAGGGCAGTTCGCCGCCGAGCGCGTGTGGGCGTTGCATGCCGAGCGCAGCGGCGCCAGCGAGGGGCTGCGGCGTCTGCTGCTGGCGATCATCCGCGATGTGCGCGTGGTGTTCGTGCTGCTGGTTCGGCAGTTGCTGCGCATGCGCGGCGCGTCGAAGCTGCCGGCCGAGGAAGCTCGGCGGCTGGCCAAACTGACCGCCGACATCCATGCGCCGCTGGCCAATCGTCTGGGCATCTGGCAGTTGAAGTGGGAGTTGGAGGATCTCGCGTTCCGCTTCCTGCAGCCGGACGTCTACAAGCGCATCGCGAAATTGCTGGATGAGCGCCGCGTCGACCGCGAGCGCTTCATCCGCGAATGCATCGACACGCTGGGTACGGCGCTTCGCGAAGTCGGCATCAAGGCCGACATCGCGGGTCGGCCCAAGCACATCCACTCGATCTGGAAGAAGATGCAGCGCAAGCATCTGGATTTCGCCGAGCTGTATGACATCCGCGCCCTGCGCATCCTGGTCGACGATGTCGCCGACTGCTACGCCGCGCTGGGCGTGGTGCACGGTCTATGGCCGCACATCCCGAAGGAGTTCGACGACTACATCGCGCGGCCCAAGCAGAATGGCTACCGCTCGCTGCATACCGCCGTGCTGGGGCCGGGCGGGCGCACGCTGGAAGTGCAGATCCGCACTCACGCCATGCATCGCGACAACGAACTCGGCGTGGCCGCTCACTGGCGTTACAAGGAAGGCGGGTCGGGCGATGCGCAGTTCGAGAAGCGCGTGGCCTGGCTGCGCACGTTGCTGGAGTCGCGCGGCGACGACGATGCCGGTCTGCTGGCCGATTTCGAGACCGCGCTGGACGAGGACCGCGTCTACGTGCTGACCCCGCGCGGTGAAGTCGTCGACATGCCGCGCGGCGCGACCGTGCTCGATTTCGCGTACCACATTCATACCGACGTCGGACATCGCTGCCGCGGCGCCAAGGTCAACGACCGCATTGTGCCGCTGACGCATCAGCCGCGCAGCGGCGACCGCGTGGAGATTCTCACCGCCAAGCAGTCCGAACCCAGCCGCGACTGGCTGTCGCCGCATCACGGTTATCTGCATTCGGGGCGCGCGAAGGACAAGGTGCGCGCCTGGTTCCGGCGCAAGGAGCACAGTGCGAATCTGGCCGCCGGTCGCGCGCTGCTGGAGCGTGAACTCAAGCGTCTGGCCATGACCGACGCCGACCACGACGCGCTGGCGCGCAAGCTCGGTTTCCAGCAGTTCGAGGAACTGCTGGTGGCGCTGGCTCTGGGCGAGTTGTCCACGGCCCAGATCGCGCGCAGCCTGACTGAACGTGAAGCCGGCGCGCCGGCCCCCCGGCCCGCGCCGCGGCGTACCGAGCGGGTCGATCCGGGCGCCATGCGCGTGCAGGGCGTGGGCGATCTGATGACCACGCTGGCGCGCTGTTGCCAGCCGCTGCCGGGCGATCCGGTGCGCGGGTACATCACCAAGGGGCGCGGCGTGTCGGTGCATCGGCGTGACTGCACCAGCCTGGCGCGGCTGGTGCGGCGCGATCCCAAGCGCGTGATCGACGTCGAATGGGGGCACGTGCCAGAGCGCGCCTACGAGGCCACGGTGCGCGTACTCGGCTACGACCGCAAGGGGCTGCAGAAGGACGTCACCGGCCTCATCACCAACTTCGGCGCGCCCATCGTGGCCTCGTCCAGCCGACTGTTTGCGCGCACCGGCGAGGCGGAAATGACCTTCACCCTGCGGGTGCGCGATTTCGAACAGCTGTCGGTGCTGCTGGCACGTCTGGAAACCCTGCCCAACGTGATCGAGGTGCAACGGCTGGCTGCCGGCTGAATGCAGCCCTGAAGCAAGTGCTGGCGCGGGTTTGACGATGCTAAGCTGAACGGAGTCAAGGTTTCGAGCTCTTCCATGGGCGAACAACGCAATTCCGGGTCGCGAGGCCGCACCGAGCCGAGTCTGGGCGATCTCGACGAGCTTCACGGTCGCTCGTCTTCCGCACCGCCGTCTTCCTCCGCGCCATCGCCGTCAGAGTCCGAGATGGTGCTTCCGGGCGAGACGCGAAAGCGGTCGCGCGCCTCCACGCCTTCGGCACCCACTCGTTCGGGCTCGCGTCGTGGCTGGCTGTGGCCGTTGCTGGCGGTGATCCTGCTGGCGCTGGGCACGCTGGCCTGGGTCAAGCAGGATGCGTTGCGCAGCCTGTTTCCCCGCACCCAGCTGAACAGTCTGCTGGCGCGCGCGGACAAGGCCTACGCGGCCGGGCATCTCGAAGGCAATCAGGGCGACAGCGCGCGAGAATTGTACGAAGCCGTGCGCGCGCTGGAGCCGGATAACGAGCAGGCCAACGCGGGATTGCGCAAGGTCGGCGAAGCCGAGTTGAAGCGGGCCCGCGATGCCATGGCCAAGGGCGACTATGCCGACGCGCAGTCCGCGCTGGAGGATGCCCGCGAGCTGCTCGGCGGTGGCGACGCGGTGCATGCCGTCTCGCAGAAGCTGCTGCAGGCGCGCCAGTCGCAGGCGCAGACCGATGCACTCATCACCCAGGCGCAGCAGGCCCTGGCCCAGGGCAAGCTGGATGGTGACCAGGGTGCGGCCAGGCTGTTCCGTCAGGCGCTGAAGGCCGATCCCGACAACGCCGTGGCACGCCATGGCCTGGACAAGGTCGGTGACGCGCTGGCGGGACAGGCGCGCAGCGCGCTCGACAACGGTCAGCTGGATCAGGCCGACGATCTGATCGGCGAGATTGCCTCGCTGATGCCGGGGTATGGCGATTTGCCGTCGCTGCGTGCGCATCTGGCCCAGGCCAAACAGCAGTCCGAGGCGGCCATTCAGCAGCATCTGCAGCAGGCCCGCGACGCCCTGCGCGCGGGGACGTTCACCGGGGACGGCAGCGACAACGCGCTGGCGCAGTTCCAGGCGGTGCTGAAACTCGACCCCGACAATGCGCAGGCCAAGGCCGGCGTGGGGCAGGTGGCGCAGGCGTTGATTCTGCGCGCCAACGCCTCCATCGATGCCGAGGATTTCAAGCAGGCTTCCGCCTTGCTCGATCAGGCCGCGAAGCTGGCCCCGCATTCGGCGGATCTGGCCGCCGCGCGCTCGCGTTTGACCGATCAGCAGCAGACGGCGTCCGGTCAGGATCAGGCGGCCACGCCGCTGACGCCGAAGCAGCAGGCGCGCATCGATGGGTTGCTGAAGCGGGCGAAGGCGGCGCTCGATGCCGGCGACATCATGCTGCCACCGGGGGCGAGTGCCTACGATCTGTACAGCGAAGTGCTCAACATCGACGGCAACAATCGCGCCGCCCTGGCCGGTTTGCAGGGGTTGGCCGCGCACGCGACCACGCGGTTCGACCAGGCCATGAACCAGGGCGATCTGGCGCAGGCCGACAAGATGCTGAAGGTGCTCGAGCAATTGGTGCCCGGCGATGCCGCGCAGACGGGCATGCGTCGCCGCCTGGCCAGCGCATGGCTTGATCAGGCCGAGAATAGCCTGAATCAGGGCAACCGCGCCGCCGCCAGGCAAGCCGTGGAAGCCGCCGCCAGACTGCGGCCGGACGCACAGCGTCTGCAGGCCTTGCGTTCACGCATCGGCAACGGAAACGGTTGAAATCCAGCGGGAGGCGAGCCCGCCCGGGCATGCCTTACGGCCTGCCACTTTGGTTGCAATGACAGATGCGTCCTGATTGTGGAAGCTTGTGCCCCGGTGCTGTGTGTGACGCGGGGTGAGTCATGGAAGATATCCAACTGTGGGCCGTACTCGCTGCGGCGATGTCCAGCTTCGTGCTGGGCAGTCTCTGGTACGGCTTCGTGTTCCAGCGGCTGTGGGCGCGTGAGGCGGGCGTGGATCCGGAGAAGGTGCCGCCGCTTCTGCGCACGTTTGTCGGCGCATTCGTGCTGAGCCTGCTGGCGGCGTTCGTGTTCGCGCTGTTCCTCGGGCCTTCGCCCCAGTTCCGCTTCGCGGTCGGGGCGGGCGTGCTGGCGGGTCTGTGCTGGGTCGCGACCAGCTTCGGCATCAACTACTTGTTCGCGCGGCGCAGCATGAAGCTGTTCCTGCTCGACGGCGGCTACCACACACTGCAGTTCACGCTGTACGGCGCGGTGCTGGGCGCCTGGCCGGTCTGAATCGTTCGGCTCAGGCCACCGCGCGTTCGATGCCCTCGATGGCGACGTCGACCAGATGGTCGATCTCGCTCTCGGTCACCACGTATGGCGGCATGAAGTAGACGACGTTGCCCAGCGGGCGCAACAGGCATTCGCGGGTCAGGCCGTGCAGGTACACGCGCATGCCGCGGCGTTCCTCGAATGGGAACGGCGTGCGCGTGGCCTTGTCGCGGACCAGCTCGACGGCGGCGATCATGCCGGTCTGGCGCACGTCGGCGACGTGCGGGTGGTCGCGCAGCGGTTCCAGGCGCGAGGCCAGGTGCGCGGCGAGGCGACGGTTGTTCTCGATCACCGGTTCGTCGGCGAAGATCGCCAGCGTCTCCAGCGCCACGCGGCAGGCCAGCGGGTTGCCGGTGTAGCTGTGCGAATGCAGGAAAGCCTTGCCGCTGGCGTATTCGTCGTAGAACGCCTCGTACACGGCGTCGGTGGTCAGTACTGCCGACAGCGCCAGGGTGCCGGCGGTCAGGCCCTTGGACAGGCACATGAAATCCGGACGCACATCGGCCTGTTCGCAGGCGAACATCGTGCCGGTGCGGCCGAAGCCGACGGCGATCTCGTCGGCGATGAAGTGCACGTCGAACTCGTCGCAGAGCTTGCGCAGACCGGCCAGGTAGTCCGGGTGGTACATGCGCATGCCGCCGGCGCACTGCACCAGCGGTTCGACGATCACCGCGCAAACCTCGCCGGCGTTGCGTTCCAGCACGGCGCGCATGTCTTCCAGGCGGCGTGCCGCGACCTCGGACGGCGACTCGCCCGGTTCGGCATCCCAAGTATCCGGCGACGGCGCCAGGATCGGTTCCAGCAGCAGCGGCGCGTAGGTCTTGCGGTACAGCGCCACGTCGCTGACCGACAGCGCGCCCAGCGTCTCGCCGTGGTAGCTGCCGGTCAGGGCGATGAAGCGGGTCTTCTCGCCGTGGCCCTGGTTGAGCCAGTAGTGGAAGCTCATCTTCAGCGCCACTTCGATGGCGGACGAGCCGTTGTCGCCGTAGAACACGCGATTCAGGCCCTCGGGTGTCACCCGCACCAGTTCCTCGGCCAGACGCAGTGCCGGTTCGTGGGTCAGTCCAGCGAAAATGACGTGCTCCAGCGTCCGCGCCTGATCGGCCAGGGCGTCGGCGATGCGCGGGTTGGCGTGACCGAACAGGTTCACCCACCAGGAGCTGACGCCGTCGATGTAGCGATTGCCGTCGGCGTCGAACAGCCATACCCCTTCGCCGCGCACGATGGGTACCATGGGGATGGTCTCGTGGTCGTGCATCTGCGTGCACGGATGCCACACGTGTCGAAGATCGCGCGCGGCCAGCGCGGCGTTGCCGGAGAGGTTCTTGGTGTCGTTCATGCCTAATATCATCCCCGTCCCGGGCGCTTGTACTCAAGCGGCGGACTATGGCAGGCGGGGCCGCCCGTGATCCGCGTTCGCACGCTGGTCTGGCTGCTTCCGCTGCTCGCGGCGATCATTCTGGTCGCGCTCTTTCCGGCTTCGTGGGCCTGGCGACTGGCGCGTGCGCACGCCTCGGGCGTGCAGGTCGAGGCGGTGCACGGCAGCGTCTGGAACGGGCGCGCCGAAGGGGTCGCGTACGACGGCATTCCCTTCGGCGAAGTGCACTGGGCATTGTCGCGGGTCGCCCTGTTCGGACGCGTGAAGCTGGATCTGCATCTGGACGGCCCGCTGCTGCAGGGGCGCGGATATTTCGAACGGCGAGATGATGCCGTGATCGGCGAGCGGCTGCATGCGGTCGTGCATGCGCAGGCGCTACCGGTGACGATCGGATCGCCCGGTCTGCGACCGATGGGCGAAGTGGTCGTGGACATTCCGCGTC
The DNA here is from genome assembly GCF_003267965.1 of Oleiagrimonas sp. MCCC 1A03011. NCBI lineage: Bacteria > Pseudomonadati > Pseudomonadota > Gammaproteobacteria > Lysobacterales > Rhodanobacteraceae > Oleiagrimonas > Oleiagrimonas sp. MCCC 1A03011. The sequence goes on along the minus strand of NZ_MSPY01000001.1, from coordinate 355,935 downwards.
TGCGCGTGCGCGGACGCTGGCCCGAACAACTGGACGGCACGGTCACGTGGTCGCAGGCGGCGCTGGTCGACGCGCAGGGTCCGGTGGCCCTGGGCACGCTGCGCGCGCGCCTGCACGAGCGCGCGGCCACGACGCTGGAGGTCCAGCTGAGCGATGACGGCGGTCCGCTGGCGCTTTCGGGCCAGGCGCAGGCTTCGCTGCTGGGCTGGCGTCTCGATGCGCGGCTGCAGGCGCGTAACAATGCGCCGCGGCTGCGACAGGTGCTGTCGCATCTGGGCACGCTGCAGCAAGATGGCACACTGATCGTTCGTCGCGAGGGCGGCGCGGTGATGGGAGCAGCACGTTGAGCGACACGTTTTCTCTGCAGCAGGCGCTGGACACGGCGCGCGAGGCGGCACAGGCCGCGGCCGAGGTGATCCGTCACTACTGGCGGCACGGCGTCCGGGTCGAACGGAAGGCCGACGACACGCCGGTCACCGTGGCCGACCGCGAAGCCGAGCAGGCGATCCGCCGGATCATCGGCGAACGCTATCCCGACCATGCCTTCTACGGCGAGGAATTCGGCCGCCAGGGCGAGGGCGATTTCCTGTGGCTGGTCGATCCGCTCGACGGTACCAAGAGCTTCGTGCGGCGTACGCCGTTCCTGTCCACGCAGATCGCGCTGATGCATCGCGGTCAGCTGGTGCTGGGCGTGTCTTCCGCGCCGATCTTCGGCGAGACGATGTGGGCCACGGTCGGCGGCGGCGCGTTCCTCGACGGCGAGACCGTGCATGTGGCCGGCACGGACACGCTGGCGCAGGCGTCGATCTCGACCGGCAATGTCGCCACGCTGACCGCCGACGCGCGCTGGGACGCACTGGGGCAGCTGATCCGCGACAGCAACCGCATCCGCGGCTACGGCGACTTCTGTCACTACCATCTGCTGGCGCGCGGCGGCCTGGATGTGGTGGTCGAGTCGGACGTGAACATCCTCGACATCGCCGCGCTGGCGGTGATCGTGCGCGAAGCCGGAGGCGTGTTCAGCGATCTGGACGGCAACGAGCCCGGACTGGACACGCGCAGCGTGCTTGCCGCCGTGCCGGCGTTGCACGAGACGGTGCTGCGACGCCTGCAGCGGACCTGACATCCCAGCGGGCGTACAATGGTGGAATGAGCCGCAAGTATCCGATCATCCACGACACCCGCAAGGTCGAGCGCAGCCGCTTCCTGCACATCGAGGAAGTGGATCTGGAATTCTCCAACGGTGAACGGCGCACCCACGAGCGCCTGCTCAGTTCCGGGCTGGGCGCGGTCATCATCGTGCCGATGCGCGACGACGACACCGTGCTGCTGGTGCGCGAGTACAGCGTCGGCCTCGACCACTACGAACTGGGTCTGCCCAAGGGGCGCATGGACCGCGACGAGAGCGTCGAGCAGGCCGCCAACCGCGAGCTGAAGGAAGAGGCCGGTTTCGGCGCGCGTTCGCTGCGCCACATCGGTTCGCTGTCGCTGTCACCGGCGTACATGAGCCATGTCACCAATGTGGTGCTGGCACAGGAGCTGTATCCGGAGAAACTCGAAGGCGACGAACCGGAGCCGCTCGAAGTGGTGGAATGGAAACTGTCGGAACTGCATCACCTGATGGCGCGCGAAGACGTCACCGAGGGCCGCTCCATCGCGGCGCTGTTCATGGCCCGCGAATACCTCGCCGGCCGGTATCGACCCTGAAGGAAGGACATGAACGACTCCCTGCGCGGCGACGCGCTGACCGCCTCCGTCATCGACATCGCGCGTCGCGCCGGCGATGCGATCCTCAGTGTCTACAAGCGCGATTTCGACGTCGAGCAGAAGGCCGACGACTCGCCGCTGACCGAGGCCGACCTGGCTTCGCATCGCATCATCGTCGACAGCCTGCGCGCACTGACGCCGGAGATCCCCGTGCTGTCGGAGGAGTCGGTCGACATCGCCTGGGAAACCCGGCGCGGCTGGGAACGCTACTGGCTGGTCGATCCGCTCGACGGCACCCGCGAGTTCGTCAAGCGCAACGGCGAGTTCACCGTCAACATCGCCCTGATCGAGGGTGATCGCAGCGTACTCGGCGTGGTGCAGACGCCGGTGACCGGCGACCTGTACTACGCGCGCCACGGCCACGGTGCGTTCCGGCAGGAGCGTCCCGGCGAGGAACCGCAGCGGCTGCAAACGCGCCAGGCCGCCGCGCCGCTGACCATCGCCGGTAGCCGCTCGCACGGCAGCGAGCGGCAGCGCGAACTGCTGACGCGGCTGGGCGAGCACGAGCTGATCGCGCGCGGTTCGTCGTTGAAATTCTGCCTGGTCGCACGCGGCGAGGCCGATCTGTATTTGCGTGCCGGTCCCACTTCCGAATGGGACACGGCCGCCGCGCATTGCGTGCTGGAAGCCGCGGGTGGCGACGTGCGCACGCTGAGCGGCGAACCCCTGCGCTACAACCGCAAGGACTCGCTGCTCAATCCCGAATTCATCGCCGTCGGCGACGCCGACATCGACTGGGCCGCGCGCCTGGCGTCGTGACGGCCACGCAACCATCGCGGAACTCGAAGCATGAGTAATCCCCGTTCCATCGACGAACTGCTGACGATCATGGCGCGCTTGCGCGATCCCGAACACGGCTGTCCGTGGGACGTGCAGCAGGACTTCGACTCCATCGCCGCCTATACGATCGAGGAAGCCTACGAGGTCGCCGACGCCATCGACCGGCGCGACTACGATGACCTGCGCGACGAACTCGGCGATCTGCTGCTGCAGGTGGTGTTCCACGCGCGCATGGCCGAGGAAGCGGGGGTGTTCGATTTCGCCGACGTGGTCGGATCGATCAGCGACAAGATGGTGCGGCGTCACCCGCACGTGTTCGGCGATGCCTCCTTCGAGGATGCCGAGGAACAGACGCGCGCCTGGGAGCAGATCAAGGCGGATGAGCGGCGCGACAAGGGCGAGGAAGATCGCAGCGCGCTGGCCGGCATCGCGCGCGGCCTGCCCGAGTGGAAGCGGGCGCTGAAGCTGCAGAAGCGCGCCGCGGCCGTGGGCTACGATTGGCCCGATCACCGTCCGGTGCTGGAGAAGGCCGACGAGGAGCTGGCCGAAGTGCGCGCCGAGTTCGACGCCGGCGGCGATGCCGCGCGTCTGGAGGACGAGATTGGCGACGTGCTGTTCGTGCTGGTCAACCTGACGCGTCACGCCAAGGTTGATTTCTCGCGTGCGCTGCGCCATGCCAACGCCAAATTCGAGCGCCGCTTCCGGCGCATGGAAGCTCTGGCGGAGGCGTCGGGCACGTCGATGGCCGAGCGCGACCTGGACAGCCAGGAAGCCTTGTGGCGCCGGGTGAAGGGCGAGGAGCGCGAAGGCGAAGACGCGGCGTCGTCCAATCGCGTCGAGTCGGCCCCCTGAAAGAAAAAAGCCCCGACATCGCGTGATGCCGGGGCGTCGGTCCGATGGGCGGGTCGGATTACTTCGGCGCTTTCGCCTTCATGGCGTTGAGGCGCGTCAGGTTCTCGTTGAGGCTCTTGCGCAGCGTGGCGATGGCCGCGTCGGGATTGCGCGGACGCATCTGCGCGCGGGCCAGCGCGTCGTAGGCGTAGTTGCGCACCATCGGATTCTGGGTCTTGCTCAGCACGTCCTTGTACAGCGCCGGAAGCTGGTCGGCCTTGCCCGCCGCCCTATACAGACGCGACAGCTGATGCAGGTCGGCGATGACCGCACCTGCCGGACCGCGGTGGCGCCCCATGCGATGCATGCCGCGCTGGCCGTGGCGATGTTCGCCCATGCGGCCCTTCCAGGCATGCGGCGCGCCCATCTTCATGGGCTGGTTCGCCGGGGCCGGCGGCGTGGGCGGGGCAGGCGGGGCGGTTTGCTGCGCCAGGGCGAGGCCGCCTGTGGCGATCAGGGCGGTAGCGAGCGCAGACAGCAGAAATTTGCGTTGCATGGTGCGTTTCCTCGTTCGGGGGTGTGAACGGGAAAACGCGACAGGGCCGTGAACGGTTGACGTATGCGCGCGGTGGGATAGTTTCCGTTCAGCTGCGGCGCAACAGTTCGAGTGGCGATGTGCGGATCACCCGGCGGGTACCGGCCAGGCCGATCAGCATCACGCTAAGGGCCGCAGCTGCGGCGGCGACGAGCAGCGGCTCCCACGGTGGCAGATAGCCCGGAATGCGGAACACCCCGCGTGCCAGCCATAGACCGGCCCCGGCCGCGCCCACTGCCGCAGTGATGCCTGCGATCAGGCCGAGCAGGGCGAATTCGCAGGCGGCGGCCACGCGCAGTTGCGACTTGTGCGCACCCAGGGTGCGCAGCAGGGCCGCCTCGTGTTCCCGCTCGCGCGCGCTGGAGGCCAGCGCCGCGGCCAGCACCAGGATGCCGGCCAGCAGACTGAAGCCCAGCACCCAGCGCACGGCGACGCTGACCCGGTCGATGATGCCGCGCACACGGTCCAGCAGGGCATTGACGTCGATCAGGCTGAGGTTGGGGTAGTCGCGCGACAGCGTCGCCAGTGCGCCGGACTGGCCGCGAGGCAGATGGAAGCTGGCAATCCAGGTATGCGGAAGCCGGCTCGCGTGCGCGGTGTCCAGCAGCAGGAAGAAGTTGACCTGGAACGAACTCCAGTCGACCTTGCGCACGCTGGACACAGTCGTGGTCAGCGTGGCTTCGCCGACCTGGAAGGTCATGCGGTCGCCCGGTTTCAGCTGGAACAGATCGCGCCAGCGTTCGTCGATGGAGACCATCGGCGTCGGCGGATCGGCACCCTGCCAGGTGCCGGCGACGACGCGGTTGGAGGAGGGCAGCGCGGCGGTCCAGGACAGACGCAGTTGACGGTCGGCCCAGCGCTTGGCGTCCGGGTTCGGCAGCGGTCTCTGGTCGATGGGCTGGCCATCGATCGACACCAGCTTGCCCACGGCCAGCGGCAGCATGTTCAGGCCGTCGGCATGCAGGTCGCGCAGCGCCTGCTCGAAGCCGGCGCGCTGATCGTTTTGCAGGTTAAGCACGAACCAGTTGGGTGTGTCCGGCGGCAGCTCGTTGCGCCAGCCCTGCAGCAGCGACGGCGCGATCACGCCGAGCAGCAGCAGGGCGGTGAGTCCCAGCGACAGCGCCGTGGCCTGGATCAGGCTGAGCCCGCGCCGGCGCGCCAGCGCAGCCAGACCCAGACGCAGTCCCGGATGCGCCCCCGGGGCGATGCGGCGCGCCAGCCACAGCAGCAGAAGCGACAGCAGCACCGCCGCGGCGACCACGCCGAACAGGCTGGCGGCCAGGATCGGTCCCAGTCGCGCGTTGCCGGCCTGCAGCCAGATCAGCGCCACGGCGACCAGTACCGGCAGCAGATAGAGCACGTCGAACCGCCGCACGCGTCGCGCAAGGCTGCGGCGGAATACCGCCACCGGCGCGACGTCGGCCAGACGCGCCAGCGGCGGGAAGGCGAAACCGATCAGCACGGCCAGTCCCATGCCGGCTGCCGCCCATGCCGGCAGCCAGGGCAGTTGGGTCGGCACACGGGTGAGCAGTTCGCCAGCGAGGTGCCAAGCCAGTTGCGAAAGCCCCAGCGCCAGAGCGCTGCCGAGCGCCAGCGCCGGTAGCGCGAGCGCGGCCAGCGTGGCGGCCAGCAGACCCAGCACGCGCCGGCGTGGCGTCCCCAGTGCGCGCAGCAGGGCGACCTCGTCGGTCTTGCGGCGTGCGTAGCGCTGTGCGGCCAGCGCGATGGCGACGCCTGCCAGCAGGGCGGCCAGCAAGGCGGTCAGGCGCAGGAACGCACCGGCGCGGTCGAAGGCGGCGCGCATACGCTGCTGGGTGCTTTGCGGCGTAATCAGGCGCTGCCCCTTCTGCAGCAGCGGGCGCACTTCGGTGACGTATTGCCGAATTTGCGGCGGTTCGCCCGCGATCAGCAGATCGTGACCGGCGCGGCTGCCCATACCGAGCAGCCCGGCGCGATGGGCGTCTTGCAGATTCATCACCGCGCGTGGCGCCATCGTGACCAGCTGGCCGCCATCGGGCAGCGCGTTCAGCTGCGCCGCGATGCGCAGCGTCTGTCCGCCGAGCTGCACCGGTTGGCCAATGGTCAGGTGTAGGTCCGTCAGCGCGCGATGATCGAGGTACACCGCGCCGGGCGCGGGACCGTGAGCAGCTTGCTCGTGGCCCTCGGCGTCCTGCACCCGCAGTCGGCCGCGCAGCGGATAGGCGGCATCGACCGCAGTGACGTCCAGCAGCTGATTGCGATCGCCGGCGAAGGCGACGCTGGGGAATGTAGCGTCCCGGCTGATCTTCAGGCCCAGTTGCTTTGCGCGGGCCGCGAACGATTCGGGCAGCGGCGACGCGCCGTGGACGCCGACATCGCCGCCGATGAGTTCGGCGGCGCTGGCGACGATGCCGTGTTCGACCCGCGCCGAAAGCGTCGCCACCACACCCAGCGCGGCCACGGCCAGCACCAGCGCCGCCGCCAGCGTGCGCAGCTCCGGCAGGCGCCATTCGCGGCGCAGCGTGCGCAGGGCCAGGCGCAGCAGTTTCATGCCGGCTCCCGCAGGCGTCCGTCGTCCAGTTCAGCCACGTGCATGCAGTGATCCGCCAGCTGCGTGTCGTGGGTGACCAGTACCAGTGTCGTAGCGTGGCTGTGGTTGAGTTCGAACAGCAGCTCGCAGACCTTGTTCCCGGTGCGGCGGTCGAGGTTGCCGGTCGGTTCGTCGGCGAACAGGATGCGCGGTTGGTGCACGAAGGCGCGCGCCAGCGCCACGCGTTGCTGCTCGCCACCGGACAGCTGGTGCGGATAGTGGCTCCGGCGAGCGCCCAGTCCGACGGCGTCCAGCGCGTCGCGCGCGCGGGTGCGCGCGTCTTCGGCACCGTCCAGTTCCAGCGGCAGCATGACGTTCTCTTCGGCGGTCAGGGCGGGCATCAGGTGGAACGACTGGAACACGAAGCCGACCAGCTGCCGACGCAGGGCCGCGCGGGTTTCCTCGTCGCTGTCGTGCAGGGGGTGGCCGTCCAGATGGATCTCGCCGCTGCTGGGCGTGTCCAGGCCGGCCAGCAGGCCGAGCAGGGTGGTCTTGCCGGAGCCGGATGCACCGACGATGGCCAGGCTCTCGCCCTGCGGCACGCGCAGCGTCACGCTGTCGAGGATGTCGATGCGACCGGCCGGTCCCACGACATGCTTGCTAACATCGCGGGCATCGAGCGCCACTTTGTCGGATTCCGTCATGCGTCGTCTTCCCGTGTTGCTGAATGCCCTTTGGACCCTCTGCATCCTGGCGTCGTTTGCGTTGCCTGCACAGGCGGCTGCGCCGCGTACGGTGCTGGTGCTGGGGGATTCTTTGTCTGCGGCCCACAATATCGCCGCCGAGCAGGGATGGGTCCATCTGCTCGACGGCCGTCTCCAGAATATGCGGCCGCCGTGGCGGGCAATCAATGCCAGCATCAGCGGCGAGACCAGTCTGAGCGGACGCAACCGTCTGCCTGCATTGCTGAAACAGTACCGACCGCAGATCGTGGTGCTGGAACTTGGCGCCAACGATGGACTGCGCGGGCTGCCGCTGGACCGCATGCGCGATAACCTCGCGGCCATGATCGAGGCCAGTCAGAAGGCCCACGCGCGTGTGCTACTGCTGGGCATCGAGCTGCCGGTGAACTACGGCCCGCGCTATCGCGATGCGCTACGCAACGTCTACGTCGATCTGGCCCAGCAGTACCACACTGGACTCGTGCCGTTTCTCCTTGATGGCGTTGCGCTCGATCCCGCACTGATGCAGGCGGATGGCCTGCATCCCACTGCGGCCGGCGAGCCGCGTGTGCTGAAGAATGTCTGGGAGGCCCTGAAACCGCTGCTGGACGCTGCGCCGCGCTGATCCGGCTCGCTGCAGTAAGGGGCCGTTGAGACGGTCCGGGTACAACCTGGTGGAGCGCGTCGATTACGAGAAGGCGCTGTAGTCGCTCGGCGTCATCAGCTATCTCGCACCGGTCAGCGATTCCCTGCTTGGCAAGTACCGTAGTGCGGACGATCTTGGCAAGAACGCGCTGACGCCCGGTGCTGTGGCAGGATTGGCGGGTGCGACGCAGCTGAAACTGGATGCCGAGCAGATCGTGCGTCTGGATCGCGTCAGCGCGTGCGGCTGAGGTTCATTCGTCGCGTTCGTGCGGCCGCTCGCGAACAGGGTGCTTGGCGAGCTTTCGTTGCAGCGTGCGGCGATGCATGCCGAGCCGGCGAGCGGTCTCGGAGATGTTGCCTTCGCACTCGTTGAGCACGCGCTGGATGTGTTCCCATTCCAGGCGGCGCAGCGGCAGCGGGCCGGAGGTCGTGCCGACAAGATCGTCGTTCTCGCCGTGGTTTTCCTGCTGCCCGCCCGTCAATGCGCGGACAACCGCATCGGCGTCGACCGGCTTGGACAGGTAGTCATGCGCGCCGCGCTTGATCGCTTCCACGGCCGTGGCGATGGAAGCGTAGCCGGTCAGCAGCAGGATGCGCATGCCCGGTGCCTGACGGCGCAATTGCGGAATCAGCTGCAATCCGCTCTGCTCGCCCAGCTTCAGGTCCAGCACGCAGTAGTCCGGCTGCAGGCGCTGCACCTGTGCCAGAGCATCGTCGGTATCGTGGGCGATCTCGATCTGGAAGCCGCGCGAGGCGAGCGCGCGGGCGAGCACGCGGGCAAAAGTGACGTCGTCGTCGACGATGAGCAGTTTGGCGTCGGAAGCATTCATGATGGCGGAAAGTGTACCGGATGCGTGTGCAGTTGCCGTTGCTTGTGCGGCTTCAGTAGACCGAAATCGGCAGGCGCAGACGGATTTCGCCGCCTCCGTCCACGTTGTGCGCGACGAGTTCGCCGTCCATGCGTTCGGCGGTCGCCTCGGCCAGCGCCAGGCCTAGGCCCAGGCCAGTCTGCTTCTGGGTGTAGCCCAGTCCAGTCAGGGTGTCGAGATCGGCGAAGCCGGGACCGTGATCGCGCACGGCGAGCTCGAACCAGGGGCCGTTGATGCGTGCATCGAGGAACACTTCGTCGTGTCCCGTGCTGGCGGACGCGTCGGCGGCGTTGTTGAGCAGATTGATCAGCGCGTGGCACAGGCCGGGCTGCATGTGCAGGATGAATTCGGGCGGCGCTTTCAGCGTGAGTTGCACATCGGTCTCCGGGCGCAACAGGCGGAAGCGCTGCAGACAGTCCTGCACGAAGCGCTGCATGCTCACCTTTTCCGGGGACTGCGACAGTTGCGCCTTGCCGAAGCTGACCATCTCGCGCAGGCTGTCGCGGCAGCGCTCGACCTGCGACTGCAGCAGCTCCAGGTCCTCGTTGAGCTGTGCATCGTCGGTGTGCTCGCGGCGCAGTTCGGGCAGCAGGGTGCGCATGGTCGAGAGCGGCGTGTTCATCTCGTGCGCGGCACTGGCGGCCTGGGTGGCGATGGCGAGGATGCCTTCGTCGCGTAGCGCACGTTCGCGGATACGCTGCACCTCGCCCTGCTGATCGCGTAGCGCCTGCGCCAGCCGCGAGATGAACACGCCCAGCAGCAACGCCATGATGATGAAGTTCATCACCATGCCGGCGACCAGCAGGCGGAAATCGGTGAAGCCGTAGGTGTGGATTGGCGGCAGCGGCATCGACCACAGCAGCAGAACCAGGTAGGCCAGTCCGCAGATCACCGCCACGCCCAGCACGGCGCCGGTGGACAGCGCCGCCGCGCTGAGTCCGATTGGCACCAGCATCAGGGTGATGAACGGATTGCTCGCGCCGCCGGTCAGGTACAGCAGGTAGCTCAGCACGAGGGTGTCGACGAGGATGTGGCCGACGCATTCCAGTTCGCTCAGCGGCCAGGTGCGCTGCAGGCGCCAGGCGGCGAAGACGGCGAAGATGGCCAGTGCGCCGACACCGATCAGCAGCGCCAGCAGCGGGATCGCCATGTCCAGCCACAGGTAGACGATGAAGATGCAGATGCACTGGCCGGCGATGGCTGAGATCCGCAGCCAGGCCAGGGAGCGGGCCAGTGCGCGCGGTCCGGTGCGCAGAGCGTTGGAATGGGAGTGCACGGAGATTCGCCTGTTGGAAGCGGCTTCATCCTAGCGCAAAAGAAAAAGGCCGCCGGATGTACCGGCGGCCCTTCGCGAAGCGTATTGCCTCGAACTTACTCTTCCGAGCCGATCGTCGGCATGCCGGTATCGGTGGCGATGTTGTGCTCGTGATGCTGCATGTTGAGCTTGCGCATCAGTGGCAGCACGGACAGCGCGATCAGGGTGCAGATCACGCCGGCCACGCCCAGCTTGAAGAACAGGTTGGTGTAGATGGGCATGGTCTGCAGCGGCTCGGTGATGTCTCTGGGCACGCTGGCGTAGTTCGCCACGACGCCGCCCAGGTACTGCGAGATGCCCGAGGCCACGAAGTACGCGCCCATCATGAAGCCGCCCATGCGCGCCGGCACGTAGCGGGCGATCATGGCCAGACCCAGGCCGCTCACGAGCAATTCGCCCAGCGAGGAGAAGCCGTAGCCCCAGACCATGATCCAGGAGCTGGCCTTGCCCGGCTGCGTGGTGAAGTGCGGCGCGGCGCTGTAGATGAAAAAGCCGATCGCCACCGCGGCGAAGCCGAGGGCGAACTTGGCGGCGATGGACAGATCCTTGCCCTTGTTGCCGGCGCTGGTATACAGCCACGCCAGGATCGGGCTGAGGACCATGATCCAGATCGGATTGAAGGACTGGAACTGCGCCGGTTTCCAGGTCCACAGATGGGCGCCGAACAGATTGAAGCTCCAGTCGACGTTGCGCAGCGCGAACAGATTCAGCGAGGTCGACATCTGCTGGTAGAAGACGAAGAAGAACACCGTCTGCACGGTCAGCACCAGCGCGGCGATCAGGCCCGGTCGCTCGTTCTTCTTGCCGATCACGATCAGGTAGATGAAGATCGCGGCGACCACGATGCCGGCGAGAATCACGAAGGCGCGCGCGACGCCCTCGTAGTTGAGGATGACGGCCGCGGCCAGCACCGCCAGCGCGCTCAGGCCGAGCACCGCGCCGAGTTTGCTCCACTGCACCGGCTTGTCGTCCGCCGGCGAGCCGACATGGCTCATGGTCAGGCGCATGAAGGAGTAGTTCAGCAGGCCCAGGAGCAGGCCGAAGCAGCAGACCGCAAAGGCGGCGTGCCAGCCCAGTTCGTGGCCCCAGGTGTCGTTGACGTAGTCCTTGATCCAGGGCGTCAGCAGCATCGAGATGGTCGAGCCAATGTTGACCGCCATGTAGTAGATGGTGAAGGCGCTGTCGATCTTGGAATCGTCGCCCTCGTAGATCTTGCGCACCAGGTTGCCGGCGTTGGGCTTGAACAGGCCGTTGCCGACCACGATCACGCCCAGCGCGAAATACAGGAACCACACGCTTTCGGTGGGTACGGCCATCAGCGCGTAGCCGGCGGCGAGGATGGTGGCGCCCAGCAGCATGGTGCGGCGGGTGCCGAGAATCTTGTCGCCGACCCAGCCGCCGATGGCGGGAGCGACGTAGATCAGGGCGGCGGCGGCGCTCCAGGTCAGATTGGCGCGATCGTCGGCGAAGCCGAGACGCTGGACCATGTAGTAGATGATCAGCGCCTGCATACCGTAGTAGCCGAAGCGCTCCCACATCTCGATCAGGAACACGGTCGTGAACGAGCGTGTTTGCGAAACAGGTGCTTGTGGTGCGTTGCTCATAATGTTTCCGCTGTGACGGTCAGTTGAACCCTGACGGCGCGCAGCCGCCTCCCCAATGTCGTGCTTTCGTATCGTGCCTTCTGCGAGGCACATTTCCTCAAGAGTACCTGATCGGCACGCGCTTCCTTGATGCGGTGCAGCATGGCAAAGTGCGCCGATCGAGGCGTGATCCCGGATGCGTATGGCATCATGCCGCGCTTACGGGAACGTGCTGCGGACCGTGTGTCGCTGTCAGCGTCTGGCGCGGTTGCGCGAGCGCTCGTTCCCACTTGTGCAAATCGGGAAACGAACCATGGCCAGCACCGAATCACGCGGTCCGCGACAAATCTGGAAAGCCTTTACCTGGTCGGCGAAGGGGTTGTCCGCGGCTTATCGGCACGAGGCCTCGTTCCGGCTGGAGCTGTACCTGTCCCTGGTGCTGATCCCGCTCGGCCTGTGGCTGGGTAACGGCGCGGTCGAGAAGATCCTGCTGGCCGGCACGCCTTTGATGGTGATGAGCGCGGAGTTGCTGAATTCGGGCATCGAGGCGGTCGTCGACAAGGTCAGCCCGGAATTCCACGAGTTGGCCGGACGCGCCAAGGACATGGGGTCGGCGGCGGTCTTCCTGCTGATGCTGCTGGTCGCGCTGTGCTGGGGGCTGCTGCTCGGACCGCGCCTGTTCTGAACCGCAGTTCCGCGAATCATGAAAAAGGCCCGCGTGAGCGGGCCTTTTTCATATCCGGATGCGGGTGAACCGATCTCAGTTCGATGCCTGCGCCGGCTTGGCCACCGGTGCACCGGGGCCGATGTTCGTCTTCAGGAAGGCGAGCATCTTGGTGAACAAATCGATGTTGTTCTGTTCGTCGTAGAAGCCATGGCCCTCTCCGGACTTGGCCATCCACTCGACGTGCTTTCCTGCCTTCTCCAGCGCGTCGCGCATTTCCTTGGCGCCGGCGTAGGGCGCGCGGGTGTCGTCCTTGCCGTGGACCAGCAGCACGGGAACATCGATCTTGCCCGCCTGGGCGACCGGGGAGTTGTTCTCCAGCGCGTTCGGATCGTCGCCGATCACCATGTGCAGGTAGTTGCGCCCGCTGCGGAGATAGCGGATGTCGCCCTTGTGGTACAGCATGTCCAGGTCGTAGACACCCGCGTAGCCGATGGCGCACTTGAACAGCTTGGGTGCGCGCACCACGGTCATCATCGCAGAGTAGCCACCGAAGCTGGCGCCGTACACGCAGATGCGATTCGGATCGGCGTACTGCTTGGCGATGGCCCATTTCACGCCGTCGATCAGGTCCTGCTGAATGCGGGTACCCCACTTCATGTAGCCGGCCTGCTCGAAGGCCGGGCCGCGTCCGCCCGAGCCGCGGAAGTTGACCTGCAGCACCAGATAGCCGCGGCTGGCGAGCATTTGCGCGTCCCACGCACCATCGGTGAACAGCCAGTCGTCGTGGATGCCGTACGGTCCGCCGTGCGGGAGCAGGATCATTGGCAGGTTCAACGGGTTGCGGCCTTTGGGCAGGGTCAGGATGCCTTCGAGCATCAAGCCGTCGCTGGCCTTGAAGCGGAACGAGCGGCGCTCGGACATCTGCTGCGGATGGATCCACGGCGCGGCATCGAACAGCTTGCGCACCTTGTTGTGGTGCCGGTCGAGCAGATAGTACGAACCCGGATTGCGATCACTGAGCGTCGAGAACAGCAGGGTCATGCCGTCCTGGCTGAAGGCGATGAAGTTGACGTACTGCCCGGGGAACGCCTTGCTCAGCGCCTTGTACAGCTTGGCCGAGGGCAGTTGCGGCTGCAGGAAGTGCGCCTTGGGGATGCCGGTGAGGTTGGTCACCGCGAACAGCTTGTAGGGCGGTGGCGACCATTGCGAGCCGCCGAAACTGGCGAACGGGTCGGCGGTCAAGGTAACCGGATGGCTGGCGTCCGCGTCGGCCTGGATCAGGCGGTATGGGCCGCCATCCTTGCTGGAGTAGGCATAGATCTTCTTCTCGTCCGGGGTGTACGCGAACGGTTTGAAGTGCGATCCCACGAGCTTATCCGGCAACGGAGTCCAGTGGCCGTCGATGTTGCGGAAGGCGCGGAAATCCTGTTGTGTGTTGACGCCGAAGGCGTAGGTGGCCTGACCCGCCTTGTCGATCAGGAAATTCATGCCGCCTTGGTCGATGTCGGAGACCAGATGGCGCGTGTTCCGCGCCGCATTGACGTTGTAGATCGAGCTGATGTTCTCGTTGTCCCACAACGAGACGTCCATATAGAAGTGATCGTTCGGTTTGTCGGGAAGACCCGCGAGCGTACCGAAGCCCTCATCGCGCGCGCGATTGGCCGCGCGTTTGCCCTTGGCGTCGTAGCCGTAGAGGTAGCGCTGGTTCTTGCCGTCGTAGTCGGAGGCGATGATCTGGCCGAGATTGATGGGCTTGCCGATCGAACCCATGGCCTTGCCCTTGGTGATGACCAGACGCGTTGCGCTGACCCAGGTGATGTCCAGGGGCAGTTCGTACTGCGGCATCTTCAGGATGCTGATGACGTGCATGTCGGCCAGTCGGTAGACCACGACCGAGTGATGCGTGCCGTCAGGATCATCGGTTCGAACGGCGAGGTACTTGCCGTCGGGCGACAGCACCGGGTCGCTGAGTCCGGGGTGTCGCGCGAAGTCTTTCAGCGGAATCGTCGCGCTGGACGGGAAGGCCTGGGCGGCGCCGGTGCCGGTAAAGTACAGGCCGCAGGCACATGCGGCTAGAAGGCGCAGAAAACGCAGTTGCATGGATTCCCCCCCCTACCCCCAATGATTTTGAAACAAGCTCACCCCCGCGCGCATTATAGCCTCGACCGGGGGTAGCTTCCGGCGTGCGCGTCGGTCGGGACTGGCTTCGTGCGTCAACGTCGCTAAACTTGTGCTTTGCGCGCGGATTTCTCGTCCATGATTCAACCCTTCGTTGACCACATCGATCCGGTTGCCCTGCGTCTGGGGCCTCTTCAGGTGCACTGGTACGGATTGATGTACCTGCTGGGATTCGCCGCTGCCTGGTTCCTCGGCGAACGCCGCCGTCGCAGAGGGTTCCTGCCGGTCAGCGCCAACGCCTACAGCGATCTGCTGTTCTTCCTGATGATGGGCGTGATCGCCGGTGGGCGCATCTGGTACATGGCGACCTACTACCGCCCGGCGGACTGGCTGTGGACCGACCCGCTGGCGCTGTTCCGCATCTGGGACGGCGGCATGTCGTTCCACGGCGGGCTGCTCGGTGTACTGCTGGCCGGCTGGTGGTGGTCGCGCCGCCACAAGGTGCATCCCATGGACACGGTCGATTTCGTCGCGCCGCTGGTGCCGATCGGTCTGGGACTGGGGCGGCTGGGCAATTTCATCAACGGCGAACTGTGGGGCAAGCCGACCCACCTGCCGTGGGCGGTCATGTTTCCGGATGCGCGCAATGAGGATCTGGAGTTCCTGGTTCATCATCCGGGCTGGCAGGCGACTTGGCAGCGCTACGGCATGCTGCCGCGGCATCCCTCGCAGCTGTACGAACTGCTGCTGGAGGGCGTGGTGATGTTCACCGTGCTGTACCTGTACTCGCGCAAGCCGCGGCCGCGGTTCCGCATTTCCGGATTGTTCGCGCTGATGTACGGCTGCTTCCGTATCGCGGTTGAATTCGTGCGCATGCCGGATCCGCAGTTCGGCCATCATGGCTTGCCTGGCTATTTGTTCGGCACGAACTGGGTCACGATGGGGCAGGTGCAGTCCGTGCCGCTGGTGCTGGTCGGCCTGTGGCTGCTGTGGCTCTCGCGTCGGGCGCCGGTTCCGGAGCGCCGGGTCGTGCAGGCGGAAACGAAGCCCGACGCCGAGAAGTCCTGATCAGAAGTTGCGGTCGCCGCCGAGCAGGTCGCCGAGACCGCCGAGAATCGAACCTTCGCCTCGCCGTTCGCCGCCGCCCTGCGGCGCGGCGGCGAGCATGCGGCCGGCCATGCGCGAGAACGGCAGCGACTGCAGCCAGACCTTGCCGGGACCGGTCAGCGTGGCCAGGAACATGCCCTCGCCGCCGAACAGCATGCTCTTGATGCCGCCGACGGTGCGCACGTCCATGCTCACGGTGTCGTGGAAGGCGACGACGCAGCCGGTGTCCACGTCCAGGCGCTCGCCGGCTTTCAGCTCACGCTCGATCACGGTGCCGCCGGCATGGACGAAGACCCAGCCGTCGCCTTCCAGTTTCTGCATGATGAAACCCTCGCCGCCGAACAGGCCGGTGAGGATGCGGCGCTGGAAGAAGATGCCCAGCTGCACACCGCGCGCGCCGGCCAGGAAGCTGTCCTTCTGGCAAATCAGGCGGCCGCCGTGCTCGGACAGTCTCATCGCCATCACGGTGCCGGGGTAGGGCGCGGCGAAGGCCACGTGCGCCTTGCCCGCGCCGCCGTGCGTGAACACGGTGGTGAACAGGCTCTCGCCGGTGACCACGCGCTTGCCGGCCGACAGCAGCTTGTCCATGAAGCCGCCGCCCTGGCCGCTGTGCGATCCGTCGCCGAACACGGTGTCCATGTTCACGGCTGCGTCCTTGTACATGAGCGCACCGGCCTCGGCGACGGCGCTTTCGCCCGGGTCCAGCTCGATCTCGACGAACTGCATGTCAGTGCCGACGATGCGGTAGTCGATCTCGTCGGCACTGCCGGTTGCCATCGGCGGCGGAGCGGCAGGGGGCGCGATGGCGCTGCCGCCGGTGCGCAGTTCGGGCGTGTCGGCAATGCGCTGCCAGGCGCCGAAGCCTTCGCGCCAGCAGTGTCCTTCGGGGCGGCGGGCCGCCTGTTCGCGGGCGGCGGCATCGTCCATCGGGCCGACCTGTTCGCCGTTGTAGCTGAAAAACCACTGGGCCATGTGCATTCCTTGTGCGGGAGTGGAGACCCTCGATTCTAGGCGGGGCAAGGGGCACATTCGAGTGACGCTCGTCATGCCCCGGCGTTTCCCTCGCTCGCGACCGGACGCTGCGCTTGGGCTATCCTTGCGGCATGCAGACCTACCTCGATCTTCTACGCCATGTCCTTGATCACGGCACGCCCAAGTCGGATCGCACCGGCACCGGAACGCGCAGCGTGTTCGGCTGGCAGATGCGCTTCGACCTGCGGCAGGGTTTTCCGCTGGTCACGACCAAGAAACTGCATCTGAAGTCCATCGTCCACGAACTGATCTGGTTCCTGCGCGGCGACACCAATATCGCCTACCTGAAGGAGCACGGGGTGCGTATCTGGGACGAGTGGGCCGACGAGAACGGCGATCTCGGCCCGATCTACGGCAGGCAGTGGCGTGCCTGGACCGCCGCCAATGGACAGGTGGTCGACCAGATCGACTGGGTGGTGCGCGAGATCGCCCGCAATCCGGATTCGCGGCGTCTGATCGTGTCCGCTTGGAATGTCGGTGACTTGCCGAAGATGGCGCTGATGCCGTGCCACACGATGTTCCAGTTCTACGTCGCGGAGGGGCGGCTGTCCTGTCAGTTGTACCAGCGTTCGGGCGATATTTTCCTGGGCGTGCCGTTCAACATCGCCAGCTATGCGCTGCTCACGCACATGGTGGCCCAGGTCACCGGACTGGAGGTGGGTGACTTTGTGCACACGCTTGGCGATGCGCATCTGTATTCCAATCACGTCGAGCAGGCACGCGAGCAGCTGACCCGCACGCCGCGACCGCTGCCCCGGTTGAAACTGGCGCCGCAGGTTCGCGCGCTCGGCGATTTCCGCTTCGAGGACGTGCAGTTCGAGGGGTACGAACCGCATCCGGCCATCAAGGCCGTGGTGGCGGTGTGAACGACGACTTCATGGTGCGGTAGGCGCTGTCCGCGTTCGGACGTAAACTTGCACGCAGCATTCGGACGCGGCGCGTGCCGCTTTCCATTCCATTGCAGGAGAATCCATGTCCATTTCCCTGATTGCAGCGCTGGACAACGACAGCGTGATCGGCAAGGACGGCAAGATGCCGTGGCATCTGCCGGACGACCTGAAGCGGTTCAAGGAACTGACCGTCGGCAAGTACGTGCTGATGGGCTACAACACAGCGGTCTCAATCGGCCGCACGCTGCCTGACCGCAGCAATCTGGTACTCAGCCGGCGCCACAGTGCGCCGTTCCCGGGGCAGGAGACGGTGCGCTCGCTGCCCGAGGCCCAAGCGCTGGCCGGGGGTACAGGACTGATGGTGATCGGCGGTGGCGAGGTCTACCGCGAGACGCTGCCGTTCGCACAGCGCCTCTATCTGACCTGGGTCGATACCCATATCGACGGCGGCGACGTATTCTTCCCGCGCGTCAATTTCCGCGATTGGGTGGAAGTCTCGCGCGTTCATCATCGCAAGGACGAGAACCATGCCTTCGCGTTCGACACGGTTGAATACGTGCGTGAGTGACGTGCTGGAAACGACGCCGGAGACGATTCACGTCGTCGCCGGCGTCTTGAACGATGGACAGGGGCGCGTGCTGCTGGCGCAGCGTCCACCGGGCAAGTCGCTGGAAGGTCTCTGGGAATTCCCCGGCGGAAAGGCCGAACCCGGCGAGAGTGCCGCCCAGGCGCTGGCGCGCGAACTGCACGAAGAGCTCGGCATCCACGCCGAACTCGGCGAGGTGTTGACGCGATTTCCCTGGCGTTACGGCGACAAGCAGCTGGATCTGGAGACTCTGCGCGTGACGCACTGGGACGGCGAGCCGCGTTCCTGCGAGGGTCAGGCGCTGCAATGGGTCGACGCGAGAACGTTCGATCGCGAGCAACTGACGCCGGCCGACCGGCCGATCATGGCGCTGCTGGCCGAGTCGGTGGATTAGGACTTCTCGCCTTTCTCCGCAGCGAGCCGCAGATAGCGCTCGTGCAGTGCACGTACCTGGTCGTCCAGTTCCGCCGGTGTGCCGGCATTGTCGACGACATCGTCGGCGAGTTCGAGGCGGCGCTCGCGAGTGGTCTGCGAAGCCAGCATGCTGCGTGCGAGTTCGGGCGTGATGTCGTCGCGCCGCATCAGTCGCTGCAGGCGGGTTTCGTCCGGCGTGTCGACCAGCAGCACGCGGTCGACCCATGCGTACTGCGGCCAGGTTTCCGCAAGCAGTGGGATCGCCAGGAGGCAGTAGGGCCCCTGGTCCGCATCCACGCGGTCGCGCAGCCATGTGCGTACGGCGGGATGCACGATGGCCTCCAGTTGCTGCCGAGCAGCGTCATTCTCGAACACGCGCTCACGCATGGCGCGACGGTCGAGTGCGCCGTTCGCGTCGAGCACATCGGCGCCGAAGGCGATGACGATGGCGCGCAACCCCTCGCTTCCAGGTGCAACCGCGTCGCGTGCGGCCACGTCGGCATCGTAGACGGCGACGCCAAGGCGCTCGAAACACTCGGCGACTGCGCTCTTGCCCGCGGCGACGCCGCCGGTCAGCGCGGCGACCCAGTGTGGGGGCGCATGCATGTGTTGATTGCTGGTTGCGCTGCGGGTCATGCGCGTTTCACCGCAGTCCGAATGTCGCCATGTAGGCATGCAGCAGCCAAGGACCGAACACGAACCATACCCAGCCTGCCGCGGCGATGAACGGGCCGAACGGCATCGGCACGTCGCGTTGGTGGCGGCGAAGCGCGATCAGGCTCACGCCAACGATGGCGCCAATCAGCGAGGACAGCAGCATGATCGGCAGCAGCGCCATCGGCCCCATCCAGGCACCCAGGGCGGCCAGCAGCTTGAAGTCGCCGTACCCCATGCCTTCCTTGCCGGTCAGCAGTTTGAACAGCCAGTACAGGCTCCACAGGCTCAGATAGCCGATCGCGGCGGCAAGGATCGCGGTCCGTGGTAGGACGAACATCGGCAGTAAGCTGAGCAGCAGTCCCAGCCAGAGCAGCGGATACGTGAGCTGGTCGGGAAGCAGTTGGGTGCGAAAGTCGATGCCCGATGCCGCCATCAGGATCCAGGTGAAGGCCAGTCCGGCGAGACCGACCCAGCCGGGTCCGAAGCGCCAGATCACGGCGGCGCTGAGCAGCGCGGTCAGTAGTTCGACCAGCGGATACTGAATCGAGATGCGCGCTTTGCAGTAGCGACAGCGGCCGCCCAGCAGCAGCCAGCCGAACAGGGGAATGTTGTCCAGCGCGGAGAGCCGGTGCTTGCATTTCGGGCAGTGCGAGGGTTCGCGCACCAGATCCGGCGGCGGTGTCTCCTCGACGTTTTCCAGTTCGAGAATTTCGCGTGCTTCGCTGCGCCAGGCATGCGCCATGCGCGCGGGCAGGCGCAACATCACGACATTGAGAAAACTCCCGACCATCAGGCCGAGCACGCCACCGACCAGGATCCAGGCCCAGTATGGAAGGATGGCGAGCAGGTGCGGCTGCAGCATGACGTGATGGACCCCTGTTGATGTTCTGCAAGCAAGAAGGGGCGAGTGATGCTCGCCCCTTCCGGTGATTCATGATTATGCGTCCGAGCGGTCGATCAGACCGTGCCGGCCAGTTTGAAGATCGGCAGATACAGCGAGATCACCATGCCGCCGACGATCACGCCCAGAACGACCATGATCAGCGGTTCGAGCAGGGTGCTCAGCGTGTCGACGGCGTTGCTGACCTCTTCTTCGTAGAACTCCGCGACCTTGAACAGCATGCTGTCCAGCGCGCCGGATTCCTCGCCGATGGCGGTCATCTGCACCACCATGTTCGGGAACAGACCGGTCTGGCGCATGGCCAGCTGCATCTGATGGCCGACCGCGACATCGTCGCGCATCTGTCGCACGGCGTCTCCGTAGACGATACTGCCCGTGGCGCCGGCCACGGCGTCCATGGCCTCGACCAGCGGCACGCCCGCCTGGAACGTCACGCCCAGCGTACGTGCGAAACGGGCCAGTGCCGACTGGCGAAGAATATTGCCGATGATGGGGAAGCGCAGCAGCATGCGATCGAGGAAGTGCGCGAATTTCCGCGAGCGCTTGTTGGCCATGACCAGTCCGACGATGCTGCCCACCAGGATCAGGAGGATCAGCCACCAGTAGGCCTGCACGAACTTCGATGCATTGATGACGATCTGCGTGGCCGCCGGCAGGGCGGCACCGGCGTTCTTGAACACATCCTGGAACACGGGCACCACGAACAGCAGGATGATCATGCTGACCAGGAAGGCCACGGCCATGACCATGGCCGGATAGAACAGGGCCTTCTTGATCTTGGACTTGATGCCCTCCATGCGCTCCTTGTACGTGGCCACCGTATCCAGCACGGTATCGAGCACACCCGCCGATTCACCGGCCTGCACCAGATTGCAGAACAGCTCATCGAACTGGATCGGATACTTGCCCAGCGCTTCATGCAGGGTGGAGCCGCCCTCGATGGTCTGCTTGATATCCGTGAGCATGTTCTTGAAGCGCGGATTGCGCTGGCCGCCGGCGATGATCTCGAAGGCCTGCACCATCGGCACGCCCGAGGCCATCATGGTGGCGATCTGGCGGCTGAAGATGGCCACGTCGCGCGGCTTGACGCGGCTGCCGGTGGAACCGAACAGCGGCTTGGGCTTCTCGCGCACGGTCTGCGGGTTCATGCCCTGACGGCGCAGCTCGGCCTTGACGAGCGAAGCATTCTTCGACTGCAGCTCGCCCTTCATCTTCTTGCCGCGCTTGTCCAGCGCGACCCACTCGTACATGGTGAGCTTGCTCACGCTGGCGCGCGAAGCGCCGGCATTTTTGGTGGCAGTGGCGGTAGCCATAGGCACGTTCTTCCACGTTGGTTATGCGATGGTTCCGTCGTTCCGGGGTCAGGGGCGGGACGACGGAGTCGTTAATCCTTGGTCACACGATTGATTTCGGCCAGGCTGGTGACGCCCTGCTTGACCTTCAGCAATGCCGAGGTGAACAGGTCGGAGACGCCGGCTTCGCGCGCGACCTGCGCAATCTGCATGGCATTGCCGCCTTCGAGGATGATCTTCTGGATATCCTCGAGCATCGGCATCACCTGATAGACGCCAACGCGGCCCTTGTAGCCTTCATTGCAGCCATCGCAGCCGTTGGCGTCGTAGATGTGCAGCCCTTCGTCAATTTCTTCCTGGCTGAAGCCTTCGGCCAGCAGTGCGGCGGGCGGCAGTTCGAGGTGCGTCTTGCACTCGTGCAGACGGCGCCCCAGGCGCTGGGCGATGATCAGCGTCACCGACGAGGTGATGTTGTAGGGCGCGATGCCCATGTTCATCAGGCGCGCCACGGTCTGCGCCGCGTCGTTGGTATGCAGGGTCGACAGCACCATGTGGCCGGTCTGTGCGGCCTTGATCGCGATCTCGGCGGTTTCCAGATCGCGGATTTCGCCGACCATGATGACGTCCGGATCCTGACGCAGGAACGAGCGCAGCGCCGCGGCGAAGGTCATGCCGCGCTTGACGTTCTGCTGGACCTGATTGATGCCCTCGACGCGGATTTCGACCGGGTCCTCGACCGTGGAGATGTTGCGCCCTTCGGTGTTGAGGATGTTGAGCGCGGTGTACAGCGACACGGTCTTGCCCGAGCCGGTCGGGCCGGTTACCAGCACCATGCCATAGGGCTTGTGCATGGCTTCGAGGAACAGCTGCTTCTGGTCGTCCTCGTAGCCGAGCTTGTCGATGCCCATCTTGGCCGCGGACGCGTCGAGGATACGCAGCACGATCTTCTCGCCAAACAGGGTCGGCAGGGTGCTGACGCGGAAGTCGATGGCCTTGGTCTTGGACAGGTTGAGCTTGATGCGGCCGTCCTGCGGCACGCGGCGCTCGGCGATGTCCAGGCCGCTCATGACTTTCAGTCGCGAGGAAATGCGGCTGCTCAGCGCCATCGGCGCCTTGGCCGAGGTGCGCAGGATGCCGTCCATGCGCAGGCGCACGCGGAACTGGGATTCGTACGGTTCGAAGTGAATGTCCGAGGCGCCGCGACGAATCGCGTCCAGCAGCACCTTGTTGACGAACTTCACGACCGGCGTGTCGTCGCCGCCGGTGGCGTCGACGCCCGAGTTGTCGGCCGGCTCCAGGTCGCCGGACTCGGTCATCAGCTCGTCCAGTCCCTCCTCGTCGTCCAGACCGTCCATGGTGGTCGAGGCGGAGGCCAGCGCGTGGTCGATGGTGCGTGCCAGCTGCTGACTCTCGATGAGGATCGGCTCGACGATGCAGTTGGAATGGAACTTGACCTCGTCGAGCGCGTGCGACTGGGTCGGGTCGGATACGCCGACGAAAAGGCGTTTGCCGCGCTTGAACAGCGGCAGCACCTTGTGTTTCGTCATCAGGGCTTCGCTGACGCTGGACAGCGGCATCTGCTTGACCGGAATCGAGGAAGCATCCATCAGTGGGATGCCGAACTCGGCACTGGTCACGCGTGCGATCTGCGCGCTGTCGACCATGCCTTTCTCGATCAGCCACTTGGTCAGCGGCACCTTTTTCTCGGCCGCGTTTTGCGCAGCCGAGCGGGCATCGGCTTCCTGAAGGACGCCATCGAGAACCAGCCGCCGGGCCATGCCGGTCAAGCCCGTGAGCGGCGGGGGCTGCATCTGAGTTGCCATAAGAATGTTTCGTAATCCCCCGAATATGATACGAATCTACCGCAAATACGGCGGTTTGGGCAGCCCGGATGCGGCTTTTGGTGTCCGGAACGGCCTACCATGTCGCGTTTCCGGCCTCGGTCGGTCGTCGGACCCTCCGGGCCAGACCGGTCGAAGTGGCTTCACGCTATCATCCGGGCAACCGGCAAGGGGCGAATTTCTTGATCAGCATCATCCTTCCAGCCAAGAACGAGGCGGCGGCGCTGGCCGAATTGCTGCCGCATCTTAGGGCCCTGCAACCCGAAGCCGAGATCATTGTCGTCAACGACGGTTCCACCGATGACACGGAGGCTCTTTGCGAACGTCATGGCGTGCAATGCCTCTCGTCGCCGTATTCCATGGGCAACGGCGCGGCCATCAAGCGTGGCGCACGTGCCGCGAGTGGCGACATACTGGTCTTCATGGATGCCGACGGACAGCATGATCCGAACGATATCCCGCGTCTTCTGGGCAAACTCGACGAGGGATACGACATGGCCGTGGGCGCTCGCGACTGGGACGGTCAGGCCGGGGTCGGCCGCGGCCTGGCGAACGGCTTCTACAACTGGCTGGCCAGCCGCATCACGGGCCATCGTGTCGAAGACCTCACCTCGGGCTTCCGCGCCGTGCGTGCGGACAAGTTTCGCCAGTTTCTGTATCTGTTGCCCAACGGCTTCAGCTACCCCACGACCAGCACGATGGCCTTCTTTCGCAGCGCCTACGGCGTGGCCTATGTCCCGATCAAGGTTGCGCAGCGTGACGGCACGACCAGCCACATCAAGCCCCTGCGCGACGGTCTGCGGTTTCTGTTGATCATCTTCAAGATTGCGACCCTGTATTCGCCGTTGAAGTTGTTTGTGCCCGCGAGCGCGGTGTTCTTTGCGCTGGGGTGTCTGAACTATGCATGGACTTTCTTGCATGAAGGACGCTTGACCAATATGAGCACATTGCTGTGGAGCGCGTCGGTGATCGTATTCCTCATAGGTCTGGTTTCCGAGCAGATTACGGCTCTGACCTATCGCAAGAACGACTGACGATCATGCGGGCACGTCTGATTCGCCGGATGCTGAAGCGCTTTCGAATGCTCCCCATTCATCCCCAGTGGCTGCTTAGTGCGCGTGAGGAGCGGCGAGCGCTTGGTCGCGTACTCAAGCCACTGCGTGGCCGGGTGTTGGACATCGGCTGCGCCGGAGGACGTCTGCGGCGATATTTTTCCTCTGAGATCAAGTACATCGGATTAGACTACCCAGACACTGCGCTGGCTCTTTACGCTACGCGGCCTGATCTGTACGCCGATGCACGGCACCTGCCCATTGCTACGGCAAGCGTGGACGCAGTCGTGCTGAAAGATGTGCTTGAGCATGTTCCAGAGCCGCAATGCGCGTTGGACGAATGCGCTCGGGTATTGCGTGATGGCGGGAAGATGGTGATCTGGGTCCCGTTTATATACCCGATCCATGATGCTCCCTACGATTTCCAGCGCTTCACGGAACACGGCTTGATCACATGCCTGGATCTGGCTGGTTTCGAAGTGGAGTATCTCCAGGGGCAGCTCAAGCCAGTGGAAACGGCTGCGCTGCTGGGAAGTCTTGCCCTTGCCGACATTATGGAGACCATACTGACCAAGTATCGGGTGTTTGTTTTTTTGTTGCCGCTGTTGGTGCTAGGGGTCTTGATCGTGAATGTGCTCGGGAAGCTGATTGGGCTGTTGCCGGCCGGAACGTTCATGCCGGCCTTTTACCGTATGCAGGCTGTGCGCCGATCGCGTCTGTCAAAGGATGAAGGTGCGTGAGTCCGACCTCACCGCCTGTCCGATTTGCTCAGGCTGGGCCATCCATACTCATGAATACTAGGCGTTAGGGCCATTCTGGCCGAGGCGTACATGAAAGCTGTGAATGCATTCAAGCTATTTAAAGTGGTCTGGTATCGATGGCTCACGCCACAAAACCGTTATTGCTGTGTATGTGGGCAAACCAGCGGTGGATTCCTTCCGTACCGTGGTGGGTCTCGTTCCATGCCGAATGCAATGCGGGCACTGAAAACAGTCGGCAGCGATCTCGATGAGTTTGAGTGTCCTTGCTGTGGTGCACATGATCGGGAAAGACATTTGCTGTTATATCTTCGGGCCAGCGGGGTATGGGATGAATTCCGCAGCGCCGATATATTGCATTTCGCTCCAGAAAAGCGGTTGGCGAAGCTGGTCGGCAGTCAACAACCTCGGTTGTATGTGAAGGCTGATCTTCATCCCGGGGGCGATGACATCCATTGCATGGATCTACATTCGATTGCGGTCAAGGCGGAGTCATTCGATATTGTCATTGCCAACCATGTGCTTGAACACGTCGATGACGATCGATTGGCGATGCGTGAGATTTCTCGCGTGCTGCGCCCCGGAGGGTGCGCCATTGTGCAGACGCCGTATAGCAGGGTGTTGCAGCATACGTTCAGCGATCCAGGTATCAAGTTTACTGACGCACGCAGGGAAATCTATGGTCAGGAAGACCATGTGAGGTTGTTTGGGCGAGATATCTTTACGCGCTTGGTTGCGGCGGGAGCGCTGGAAAATCGAGTTAAGACGCACCAGGACTTGTTGGCTGATGTCGATTCACATCGCTATGGGGTTAATCCTGACGAGCCTTTCTTTCTATTCCGCAAACCGCTCTGATTAACGCAGATTGGGGACGCCATATCGCCACAACAACACGAGTTTGCGTGGTACAAGCGTAAATGCGGAAAAATATGAATGGTTTCCTGAACGCCAGTGAGTACGTTGCGCGCGCCTGAGCGCTCGAAGCTTTCCACGATCTCTCCACAGTCTCAGCAACGTGTTTGCGTACACGCGCTGGAAGAGTTTCAAGTCCCGGCGAAGGGCGGTGAGAATGAGTCCTTCAAATATGAGCGTCAACGAGTGCACGGGAAGCATAACCACGAGCGATGGCCATGGCGTGCACAGCATCAGGACGGCGGTTTTGTTGAATTCACTGAGTGCGCGGCGACGATAGGTTGAGTGCAGGCGTCCCCGGATGGGTTTGTTGCCGCCGAGGCTCTGCCCCTGGTGGTGTTTGTATCCACTTGCATTCGGCACCTGGACTGACAGGCCCCGACGGCGCGCCTCGCAGCACAGGTACATGTCCTCTGCGAGGGATACCATCCAGGCGGGGAATCCGCCGATGTCACACCACAGTGATCGCCGGATCCATAGGCACGCACCGGCGACCATCGCCACATCCAAACGTCTGGCACGCACATTGGGAACGGGGTTGTAGAACGGATCCAGTAGACATCCCCGGTCAACTAGTTCTCCACGATTCCAAGTGTACTGCGGAAGGCTCAGAATGCCGCACTCAGTATGAGTGCGAGCATGGTCAAGTAAGGTATGCAGTGCATCGGGGAAGAGTGCGGCATCATTGTTCAGCAGCAGAACGAACTCCCCTCTTGCCACCTCTACCATGCGATTGTTGGCGACGCAGAACCCGACGTTTTCCCGGCTGGCAATAACCTTAACGTCTGGATACCTGGCGAGGATATGCAGCGACTCATCGGTAGACGCGTCGTCGTGCACGATGATTTCAATGTCCGGTCCGTTTTGCTGCGCAAGTACCGAGTCGATACATTCGGTGAGCATGCGCTCACCGTTGTAGTTCGCGATGCAAATGGAACACACCGGCGTGTTTGTCATGCGTAGTGTTCCGAAAACCATGCCCAAGTTTGCGCGAGTCCGTCAGGCAGCGATGTGACGGGTGACCAGCCCAGACGCCTATGTGCTTCGTCGTTGCCAAGTACTACTCGAGAGACGTCAACCGAGTGGCTGGCAGTGATGTCTCGAATGACTTTTTTTCCCGCCACATACTCGATCTCTTCCAGCAATGCATCCAGGCGGATTCCGGTTGCGCTTGCAGCATGCATAAGCACGGGTGAATCGGTCGGGCGATGATCCAGGGCGAGCATGCAGAGGTCGACGAGATCCTCAATATACAGATAGTCGCGAACTGCGCCACCGTCTCCCCACACGGGAAATGCTTGATCTTTCATGAGTGCATAGAATGCAGCCGGAATGATTCCGAATCCCGGGCGGTAGGGCTGTCCGGGACCATAAACGTTCGATGGCCTGATGATGGTTACGGGCGCAGTGGTCTGATTGGCAAATGCACTGGCAAAGTGTTCCAAGGCGGCCTTGCCGGCGCTGTAGTAGGACTTCGGCTTGATGCACCGCTCTTCGTTAGCAATCCCCTCAGGGATATCGCCATACATTGCTCCACCCGTGGAGATATAGATCAAGTGGCAGTCTGGATGCTCCTGTAATGCATCGAGCATGGTCAGGAATGGGCGTATGTTTCCATCAAGTTCTTCGAGAGGGTGGCCTTCAGAGTTTCTGGGGGTCGTGGAACAGGCCATCCAGATGAAGGCATGGGCGTCAGCCAGGATATTGCGGTAATCGTCTACCGACAGTGGCTGCATCGCTGTTCGGCGCGGCTCCCCGTCGCGGTGGATACCGTCACGATCAATGAGCGTACGAGTGTATCCGCGATGACGAAGGCGCTCCGATACATGGGTTCCCATGAAACCGCGCGCACCACTGAGGATGACGTGAGGACTCACGTTGAGGACTTCTCCAGGAGGTGGCGGTAGATGGTGCAGAAATGCTTGGCTGTATCGTCCCATGTTCCCGGAGTCTCATGCACGTTTTTTCGCGCTTGAGCCCCCAGGCGATAAGTGGTTTCGTGACTCTCGGCACGTTGGACAGATAAGGCGAGTTGTTCGGGATTGTCCACGATGTAACCGGTATGTTTGTCATGGACTAGGCCTTCATGGGCTGGAAGTCGAGAAGCGATAATGGGGAGTCCGGCTGCCATGGCTTCGAGGATGACCTGGGGGCGACCTTCTGCATGGCGGCTCAACGTAATCAAGCCGGTAGCGCGCGGGAACCATCGGTTGCACAGGTCTTCGGGGCTCGCGGGACCGTGGTATCGGACCCAATCGGGCAAGTGGATGTTTTCCTGCATCGGGCCGATCAGATGAAGTTCCCTACTTTCTCGCGCAAACAGGGGAGCACACCATTCGAGTAGTGGTCCGAGTTTGGCTCGAGTCAGGCGGCTGACTACCAGCCATTCGTGCGGCTGTGCGGGACTTTTGCCCCGGTCAATCTCAAACCAGCGTGGATCGATTCCAAACGGAACGGGCTGGATGGTTGCAATGTCTCCGAAAGACTTTTCGAGTTCAGTTTGCATCCATCCCGCATTCGGGCAGATAGCAACGGCTCGACTGCGAAAAGCGCGCCGGAGCAATGCCTTCATACCTGGTATGCGGATGAACTGCATGTCTGACCCGAGCACGGTCACCACCACAGGCCGGCCATCCGATGGGACCGGAATGGCGCATTGCAACCAGTTGACATGGTATAGGTCGACGTCATCTCGACGATATGCAGCATACAAGTCACGTAGGAGGCGTATGGCCGCAATGAGTCCCCGTACGCGTTGGTTGCGCAACAGATGGGCAATGCCTCCCTGTTCCATCAGTGTGGCAAGGCGCATGTTTTCACGCGCGTTGGAATTTCGTTGCACGGGGCCAGCGCATGGGCCAGGTGGCGCCCATAACCGAAGATGAATGTCTTTGCGCCTCGCCAATGCTTCGGTCAAATGACGGATGAACACACCGCGCCAGTCCCCCGGGGTCGACGGAAAGGATGTGCTTGTCATCAGAACGCGCACAGGATTTCCGGATGATTTCGGGTCATGGCTTGAAGGCATGAATCTGCGAGGTTCGTCTTAGCAAGGATGAAGGATACGGTAACGCCGACCCTGGAAGGTTCGTCTGATACCTAAATAGGTTAGGCGCAAGGCCGTCTTCGCGACCGCAAGCATTGCCAGCCAAAGGGTGCGTGAACGCGAACAGGGGGAATGTGCGATCACGACCGGAATCCATTTTCGGAGAAGTTCCGGGTTGCGGGTGCGTATGCTTCGGAATGTGATCATGCGTAGGAAGTTGGCCAGGCCGGCGGTGAAATCTGCATCGCTGATACGGTTCCTCGGGACGCTCAGGATGGCTTCCCAGTAGAGGTCGCGCACGCGATCGTTGCTTCCGGCCAACATCGAGCCTGCAGCATTGACTCGATAAGCGGTCAGTGGTTCTCCAATCAGTGCCAGGTAGCCATGTCGGGCCTGCCAAAGGTGGATTCTGTAGTCAATCTGCGTGTTGCATTCGGACCAGGCTTGCTTGCCGGAGTGTCGGAATAGCACTGAACTGTTGTTGAGGAAATTTCCGTTTCGCAGCATTGAGGCCAGGTCGATTGTTCTATCGCGGATATCGTTGAACAGCCCCACGTGATTGCCTGCCTCATCGACTGTCAATGCATTGGTGTATACGGCTGCACAATCGGGGTGATGGCGAAGATAGGCAATCTGCTTTTCTAGTTTTCCCGGTAGCCAGTGGTCGTCGCCATCCAGGCGTGCGATGAAGTCACCATCCGCCCGTGCAATCAGGTCACGCATGTTTGCAAACGCCCCCATTCGGGGTGAGCGAAGAAGGTGCGTTACTTTTTCTGGGTGTTCGGCGGCGAACTTTGCCACGATATCGCTGGTTCCGTCTTCAGACGCATCGTCGCCGATTAGGATGCTGACGCTGGCATCCACGACCTGGTCGAGCACACTCTGGATGCATTCACTGATGTAACCACGCTGGTTACACGTGACAATGCAAATGGTGACTTTTACGGGCACGGATTTCATGCGTATGGCTCCCGCGTCATGGGCTTCGTTTGAGCGCGAGGATCATCAAGTCCCGTACACGGCGATAGGCTTGCAGCTTCAGAATGTGACTGGAACCCACATAAATCAGGAGGCCTGTGGCCATATCGAGGCCCAGGCGGATAGCAATGCCTATCCCGGATAGACGTTTGTCCACGATCCATACTGCAACGGCCATCGCAGTGCCAAGGGTTATGTAAGGAAGCAGGTCCAGGCACTGCCGGTACAGAGGGTAGCCCGCGAGCCGAGCAGAATAGACCGTGTTGAACACCAGTCCAATGATGGATGACGCCAATAGTGCCCACGCGATGGCCATCATGCCCCAGTGGCCGGCCAGCACAAGCACGGCGATGAGCAAGGATTTTTTCGCCACTTCAATGCGTAGCGCCAGTTTCGGATGCCCAGTCGCTAGCATGAGATTGATATTGCTGATATGCATGGGCCAGAGCAATCCGATACCGCACAACACTCGCAAGATGGGCACCGATGGCAGCCATTTGGCCCCGAACACCAAGTATACCAATGGGTGTGCCGTGACCAGTAGGCCAAGCATAACCGGGATGTTGATTGCCATCGCAGTCACCTGAGCCTGTTGCATGCGGATACGCAGACCCACTTGGTCTCCTGCATTGCGAGAGAGGATGGGCAAAACCAACCTGGCATACAGGTTGCCCAGCGTGAGTTGCGGAAAGTCCTTGATGCTCGCCGCCTGATTGAAATAGCCCAGATCGCGGGTAGATTGCATGCGGCCGATCAGTACGGTGTAGAAGCGAGCAGCAAAGGCGTCGAGCAGCGAGGCAAGGAGCACGAAGCCGCTGAAACTGAGCATTTCCCTCAGGCGCTGCATGGACATCGTGAGTGAGGGGCGCCATGGATGCATCCACCACAACAGCAGTGCGTTGAGTGTCGTATTGAGCACGATCTGGGTAGCAAGCGCCCAGACCCCCAAGCCGTGTAGTGCAAGCATGATCGCCACGCCGCCTGCGATCACCGTTGCAAACGTGGCAGCCAGCGTTTGTGTGCGGAAATCCATGGCACGAGCGAGCATTGCCCGTTGCACGGTAATGAAGCCGGTTAGCCATGTGTTTGCGGCCATGGCCCACATCAATGGAACGAGAACCGGTTCTCGGTAGAACGATGCGATTAGTGGCGCCAAAAGGGCAATGGCTACCGCGGCGGCAGTGGCGACGAGGAGATTGAACCAGAAAGCCGTACTTACCGTTACGTTATCGATTTTTTCGCGCTGGACCAACGCGGTACCGAGGCCGCTGTCAACCAGCACGTTAGCGAACGCCACGAACAGCATCATCACGGCCAAAAGTCCGAATGCCTGTGGCTGTAGAGTCCGAGCGAGGACGATGCCGAACACGAATTGGCTGCCCTGGCGAAACAGGGCGTCGGCGCCAGCCCAAATCGTGGCGCGCTGGGTCGTGCTCAGCGAGTCAGACACCTAAGCTCCTCGGTGGATATCGGCTTGACCAAGTCGGGCTACTGTCGCCGCGCGTACCCGAAAGGTCTCAATGTAGTCCTGGGCATCATGATATTGCAGTGGAGTGCAGGTGTGCGGCACGCAGTCGCCGAAGGCCACGTTTCCCATTCTGGACTGAGCAGGGTGTCGGGACTACGCATGCAGCCTTCTACGAATGTCCATGATGACTCGCTCGTTGATGGAGCCGGCGCCTTTGATGGTGGCATCAAGAATGGTTGGAATTCAATGGTTTGCAGGGTCGAGGAAGGGGGCAAGGGGGGTGTCCGACAGCTCCTGGACTATGGCTTCGGCAATATGAGGCGGAAGCTTGTACTGGAAGCGGTTTGA
Organism: Oleiagrimonas sp. MCCC 1A03011; assembly: GCF_003267965.1. Taxonomy (NCBI): domain Bacteria; kingdom Pseudomonadati; phylum Pseudomonadota; class Gammaproteobacteria; order Lysobacterales; family Rhodanobacteraceae; genus Oleiagrimonas; species Oleiagrimonas sp. MCCC 1A03011. The sequence continues at coordinate 324,252 of NZ_MSPY01000001.1, read as the reverse complement.
AGTATTGCGGAAGACTCCGTAGGGATCGCTATCGTCCTCGCTGGTTGAACGCGCAAGGAATCGCTTTGTCTGGTTCTTGAAGTCGATTTCACAGAAGGAAAAGAGGTTGCGGATGATGGGTTCCGGATCGAGAACGAGATCCTCATATCGGACCAGGCGAAACCGGTTCGGGTATTTTTCGGAAAGCCTCAAGAATAGTTCGGCAAGTTCTTTCCAACGCTCGAATCCATACCAGTTTTCCCCAAGACCTGCGTTCTTATGGGCTGCAAGACGCCATTCCCCATCCAGTGACCATGCAAGGTCGAACTCCCGGGGCGCCATCGACCAAGATGCAATCACATCTCGAGGGTCGCGAATGAGGCCCACATAACGGGCCCCGGGGATTGCATCCAGCAAGTGTTCAATGAGGTGATGAAAGCGTACTTCCTTGTATACGAGATGTGTGGTCGATGTCTTGGTGAATTGAGTCCCGCGACGAGCGAGGCGCGCAGCTCCGGTCTGTAGCACGAACTCGTCTCGCGTATGAAGCAAATCATCGAGCCATGAACGGACCTCAGCCGCATCCGAATCGACGTCAATCCGGTCGCGAAACGCATAGGCGAAGAGTGGTTGGTATCGATATGCGGTCTGTGGCGAACTGTTGAAAATTTCGCCGACCCAGCTTGTGCCCGAACGCGGTGCGCCGTGGATGCCGATGATTTGAATGTTCAAGCCAGTGCATTCCTCGCGCTTCCGACGATCAGTTCGAACCTGTTCAGATCCTCTCTTACACCCGCCACACCTTTATGCATCAGTTCATGGAGTATGGACAGGTGCTGCGGGCCGCTTTCCAGCTGAGCCGGGGAAGCGGTGGTCCGAAGAAACTTCAGTTCGATGCCGCTCGCTGCAAAATCTTCCGGGTCATAGAGATCCATGCCGCCGATAGGGTTGATATAGGTTGTAGCACCGACGGCTTTGCAAATATCGATGACCCTTGGCGTGCCGCTTCCACGATGTCCAGCGGTCATCTGAGATGACCGCTGGAACCGGCAGCATATGCCCATCATGTGCGCCAAGTGAATGGCGGCATGGACGTTGAAGTTAGAGATGTTGGGGGAGGGGTACCTGAGAAGGTGCGCGACAACGTCGTACATTTCTCGACCATGGCTGGTGTGCGAGTAGTTCATCCAGATGGTGCGAAGCAGGCGCTCCAGGGTTGCTTCATCGGTACGGTATTCGCGTTCATGAATCGAAAGATGACTGCGATCCCTCTTGATGGGCAAGGTGAACCAGGCTGCGCGATTGCCGATGCGCAGCCGGTTCCGATTTACCCATCCGGACTTGATGTATTTGACATCGTCGTAGAAAACGAAGATGTCCACCGCATGCATCAACTGGAAGTAGCCGATGTAGGGGAACAAGTACGGTTGCATGATCGCCGCGATCATCAAGACATCCGGGACATTGTGCGGAATACATCTGTGATGAGTTTGATGCTGCCTTCGGGAAGGTTCATGCCGTTGGGGAGCACGATCACGCGTTGGGCCACCGCCTCGGTGGACGGCAGCGCCAATCCGGCGTTCGGGAAGAGGTCGTGATAGGGCTTCATGTTATGGCACCCTGGCCAGAAATATTTTCGTGCCAGGACATTTTCGGCCTGCAGAGCAGCCACAAGGACATCGCGACTGCATGCGAAGTCGTCGTCGACTTCGGCCACGACATAGTGGTAGTTCGGTTCGTTGGCCGGGTCATGCGACAGTACGGTTATGCCATTGATGCCTGAAAGAGCTTCGGCATATGTTGTATAGGCGCGGCGATTCGCTTCGACAAAAGCTGGAAAATTTGCCAAGTTGACCAGCCCCATGGCGGCATTGATCTCCGGCATCTTGCCGTTGGTGCCGGGGTGGATCACATCGTCATAGCCGGCAAAGCCGAAATTGCGCATGAGACGCATCTTTTCGGCCAGTTTGCCGTCGTTGGTTACAACGGCGCCGCCTTCGAAAGTGTTGAATACCTTGGTGGCGTGGAAACTGAAGACTTCACATGCGCCGAAGTTTCCAATGCTGCGATCTTGGTAGCTGCAGCCGAAGGCATGTGCGGCATCGAACATGAGCTGGAGGCCGTATTCATCGGCGAGCGCCTGCAAGGAGGTGGCCGGTGCGGGGCGGCCCCACAGGTGCACACCGATAATGCCACTGGTGCGTGGCGTGATCATGCGGCGCACGGCGTCTGGGTCGAGGTTGTGCGTGGTTGGGTCGATGTCTGCGAAGACCGGCGTGATGCCTTGCCAGTGCAGGGCATGTGCCGTGGCAATGAAGGTCCAGGATGGAACGATGACTTCGCCTTTCAGACCGAGTGCGCGGATAGCGATTTCGAGCGCTACCGTGCCATTGCACATGGCCACGCAGTGGCCCACTCCGAGCATGTCTGCGATGCGGCCTTCCAGTTGTCTCACCAGTGGGCCGTTGTTGGTGAGCCAGCAGTCGCCCAAGATTTTTCTGGTCATCGCCAGAAAGTTTTCATGATCGCCGATGTTGGGTCGGCCGACATGCAGTGGTTGATCGAATGCTGGCGGAGCGCCATTGATCGCTAGATCCTTCGCACTGTGGACGCGCTTGATGCTCATGGTCTCCCCGAGCGGGCCACGGTTCTAGGCAGTGTTGGACGAAGTATCGTCTTAGTGTGTGCAACGATGCGTTCGACATCACCATCGCTCAGCGCCGGAGACAACGGAAGGCTTGCGGTCTTGCGACCCACGCGCATTGCCTCCGGCCATTGCTCGGGCTTCCAGCCGAAACGTTCGCGGTAGTAGGTGTGCTCGGGTACGGAAAGGTAATGTACTCCGGTGCCGATTCCGCTTCCGTGCATGGCTTCGATGAACGCATTGCGCCCTATGCCGCCGCACGATTCGTCAATCAGCATGGTGAACAGGTGCAGGGCATGGCGTGTGCCCGGCTCGAAGCCCGCAGGGAGTTGCACGGGTAGGTCAACGAAGGTTTCCATGTAATGCTGCCAAATACGTTCGCGCTGCGTGCGGTTCGCTTCGGCGCGGGCAAGCTGGTGGATACCCAGCGCCGCCTGCATGTCCATCATGTTGTACTTGAAGCCTGCTTCGACTACCTGATAGTGGCGGTAACCGGTATCGCTGTAACGGTGCCAAGCGTCCTTGCTCATGCCGTGCAGGGCAAGGATGCGTGCGCGGGCGATGTGAGTTTCGTCGCGGCCAACGATCATGCCGCCTTCACCGGTGACTACGTTCTTGGTGGCGTAGAAACTGAAACAGCCGAAGTCGCCGAAGGTGCCCATTTTGCGGCCATGGTATTCGGCTTCGATCGCGTGGGCGCAGTCCTCGATCACTATCAGATCGTATTTGCGGGCAATGGCCATGATTGCGGCCATGTCACAAGGCCTTCCGGCAAAATGTACTGGCAGAATGGCACGTGTGCGTGGGGTGATCGCATCCTCAATTGCAGCCGGATCGATGTTCATCGTTACCGGATCGATGTCGGCTAGAATCGGTGTCAGACCGGCGTGGATGATCGCGTTGATCGTGGCGCAGAAGGTTAGTGGTGTGGTGATGACCTCGCTGCCTGGATCCAAACCTGCGGCGATCATGCTCACATGTAGCGCGGCGGTGCAGGAATTGACCGCCGCGACCTGCTGCTCGCCCACTCCCTTGTAGCTTGCAAAGTCGCGTTCAAATTGCGCCACGCGCGGCCCGGTACCTAGCCACCCCGAGCGCAAGCAGGTTTCGACTTCGGCGATTTCTTCTTCACCGATCAGCGGAGCACCGAACACCAGGTACGGTTCGCTGGCTTCTGCAAATGGTTTGTCCGTTTCATCGATGTTCATGGGAGCGACTTTCTGCTGGGATGTCACGGTTGACTCTGTTCGTGTGAGGTCTCTGTGCAGGATGCCTCATTGCAGCGGGCGCTGGATAGCCGTTGATGCAGATTTGCAATGCTGTCATCCAGCTCACCCCCGATATTCATGTGCTTGAGAGCATTGATTTGTTGCTCGGCTTCAGACAACTTGTTCAGAACCAGGTACATACGCACCAGGGTGATGCGGTAAGCAGGTTCGCTCGGGTCTGCATTGACGGCGTGCTGCGTCAGTTTCAGACCCTCAGCGTGATTGCCCAGTACGTTCCAGGTGTAGTCGCCGTAGGAAGCCCAGAGGCGTGCATCAGTGTCGGGGTAGGATACGGCGGCCTGAAAGGCTTGCTGCATCCGATGGGCCGGTAGCGAGCACAATCCATTGCGAGCACATTGGGTCAATGCGGCCAGTGAGCTTTCATCCTGTACGCCCGGTTTCCGGCGTTTCAGGGTGGCGATCAGGCTGTCCCACCATTCGACCTTGACCGGACGATGCATGCGTGCGTTGAAGAAAATCAGCGCCTGTTGCGGAAGAATCGAGGAATCGGGAAGTTTGGACGCGCGCTCAAGCGGCGCGTAGACCAGGGGTGTGTAGGGTGAGTCCGGCTCGTAATGCGAAGCGATGATGTAGCCGCGACCCAGTTCGTACTGCGCGCGAGGTGAATTCGGTGCGCGTGCGGCCAGTTCCCGCGCTAGGCGCATCGAGTCGCCCCAAGCGTATGCAGTGCTGGCGGTGAGCACAGTCCAGGTCAGCAGAGCAGCGCCAAGTACGCCCCATCGAACGCGCGCAAGGCGGGCCGATGACGGTACCGCGAAAAGCGGCACCAGAGCGAGCATCAGGCCGAAACTGGCGAAATAGTTGCGGTGTTCGTAGATGAGTTCCAGGGGAATGATTGTAGCTGTCAGTACATGACAGCCGAGGTAAAGCGCGATGCCTAGAGCGAATAGCGGATGAGTGCGACGAAACTTAAACACAGCCAGGACAAGAGCGAGCAGCACGAGGATGCTGGCCAGTGTGGTCCAGGGATGAAACAAGCTCGTGGAGACTTGGAAGTTGTCGTGATAGAAGCTCAGCCAATGTGGTAAGGCAAGTAGCGTCCAGGCGATATAGCCGACTACGATGCGCGCTTCGCTAAGCAGGCGGGTTTGTAAGTCGAAGTCTCGTGCGGCCCAGCTTGCCTGAGAGAGTACACCTGGATACAGCCAGATCAGGCCGACTATCATCGGCACTACCAACACCAGTGCGAATAGGGCCAGCACACTGCGGTCCGTACGGTTTTGGCAGGATGTTTCCGTGTTGCCGTGCGAGGTATCCAGTCTGTCAGCGCGTTGTGGCGGCATGCGGAAGCCGAATACGATCCATTCGATCAGGAAGGCATACAGCGGCAGCATTACCGCCGTTTCCTTTGCGGTCAGTCCGGCGGCGGTAGCCAGGACCAGGCTGGTGGCGCTTAGCAATAGGCCGCTATGGCGTGTGCGTGGGGAGCCGGATATCGAAAGCATGCGTCTGCGCCCGGTGATGTAGCCGAGCAGGCCGGCAAGAACGAAAATGTTGGCCAGGCTTTCCATGCGCTGCACAACGTACAGCACGCCGGTCAGGTTGATCGGCAACAACATCCACGCCGCGGCGATACATGCGGCCACAACACCTATGTACTTTGTTTCTGTTGGCGTGGGTGATTGAGCCGGGTCCGTGACTGATTTACGCGTTTGGGTCAGCAGCACTCTTGCCACAAGGAAGGCTAGGATGCCGTTGAGCAGGTGGATGAAAAGGTTCGTGAGCTTCCAGCTGAATGGGTTTAGGCCGCTGAAGTAATAATTGGCGGCGAAGGTTAGAGAGGCCAGCGGACGCTTGAAGATGCTGGATGGCGAGGACAGCGCTGCGTGCGTCAGGCTGGCCAAGTCGATGCGTGTCAGATGTACGCCGGGGTTCTGGACAATGTTGGGGTAATCGTCGAACAGCCAGCTACCCCACAGGCCGGTCTGATAGACAAATAGAGTCAGTGCCAATGCGGCCAGCATTAGCCACTGGCCTGGGCGTTCTGGTTTCGTCCGAGAAGTCATTCGGCGCAGCCTATGATGCAGTCCTGATACTGCGCAAGCAGATCAGTTGGCCTATTTACTTGCCAGATGGCGACTTGTTGGTGCTGACCGCGGGCGTCGCTTTTATCGTATCTCCGGGATCCGTTAGCGCTTTATGCTTCATGGCTTCGATTTGCCGGATGTTCTTCGCGTTGATGGCGCGATCATCCACCAGTAGACGACGCAGCAGCGGCAGGTGCTTGTAGTTGGTGTCGCGCAAGGTTGCGATGGCTTGATCGTATAGGCCGGCGCTGATCAGGTACTTGGCTTGCAGGCGTGGAATTTCAGCATCCGGATCGGCCTTGTAGGTCAAGTCCAGTTCGTGGATGGCCATGTCCAGCTTGCCCTTGCTGACAGCCCAAAAGTGCTTTTGGTAGTGAAGAAAGCCGGCAGCGATGCCGTAGCGCGCATAAGCCGGATTGGACAACAGTGTATTGGTTAAGCGCAACCAGTTCTTCGGGTTCATCGCCGGGCAGCGTCCTTCGAATGCCAGTTTGCGCAGGGTTTCCATATTGTCGACACCGCCGCGGTCGAACGGGGCGACTTTGAGGGTGGCGTCGAGCCGGTTAACGTCTTCGGGTGTCAGGGTGCCCATCCTGCACTGCAGGTATGCACGGTTTTCGGCTAGCATCGAGTCGTGCGGATGTCGTTTCGTGGCCGTGTTGATAACCTTGAGTGCTTGCTCCAGTTGGCCGTGCTTGAGCAGGCGGTCGGCCAAGTAGGTCTGGGCACGTATGGAATCAGGTTGCGCATTGGCCCAGGTCAGGGCCAAGCGGTCTGGAGACGCGTACACGTGTGCGCTGAGGGCGGTGGTGATGCCGCAGGCGATCAGCCACAAGCTGGCCAGTCCCATCGCCAGACTCCGGCGCGCATCGGGCTGCATACGCGCAACAGCTAATGCAAGTGCCAGCACAATGCCGGCCAGCGGCAAGTAGTTACGGTGCTCGAAATACAGTTCCAGCATGATGCTGGAACTTTCCAGCAGTTGTCCGCCGAGGTACCAGAACACGGCCAGTGCGAACAGAGGCCAGCGCTTCCGGCGTACAAAGGCAGCGACGGTTAGCCCTGCAACCACGACCAGTGAGGGAAGTGTGGACCACGGTGTCAGCAGTCCTGTCGAGAAGCGGTAACCATCGTGGTAGAGCCCGTAAATGCCGAAACGCGGCAAGAATATCTTGCCCAGATAGTCAAGCACGATGCGCGGTTCAGTCAGCAAGCGTTCGCCGATGCTGAAGGGGCGGATGCTGGCCAGATCCCATTGCTTCGGAATCATCCACACCAGGTACGCCAGCACGAATGCAAGAATGGGCCATATCAGTATCCGCCGGCACCACTTGAGTACGCCCGGTAGCCGCTGGACGTATTCGCGTAGCACCGTGGTATCGAGTACTAGCGCATACAATGGCAGCAGAATGCCATTCTCTTTGCTCAGGCATGCCGGTACCAGACATACGCCGAGGCCGAGTATCATCCAGCCTCCGCGCTGTCTGGACGAAAGCGCTTCGTTCAGCAATCCACGCATGTAGGCGTGTAGTCCCAGTAGCACGAACACCGCCATCAGCAATGTCATGCGTTGCACTACCAGCAGTACGCCGGCCAGTTGGATCGGATTGATCAGCCAGATGGCCGTAGCCAGTGTGGCCGGGATCCAGATCTGAGGTTCATGTGTACTGTCGCGACCGAGCCAGGCGCGCGCCACGCGCAGTACCAGCAGATAGACCAGCACCCCGCAGAGCAGGTGGATGCCCAGATTCACCAGGTGGAAGGGGAAGCTGTGGCCTGGCCAGGAGGACTTCTGCAGCAGGAAGCTGAGCATCGCAAGCGGCCGGCCGGGGAAATTGCGCGGTTGCGAGAGGTAGATGCCCAAGTCACGCCAATTCTCGATGTGCGTGATGCTCGACAGTGCGCTCAGGTTGGGTAAGTCGTCGAACAGGAACGGTCCGTGCAAGGACGGCCAGTACAGCAACGCAGTCACGAGCAACGCCACGATCAGCGCTGGGAGTTGGTATTTCATCAGGGTGTGTTCGCTTCGAGCGGAACCAGCGTGCACTATGCCTGAATTCAACGTTGCATTCCTGCGGAACACATCGCGGCATCCGCGAGCAATGTCCATTGTGCGAGAGACGTCTGTCCCGCGGTTCAAGAGTGGGTCTGTGGCAGGCAGGGGGCGGGTTGCGCCGATGCATCAACGGTGCAGTCGTTGTTGGCGATAGTCGTGCTTGCATCAGGCTTTTTTGAAAGCTGATCGAGGCAGGCGAGTCGCACAATCCTTGTGTGGGCGATGCAGGTTGGGGGGGTATTTGGAGGCAGCTATGCCCTAGCCGCCTGCCGGGATGAGGGTGTCAGATTTTTTAGTGAGACGGAAGGCGTCAGCGCATCGCATGACTGGATGCTTGCACAAGAGGCAACAAGCGCCTCTCGGAAGAACAGCTTGAGAGAGTCGCTCACCGGAGTCTGTGGTCATGGATCGGTGGTCCTGTTTTCGCAAATCAGTTGCCGTTGCAGGCTCGTGGCTTGTATTTGATAGGTATGCCGCTCGCGTTATTCATGTCGCAGATCCAAGAGAAATTGCCGCCATTGTTCTTGCCGGTGAGGATGACGGTTTTGCCGGCCAGTTGGGTCGCGACAGATCCGAGTGGCTTGAACTTGATGCGGATGGTGCAGCCGGTGGTCTTGTTGCCACCGGTTGTGACAGAAGCGACATACTTGCCGATAAAACTGCCCGGCGGAGAGATGCCGCCTGCGGCGGTCCCGGCAGCAGTATTGTCCGGGCAAGTGCCGCTCTGGTTGAAGTGGTCGACGACCGGTGTCTTCAGGCCATCAGCGATGGTCTGCGACTCGGAGAACTCCGATTTAGTCACATAGTTCTGGTACTGCGGGATGGCGATGGCTGCCAGGATGGCGATGATCGCCACCACGATCATCAGCTCAATCAGGGTAAAACCCGCTCCCCGTTTCCTTGTTTTCCCATTCAAGACACTGTTCCCCATGACATTGGACTCCAAGTGTGACTTGTCACCGAAAAAGCCAGCAAGGGATGTGCCATCAGCTGTTTTGGATGTGTGTCGGGGCAAAAAAAGAAGCCCCTCGAACACGAGGGGCTTCCATGTGAGCTGTCGACTTCGTATGTAATACGGGTCGCAGCGGGTCTGTACGATCAGTTGCCGTTGCAGACCTGTGGCTTGCCCTTCTCAGGGGTTGCCGTTGCAGACCTGAGGCTTGTACTTCGAAGCGATGCCGCTGGCATCGCCAGCGTCGCAGATCCAGGAGAAGGTGCCACCATTGTTCTTGCCGGTGAAAACAACGCTGTTGCCAAGCAGCGGGGTGGAAACCGAACCCGCAGTGGACTTGAATGCTACGGTAATGGTGCAGCCAGATGCGGCGGCGCCGCCGGTGGTGGCGCTTGCGACATACTTACCAGCAAAGCTGCCTGGCAGGGAGATGCCGCCCGAAGTGGCCGCTGCCGTATTGTCCGGGCACTGGCCGGTCTGGTTGAAGTACTCCACGATCGGCGTCTTCAGGCCGTCGGCGACGGTCTGCGTCTCGGAGAACTGCGACTTGGTGATGTAGTTCTGGTACTGCGGAATGGCGATGGCCGCCAGGATGGCGATGATCGCGACCACGATCATCAGTTCGATGAGGGTAAAGCCCTTTTGCGTCTTCATGGTGATTCCTCTGTTTAGCTAGCTATGAATCTTGTGATGCCCCTGAGCTCCGGTCCCGAATCCCCCTAGGCGGGATCGGCCCGCACCACTGTCAGGAATGACCAGAAAGCTCACGTGAAACGCAGCATGAAACATGCCACGCTCCCCGCACCCCTATTGCCTCATGGTTGCAGGCCGGTTGATTGTGCCCGCGGTCACGAATTGCCACAAGCGCTTGTGAAGCATTGTGCGAGGCTTGCATCAGATTGCTTATTTTCTACGCAAAGCGTGACGCTTTGCGGCATAGACTGACAAAAAACGTCACATTCAGTGTGACGCAGCAGTGCAGGTAATGGATGGCTAAATCGGCCGATGCAAGGCAGAACAAAATCACTTCGCGGCGCGAAGTAAAGCAAAGGGTCTAGTTCGAATGGTGGGCGAGTGCTCAGGAGAAGTCCTGCGTGCTTGCACGCCGGCGGTTCGCGGCTTACCGTTCGGAGCCAGTCTTCCCGGGGATCTTCCGAACATGATCAAGCAAGCGTTTTTGGCGCTGTCGCTGTGTGCTGTCTGTTTCCAGGCCTCGGCCGCCGACAGCAAGAGCGACAAGCATCCGTTCAACGTGCGTGACCTGGTGATGCTCAAGCGCGTCAGCGATCCGCATCTTTCGCCGGATGGCAATACGGTGGCGTTCTCGATCCGCCGTACCGATTACGACGCGAACAAGGGGCGTCATGCCATCGATGTTCTCGATCTCCGCTCGAGAAATGCCAAGCCGCACCGCCTGGTCGATAACGCGTCCAGTCCGCGCTGGTCGCGGGACGGAAGCCGTATCTTCTTCCTTTCCTCGCGCTCGGGCAGCAGCCAGCTGTGGTGGGTCTCGGCCCGGGGCGGAGCGCCGGTGCAGGCGACGCACTACCCGCTCGACGTCACCACCTTCAAGCTGTCGCCCGATGGCGTGCATGTGGCCCTGACCATGGATGCCTTCACCGATTGCGCCACGCTGGCCTGCACGCGTCAGCGTCTGGACGCGCGCGCGGCGGACAAGGCGAGCGGCACGCTGTACAAGAAATTGTTCGTGCGGCATTGGGACACCTGGTCCGATGGCCGCCGTTCGCAGCTGTATGTGGCAGAGCTCGGTGCGGGCGGCAAGGTGGCCGGAGAACCGGTGCACGTCAGCCGCGGCATCGATGGCGACATTCCGTCCAAGCCGTTCGGCGACGACGGCGAGTACAGCTTCTCGCCGCAGGGTGACTGGGTGTACTTCGACGTCCGCATCGCCGGGCGCACCGAGCCGTGGTCGACCAACTTCGACATCTACCGCGTGCCGACCAGCGGCTCGGCAGCGCCGAAGAATCTGACGGCGTCGAACAAGGCCTGGGATGCCTGGCCGGTGCCGTCGCCGGATGGCCGCAGTCTGTTCTATCTGGCGCAGAAGACGCCCGGCTTCGAATCCGACCGGTTCGCGATCATGAAAATGGATCTGGCCACGGGCAAGACCCGCGAGCTGGATGAAGGCTGGGACCGCTCGCCGGGAAGCCTGTCGATTTCGCACGATGGCAAGACCCTCTACGCCACGGCCGACGATGAGGGACAGCACCCGCTGTTCGCCATCGACGCCGAGGACGGTGGTGTCGACAAAGTGGTCGGTGACGGACACGTGGCCGGCTACGACGTCGCTCTCGCCGTCGACCGCATCGTGTTGGTGCGCGACAGCCTGACCGCGCCGGGCGATCTGTATACCGCGCACACCGACGGTGGCGATCTCGAGCAGGTCACGCACGTCAACGCCGCGGCGCTGGCCAAGGTCAGCATGGGCCAGCCGCGCTGGTTCACCTTCAAGGGCTGGAACGACGAACGAGTGCAGGGCTATGTCGTGACGCCGGCCGACTTCGACAGCGACAAGACCTATCCGGTGGCGTTCATCATCCATGGCGGCCCGCAGGGTGCGATGACCAACAGCTGGAGCTATCGCTGGAATCCGCAGACGTACGCGGGCCAGGGTTTCGCCGTGGTCACCGTCAACTTCCACGGCTCCACGGGCTACGGTCAGGACTTCACCGATTCGATCTCGGGCGACTGGGGCGGCAAGCCGCTGGACGACCTGAAGGCCGGCTGGAAGTACGCGCTGGACAAGTACGATTTCCTCGACGGCGACCGCGCCTGTGCACTGGGCGCCAGCTACGGCGGCTACATGGTCTACTGGATGGCCGGCGTGTGGAACAAGCCGTGGAAGTGCTTCGTCGACCACGACGGCGTGTTCGATGCGCGGATGATGTACTACGCCACGGACGAGCTGTGGTTCGAGGAGCGCGAGAACGGCGGTATGCAGTTCCGGGTGCCGCAGAACTACGAGAAGTTCAATCCCATCGACCACGTGAAGGATTGGCGCGTGCCGATGCTGGTCGTGCATTCGGCGCACGATTATCGCATTCCGTTGACGCAGGGGCTGGGCGCGTTCACAGCCTTGCAGCGTCAGGGCATTCCGAGCGAATTCCTGACCTTCCCGGACGAGAACCACTGGGTGCTGAAGCCGCATAACAGCGTGCAGTGGCACGACACGGTCAATGCCTGGCTCAAGCGCTGGACGCCGGCCACGGACAAGCCGAAGAAGAAAAGTTTTCTCCGCAGCCTGATGTAACGAGCCGATACGAGAACGGCGCCCGACAACTAAGTCGGGCGCCGTTTTTTTTTGTGTCGGGTGGAGCCGCGTTCAGAGCTGATGCATCAACAGCTGCACGCCCAGACTGCTCAGCGCCACGGCGGCCCAGACGCCCAGCCCCAGCAGGATCGGGCGCACGCCGGTCGAGAGCATGCGGCGCAGGTCCGAGGAGAGGCCGATGGCGGTGAGCGCCATGATGATCATGAATTCCGCGCCGGCGTGGATGATCGGCCCCCAGCTGTCAGGCACCACGCCGCTACTGCGCAGGGCCGAGGCGACCACGAACCACAGGATGAACCACGGGAAGATGCGGCGCAGGCTGAAGTCGGAACGGTTGTGCTTGTGGTGGCGACGGATCTCGATCACGGCCAGCACCAGGCAGACCGGAATGATCAGCGTTGCGCGGGTCAGCTTGACGATGGTCGCGTAGTCGCCGGCGGCCTTGCTGTAGGTGTAGCCGGCAGCGACCACCGACGAGGTGTCGTTGATGGCGGTGCCGGCCCACAGACCGAAGCCGTGCGCGCTCAGATGCATCAGGTGTCCGAGTGCCGGGAACAGCAGCACGGCGACCACGTTGAACAGGAAGATGGTCGAGATTGCGAACGCGGTCTCGTGCTCGTCCGACTGGATGATCGGTGTGGCCGCGGCGATGGCCGATCCACCGCAGATTGCGGTGCCGATGCCGATCAGCGTCTTCAACTTGGACGGAATGCCAAGCAGCTTGCCGAGCAGGGCGGCCGAGACGAAGGCGGCGGTGATCGTGACGAGGGTCACGCCCAATGAGGACGCGCCGGTGCGCAACACCTGGTGCAGGCTGAGGTTCAGGCCCAGCGCCACGATCGACCATTGCAAGACCTGCTTGCCGGCCAGACGGATGCCGGGCTGGAAGAGTGCGCCCGGTGCGCGCATATTGCGCACGGCGATGCCGAGCACGATGCCGAACACCGGTCCGCCGATCAGCGGCCAGAGACGGCCCAGACCCAGGGCGGCAACGGCGATGCATGCGGTGAGCAGCAGGCCGGGCCAGATCGTGCTGCGCATGCGTGGCGTGGCGGCTTCGGTTTGCGGGGCGGTGATCTCTGAAGCGGCGTTCATGATTGGGTTCGTGGTGACGGTGAAGTCATTCTGGCGCGTTGGGGTCGAAAGATATATTGATTAATAATTATCCATGAAATAAGTTTTACTTATGATTTCCTACACCCCTCGCCAGTTGCAGGCCTTCGTCGCCGTGGCGACCCATGGCAGTGTGCGGCGTGCGGCGGAAACGCTTCACCTCACCCAGCCGGCGCTGAGCATGGCGCTGGCCGAGCTGGAACGGCAGCTGGGAACGCCGCTGTTCGACCGCGAGCGCGGGCGGCTGCATCTGAGCGCGCAGGGGCGTGAGCTGCTGCCGATGGCGCAGGAAATCCTGCAGCGCATGCAGGCGCTGCAGCAGCGCGCGGGCACCGCGGCGGATCGGTTGAGCGGCGAACTGCGTCTGGGCGCGAGCAATACCGTGGGCAACTATCTGGTCGGCGATCTGCTGGGTGATTTCGTCGTCGCGCATCCCGATGTCGCGGTGCAGCTGACCGTGAACAACACGGACGCCATTGTCGCCGGCGTGCTCGAACATCGTCTCGATCTCGGCTGTGTCGAGGGCGAGGTGACGCATCCGCAACTGGACACGAGGCCGTGGCGCGAAGATGCTCTGGTGGTCTGCGCGCGCCCGGATCATCGTCTGGCGGAGCGGGCGCGTCTGCGCGCCGAGGATTTCCGCGGCACGCGGTGGATCGTGCGCGAACCGGGTTCGGCCACGCGGGCGATGAGCGAGCGCATTCTGGCCAAGTTGCCGGAACCGCGCGTGGTGCTGGAGCTGGGCCAGATCGAGGCCATCAAGCAGGCAGTGAGCGCCGGACTCGGACTGGCATGCCTGCCGCGCGTGGCGCTGGGCGATGCGCTTGCGGCCGGACGTCTGGTGGTGCTGCCGACGCCGTTCCTGCGCATGCACCGTCAGCTATCCCTGGTCATGCACCACACTCGCTATCGGGGGCCGGTGATGCAGGCGTTCCTCGACCGCGTGCTCACTGCAGTTTCAGGTCGGGGTTGAAACTGTCCAGCAGTGCGGCGACTTCCTGGCTGGAGCGCGCGCGAAGCAGTTGCGGCGACAGCTTGCGCAGGCGCGCGCGTTCGAGCTGGCCGATGCGGTCGCGCACTTCCAGCATCTGTCCCGGGTGCATGCTGAAGTCGGTGAGGCCGAGCGCCAGCAGCAGCGGCGTCAGCAGCGGATCGCCGGCCATCTCGCCGCACAGACTGACCGGCTTGCCGGCACGCCGGCCGACGCTGATCACGCGCGCGATCAGGCGCAGCAGCGCAGGTTGCAGTGGGTCGTACAGGGTGCCCAGTGCATCGTTGTTGCGGTCCGCGGCCAGCACGTACTGGGCCAGGTCGTTGGTGCCGATGGCGAAGAAGTCGGCGTCTTCGAGCAGGGTGTGAATGCCGATCGCAGCGGCGGGCACTTCGACCATCGCGCCGACCTCGGGCAGTTCGCTCAGCGTGTGGCCGGCATCGCGCAGGTCGTTGGCGCAGATCTGCAGCAGCGAGCGCACCGCGCCGAGTTCGTCGGGCGTGGTGATCATCGGCACGAGGATGCGGATCGGACCGTAGCTGGCGGCGCGCAGGATCGCGCGCAGCTGCGAGGCGAAGACCGCCGGATGGCGCAGGGACAAGCGCACGCCGCGCACGCCGAGCGCCGGGTTTTCTTCCTCGCGCAGGGCGATGCCGGCGTTGTCGGCCTTGTCCGCGCCCAGGTCCAGGGTGCGGATGGTGCAGGGCAGGCCGCCCATGCCCAGCACCAGGTCGCGGTAGGCGTGGAACTGCTCGTCCTCGCTGGGCAGGCCCTTGCTGCGCAGGAACAGGAATTCGGTGCGGTACAGGCCGATGCCGCTGGCGCCGAGCGCGCGCGCCTGGGCCACGTCCGGCGACTGCTCGGCATTGGCGAACAGGCGGATGTCGACGTTGTCGCGGGTGCGCGTGGGTTCCTTCGCCAGCGCGGCGAGGCGGCGGCCCTCGCGGGCGGCCTCGCGTTGCCAGTTGCGGTAGCGGGTCAGGTCCTGGGCGGTCGGATGGATCACCACCTCGCCGGCTTCGGCGTCGACCAGCACCAGGTCTTCGTCGCTGATGGTGCCGAGGGCGTCGCTGGTGGCGACCAGCATCGGCAGGTTCAGGCTGCGCGCGAGGATGGCGCTGTGCGAATACACGCTGCCGCCGGCTGCGACGATGCCGAGCAGGCCGTGGCCGGCCAGGTGCGCCATGTCGCCGGGCGCGATGGTGTCGGCGATCAGGATCTCGCCGACGCGCGCGGCCAGCTTGCGTTCTTCCTGGCTGGTCTGGCGCGACAGCACGCTCATGACGCGGCCGATGACCTGGTCGATGTCCTCACGACGACTGCGCAGATACGGATCGTCCATCGCCTCGAAGACTTTGCCGAGACGATCGGCCTGCATCTTCAGCGCGGCGCTGGCGCGGTAGTGCCCCTTGCGGATCATGTCGTCGAGACCATGCACCAGCTCGGGGTCTTCCAGCAGCAGGCTGTGCGCGTCGATGAATTCGCCGACGTCGCGGGCCAGGGCGCCATGCAGTTTTTCGCGCAGTTCAACCAGCTCCGCGCGGGCGGTCTCGATGGCGTCGTGCAGACGTTCGATTTCCGCTTCGACCTCGTCGTCCTCGAGCGGACGATTGTCCACATTCAACTTGCTCGGCTTGACCAGCCGGGCACGGCCCAGGGCCATGCCGCGCGAGGCGGCGGTGCCGGAGAGGACGATTCTCATCGCTCGTCGGCCTCCGTGCAGGGCGGTTGTGCGCGACGCGCCGACAGGTTGCAGGGAGTCAGCGAACGCATGCTCAGCCACCCTCGTCGAACTTGCGCTCGAACAAATCGACGACGGCGGTCATCGCCGCGTCTTCATCCGGGCCGTCGGTGCGGATGGTCAGCGTGCTGCCGAGTCCGGCCGCCAGCATCATGACGCCCATGATCGACTTGGCGTTGACCTCGCGGCCCTGGCCGACAAGCATCACGGAGGATGTAAAGCCGTTGACCAGCTGCACCAGCTTGGCCGAGGCCCGGGCATGCAGGCCCAGACGGTTGGAAATGACGATGTCCTTCTCAAGCATGGTCGATGAAGATTCCTCGGCGGCCGCCGCTGGCAGCGATTTCGGCCAATTCGGGCAGGGATTTGTCGGCGTAGTTCATGACTCGCAGCAGCATCGGCAGGTTCAATCCGGAAACGCAGCGCACGTGGGCGCCCAGGTTGCTCATGGACAGGCCGATGTTGCACGGCGTGGCGCCGTACAGGTCGGACAGCACCAGCACGCCGTCGCCGTCGTCGAGGTCGCGCAGGTAGCGGGTGGTGTCCTCGCGCGTGTCCGACACGTCGGCGTCGGCGGGGACTTCCATCGCGGCAACCTTCAGCGGCAACTGCGGCATGACGTGACGTGCCGCGGTGATCAGGGCGGCGCCCACGCCTTCGTGCGTCATCAGCAGGATTCCAACGCTCATCGGTTCAGTCCAGCTCGCGGTGGAAGGTGAGCACTTCGTCACGTCCGGCGTGGAAGTGCTCGCTGAGGCGTTCGGCCAGATACACCGAACGATGACGGCCGCCGGTGCAGCCGATGGAGACGGTCACGTAGCTGCGGTCGGCGTGCTTGAAGCGCGGCAGCCAGGTGTCCAGGAAGCGCATGATGTCGTCGAGGTACTCGCCAACCATGGGCTGGGTCTCGAGGAACTCGCGTACCGGTGCGTCCTTGCCGGACAGCGGGCGCAGCGTGCGATTCCAGTGCGGGTTCGGCAGGCAGCGCGCGTCGAACACGAAATCGGCGTCCAGTGGCAGGCCGTGCTTGAAGGCGAAGGACTCGAACAGCAGCGTCATGCCTTCGGCGGCGGCGGCGAACTCGGTGGCGATCATGCGCCGCAACTGGTGCACGTTGAGGTCGCTGGTGTCGATGACATGCTCGGCGATCGACATCAGCGGACGCAGCAGCTTGCGCTCGCGGGCGATGGCGTCAGCCAGCGACATGCCGCCGGTGGACAGCGGATGGCGGCGGCGGGTTTCAGAGAAGCGTTTCAGCAGCACCTCGTCCCGGCTGTCGACGAAGACCAGATGCACGACCACGCCCTCGGCCGCCAGCTCGGACAGCATGCCGGGCATGCTGGCCAGATCCTCGCTGCGCACGTCGATGCCGACGGCGATGCGTGCGTTGGTTTCGCGCGCGTTGCTGTCGACCGCCTTGACCAGTTGCGTCAGCAGCGGGGCGGGCAGGTTGTCGACGCAATAGAAGTTCAGATCCTCCATCGCGCGCAGGGCGATGGTCTTGCCGCCGCCGGACATGCCGGTGAGCACGACGAGGTGGACGTCTTCCTGATGGGGGCCGGGTGCGTTCATCGTCGGTATTACCAGGGGGGCATGTGGCGGAGTTGGTGGGCCTGACGGTCCATGAAGGTCTGTGCCGGGTCGATGCCCTGGCTCTTGAGCATGTGGCTGCGCACGGCGGCCTCGACCAGCACCGAGAGGTTGCGGCCGGGCGCGACGGGAATGGTCAGCTTGGGCACCTTCACGTCCATCACGTCCTGATGGCTGACGTCGCCGGTGATGCGCGTCATGGCGTCGGCCTCCTCGCCTTCGCGCATCGGTTTCAGGTGGATGATGAGGCGCAGGTACTTGGACGCCTTGACTGCGGTGTGGCCGAACATCTCGCGCACGTTGAGCACGCCCAGACCGCGCACTTCCAGCAGGTCGCGGATCAGCGACGGGCAGGTGCCGTCGATCACGTCGGGTGCGATCAGGGTGAATTCGGTGGCGTCGTCGGCGACCAGCCGGTGGCCGCGCGTGACCAGCTCCAGCGCCAGTTCGCTCTTGCCCGAGCCGGGTTCGCCGGTGATCAGCACACCGATGGAGTAGACCTCCATGAACACGCCGTGCAGCGTGATCGAGCGCGCCAGGCTGCGCGCCAAGTGGTACTGCAGCCAGGTCAGCAATTCGTGGCCACGCTTGCTGCTCAGCCACAGCGGCGTGTCCGATTCCTCGGCCGCATCGCGCAGGTCCGAAGGGACGCTCTGTTCCTTGCTGATGATCAGCGCGATGGGCGCGTTGGCGATGATCTTCTGGATGGTCTTCCAGCGCTGGCGCGAGTCGAGGCTGTCGAGATAGCGCAGCTCTTCGGTGCCGATGATCTGCACCTTGTTGGGATAGATGATGTTGAGATAACCGACCAGCGACGGCCGGCGCGACTGCGAGCGGTCGATCTTGACGACGCGCGATTCGCCGCGCAGGCCGGCGACCCAGCGCAGCGCCATGCGGTCTTCCACGTCATCGAAGAGTTGTCGGGCGGTCAGCTGTTCCACGTGGGCCACTCATGCGGGGCATGGCGGTCATTGTGCCAGTTTGCGGGAAGTGCGTCGCCCGTTCATTGCGCGCCGGGCCGGTCGAGGATGGACCGGCCCGGCGGTGCGGCGGCGTCAGCCGGCGCGCATCTGGCGCACTTCGGCGCGGTGATGATCGGTCAGCTTTTCCTTGTGCTTGCGCAACTGTGCGACCAGCTTGTCGATGAGCACGTCGATGGAGGCGTACATGTCGCTGTCGCAGGCTTCGGCATGCACGGTGGCGCCGGCCGCGTTGACGGTGCCCTCGGCGCGTTGCTCCAGTTTCTCCACGCTCAGGACCACGTTGAGCGAGGTGATGTTGTCGAAATGTCGCGTGAGGCGGTCCAGCTTGGATTGCAGGTGATCGCGCAATGCCGGGGTGACGTCGATCTGGTGGCCGCTGAGTTGAACGTGCATGGTCGCCTCCTGAAAGGAATGATTGGATTTGCCGCATGGCGGCATGACGCCGGAAGTCCGGTGTCGGGCAATCCCTCGCGAGGGCAACCCATGCTTCATGCCAGTCGCGCAGTTCGTGGTCGGAGCCTGGGCGCGATCGGGTTGCCTGGTGTGTGGTGCCTGTTTTCCATACCTCCTTGATTCTGACGTTGGGGGCGTGAAAGGGTTCCCTCAAGTTTCTCAGCCGATACGCTGACGTTCATTCGAGCTGGGAATGCGCAATTGCTCGCGGTACTTGGCGACGGTGCGGCGTGCCACCTGGATGCCGCGTTCGTTGAGATGTTCGGCCAACGCCTTGTCCGACAGCGGTCGGCTGGTGTCCTCTTCGTCAACCAGCTTGCGCAGCATGGCCTGGATCGCCGTGGCCGATGCGCTGCCGCCGGTGTCGGTGGAGACGCCGGAGGAAAAGAAATACTTGAATTCGAAGGTGCCGCGCGGGGTGTGCAGGTACTTGCGCGTGGTCACGCGCGAGATGGTCGATTCGTGCATGCCGACTTGCTCGGCGACTTCGCGCAGCACCAGCGGGCGCATGGCTTCCGGGCCGTAGTCGAGGAAGGCGCTCTGCCGTCGCACGATGGCCTCGGCGACCTTGAGGATGGTTTCGGCGCGCGACTGCAGACTCTTCAGCAGCCAGCGCGCTTCCTGCATGCGCCCGCGCAGGTACGCCGCGTCCTCGCGCGAGGCCTGCTTGATGAGGCTGCAGTAATGCTGGTTGAGGCCCAATCGCGGCTGCGAGTCGGGACTGAGGCTGACGCGCCAGCGCGTGCCGTCGCGCCATGCATAGGCGTCGGGCGTGACGTATTCGGTCGGTGTGGGGTCGAGGCGCGCGCCCGGCCGCGGGTCGAGGCTGCGAATCAGCGCGCTGGCGTCGGCGATGTCCTCGATGGGTGACTTCAGTTTGCTGGCCAGGCGCGGCAGGTCGTTCTTGGCCAGCAGGTCCAGGCCGATCTCGACGATGCCGCAGGCGAGCGCCAGTTGCGGTGTATCCGGTTCCAGCTGCTGCAACTGGGCCAGAAGGCAGTCGCGCAAATCGAGGCTGGCGACGCCGGTCGGATCGAGACGCTGCAGGCGTCGCCGCACGGCATCGATTTCGGCTTCGTCCACACCGTGCTGCGGCGGCAGGGCGGCGAGCACCGACGCCAGACCTTCGTGCAAATAGCCGTCGTCGTCCAGTGCGTCGATGATGGCCAGGGCGATGGCTTGCTCGCGCGGTGACAGCGATTCGAGGTTGAGCTGCCAGACGAGGTGTTCGCGCAGGCCCTCGGGCGCGGCGTTCTGCGGTTCGAAGTCGTCCTCCTCGCCACCGCCGCTGCCGTTGACGGTTCCGCCGCCGCTGGGGCCGTAGGATTCGGCTTCGCGGGAGGGGTCGCTCTCCCAGTCGTCGGTCTTGGTCTCGGTCGCGTTCTCGGCCGGTGGCTCGGCGTCCGCAGCGGGTTCGGAAGGGTTGCCGTCGACGTCGAGCGTCGGCTCCTCGCTGTCGTCGGTGAACTCCAGCAGGGGGTTGGTTTCGGTGATCTGGCGCAGCTCGGTTTCGAGCTCGAGTTGCGACAGCTGCAACAGGCGGATGGCCTGCTGCAATTGCGGCGTCAGCGCGAGCTGCTGGTTGAGGCGAAGCTGAAGCCCAGGTTTCATCCGTTAATGCAAGTGCTGGGGTGTCAGGTTCATCCTAACCCTATGCGTCGGCCCGAACCAGCGCCTACGCATGCAATCGGTGAAGGCGGTCTCGCTGTGGCGTCAGAGCTTGAACTCGTGGCCCAGGTAGACCTCGCGGACCTTCGGGTCGGCGAGGATGTGCGCCGGGTTGCCCCGAGCCAGCACTTCGCCTTCGTTGAGGATGTAGGCCCGGTCGCAGATGCCCAGCGTTTCACGCACGTTGTGATCGGTGATCAGCACGCCGATGCCGCGGTCCTTGAGGTGGCGCACGATGCGCTGGATCTCGCCGACGGAGATCGGGTCGACGCCAGCGAAGGGTTCGTCCAGCAGCATGAAGCGCGGACGGCCGGCCAGTGCGCGGGCGATCTCCACACGCCGGCGTTCGCCGCCGGACAGGCTGATGCCTTTCTGCGTGGCGATGTGGCTGATTTTCAGCTCGTCCAGCAGGGAATCCAGTTCCTTGCCGCGTTCGCGTGCGTCGAGATCGTCGCGCAGTTCCAGCACAGCCATGATGTTGTCGGCCACACTCAGGCGTCGGAACACCGACGGCTCCTGCGGCAGGTAGCCGATACCCATGCGCGCACGTTCGTGCATGGGCTGCCCGGTGATGTCGGTCTTGTCCAGGCGGATGCTGCCGGCATCGGCGGGAATCAGGCCGACCACCATGTAGAAACAGGTGGTCTTGCCCGCGCCGTTGGGGCCGAGCAGGCCGACGACTTCGCCCTCGCGGATGGAGAAGCCGAAGTCGCGGACCACCTGGCGCTGACGGAAGCGTTTCTGCAGGCCTTGCGCAGTAAGCATGCGGCGATCAGTTCCCTGCTGCGGCGCTGGCGGCGGCAGCCGGCGCGGGCGTGGAGGAGGCGGCAGGCGGCGTTGCCGCGCTGGCTGAAGTCGCGGGCGCCGAGGGCTTCGGCGGCGCGCTCTTGGCGGGCTTCTGCTTGGCCTGGAAGACCAGGTGCACGCGGTTGTCGCCGTCGCTGTGCGCAGTCATGGTGCTGGTCTTGGTGTCGTAGACCAGCCGGTCGCCGCTGGCGCTGCCGCGGCCGGCCTGCTTGACGTGTGCGCTGCCGGTAAGGATCGCGACGCCGCCGGGCACGTTGTAGTCGATGCTGTCGGCGTTGCCGGTCATCAGATTGTCGTGGTCGTCCAGCTGCTGGATGTGCGCGTGGCCGGTCAGCACCACGCGCTTGACCTGCGACTGGCCATCGAAGTGGATGGTGGCCAGGTTGCCGGTCGCCTTCAGCGTGCCCTGCGTGATCACGACATCGCCCTTGATGTGGCTGACGCCGTTGGGCTGCGCGGTGGCATCGGCCGACTTGGCGTCGACGTTGACCGGCTTGGAGCGGTCGCTCTGCTTGGCGTTCGCCGTAGCGCACAGCAGCACGCCCAGCAGGGCGAGCAGCGCGGGACGCCAGACGCGGCGCACGTCAGCGCTTCGAGGTGCTGGGCTTGAAGGTGCCATGGAAGTCATTCAGAAGCTCCATATGCTTGGTATCGAGATCGGCGCGCATGCCGATTCCCGTCATCGTAGCGGTTCCCTGGTGCATGACGACATGCTCGTCGGTCTGCACCTTGTTCTTCTTGGGCCAGGCGGTGACATCGCTGGTGTCGATGCTGGCGGCGGCCGTACCGGCATAGGCCTTGCGCCGCATCTTGACCGCGCCCTGCAGCTTCAGTTCGTCGCCCTTGGCGCTGACCCAGCCGTAGTCGGAGTGGCCGGTCCAGGGTTCGCCCGGCGCGCGCTTCGGCGGCAGCAGGAATTTCGGCTGGTTCAGGTACAGCGAGTCGTCGCCTTCGCGGCGTTCCAGCCGCGGAGCCTGCAGACGATAACTCAGCTTGCCGTTGTCGCCGTAGCCGTACAGGGTGAAGTCGTGCAGGGTGTAGCCCGAGCGCGGAGGACCGGCGTCCATGCGGTTGTTGCGCGTCGGCTGCAGCCACCACACCAGGAGTTGCACCACGCCGATCGCCAGCGCCAGCGCGACCATGCTCGCGATCAGGCGGCGCGTGCTCACGACCAGCGCTCGTATTCGGCGGCGGACTTGCCCTGCGCGGCGAGGATCATGTCGCAGACTTCGCGGGCCGCGCCCTCGCCGCCGCGCAGGCGTGTCTGCCAGTGTGCCTGTTCGGCGACCCAGGCGTGCGCGTTGGCCACGGCCACGGCCAGACCGACTACGCGCATCGGCGCCAGGTCGGGCAGGTCGTCGCCGACGAAGGCGGCCTGCTCGGGTTTCAGCGACAGCGCATCGAGCAGCTCGTCGAGGCTCTCGCGCTTGTTGCTCTGGCCCTGATAGAGGTGGGCGATGCCGAGATCGTTGGCGCGTTCGGCCAGTGCGTGACTGATGCGCGCGGTGATGAAGGCCACCTCGATGCCGTGGGCGTGCAGGCGCTTGAGGCCGAGACCGTCGTGGGCATGGAACAACTTGGTCTCGCGTCCATCCGCGCCGTACCACAGGCGGCCGTCGGTCAGGGTGCCGTCGACATCGAAGGCGACCAGCCGCACGCGTGCCGCGCGCTCGCGCACCGCATCGGGAACATCGGTCAGGAAATCGAAGGGCATCGGATCGGATCGGCAGTGAAAACGACAGGCGGCATGCTACCAGAGCCGCCGCCGTGGACGCCTTGCGGAAGGCGGATTCAGACCACGCGCGCGCGCAGCAGGTCGTGGATGTTGAGCGCGCCGACGACGACGTTGTCGGCATCGACCACCAGCAGGGCGTGAATCTGGTGCTTTTCCATCAGCTGCGCGGCCTCGACCGCCAGCTTGTCCGGCGTCACGGTCTTCGGGCCGCGGGTCATCAGGCTTTCGACGCTCGCGGCGCGCAGGTCGACGTTGTGGTCGTCCAGGGCGCGGCGCAGATCGCCGTCGGTGAACACGCCGAGCAGGCGCTGATCGTCGTCGACTACGGCCGTCATGCCCAGGCGCTTGCGGGTCATCTCCATCAGCGCCTCGGTCAGGCTGGCTCGCGGCGAGATGCGCGGGATACCGTCGTCGCGATGCATGATGTCGGCGATGTGCAGCAGCAGACGGCGGCCGAGGCTGCCGGCAGGGTGCGAGCGGGCGAAATCGTCGGCCGTGAAGCCGCGCGCTTCCAGCAGTGCGACCGAAAGGGCGTCGCCCATGACCAGCGCTGCGGTGGTGCTGGCGGTCGGCGCCAGGCCCAGCGGGCAGGCCTCGGCGGGCACGCTGACGTCCAGATGCGCGTCCGCCTGCTGGGCGAGGGACGACTTCGGATTGCCGGTCATGGCGATCAGCGGGATGCCCTGGCGCTTGATGACCGGCAGGATGAACAGCACTTCGTCGGTCTCGCCGGAGTTGGACAGCGCCAGCACCACGTCCTGCGGCATGATCATGCCCAGGTCGCCGTGGCTGGCTTCGCCCGGATGCACGAAGAAGGCGGGCGTGCCGGTCGAGGCCAGGGTGGCGGCGATCTTGCGCGCGATGTGGCCGGATTTGCCCATGCCGGTGACCACCACGCGGCCCTCACAGGCCAGAATGGTGCGACAGGCGGCGCTGAAATCGCCGTCGATGCGCGGTTCCAGCGAACGGATCGCGGCGGCTTCGGTGGCGATGACGGTGCGGGCGCTGCGGGCCAGACTGTCGGCCGTGACGGGCGCCGGGCTCAGTGTGGCCGGGGCGGTTTCGGTACTCATTGGTCTCTCCGGACGGGACAGCGCGCGAATGTGGCCCTGAACCGGGGCCGACGGGCGTGGTTTCTGTCGTTCCTGTGCCGCAGGTTTTCCATTACCATGCCATGATTGCATTTTACCTTTTCTTGACGGGCATGTGCGCCGTTGCGCATTCAGCAGCCGTTTCGTCTGCCGGCCCGTGCATCACCGTATCGAAGAACCCTTTATCCATGATGGATCCAGTCAGCATCAAGAACCTGATCGAGAGCGGCCTCGAAGACGCGCGCGCCGACGTGCGCGGCGACGACGGCGTGCATTTCGAGGCCGACGTGGTGTGCGCCGCCTTCGCGGGCAAGCTGCCGCTGGCGCGTCATCGCCTGGTGTATGCGACGCTCGGCGAACGCATGGGCGGGGAGATCCACGCATTGAGTCTGAATACCTGGACGCCCGAGGAAGCGCGCGAGCGCGGTCTCGACGTCGCCGGAGATTCATGACGGTTCGGGCGCGCCCGCAACCGGTCCGGCGGACCCGCGCTTGCCGGCGCGGCGCACGCCGCCCCACGAGGAACACATAGAACCATGGCCAAAATCGTCATTTCCGGCGGCGATCCGCTTTCCGGCGAAATCCAGATCTCCGGCGCCAAGAACGCCGTACTGCCCATTCTCGCTTCGTGCCTGCTGGCCGACGAGCCGGTCACCATCGGCAACGTGCCGCACCTGCACGACGTCACCACGACCATGGAGCTGCTCGGCCGCATGGGCGTGTCGCTGGTGCTGGACGACCGCATGACCATCGAGGTCGACCCGCGCACCATTGACCGCTTCTTCGCGCCGTACGATCTGGTCAAGACCATGCGCGCGTCGATCCTGGTGCTGGGGCCGCTGGTGGCGCGCTACGGCCAAGCCGAGGTCTCGCTGCCGGGTGGCTGCCAGATCGGCTCGCGACCGGTCGATCAGCACATCCGCGGCCTGCAGGCGCTGGGCGCCGACGTCGTGGTCGAGAACGGCTACATCAAGGCCCGCGCCAAGCGCCTCAAGGGCGCGCGCATCGTCATGGACATGGTTACCGTCACCGGTACCGAGAACATCATGATGGCGGCGACCCTCGCCGAGGGCACCACCGTCATCGAGAACGCCGCGCAGGAACCGGAGGTCGTCGACCTCGCCAACTGCC
Organism: Oleiagrimonas sp. MCCC 1A03011; assembly: GCF_003267965.1. Classification (NCBI taxonomy): domain Bacteria; kingdom Pseudomonadati; phylum Pseudomonadota; class Gammaproteobacteria; order Lysobacterales; family Rhodanobacteraceae; genus Oleiagrimonas; species Oleiagrimonas sp. MCCC 1A03011. The sequence continues at coordinate 298,710 of NZ_MSPY01000001.1, read as the reverse complement.
TCAATGCCATGGGCGCGCAGATCGAGGGCGCGGGCAGCGCCAACTTGGTCATCCACGGCGTCGAGCGCCTGCACGGCTGCCATTACGACGTGCTGCCGGACCGCATCGAGACCGGTACCTTCCTCATCGCCGGCGCCATCACCGGCGGCAAGGTGCGCACCCGCAACGCGCGCCCGGCGACGCTGGATTCGGTGCTGGCGAAGCTGGAGCAGACCGGCGCGCACATGAACGTCGGCGATGACTGGATCGAACTGGACATGCGCGGCAACCGTCCGCGTGCGGTCGACGTCAGCACCGCACCGTATCCGGCGTTCCCGACCGACATGCAGGCGCAATTCACCGCGCTCAACTGCGTGGCCGAGGGCGTCGGTGTCATCACCGAGACGGTGTTCGAGAACCGCTTCATGCACGTGCACGAGTTGCAGCGTCTGGGCGCCGACATCCGCCTGGAAGGCAACACCGCGATCGTCAAGGGCGTCACGCAGATGAGCGGCGCGCCGATCATGGCGACCGACTTGCGCGCCTCGGCGTGCCTGGTGCTGGCCGGATTGGTCGCCGGTGGCGACACCACGGTCGATCGCGTCTACCACATCGACCGCGGTTACGAGAATATCGAGGAGAAGCTGGGCACGCTGGGCGCGAAGATCCGCCGTCTGCCCAACTGATCTCGTCTTCGTTTGCGCGGCCTTCGCGGCCGTTGCGCGACGCTCCTGCCCGGACGGGCGGTAAGTCGGCGACGATGGTCGTCGCCGACCGAGCCCGTGAATCTTCAGTCGCGGCGGAAACTCTTCAGCAGCAGGGTCAGGTGACCGCCGGCGCGCTGCGCCAGCTTCACCGGCACCGGGTAGCGCTTGGGTACGTACCAGGCGGAGAAGTTCTTGCTGTCGTCGGTGCGGTCCACGCGCACGGCGTCGAAGCGGCCGGCGGGCACGTTCACCTCGCTCTTGCCGGTGATCGCGTAGCGCTGGATCTCGACGCGATCCTTCACGGCGACCGGCAGCGCGACGTGCCTTGCGCCGTCGGCCAGCGCGTAGCCCAGCGCCAGCGGCATGCTGTGGCGTTCGACCAATCCCGGCTTGGCGGCGTAGTCGAAGCGCTTGCCGCCGTCGGTGACCTGCACGGTGTCTTTCACCCAATCCACCTGCACGCGGCGCTGACGGCTCTTGATGGCGGCCTCCATGCGGTAGTCGTAGCTGAGCGCCTCGGGCTTGCCGTCATGCCAGCGGAAGCGCGAGGTCTCGTCGACGCTGGCGCCGAGAAGGCTGGCCAGACCGGACGTACCGCGCATGTGCGAGACGTAGGTCCAGTCGCTGCCGTCGCGGGTCAGGCGCAGCGTCGATTCGCCGATCGGCGAGCCGTTGCGCAGAACCTGGTAGGTCGCGGTGAACGGCGCGGGCGTGCCGGCGGCCAGGACGGAACCCGCGAAGCACAGTAGTGCGGTGGCGAGCAGGGAACGAAGAATATTCGGCGTATGCATGCGATCAGTGTGAGCGCACGATCCTGAATCGCGGCTCACGCCGGTTTCAGGCAGGCATCCTCGAGCCGCAGGGGGCTCGTCAACGGGACGTCGTCGAACACGATGCCCCGTTCGCCCAGATGCAGGCGGCCGCTGGCGATCAGGGCCACGGCGGCGGGCAGAAGACGATGCTCGAGCGGCAGCAGGCGTTCGGCCAGTGTGGTTTCGGTGTCGTCGGGGCGCACGTCGATGCGGGCCTGGGCGATGACCGGGCCACCGTCCAGCTCGGGACTGACGAAATGCACGCTCGCGCCATGCTCGGCGTCGCCGGCTTCCAGTGCGCGGCGGTGCGTGTGCAGACCGCGGTATTTGGGAAGTAGCGAGGGGTGCACGTTGATCATGCGGCCACGCCATGGATTCACGGCGTCTGCGTCGAGGATGCGCATGAAACCGGCCAGCACCAGCAGCTTCGCGCCGCTTTCGGCGACGCGGCGGAACAGTTCCAGGTCGTAGTCGCGACGCGTGGCGTAGCCGGCCGGGTCCAAGGCGAGCGTGGCGATGCCAGCCGCTTCCGCATGGCGCAGGGCGGGGGCCTCGGCGCGGTCGCTGGCGACCAGGCGCAGATCGATGGGCAGTCCTGCGTCGCGGGCGCGGATCAATGCCTGCAGGTTGCTGCCGCGGCCGGACGCCAGCACGGCGACGGGCAAGGTCGAACGTTCGGTCATGCGGGGATGCGCAGTCGCTGCCGCATCAGGCGATGTGCACGCGCGCATCGTCCGATGCGTCGGTCACGCGGCCGATGACCTGTGCGGAGAGTTCGTGGGCGCGCAGCGCGTCGATGGCGGTGTCGGCCTGGTCCGCGGCGAGGATCAGCGTGAAGCCGATGCCGCAGTTGAAGGTGCGCCACATTTCCTCGCGCGCAATGTTGCCTTCGCGCTGCAGCCAGTCGAACACGGCGGGCAGGGTCCACGTGCTGCTGTCCAGCTCGATGCCCAGTCCGTCCGGCACCACGCGGATGATGTTCTCCAGCAGGCCGCCGCCGGTGATGTGCGCCATGCCGTGCACCGCGATCTGCTTGCGCAGGGCCAGCATCGGCTTGACGTACAGCGTGGTCGGCGCCATCAGCGCGTCGACCAGCGGGGTGCCGTCCAGGTCCATGCCCAGCTTGTCGCTGTCGGGCGTGACGCCTGCGCGCTCGAGAATGTGCCGGATCAGCGAATAGCCGTTCGAGTGCGGTCCGGACGAGGCGACGCCGACGATGACATCGTCCTTGCGGATCGCGCTGCCGTCGAGCAGTTCGGACTTCTCTACCGCGCCGACCGAGAAGCCGGCCAGATCGTATTCGCCGGGCGGGTACATGTCCGGCATTTCCGCGGTCTCGCCGCCGATCAGCGCGCAGCCGGACAGTTCGCAGCCGCGCGCGATGCCGCTGACCACGGCGGCGGCCACGTCCACGTCCAGCTTGCCGGTGGCGAAATAGTCGAGGAAGAACAGCGGCTCGGCGCCCTGCACCAGGATGTCGTTGACACACATGCCGACCAGATCGATGCCGATGGTGTCATGACGGTTCAGCTGCTGCGCCAGCTTCAGCTTGGTGCCCACGCCGTCGGTGCCCGAGACCAGCACCGGCTCGCGGTAGCGGCCGGCCATGTCGAACAGCGCGCCGAAACCGCCCAGGCCGCCCATCACTTCCGGGCGCATGGTGCGTTTGACCATCGGCTTGATGCGTTCGACCAGCGCGTTGCCGGCGTCGATGTCCACGCCGGCGGCGCGATAGGTGAGGGCGTCGTTTTCGGCGGACATGCGTTCGTATCCGGTCGCGGGGTCGGGAATCATCGCGTGGCAGGTCGTGCCGACGCGGGTCTCAGAGCGCCCATGATAGACGTTGCAGCCTCAATTGGGCAGACTTTCGGGAAGAGTCGCCACGAAGGCGGCCGTGATTTTCCGCTCTGCGAGTGCCTCGATGCGTATCCGTTCCTTGTTGATTCTTGCCCTGGCGTTGGTCTGCGCCGTCGTCGTCCCGCCGCGTGCGCATGCGCAGAATGCCGGTTACGGCGTCACAGTTCCGGTCAGCGACACGTCCGATGCGCAACGCGACCACGCGTTCGCCGTGGCGCTGGGCGATGTGCTCACGCGCACGGCCGGCGCGTCGATCACTGGTGCATCGGGTTACACCGATGCGCTGGGCACCGCATCGAGCCTGGTGCAGAACTATCGCTATCTGCGGGCCGCCGCGGGCGCTTCGCGTCCGTTCCTGCTGCAGGTGCAGTTCGATCCCGCTGCCGTGCAGGAATTGGCCGGAAGCTTGCAGAAGCAGCTCGCGGCGCAGAATGCCTCCGCGGTCGCGCCCACGTCCGCGGCCTCGGCCGCGATGCCCGGTGCATCCGCCATGAGTCGTCAGGACGCCACGCTCTGGGTCGCACCGATGCAGTCCGGACTGGATCTTCCGCAGTTGCTGTCCGTGCTGCGCGCGAATCCGCAGGTGGCTTCGGTCGAACCGATCGGTGCGGACGGTGACGGCGTGATGCTTCGACTGCACGCGCGCAGCGCGATCTCCACCGTGCTGCCGTCGCTGCAGGCCAGCGGCCACCTGCAGCGCGATGCCGTCGATCACCCCGGCGCCGACGTCAGCCTGCGCTGGCTGCGGTGAGGACGACGGAGGCATGGGCCGGCGATGAATTCCACCACGACGATCTGGCGGCACCTGCCCAACCTGATCTCGTTGTTGCGCATTGCCCTGGTCGTGCCGGTGGCGTGGCTGATGCTGGAACATCGTTACGGCAGCGCGCTGTGGCTGGCGCTCGTCGCCGGTCTGTCCGACGCGCTCGATGGATGGATGGCGCGGCATTTCGGATGGCGCAGCCGTCTGGGCGCATTCCTGGACCCGGCCGCCGACAAGCTGCTGCTGATGACCAGCTACCTCGTCCTGGCGCTGATGGCGAAACTGCCCTGGTGGCTGGCGCTGCTGGTGCTGGGCCGCGACCTGGTCATTCTCGGCGGCGCGTTGGGTTATCGACTGCTGATCGGGCCGTTCACGGCGCAGCCCAGCCGTATCGCCAAATTCTGCACCATGTTGCAGATTGTCTATGTATTGCTGGTCCTGCTGCGCAGCAGCGCCCTGCCGAGTCTGCATCTGCAGCCGATGCAATGGCTGGTCGCGTTGCTGACCGTGGCCAGTGGTCTGGATTATGTGCTGCGCTGGGCGGTTCGCGCCCGGCGCGAGGGACGGGCAGGACGACGCCATTCGAAGGAGACGCCGCATGACGCCTGACGTTGCACGCCGCTGGCAGGGGCTGGCCATCATTCTCGTTCTGTTCGCCGTGCTATGGCTGCTGGCGCCGGTGCTGATGCCGTTCGCCGTGGCTGCGGGCTTTGCCTATCTGGGCGACCCCATCGCCGACCGGCTCGAACGCTGGAAGTTGAGCCGCACGGTGGCGGTCAGTCTGGTGTTCGCCTGCATGATCCTGGTGGTGGCTGGTGCGCTGCTGCTGCTGGTGCCGCTGTTGCAGCATCAGATCCGCAACCTGATCGACAACATTCCGCGCTATGTGGAGTGGGTGCGTGGCGTGGCCATGCCCTGGCTGCAGGTGCATCTGCATCTGGGCGCGAGTTCGTTCGACAGCCAGAAGCTGGTCGACACACTGAAGGAGCACATCGGCTCGGTCAGCGGTGTGGCAGCGGCAGTGCTGGGCCAGGTCTCGCGCTCTGGATTCGGCCTCATCGCCGGTCTCGCGAACTTGATTCTGATTCCGGTGGTGACGTTCTATCTGCTGCGCGACTGGGACGTGCTGATCGAGCGCATCGAGCGCATGCTGCCGCGCCGTCAGGCCCCGGTGATTCGTCGCCTGGCGAGAGAATCCGATCAAGTGCTGGGCGCCTTCGTGCGCGGTCAGATGCTGGTGATGCTGGCGCTGGGCGTGATCTACGGTACCGGCCTCACCCTGATGGGGCTGTCGGTGGGACCGTTGATCGGCATGATCGCGGGGCTGCTCAGCTTCGTTCCGTACCTCGGCTTCATCATCGGTCTGGGCGCCAGTCTGATCGCGGCGCTGGTGCAGTACGGCGACTGGATGCACATCGCACTGGTGCTGGTGGTGTTCGGCATCGGCCAGGTGCTGGAAGGCTATGTGCTGGTGCCCCGTCTGGTCGGCAACAAGATCGGTCTGCATCCGGTTGCGGTGATCTTTGCCGTGCTGGCGGGCGGCCATCTGTTCGGTTTTCTCGGCGTGCTGCTGGCGTTGCCCGCGGCGGCCATCATCATGGTGCTGCTGCGCTACGGCTACGAGCGTTATCAGGTCAGCGACCTGTATGGCCACGGACACGAACCGCCGCCGGCGCTGGACGAAGGGGGCGTATCGCAGGCATCGTCCGTCCCTGACGCACCCGATTCGGACGATTGACGTGAATCAGCTTCCGCTCGCCCTGCGCTGGCCACGCCGTCAGCGCTTCGAACATTTCCATGCCGGCGAGAACGCCGCCGCCGTCGCCGCCGTGCAGCGCGCGGTCGAGGGCGGCGAGGCACCCTGGATCTACCTCGCCGGCCCGGCGGGCAGCGGCAAGACGCATCTGCTGGCAGCGGCCTGTCAGGCGGCTAGCGAGGCGGGCAAACGGGTGCAATACCTGCCGTTGCGCGCGTTGCGTGGTCCGGCCGAACGCGCCATTCGCGGCAGCGGCGGCTGCGATTTGCTGGCGCTGGACGATGTCGATGCACTGGCGGGGCAGCGCGAGGCCGAGCATGCGCTGTTCGACCTCTACAACCGGTGCCGCGCAGAAGGCGCGACGCTGCTGTTCGCGGGCAACGAGCCACCTTCGCAACTGCCATTGACGCTGCCCGATCTGCGCTCGCGGCTGGGCATGTGCACGCTGGCCATGCTGCGACCGCTGAGCGAGGCGGAACGCCGCGACGTGCTGCGCACGCGCGCGCAGGCGCGCGGTATCGAACTCGATGACGCGGTGCTGGACTGGCTGTTCGTGCATCACGCCCGCGACTTGGGTGCGCTCGGCGAATTGCTCGAGGACATCGACCGCGCCTCGTTGGCGGCCAAGCGGCGCGTCACCGTGCCGTTCGTGCGGCAATTGCTGAAGAATCGCGATTCCGCGGCCTAGCTGTCGGCTCGCGCCACGGTGCCGTGACGCGGGAGCGGTGACAGCGGATCAACCGCGCAGCAGTTTCGGCGTCAGCGTGTTGCCGGCGATCTCGACCATCGCCCTCACCAGGTGATGGTTGCCGGCGATCAGGTTGCCGCTTTCGGGCAAGCCGTCACGGCCGGCGAAATCGGTGAAGCTGCCGCCGGCTTCGCGCACCAGCAGACAGCCCGCGGCCATGTCCCATGGCTTCAGTCCGATCTCGAAATAACCGTCGAAACGGCCGGCTGCGGTGTAGGCCAGATCGAGTGCGGCCGAACCCGTGCGGCGGAGGTCCTCGGCCTGGGTCAGCAGCTGCCGGGTCATGTCCAGCTGCGCATCGAGATGCGCGCGCTGGCGGTATGGAAAACCCGTGGCCAGCATGGCGCCGTCCAGCGACTCGCGCTTGCCGACGCGGATGCGGCGGTCATTGAGGTAGGCGCCGTCGCCCTTGCTGGCGGTGAACAGCTCGTCGCGCAGCGGGTCGTAGATCACGCCGTAGACCGGCTCGCCCTTGTCCAGCATGGCGATGGATACGGAGAAGTGCGGGATGCCGCGCAGGTAGTTGTGGGTGCCGTCCAGCGGGTCGATGACCCAGACCAGATTGCCCCGACCGATTTGGCCGGACTCTTCTCCGAGGAAGGCATGACGCGGGTAGGCACGCTTCAGCTCGCGGACGATCTCGGCCTCGGCGGCGCGGTCGACGTCGGACACGAAGTCCATGCGCTGTTTCTCGACCACGTTTACGCTGTCGAGGCGGTTCATGTAGCGCAGGATTACGTTTCCTGCTGCACGTGCGGCGCGGGCCGCCACATTGACTGCGGGTCTGGGCATGGTCGTCTGGGCTGTAAAGAACGGGGTCGCGATACGGGCGCGAAGGCGCGCAAGCTTAGCAGAGCCAAGGGGTTGCGCCCAATCCCTCGTGTGCATGCGCCACTTCCGGCCGGTCCTGGCCATCCCGCTCTGCGATCTGGAGTACGCGAAGATGCGGTCCTGTTCGTCGCCCGCTGGAATGCCCGTATCACGCAGGAGCCGGTGTGCAGGCGGATCGATGAAATTTCTTGTTAAAAGAATGCGTTGCCGCATGCGGTGTGGCCGCCTGACGGCCTGCCTGCCTGCTCAGCGGGCTGTCCGGTCTCGGTGTCGGTGTCCATGCGGCATGCGGCCTGCAGGGAACCGGCAGGCGCATCCCTGTACACTCTGCCGTTTGTCCGTCGACTGATTCCGGTGTCGCCATGATCGATTCCCAGGCCCTCGCACGTGTCCGCTATGTGCTGGTGCGCACCTCGCATCCCGGTAACATCGGCAGTGCCGCGCGCGCGATCCGCACCATGGGTTTCGATCGTCTCGACCTGGTCACACCGCATCGCTACCCCGATCCCGAAGCCGATGCGCTGGCGGCCGGTGCGCCCGGCGTGCTGGAGGCCGCTCGCGTGCACGACGACCTGCCGACGGCGCTGAGCGGTTGCAGCCTGGCATTCGGTCTCAGCGCGCGCCGGCGCGGCGTGACACTGCCGGAACTTACGCCGGGACAGGCCGCGGAACAGGCGTGGAAGGCTGCGCTCGAAGGGCGCGAGGTGGCGCTGGTGTTCGGCAACGAACAGAGCGGTCTGGCCAATGAGGAACTGGCGCACTGCCACGCCATGGTGCGCATTCCCAGTGTCGAGGACTACAGCTCGCTGAACCTGGCACAGGCGGTGCAGGTCGTGGCCTACGAGATGCGACTGGCCAGCCTGCAGGGCACGGCGCCGGACCTGCCCGAGGCGAAGGATCCGCCGGCCGATCTGGCGCAGATGGAGCAGTTCTTCACGCATCTGTCGCAGACGCTGCACGACATCGATTTCCACAAGGGACGTTCGCCGCGCACCATCGAACTGCGTCTGCGCAAACTGTTCCTGCGCGCCGAGCCGGATCAGCGCGAACTGCGCATTCTGCACGGCATCCTGGCCGAGGCACAGCGCGTGCAGCGGCGCGCGCAAGGCGAGAGCTGAGCCGGCACCGGTCTCAGAACATCTTGGCCATGGCGTCGAGCACCACGCTGCTGAACACTACCGACAGCACCAGGATCGCCACCGACAGCACCCACAGTCCGACCAGCAGCGCGCCGTCGCGCTCGATCAGGGCGATGGCGTAGGCCAGCATGATGAGGCCGAAGAAGTAGTTGGTGAACGGGATCGGCAGCGCGAGCAGGATGCCGAGCAGGGTCAGGAACACGCCGGTCACGATGCTCACGGGCCGCTGCGTGAGGAGCTCCAGCCGCGGTCGGCACATGCGTTCCAGACGCTGCAGGATCGGCAGGGTGCGATCCAGGAACTTGTGCACGGACGTGCAGCGAAGCGGGCGCTCACGCAGCCGTTTTGGCATCCACGGCTGCTCCATGCCGATCATCATCTGCAGGCCGAGCACGATGATCATCGATCCCATGATGCCGCCGATGCCGAGCGGAGCGGGAATGAAATTGGGGATTGCCAGCAACAGCAGCACGCAGCCGAAAGCGCGTGCGCGCAGGGGCGCGAGCAGGGTGTCGAGCGTGATGAACGTGTCCTCGTGGGCCGCCAAGGTCTCGGCGAGAATGCGCGTGGTGCGCCGTTCGCCGGGATTCACGCGTGTTCGGCCTGGGTGGTGGCGGTATGACCCTTGCCGGGTACGGCCACCACCCGCACGCGGTCGATGCGGGCGCCGTCCACGCGAGCGACCTCGAAGCGCCAGCCGCGCCAGCTGAAGGCGTCGCCTACCTGCGGAATGCGCGCGAAGGCGGTCATGACCATGCCGGCGACGGTGTTGAAGTCGTGCTCGTCTTCGTTGGGCAGGTGGTCCAGGCGCAGCAGCTCGCGCAAGTCCTCGGTAGCCAGGCTGCCTTCGATCAGCCAGCTGCCGTCTGCATGGCGCATGATCGGTGATTGCTCGCTGCCTTCGCCCGGCTGGCTCTGGCCGACCACGGCCGAGAGCACGTCGTTGAGTGTGACCAGTCCCTCGATGTCGCCGTATTCGTCGACCACCAGCGCCATCTGTGTGTCGGCGTCGCGGAACGATTCCAGCAGATCCAGCGCGCGCGCCGTCTCCGGGATGTACAGCGGCTTGACCAGGTCGCGGAACAGATCGGTTTCGCCGCGCAGCATGCCGTCCAGCATGCGCTTGACCTCGACCACGCCGAGCACCTCGCTTTCGTCGCCGCGGTAGACCGGAAAGCGCGAGAACGAGTGCGCCTGCAGTTCCTGCAGGTTCTCCTCGCGCGAGGCGGCCGCGTCGAGCCAGGCGATGCGCGTGCGCGGGGTCATCACGCTGTCGACCGGGCGGTCGCCCAGGCGCAGTACGCGGTTGACCATGTTGTGTTCATCGGGGTCGAGGATGCCCTGTTCGGCGCCTTCGGCGACCAGCAGACGGATTTCCTCTTCGCTCACTGCCGAGCGGCGCGCCTTGTTCAGGCGGAACAGCTTCAGCAGCAGCGTGCTGCCGCCGTTGAGCACCCACACGAACGGCGCGCACAGGCGCGACAGCACCAACATCGGCAGCGCGATGACCGAGGACAGACGTTCCGGCGCGACCAGCGCGATGCGCTTGGGCACCAGCTCGCCGATGATGATCTGCACGGTGGTGACGATGATGAAACCGATGAGCCAGCCGACCGCGGTGGCGTATGGAGTCAGCCACGGGAATCCCAACGATTGCACCAGTGCGCTGAAGCGCACTCCCAGTGCCGCGCCTGTGACGGCACCGGTGATCAGCATGACCAGCGTGATGCCGACCTGTACCGTCGACAGGAAACGGTCCGGATGCTCGGCCAACTGCAGCGCCACCCGCGCGCGGGCGCTGTGCCGGGCCATCTGCTTCAGGCGGCTCTTTCGCGAAGCCACAATGGCCATTTCGGACAGGGCGAAGAAGCCGTTGAGAATCGACAACAGCAGGATCAGTCCCAGTTCGGTCAGCATGTGCGCTCGGTGTGCGTCTCGGTGGAGTCCGCTGGCAGTGTAACCGGGTTTGCCCAGCGTACGCAGTGCCGTTCGGACCCCCGTTCAGCGACGCGGAGAAATGTGACAGTAGGGTTACAATGGTCCGATTCGCGTGCCTGTCGGGCACGCCTCCACTTCGACAGGAGCGGTTCCACCGTGTTCTCACTGCAAACCATCTTCGGCAAGGGCGACAAGTTCTACGGGCTTCTGGAGCAGAGCGCGGACGCCGCGCGCGAGAGCGCGCGCGCCGTACACAAGCTGGTCAGCCCCGGTGGCGGTAGCCCCGACATCGCTGCGTTCTCGGTCGCACGCAAGCGCGAGAAGGACCTGGCGCAGCAGATCAGCGAGGAACTGGTGAACACCTTCGTCACCGCGCTCGACCGCGAGGACATCGAGGCGCTGAACGCCGCGCTGTACAAGATTCCGAAAACGGTGGAAAAGTTCGCCGAGCGCTACGCGATGATCAGCGACCGCCTGCACGGCATCGACTTCACCCAGCGCACCGAGCTGTTGGTGCGCGCGTCCGACGTGGTCCGCGAGATGATCGGGCAGCTGCGCAAGGGCATGCGCGTCGACGCCATGCGTCGTCTTCAGGATCGCTTGCAGGCGCTGGAATCGGAGGCCGATCGCCTGCTGCTGGAGCCGTACCGCGAGATGTACGTCAACAGCACCGATCCGGTGCGCATGGTGCTGGCCAAGGATCTGTACGAACTGCTGGAGCGCGCCATCGACAAGTGCCGCGACGTCGGCAACGTGACGTATTCCATCGTGCTGAAGAACTCCTGAGGTCGCCGCCATGAGCCTGGACATGCTCATCGTGACGATGGTGATCGCGCTCGCCTTCACCTACATCAACGGCTTCCACGACACCGCCAACTCCATCGCCACCGTGGTCGCGACGAAGGTGCTCACGCCCGCTCAGGCGGTGATTCTGGCCGCCGTCACCAACCTGGTTGGTGCGCTGTGGGGCACGGCGGTGGCCAAGACTATCGCCTCGGGCCTGGTCGATTCGGGCGTGGTGTCGGTGGGGCCGGAATTCCTGATCTGCGCGCTGCTGGGCGCGGTGATCTGGAACCTTGTCACCTGGTGGTGGGGGCTGCCGTCCAGCTCCAGTCACGGTCTGGTCGGCGGTCTGGTCGGCGCGGCCATCGCGGCGTCGAGCGGAAAGTTCGATGCGGTGATCTGGTTCCGCGGTGGCGCGCACTGGTGGCAGGGACATGGCGTGATTCCCAAGGTCATCGTGCCGATGGCGGTGTCGCCGATCATGGGCTTCGTGCTGGGTATCACCGTGATGGGGCTGTTGTACGCGCTGTTCTCGTGGTTCAACAATCGCAAGGGTCGCCTGCATCGCTACGGACGCACGCCGTTCGTGAACGCTTTCTTCGGCAAGGCGCAGATCGTCTCGGCCGCGGCGATGGGCGTGTCGCATGGACTGAACGACGCGCAGAAGTCGATGGGCATCATCGCTCTGGCGCTGGCCGGCGCGACGGCGGCCGGCAGTCTCGATCAACTGCCGCACTGGCTGCACTTCCTGCAGATCCCGGAAGACGCCAACGGCGGCTTTCCGGTGCCGGCGTGGGTCGCGGCCGTGTGCGCGTTGACCATGGCGGCGGGCACGGCCGGCGGCGGCTGGCGCATCATCAAGACGCTGGGTCACAACATGGTCAAGCTGCACCCGATCAACGGCTTTGCCGCCGAGAGCAGCGCGGCCGTGGTGATCATCATCGCCTCGATCTTCGGCATCCCGGTGTCGACCACGCACAACGTGTCGGCGGCGATCATGGGCGTGGGCGCGGCCAAGCGCTTCAACGCGATCCGTTGGACCGTGGTCGAGCGCATGGTGTGGGCGTGGATCCTGACCTTGCCGATCACGGCGCTGCTTGCCTACGCCCTGTTCCAGGCTGCGACATGGCTGTTCTGATCGCGGGTGAGGCCGGGAACGTCGGGCGAGCCGACCTTGGCCGGCTCGCCGATTCGCACGTCGCGGGTGTCCGGCTTCAGGCGACCGGAGGGTAGACCTTCGCTTCGAGGATGCGGCCGCGCGGGCTGCGCGAGGCCAGATGCAGGGCCGTCGCCGCCAGTTCGCGCGGATCGATCCAGGAGGATGGGTCGACATCCGGCATCGCGCCGCGGTTGCCGGCGGTGTCCACGGCGCCCATCGGGTACATCACGGCGACGTTGACGCCCTGCGGCGCGACTTCCGCGTGCACCGACTTCAGCCATGCGATCAGCGCGGCTTTGGCCGCCGCGTACGGACCCTTCGAGGCGCCGCCGTCGAGCGCGGCGTCCGCGCCCACGCCAAGGATGAAGCCAGAGCCCTTCTTCAGCATGCCCGGTAGCACGGCGCGGGTGGCGTTGAAGGCGGTGCGGAAGTTGATGTCCAGCTGCGCTTCGAGCTGCTGGTGGCTGGTTTCGGTGGCGCCGCTCATGTCGAAGCCGCCGGCGATGTTGAGCAGGGCGTCGACGTGGCCCAGCTCCTTCTCCAGCGCGGCCATGCCCTCGTTGGCGCGGTTTTCGTCGACGAGGTCGATCTGCACCGTGACCGCATCGCCGTGGTCGCGCTGCAGGCGCGTCTTCTCGGCCTCGTCGTAGGCCACCAGGCCGAGCTTCCAGCCGGCCTTGGCGAAGGCGTCGACGACATGGCCGGCGATGGCGCCGCCGGCGCCGGTGATGATCGCGGTGTGCTGGGACATGAAGTGCTCCGTGAACGAATTCGGTCGCGGATTATCCCACAGGGACCGTGGCCGGCTCGAACCGACGGTGTACGGCGGGCGGTCTCAGAAGGCGTCGCTTTCGCTGGAAATGGCTTTCTCCAGCTGGTCGCCCAGGGTCGAAAGCTCGATGATCAGGCCTTCCAGCTCGTCTTTGGTCAGCAGGTCGTAGGGACGGTTCTCGCACAGATGGATGTAGGGCGAGCCGTCGAGGTCGCTGACCGCGAGATAGCCCACGCGCTGGGCCCAGTTGAAGCGCAGGCAGCGGCGCGCGTCGGTGCCGACCAGCGGGCCGACGGGGGTGGAGATGCGCAGGTACTTGCGTTCCTGCTCGTCCTCGAGCTCGGCCAGGTAGATACCCTGGTGACGGCCGTCGGGAAGGCGGACATCGAAGCTGATCAGGTACGGGTCGTTGTGGCGCAACGGATACTGGCTGCCGAGTTGCGAGCGGATGGCCTCGAAGTGCTGCATGACGTGCATTCCCGTGAAGTTCGTCGGCAATGGTAGCGTAGCGCCGATGAAGGAAGAATATCGACGCATCCTGCAGGCCGTGGCCGCGATTCCGCCCGGCCGCGTGGCCAGCTATGGCCAGATCGCGGCCCGCGCTGGTCTGCCGGGCCGCGCGCGCATGGTCGGCAAGGTACTCGGCTACCGCACGGAAGGCATGAAATTGCCGTGGTTCCGCGTGCTCCGGGCCGACGGGCGCATCGCCTTCGAGCCGGGCAGCCGGGGCTTTCGCGAACAGACCGAGCGACTGCGCGCCGAGGGTGTGGTCGTACAGAACGGACGCATTCGCATGCAGGAATTCGGTCTCGACCACGACCTCGATCGTGAATTGTGGGGTATCCCCGACTGACCTGCGTGGCGTGTGCGCACAGCGTCGCAAGCATCTGCGCGCTGGGTGTGGGCGGAGCGCTTTGCTAGCATCGCCGGGTGGCGACACGCGTCGTCCCCACTTCCACTCCCATGCCCCTGCGTTCATGACCGACTCTTCCGCCGTCGCCGCTTCCGTTCCGGCTGTGACGTCCATCGAAGCCCTGGAAACCCTGCGCCGCGTGTTCGGCTACACCGCGTTTCGCGGGCAGCAGGAGGCCATCATCGACCGCGTCACGCACGGCGGCGATGCGCTGGTACTGATGCCGACCGGCGGCGGCAAATCGCTGTGCTACCAGTTGCCGGCGCTGCTGCGCCCGGGCACGGCCATCGTTGTTTCGCCGCTGATCGCGTTGATGCAGGACCAGGTCGAAGCGTTGAACCAGGCCGGCGTCGAGGCGGCCTTTCTCAACTCCAGTCTCGATGCTGCGGCGCAGGCCGAGGTCGAGCGGCGTTTTCTCAGTGATGGTCTGAAGCTGCTGTACGTAGCGCCCGAGCGCTTGCTCACCGGGCGTTTCCTGGAGCTTCTGGGGCGCGTGGAACTGTCGCTGTTCGCCATCGACGAGGCGCACTGCGTCTCACAGTGGGGCCACGATTTTCGCCCGGAATACCGGCAGCTCACCGTGCTGCACGAACGCTTCCCCGGCGTGCCGCGGGTCGCCCTGACGGCGACCGCGGATGCGCCGACGCGGCGCGAGATCGTCGAGCGTCTGGCGCTGCAGGACGCCGAGCAGTTCGTCTCCAGCTTTGATCGTCCGAACATCCGCTATCGCGTCGTGCACAAGGACCAGCCACGCCCGCAGCTCAAGGCGTTCCTGGCCGGTCACGAGGACGAGTCGGGCATCGTGTACTGCCTGTCCCGGCGCAAGGTCGAGGAGACTGCCGAATGGCTGCAGGGGCAGGGCGTGAACGCGCTGCCGTACCATGCCGGCCTGGACGCCGAGACGCGCGCGGCGCACCAGCAGCGGTTTCTGCGCGAGGACGGCATCGTGATGTGCGCGACCATCGCCTTCGGCATGGGTATCGACAAGCCGGACGTGCGTTTCGTCGCGCACCTGGACCTGCCCAAGAGCCTGGAGGGCTACTACCAGGAGACGGGCCGCGCCGGCCGCGACGGGCTGCCCGCCGAAGCCTGGATGGCCTACGGGCTCGGCGATCTGGTCACGCTGGCCCAGTTCATCCAGCGCTCGGAGGCCAGCGACGAACGCAAGCGCCTGGAGCGTGCCAAGCTCGACGCGCTGCTGGCGTTCGCCGAGACCACGCGCTGCCGTCGGCAGCAGCTGCTGGGCTATTTCGGCGAGACGCTGGAGCAGCCTTGCGGCAACTGCGATAACTGCCTCGACCCGCCGCCGACCTGGGACGCCACCGAAGCGGCGCAGAAGGCGCTCTCCTGCGTCTACCGCACCGGGCAGCGTTATGGTGTGGGCTATCTGGTCGATGTGCTGCTGGGCAAGGACAACGAACGGATTCAGGCGCAGGGGCACGACCACCTCAACGTGCACGGCATCGGCACCGATCTCGACGCGCGGCAGTGGCGAGGCGTGTTCCGCCAACTGGTCGCGCACGGACTGCTGACTCCCGATGCCGAGGGTTACGGCACGCTGCATCTGACGACCGAGGCCAAGCCGGTGCTGCGCGGCGAGCGCGCGCTGCATCTGCGGCGCGAGCCGGATCGTGCGCAGCGCCGCGCCAGCCGCAAGGGCGTGTCGGGCGAACGCCGCAGTCTGGATATCGCGCCACATGAGGAAGTGATGTGGAATGCGTTGCGCGATGCGCGCGCGCGACTGGCAAAGGAGCAGGGCGTGCCCGCCTATGTGATTTTCCACGACGCCACGCTGTACGCCATGCTGCGCGAGCGCCCCGGCGATCGCGAAGCGCTGGCGGCGATCAGCGGCGTCGGCGCGCGCAAGCTGGAGCGTTACGGCGAGCAGTTCCTCGACGTGCTGAACGCGACGGACTGACACGTCGCGTTTTGCCGAATCCGTGCACGTGCGGCGCCATGCGGCGTTGGCCTGCGGTGCGGAAATTCCCCATCCGTACGCGCAGGCATGAATCGCGTCACAGTTTCGACCGCTTGCCGTCACACGCATGACGCATCTCGCCCGCTAGTCTGAAAAGACTTGTATTCAGGGAGGGGAGCAACATGCGTTCATACGTTCGCGTGCTGGCGATGATCGCCGCACTGGTCTGGATCGCGCCGGCGTTTGCCGACTCGCAGACCTTCATCAACGAAATCCACTACGACAACAGCGGCACCGACACCGGCGAAGCGGTCGAGATCGCCGGTCCGGCGGGCACCAATCTGTCCGGTTGGCAGGTGGTGCTGTACAACGGCAGCAACGGTTCCAGCTACGCCACCTACACGCTGTCGGGCACGCTGTCCGACCAGTGCAGCGGCTACGGCGTGACCACGGTGTCGACGCCGGGCATCCAGAACGGCTCGCCCGACGGCATCGCGCTCATCGACGGCAGCGGCATCGTGCGCCAGTTCCTCAGCTACGAGGGATCGTTCACCGCGACCTCGGGGCCGGCCTCGGGCGTGACCAGCACCGACATCGGTGTCAGCGAAGGCAGTGCCACGCCGGTGGGGCAGTCGCTGCAGCTGTCCGGTAGCGGTTCCTATGCCAGCGACTTCACCTGGCTGGCGCCGGACACGTCCAGCTTCGGTCAGTGCAATCCGGGCGAGACCTTCGTCACCTCCGGCGGCGGCACGGGCGGAAGCGGCAGCGGCACGAGTCTGCAGAACGGTGTTCCGGTCAGCGGCATCTCCGGCAGCCAGGGCGCGTTCTCGCAAGCCTACACGGTCGACATCCCGTCGGGCGCCAGCAACCTGGTCATCACCCTGTCCGGCGGCTCCGGCGATGCCGACATGTACGTGAAGCTCGGTTCCGAGCCGACGCTGAGCAGCTACGACTGCCGTCCGTACACCTCCGGCAACAACGAAACCTGCACCATGACCACGCAGGCCGGCACGTATTACGTGAAGCTGTACGGCTACAACAGCTACAGCAACGTCACGCTGGAGGCGACCTGGACGGCGCCCAGCGGCGGCGGGACCGGAGGCGGTTCGGGTGGCGGCAGCGGCTACTACGCCAACGTCGACACCAGCAGTCCGACGGCGCTGCGCAACTCGCTGCACACGCTGATCGAGCAGGTCACCAAGATTCCGTACACCGCCTCGACCACTGACACCTGGGATGTGATGGCCGCGGCCGAGCAGGACCCGTGGAACAGCAGCAACGTCATCGAGCTGTACACCAACAAGAGCGTGCCCAAGGAGACCGGAGGCAACACCGAGTACAACCGCGAGCACACCTGGCCCAATTCCTACGGTTTCCCGGACGACGGCTCGGACAACTACGCCTACACCGACCTGCACATGCTGATGATCGCCAACATCGCTGACAACAGCGCGCGCGGCAACAAGCCCTACGGCACCTGCAGCGCGTCGTGCACGGAGTATCCGACGGTGGCCAACGATGGCATCGGCGGCGGCACCGGGACCTATCCGGGCAACTCGAACTGGACCGACGGCATCATCTGGGAAGTCTGGATGGGCAAGCGCGGCGATGTGGCGCGTGCGCTGCTGTACATGGACGTGCGCTTCGAAGGCGGTACCAATCCGTATACCGGCTACGCCGAACCGGATCTGGTGCTGACTGACGACACCTCCAAGATCGTCACCACCGGCGGCAATACCACCGGCAAGGCCTACATGGGCAAGCTGTCGGTGCTGCTGCAGTGGGCGCAGCAGGACCCGGTGTCCGACTACGAGCGGCTGCAGAACGACACGGTCGAGTCGTACCAGGGCAACCGCAATCCGTTCGTCGATCATCCGGAATGGATCGCCTGCGTGTTCCAGAACCAGTGCACGCAATAGCCCGCACAGGATCGCCGCCGGCATCGTGTCGGCGGGGTCGTAATCGAGTGATCGAGGACCCGTCTCGTTCGAGGCGGGTCTTTTTTTTTGGAGCGATCAGTACGTCACGGTGACGGTGATACTGTCGGCATAGCTGCCCGGATTGACGTACTGGCCGGTGGGAATGGCGCCGTACACGGTCAGATTCAGCGAACCGACCTGCAGCACGCCGCTGTTGGTGACTGTGCTGGTCCCACCGCTGCCGTCGCCCCAGACCGTGGCCAGCGCCGAACTGGTGTAGAGGTTGTAGGACAGTGCATGCGCGCCCGAGAGCATGGTCCGGGGGAAGTATGTGGTCGATTGTCCGCGCGACAGGCTGACCGTGAACGAGGGCAGCACGTCGATCAGCAGGCTGCAGCGCACCGTGATGGTGCCGCTGGCCTGCACGGCCGAGCCGCCGCCGGGATCGTAGTTGCCGAAATTCACCGCGGTGGCGGAGGCCGAGATCGGGGTGAGTACCGTGCCGCACAGCGCAGCGTGCGCACGGCCGGGCGCGAAGGCGAGGCATGCCAGCGCCAGCAGGGCGAACCAGCGCCCCGGATGTCGGTGCAGATCATGGTCCGTCACGGGAAACACTCCGCAGGCAGGGAATCGGTCCTTCGGCGGGAATGCGGCCGTCGCTGCGCACCCGAGGCGGCGTGACGTGGAAGCGACATTGCAGCGCGCCGTGGCGAACTGTGCCGGAAAACGGTGCGGGCGCATCATCCAGAAACACCTGGCCGTGCCGTCCGACTACGAGCAAGTCCTCGCGCCCCTCGATGGCGACGACAGCGCCGAGCGGCGGGTAGCGGCCATCCTCCAGTTCGAGCGTCAACAGCAGCGGGCTTGCCTTCCTCGGCGCCAGGTCGACCTGCATGCCGCTGTCGCGCTGCGGCACCACATCGCGTTCGGGATGTTCGACGAGCACGCCCATCGGGTAGTCGGTCGGATCGATGGAGAGGTGATTGACGGAGTAGGCGCTCAGATCGGTGACCAGCGCCTTGCCGTCGGCGCCGGTCACGGCGATCTCGCGATGTTCGCGGTAGATCGGCACGCCGGGTGCGCCGGCGTCGACCAGCGCGAAGGCGTCGCCAGTGCGCCGCGTCGCGTAGGCGCTTCCGTCCATCAGTACCAGCGCGCCGGAGGCGCCGAGACGGCCTGCGCTGCGGCCGTCGATCGAGATCGCGCCCGCGTGGGTGACGCCGTGTTGTCCCACCCAGGTGACCTGGCCTTCGCGGATTGCGTTGTCGCCGGTGTAGGCATCCAGGCGGTATCCGAAGCCTCCGTCGGGGTTGGCCGACCGGGTCAGCGCCGCGCCGGCTGCGTTGCTACCGCGCCGGTCGCGCCGGCCGAAGGTGGAGAGGTTGCTTTCGCCGAGAGGGACGGTGATCGAGATCTGTCCCTGCCAGTTATCGGTGGTGCGGTCGTACAGCGAGCCGATGCCGAGGTAGGCGCCGCCGCCGAACGAGCGCGTGTAGGTCAGCGACATCAGTTGCGTGCGGTAGATGCGCTGGTCGACATCAATCCAGGATGCGACGAGATTGCCGCGCAGGCCGAGTGCCGTGCTAACGCCCAGTTGGGCGCGTCTGCGCGGCGGCGCGATGTCGTACTGCGCGCCGACGTCGGCGTAATGCCGTGATGCCAGGTCGAGGCGGGCGAATACGGTCATGCGGGACGCCTGACCGCTGGCCGCGAAGGACAGCAGGCTGCCGCGGCGTCCGTGATTCGTGCTGCCGGCGGCGTCGATTTCCAGCACGCCCAGCGGCTGGATCGCGAAGGCTGCGCCGCCGCCGAGCAGGGTCGTGTCGCGGCTGGCCTCGGCGTGCGACATAAGCGTGACGTTCCGGTTCATGCCATGACGAAAGGTCGCGGCAGCGGCGGGGGCTCCATAGTCGAAGCTGCGCAGTCCATATCGGCGGCGGAGAAAACCTGCGTCGAACGCATAGTCGCTGAGTCCGGGCCGGAGCAGTCGGTCGGAGGCGTAGAACGGCAGAGTCTGGGTCTGTTCGCGACCGAGCAGATCGCGGACCACAAGGGTGGCGACATTGCGCCCCGTGTTCACCGGGATGTCGTCGATCCGATACGGGCCGCTCGCGATGTTGCGGTCCAGCACTCGCGCGGCATTGACGTAGATGTCAAGACTTGAGGGAACCGTGGTGGAACCGATAAAGGCGGGCAGGGGAAACGTGCGCATCCGCGGCTGCAGGGCATAGTCGGTGCCCACGTGCAGACCGGCGAAGCGGAACGGACGCGACCAGCGTAGCCCGCCGGAGACGGCGTCGCCGATCACCCACTGCCGCAGGGTGCCGGGGCGGTCCATGACGAGCGAGGAATCCAGGCGCACAGCGCGATTCGTGCTCTGGCCGAATAGACCGAAGCCCGACGAGTTCAGGCGCCATCCTGGATGGAACAATGTGGCGGCCAGTGTCGCGCCACCGGTGGGGCCGCCATAGGCTTCGCCGGCGCTGGCCGAGACGTCGTAGTTGAGCATCAGTCCCGTGCCTGTCGGGTCGGGTTGCACAGCAGGCCGCGGGTCGACATGAATGTGCTGCAGGGACAGACGCTCGGCATCGGCGTGAATCAGCAGGCGTTGTCCGGCCTCGTCGATGCGCGCGCGGACGCCGGGCAGGCGTTGCAGGCTGACCCGGTCGCCGGCCGGGTCGTCGGATCGGAAGCGGAGTCCGGCGGCGGCCAGCGTGGCGCGGTCGATCCAGATCATGCCGTGGCGCTGGGTGACGGCGGCGTCGAGCCGGCTGTTGCGGTCGTTGATCCAGACCTGCAGCAACAGATCCCGATTGTCGAGTTCGAAAGGAGTTGCCGGATGCGACCCGTACGCGGCAGGCAGCCCGGCAAGCATCACGCACGCGAACATGGCGGTCTGCATGCTCAACCGGCGCATCGTGATGTCACTGTCTTACGGCGACGGTGACGTGCAGCGCGGTATCGCCGTGCAGTTCCTTGCCCTCGATGACCAGCTTGCGGCTCGTGGTCGCGGGGAGCATCCAGCTGCGTTCGGCGCCGGAAAGGACGTATTTCAACGATTTTGAGAGTACGGGCGTGCGTTTGCCATTGGGGGAGACGGTCACAAGATTGACGAGTTTCGCGTAGCCCGATCCGTCGTTGCGCACGGACAGGCGGATGCCGTCGGCTTCCCGGCGCGCGCGCCATGTCAGTGCAGGGTGACTGTCTTTGCCGGACGCGACGAACACCGGCACGCTGAACTGCAGCAGCACGCGCACGCTGTTGGCGCGTTCATTGTTAGGGTCGGGCAGCTCGCTGACGAGGAGACGGAACGTGCGTTCGCGCTTCGCCGCGGAGGGTGGCACGCGCACGCGAATAGTCTGCTTCTGCCCGGGTGCGATGCGCGCCATGGGCGGACTGCGCTGCAGCCGGTCCGTGCTGGCGAGGTGGTCCGCATTGTCGTGCTGGCTCCAGACATAGCCTTCGACCTGCACGATCACCGGGTGATCGCCGCGATTGAACGCGTACATAACTGCGGTGCCGCCGTTGGCGGGCAATCGAAGACTCGTCGGCGCGACGGCCAGTGAGCCGGCATGGACGGGAGCGGTCGCCGCGAATGCAACAGACAGCATGCCGCCCAGGATGCGACGGAGGATGCGGGACACGACCGTCGACTCAGTAGGTCACGGTGGCGGTCACGGTGTCCGTGTAGCTTCCGCTGGTCACGAACTGTCCCGTCGGAATGCTTCCGAAGACCGTGAAGTCCTGTGTGCTGGTACCGGTGCCCGTGCCCGTATTGGTCAGCGTCGAACCGGAACCGTCACCCCATACGACCGTGTGCGTGCCGTCGGTGTAGAGCTGGTAGTTGAGCGTGGAGCTGCCGCCGTCGGACATGTTGCGGTCGGTCAGCGTCGAGCCAGCCGTCGTGCCGGCATCGAGTGCAACGGCGAACGACGTGCCGTTCGAACATTGCACGGACACCGTACTCGTTGCGTCGTCGGACGAGGCTGATCCGGGATCGTAGTTGCCGAAATCGAGATCGGTGGCGGAGATCGTGCAGCTGGCGAGTACGGTTGCACTGACCGTGAAGGTGGTCGATGTCGACGCCGCATTGGCCGTGCCGCATATCAGCACCAGAGCCGAAGTTGTCGCGGTCAGTCCCCATTTCTTCCATGCATGCCGGGTCGACCGGCTTCTTGCCTGAACATCGCTAGCCATGGCGTTCCTCCCGAACTTTGGCCAACTTTCGTCGTCCGGTGCTTCAAGGCACTGAACACGTTTGAAAATTTCAGGGCATCCTGCGTTCAGCATAGGTCGGCGGGAGCGATTGTCAATATTCCGCCGAGCGAGGCCGCGTCGCGGTGGATCGCATCGTGCCGATCGCGGTCAGCATGCAGGGCCGGTCAGACGAAGGCGACCCGTGACCGAACCGCGTGCGAGTGCGCGCGATCTGATCGAAAAGAGGGCAAAAAAAACGACCTGCCGAGGGGCAGGTCGTCGAATCATGGTGGCCGGGGACGGAATCGAACCGCCGACACGGGGATTTTCAATCCCCTGCTCTACCAACTGAGCTACCCGGCCTGATTTTGGACTCGCGTCAATGCTGCGTTGGGCACTGCGCGAAGCCGCGTATTAAATCGATTGCGTGGTGCCGCGTCAAGCCATGCGTGCGAATCAGTCCGCTTCGGGCGGCACGTAGCCCTCCGGTCGGGCGACTTCGCCCTCGTCGAACAGGAAGCTCTTCATCTGCGTTTCCAGGAACTTGCGTGCTTCCGGGTCGAGCGGATTCAGGCGGTATTCGTTGATGAGCATGGTCTGGTGCGCCATCCACTGCTGCCAGGCCTGGCGCGAGATCTGTTCATAGACGCGCTTGCCCAGTGGGCCGGGCCAGGGGGCGAAATCCAGCCCTTCGGCGTCGATGTCGAGCTTGGCGCAGTGCACGGTGCGTGTCATGCGTCGGACTCCCAGGTGTCGTTCAAGAGTTTGCGTACAGGTGCGGGCAGACCGAGGGTCTGGATCTGCGCGGGATCGCACCAGCGAAGGTCGTCATTATCGGCGATTCGTCTGGTCGCTGTCGCGGCCTCGAACAGCAGCGGCCGGATTTCCAGGCGATAGTGGCTGAAGACATGGATGAACGCCGTCAGCGTCTGCGCGTCGCCGACTTCGGCGAGCCGCTTCGCTTTCTGCTGGGCGTCGGTCTCGTTCTCGGCTTCAGGCAGACTCCACAGACCGGACCACACGCCTTCGGGGCCGCGGCGTTGCAGCAGTACGCGCTGCTCATGATCCCGCAGCAGCAGCATGAACGTTTGTCGAGTCGGGATGGCGCGAGAAGGCTTCGGCGTTGGCAGTGCGTCGGTCAGGTCTTCGGCATGCGCGACACAGCGTGACTGCAGCGGACAGTCGTTGCAGCGCGGGCGGTTGCGTGTGCACAGGGTGGCGCCGAGATCCATGATGGCCTGGGTGTAGTCGGCCAGCCGCTCGTGCGGCGTGTGTTGCTCGGCCAGCGTCCAGAGCTGCTTCTCCACGACGCGCTGGCCGGGATGGCCATGGATGCCGTGCAGGCGGGTGAGCACGCGTTTCACGTTGCCGTCGAGGATCGGGAAACGCAGCCCGTGCGCCTGCGCCAGGATGGCGCCTGCGGTGGAACGGCCGATGCCGGGGAGGGCGGCCAGCGCATCGAAATCGCGCGGCAGTTCGCCATCGTGCTCACGCATGCATTGAAGCGCGGCACGATGCAGGAAGCGCGCGCGGCGGTAGTAGCCCAGTCCCGACCACAGGGCGAGCACCTCGTCCTCGTCCGCGCGCGCCAGATCCGCCAGTGTCGGCAGTTGCGTGACGAAGCGCTGGAAATAGTCGATGACCGTTTCCACGCGGGTCTGCTGCAGCATGATCTCCGACAGCCACACACGATAGGCGCTGCGCGGGTGCTGCCAGGGCAGGTCGTGGCGGCCGTGGCGGTCGAACCAGGCCAGGAGGGGTTCGGCGAGCGGCGTCACTTGACTTCGTTCTGCTCAGCTTGCGCCGCGCTGCTCGCGGCGGCCGGGAGGGCCGAACCGGAGCGCAGCTTGAGTCCCTTGATCTGCACGTCACCGAACGTCAGCGCATCGGCATCGACGGTGCCATCGATCGGCGGCGGCGGAAGCGGACCCGGCGCATGGTCGCCGGCGATGCGCTTCCACCACGCGGCCAGCTCCAGCGGCGAAAGGTGCAGGTCGGCCGATGTCTTAGGCCCTTCGAGTTTCACGTGCAGGCGGCCGCCGAGGCGGGCGTCGGGAGTATCGGAGCCGACATCGATGCGGTAGCTATCGCTGCCCTTGACGGCCATCTCGCCATGCAGCGCGATGGCCAGCTTCGGTCCGCCGAGCCACGTTGCGTTGCCGGCGAGCTGGATGCGCGAATCCTTTCCGCCATATCCACTCAGCTTCAGATCTTTCAGTTCGATGGCGCCCCGCGCCGTCTCGAGTGGGGTGAACATCAGCGTCAGGCGAAGATTCTTGCCCGACGCCGATTGCCCCGAGGCATTCAGCGAAAAGGTGCGCCCCGAGGACAGTGCGCCGGTCTGCAGGCTGACGTCCTGCAGCAGCACGCTGTTGTCGCGCACCAGGGTGCCGTTGCGGATGGAAACGCCTGCGTCGATGCTGGGCAGACTCGGCTGGCCGGTGCTCTTGGTCGGCAGCTCGTTCAGGGCATACTGCAGTTGGTCCAGATCCAGGCGTGGCGAATCCAGTTCCAGCTTGTTGATGGCGGTGGGGCCGCCGAACAGGGCGCGCCAGGGCACCACGATCTGGCCGTGATCGGCGATCAGGATCGGGTCGGCCTGGTTCTTGGCGAAGACCTGCAGTCCCTGCAACTGGACGCCCGGACGCGGCCACAGCGTGGGGCGCGCGGGCGCGGTGAGGGTCAGTTCGAGGCCGGCATTGCGAGCCGCGCTGCGCAGCGTTTCGGTGAAGCGTGCCGGGCGCAGCATCACGTAGGTGAGTACCAGCGCCGCCAGCACCAGCGCCAGCGCGACGCCGGCGACCGAGAGCAGGGTGATGCGCAGGCGCCGCGACATGCGTCAGGCGTCCGTTTCCACGGGCAGCAGGCCATCCACGTAGGCTTCGGCGTCGAAGGGACGCAGGTCGGCGATGCCCTCGCCGAGACCGACGTAACGGATCGGCAGGCCGAATTCGCGCGCCAGCGCGAAGACCACGCCGCCGCGCGCGGTGCCATCGAGCTTGGTCACGACCAGGCCGGTGACGCCGATGGCCTGGTGGAACTGGCGCACCTGGCTGACGGCGTTCTGGCCGGTGGTGCCGTCGATCACCATCAGCACCTCATTCGGCGCATCGGCGTCGAGCTTCTTCAGCACGCGGGCGATCTTGCCGAGTTCGTCCATCAGACCGCCCTGGGTGTGCAGACGCCCGGCGGTGTCGGCGATCAGCAGGTCGGCTTTTCGCGACTGCGCGCCTTGCAGGGCATCGAAGATCACGCTGGCCGAATCCGCGCCCTGGCCCTGCGCCACGACCGGCACCTGGTTGCGTTCGCCCCAGGTCTTGAGCTGCTCGACGGCGGCGGCGCGGAAGGTGTCACCGGCGGCCAGCATCACCTTGCGGCCGGCGGCCAGATGATGGTGGGTGAGCTTGCCGATGGTGGTGGTCTTGCCGACGCCGTTGACGCCGACTACCAGCATCACGAACGGCGTGTGCGTGGTGACGTCGAGCGACTGCTGCACGGGGCGGAGCTGTTCGATCAACGCCTCGCGCAGCGCATTGCGCAGGGCTGCGGCGTCGGCGAATTCGCGCTTGCGCACGCGCTGGCGCAGCGACTCGACCAGCGTCGTGCTGGCGGTGACGCCGACATCGGACGTGATGAGGATGGTCTCGAGTTCGTCCAGCAGCGCATCGTCGAGTTGCGGGTTGCGCTTGAACAGACCGCCCAGGCCGCGGGCGATGCCGCTGCCGCCGAGCCGCTCGCGCCAGCTGCGCGGTGCTTTTTCCTCCGGCGCGGCGATTTCTTCCGGCGCGGCGGATGGCGCGTCGCTCGCATGTTCCGGCGCTAGAGATTCCGCAGGCGCATCGGCGTTCTGCGGCGCATTGGCGTCGACATCGTCTTGTGCGGCCTCGCGCTTGGGGGCGGCGGGGTCGTTTTTCTTTTTCCAGAACTTGAGCATGAGGCGCGGAAATGAGGACAATTCAGGGCATCATGGTATCACCCGCAACCCACACCAGAGCTGAGCGCGGCGGCGCCGCGCACCGGCAAGGAGACGCTGCATGAAGCGTGCGAAAGGCGCTGCGGCCGGGCAGGTGCGCATCATCGGCGGTTCGCTGCGCGGCTCGGTGCTGCGCGTGGCGGATGCGCCGGGTCTGCGGCCCACGCCGGGCCGCGTGCGCGAGACCCTGTTCAATTGGCTGCAGCCGTTCATTGCCGGCGCGCGTTGCCTGGACCTGTTCGCGGGCACGGGTGCGCTGGGCATGGAGGCGCTGTCGCGCGGCGCGCGTGCGGTGACGTTCGTCGAGCGCGACGCCGCCGCCGCGCGGGCGTTGCAGGCCAATCTGCAACGGTTGAACCAGGACAAGGGCGACGTGCGGGGTGCCGATGCCTTCGATTACCTGCGCGGTACGGCCTCGCCGTTCGACATCGTGTTCCTCGATCCGCCGTTCGCACAGGCGCTGTGGGACGATGCGGCGCGGCAGCTGGAGGCGGGAGGCTGGCTGGCCCGCAATGCGCTGATCCATGTCGAGTCCCCCGTGGAGCAGATCCCCGCGCTGCCGGCGAATTGGCAATTGCACCGTGAGCGTTGCGCCGGGCAGGTGCGGCATGCGCTTTATCGCCGCGCTGCAGCCGATCCGTTAGACTGAAAAGAGCCGTACGGCAGCCGCCCGCGCCGCGCCGTCGATCAACCTCACGCCAACGCGGCCGCGCGCCGCAAGGTGCATCCGATGACTGCCAAAACCGATCCCGTCGCGGCCCGCGTGGCCGTGTATCCGGGTACTTTCGATCCGATCACCAACGGCCACGCCGATCTGGTCGCGCGTGCCGCGCCGCTGTTCGATCGTGTCGTGGTGGCCGTGGCCGACAGCCACACCAAGGGGCCGAGTTTCAACCTGGAGGAGCGGATCGGGCTGGCGCGCGAGGCGCTGGCGGACCTGCCCAATGTCGAAGTGCGCGGGTTCGACACACTGCTCGCGCACTTCGTGAAGGAAATCGGCGCGGGGGTGATTCTGCGCGGTCTGCGCGCGGTGTCGGACTTTGAGTACGAGTTCCAGTTGGCGAGCATGAATCGCCATCTGATTCCGCAGGCCGAGACCCTGTTCCTGACGCCCGCGGAGCAATACAGCTTCATTTCCTCGTCGCTGGTGCGCGAGATCGCGCGGTTGGGCGGCGATGTGAGCGGCTTCGTGCATCCTTCGGTGCAGAAGGCCATGCGGGCGCGTTGGCATACCGCGAGCTGAACAGTCGCGCTATGCTTGCCCACTGTGTTCGACAATCCAAGGTGACGACAATGCGCAAACTGGCAATCATCGCAATGCTGGCCCTGGCCGGTACGCTGGGCCTGACGGCCTGTGGCAAGAAAAGCGATGAAGGGCAGCAGACCCAGCAGGCAGCCAAGCTGACCCGCCCGACGGACATGAGCAACAAGTCCGCGTGGCAGGCCTATCTGGTGCAGGTGCTGCAGAGCGGCGACAACATGAAGGGCATGACGGGCGATCGTCCGTACGTGTACTACGTGTCGCCCTCCGATGACGATAACGACACCGCCGAGCGTCAGCGTCAGCTGGACAACGTCAGCGACACGCTGGCCCGTGGCGTCCTGCCGGGCAATCTGATGGCTTTCGCCGGTCCCGACTCGTCCAAGACCGCTGATCTGATGATCTCCGCGTTCCAGGACACCAAGGCGGGTTCGCTGGACAAGGTCATCGTGGTGTTCATCGGCGATCAGGCCGACGAGCAGCGCGTGGCCGAAGTCATCAAGCCGACCGGCGCGACCTTCCGTTTCGCGCAGATGTAAGTTCCATGCCCCGGCGCCGCGGCGGATTCGCCTCCGCGGCGCCGACGGCATCCGCTCCGACGAGATCCCATGGCACTGAAAATCCTCGACACCTGCATCAACTGCGATGTGTGCGAGCCGGTCTGTCCGAACAATGCGATTTCGCTGGGCGAGGAGTACTACCAGATCAATCCCGACCTGTGCACGGAGTGCGTGGGTCATTTCGACGAGCCGCAGTGCGTCGAAGTCTGTCCGGTCGAGTGCATCCCCAAGGATCCCGACCACGTCGAGACGACCGATCAGTTGCAGCTCAAATACGAGGCGCTGATGCGCAAGTCCGACGACTGACGCGATCCGGACTCGCCGCTGCAGGCCTCGTGGTTCACACGGCAATTTTCGAGGCTTTTCATGCAGCTCTGGTCGATCGAAGGCAATTCCCAGAAACTCGACGGTGGCGCGATGTTCGGCAACGCGCCCAAGGCGTTGTGGACGCGCTGGGTCGAGGCGGATGAACACAATCGCATCCCGCTGGCCTGCCGCTGTTTGCTGGTGAAGGATCTGAACGGGCGGACCGTGCTCTTCGAAACGGGCATCGGCGCGTTCTTCGAACCGAAGCTTCGTGAACGCTACGGTGTGGTCGAGTCCGAGCACGTGCTGCTGCAGTCGCTGGAAGAGGCTGGGGTCCGCCACGAGGATATCGATGCGGTGGTTCTGTCACACCTGCATTTCGACCATGCCGGCGGTCTGCTCGCGCCGTGGCGGGAAGGCCACGAGCCGGAGCTGCTGTTTCCCAACGCGACCTTCCTGGTCGGCGCCGAGCACTGGAAGCGGGCCTGCCATCCGCATCCGCGCGATCGCGCCTCGTTCATCCCCGAACTGCCCGGACTGCTTGAGCAGAGCGGACGCCTGGAACTCGTCGAAGGAGAGTATTCCAAGTGCCTGGGTGAGTCCGTGCGCTTCCACTATTCGCAGGGTCACACCCCAGGCCTGATGCTGGCCGAGGTCGTGGCGGACAACGGCGGGCTGGTGTTCTGTGCCGATCTGATTCCGGGGCGAGCCTGGGTGCACGTGCCGATCAGCATGGGCTACGACCGCTATCCGGAATGCGTGATCGACGAGAAGCGTGCGTTCCTCGAGGACATGCTGGCACGCGGCGTGCGTCTGTACTTCACGCATGACCACGCTTGCGCCATGGCCAGCGTGGATCGTGACGAGCGCGGCCGCTTTGTGTGCACGGACGCTCGCGAGCGTCTGGTCGGCGAGGTATGGTGATCGGAAGACCGGAGGCTCCGGGCAGGCAGACGCTTCGATGATGCAGGAAAGGGGAACGGCCATGTGGAAGCTGCTGGGCGGCAGTCTGCTGCTGCTGCTGGCGATGGCCATGCTCGCCAGCAACGAGAGCAGCGTGATGACCTACCGCACAGCCGCGGCGCGGCACGGCGGCGTCGTGGTCGATGCCACGCGCAGCGGTCCGACAGCAGCCAATGACAGCGACATGGTGCGGGTCGCCGGTACGCCGCGCGTGGTCAAGCCGGCGGTCGACAAGCAGTTCGGCATTCGCGCGGACGTGCCGATCCTGTGGCGCGTGACCGAAATGTTCCAGTGGCGCGAGATCGACTACGGTGGCAGCGCCAGCTACGAGTTGCAGTGGGTCGATCATCCGGTCAATTCGAACATCTTCAGGGAACGCGCGCGACACGAGAATCCTTCCGCGTTGCCGTTCGGCGGCGCGCGCTACCTGGCCGGTGAAGTGCGACTGGGTGGTTTCACGCTGAGTCCAGCAATCGTCGCTGCGATGCCGGGACGCACGGACTACGCGCCCGATTTCGGAACGCTTCGCCCGAACATGGCTGCCAGCTTCCGGGTGGTGAACGACACGCTGATGACCAGCGAGGATCCGAACTCACCCCAGCTCGGCGATCTGCGCGTGAGCTGGCGCAGTGCACCGTTGCAGGAGGTGACCGTGATTGCGCGTAATCGCGATGGCGTTCTGGTGCCGGCGGAGGGCGTCGAGGACAACCCGGGCTTCGAATTGCAGGTGGGACAGCGCGAGGTGATGGATCTGCAGCCGGACATGCCGCCGCAGCCGTGGCTGCCGTGGCTCTGGCGCGTGCTCTCGCTGGTAGTCGCCACGGTCGGTGCGTATGTCCTGCTGCACGGCATGTCTCCGTCCCGGCGAGGCGCGCCGCTGGCCGCGCTCGGCGTGGGTGTGGCGCTGACCTCCGGGCTGGGCGGTGTGATGTGGGTGACCGAACGCACCGACCTGGGCGGCGTGCTGCTCGGCATCGCGGTGCTGGCGCTCGGTGTGACCGCCTGGCAGATGTACGAGCGGTCGTCGCCGGCCTGAATCCCGGCGACGCCTTCAGCCGAAGGCTTCGGGGTGTTCGAGGAACCACAACCCGGCGAACAGCTTCGGGTCGATGGAGTAGCCCTTGCGGCTCATGCGAAGCAGCCATGCGCCGGCTTCTTGTCGAGGCACTTCGTGGACCACGATCTGTTCGCTCTCGTCGCCGCCGCCCGGTCCGGTGCGGCGCAGTCCGGTGGCGCGCACGAAGATCATCATTTCCGTGCTCATGCCGGCCGAGGAAGGGCCGGTGTGTATGACGTGCACGTGTTCGCACGCGTAGCCGGTTTCCTCTTCCAGTTCACGTCGGGCCGCCAGGCAAGCGTCTTCGTCGTCGTGTTCCTTCAGATCGCCGATCAGGCCGGCCGGCATCTCGATGGTCTGCTGCTGGATGGGCTCGCGGTACTGTTCGACGAACAGCACTTTGTCTTCGTCTGTCACTGCAATGATGATCGCAGCGCCGCCTGGATTGTTGCGCTCGACGAACTCCCAGCGGCCGCGTTTTCGCAGGGTCAGCCACTGGCCGTGATACAGCGTCTGCGCCGTTGTGTCTTCGGCGGTTCGAGTCATGCGTGCGGTTCTCCATCCAGCGCCTTCAGGCGCGAGCGCGTCAGCGGACCGAAGCGCAGCTGGTCGCAAAGTTCATCCAGGCGTTCCGCATCGCAGCGTTCGCGATGCAGTTCGGCCGCGGTCTCGGGCACGGGCGCATCCAGGGCGATGCGGGTGATGCGTGCGAACAGGCGTGCGGATTCGGCATGTTCGCGCAATCGTGTCGCACAGGCGGCGGCACCGCGCAGACGCAGGTAGGGTACTTCGTCGACACGTTCGAGCAGACTTTCCAGGTCGCCGAAGTGGCTCAGCAGCGCGGCGGCGGTCTTGGCGCCGACACCCGGGACGCCGGGGATGTTGTCCACGGCATCGCCGGTCAGTGCCAGATAGTCGGCGACCTGGTGCGGCTGCACCCCGAGCTTTTCCTGTACGCCTTCCGGCCCCCAACGGCGATTGCGCGCGAAATCCCATTGCCGGTCGCGCTCGCCGAGGAGCTGTCCGAAATCCTTGTCCGCCGAGACGATGATGCTGTCCAGCCCCTGCGCCCGAAGTGTCCACAGCATCGAGCCGATCAGGTCGTCGGCTTCGTAGCTGTGATGGGCCAGTGCGGTGACGCCCATGGCCTCGGTTACGGCGCGGCACAATTCGAACTGTCGCTCCAGGTCGGGTGGCGGCAACTCGCGGTTCGCCTTGTAGGGTGGATAGAGCGTGTTACGGAAGGACGTGGTCAACGCGGCGTCGAAGGCCACCATCAGGTGCAGGGGGCGTTCGCGTTCGATCAGGTCGCACAGGAAGCGCGTGTAGCCGTGCACGGCATTGACCGGTCGACCTTCGCGGTCGACGAAGTCATCCGGCATCGAATGCCAGGCGCGGAATACATACAGGCTGCCGTCGATCAGGTAGGCCGGAGCGGCGCGGCGGGCTGCGGTGTTCACGGCGTCCAGGCGCTGACGATGTCGGTGAGGTCGGGGCGGTCGCGCTGAGGAACGTCCAGCTTCGGCGTGCCGATGTGCACGAAACCCACCACACGTTCGTGTGCGGCGAGCCCGAGGATGCCGGCGACTTCGGGATCGTACGCGGCCCATCCGGTCAGCCATTGCGCGCCGTAGCCCATGGCCTGTGCGCCCAGCAGCAGGTTGTAGGCGACGCAACCGGCCGACAGCAGTTGTTCCTGTTCGGGGATGCGGCCTTCCTGGATGCGGGCGATCACCGTGACCACGAGCGGGGCGAAGGTATAGCGCAGCGTTTCTTTCTCGCGCTTGGCAGGAGGCAGATCCGGGTCCCGTTCCACGGCGCGCTGTGCCAGACGGCGGCCGAACTCCAGTTTCGCATCGCCCTGCAGCGTGACCAGCCGCCAGGGTTCGAGCTTGCCGTGATCGGGCACGCGGATGGCGCCGGTCAGCAGATGCTCCAGCTCACTCGCGTCGGGGCCGGGAGCTTCGAGCTGGCGCGAGGGCACGGAGCAGCGGTTCAGCAGAACGTGGAGGGCGTCGTCGGACATGAATCGTTGATTCCTGGAAAGTGATTCAGGCGCCTCCGTCGAAACGGAAGGCGTCGGGCAGCAGGGCGGCGACCGTGGTCCGGCGCTGCTGTCCCTTTGTGTTGGCGAGGGTGACCGGCGTATCGGCGGCGGCCAGTTCGGCCATGACCTGGCGGCAGGCGCCGCACGGGGTCACGGGCGCTTCGGTGTCGCTGATGACGGCGATGTGCGCGAAATCCCCGGGTTTGCAGCCTGCCGCGATGGCGCTGAACAGCGCCGTGCGTTCGGCGCAGTTGCACAAGCCGTAGGAAGCGTTCTCGATATTGCAGCCGCCGAACACCTGGCCGTCATGCGTCAGTACGGCGGCGCCGACGTGAAAGTTCGAGTAGGGCGCGTAGGCCCGATCCCGTGACTGCCGCGCCTGCTGCATGAGTTGATCTGGATTCATCGGCTTCCCGCCCCCGAAGTGGTCTTGTCCCGCCAGTGTATCGGCAATGTCTTGCCGTTGCGTGTTGGCATCGCGGCATCGTGTACGATGCGGCAAGACCGTACGGGAGGCGAGGATGACTGTCACAGTTGCGGCCCTGCGCGAGACCGCTGCCAGCGAGCGTCGCGTGGCCATCGTTCCTGAAGTGGTGAAGAAGCTGCGCGCGAGTGGCGTTGAGGTCCTGCTCGAGCGCGACGCCGGCGTGTCCGCGGGATTTCCGGATGATGCCTACGAGGGCGCGACATTCGACGATGCCGAGGCGGTTCTGGCGCGCGCCGACCTGCTGTGGTGCCTGCAGATGCCGGAGGCTTCGCGTCTGGCCGGCTTGCGGCGGGGGAGCGTGCTGATCGGCGCGTTGCAGCCCCATCGCCATGCCGAATCCCTGCAGCGACTGGCCGGACAGGGCGTCACCGCGTTCGCGCTGGAGCTGCTACCGCGCACTACGCGCGCGCAGGCCATGGATATCCTCAGTTCGCAGGCGGCGGTGGCCGGTTACCGGGCCATGCTGATCGCGGCCGAGCATTGCCCGAAATTCTTTCCCATGCTGACCACGGCAGCGGGCACCATCCGCCCGTCCCGGGTGCTGGTGATCGGCGCCGGCGTGGCCGGATTGCAAGCCATTGCCACGGCGCGCCGGCTGGGTGCGCAGGTGGAGGGCTACGACGTGCGCAGCGAGACCCGCGAGCAGGTGCAGTCGCTCGGCGCGAAGTTTCTCGAACTGGGTGTCGACGCGGCCGGCAAGGGCGGCTACGCCCGTGAGCTTTCCGCCGAAGAGCGGGCGGCGCAGCAGCAGGCGCTGGCCGATCATCTGGCCGGCATCGATGTGGTCGTCACCACGGCTGCGGTGCCGGGGCGTCCGGCGCCGCGCATTCTGACGCAGGCGATGGTCGAGGGCATGAAGCCGGGCGCGCTGGTCGTGGATCTGGCCGCCGAGGGTGGCGGCAACTGCGAGCTGACCCGTCCCGGCGAACAGATCGATCATCGGGGGCGCACTGTCATCGGTCCGCTGAACCTGGCGTCCGGCGCGGCCTTTCACGCTTCGCAGATGTTCGCGCGCAATGTGCAGCATTTCTCGGCGCTGCTGCTCGGCGAGGACGGCGTGCTTCTCGATTTCGACGACGAGTTGCTGGCGCGCAGCTGCGTGGTGCACGACGGCGAGGTTCGCTTCACCGCCGGCTGAAACGAGACAGCAGCGCGCTGCGATTGCTCAGCGACCGCCAGAAGAAGGCGGGTGGTCGTGCATCCAGCGCTTGCGCTGCTCGGGCGTCATGCGCCGCCACTCGCGCCGTAGCTTGTCGCGCTGTTGCGGCGACATCGACTGGAAACGCTCGTAGGCATGATGCAGTGCACGACGCTCCTGCGGGGACATGTGTTCATAGCGACGGTGATTGGCGCGGGCCTCCCGGCGCTGTTCGGGCGTCATGCGCTCCCAGCGTGCGATGCGTTCACGGATGCGTTCGCGGCGCTCCGGCGACAGATGCTTCCAGCGCTCGGCCCGGCGCAGCAAGTGCTGCTGGTGGCGCGGCGACATGCGGTCCCAGCGCGGACGCATCGGCGCGAGCATTCGGCGGGTGTCGGGGTCGAGGCGACTCCACGGCACGGGGCGCGCAGGGGACGGCGCATCCGCATGGTTTGGCGGCGGTGGTGGCGGGAGCGGCCCACGTGCGGCCAGGACCGGGGATGAGCCGATCAGCAGCAGGGCCGCGAGTATCCAGGTCGTGCGCAGCATGGGGTCAGCCTCCGCGAGGGGTGTGCGAGGCCGTGGCCGGTTGCTGGGCCAGCCAGGCGTAGAAATCCATGTCCTCGTACAGCGCCGGATCGGTGCTGTCGGGGTCCGGCGGCAGGGCGTCGCTGGGGTCGTTGTCGCTGGCCGTCACCGCGGTGGGCGTGACGGCGTGCCGCGATGGATGGGGGGCGGAAGGCCAGATCATCACGACCGCGAGCAGGCAGGCGGCGACAGCACCAGCCGGCACCAGCCAGCGGCTCAGGTACGGGCGTTCCGCTGCCTCCAGGGCCTTGCGGCGCGCGTCGCGGAGACGGGCGGCGGTGGCCGTGTCGACCTCGTCGCCGGTGCGCCGGTACAGCGCACGCAGCCGATCCTGGAATTCACGTTCGGTTTGCGGACTCATTGCCAGTCCTCCAGTTGATCTCTCAGGCTGTGCAGGGCGCGGGAAAGATGGGTCTTCACGCTGCCCTCCGAGCAACCCATGGCCGCGGCGGTCTCGGCCACGCTCAATTGTTCCAGCGTACGCAGCATGAAGGCTTCGCGCTGGCGTTGCGGCAGTTGCTTCACGGCTTCGCTGACCGCGTCCCAGGCCTGTCGGTCGGCGACCTGGCGCTGCGGTCCCGGGCCGTGGTCAGGCGGCTCCCAGGCGGGCATGTCTTCGCCGTGGTCGTCGCGGCGGCCGCTGAGCCAGTTCACCATGATCGAGCGCACCTTGCGACGGCGCTGCAGATCGGTGATGCGCCGCCGCAGGATGCCCCAGAACAGCGGTGTCCACTCGTCCGCTGGCTTGTTCCGGTAGCTGCGCACCAGGCGCAGCATGGCGTCCTGCACCGCGTCGTGAGCCTCTTCCGGGTCGCCCAGCGCGAGTTTCGCCATGCGCCAGGCCCGGCGCTCGATCTGCGCCAGGAAGGCATCCATCGACACCGGTGTCGACGGTGCGCGGTCGTCCGCGGCGAGCGAGGCCGATGCGTTCACGTCCACGAGCTCCTCGGCATCATGTTTTGGATCCGTGTTCACTGCTTGTATCCGTTAACGCATGAGGCGCGATCGGGGTTGACCGGCGAAACGCCGCTTGGGCTGGCCCGATGGGCGGGTTTCCGTATGATGGTCCGGCAGTCCGATCCGCATCCACGCTCCGGGGGCACCGATGATCGACGGGTTTGTAGCACTGTACATCTTCATGCTGGCGGCGTTCACTGGCTACGAGATCATCGCGCGCGTGCCGGTGATTTTGCACACGCCGCTGATGTCCGGTTCCAACTTCGTTCACGGCATTGTGCTGGTCGGCGCGATGGTCGCGCTGGGACACGCCGACGGGCTGCTGGATATCGCCATCGGCTTTATTGCGGTTCTGCTCGCCGCCGGCAACGCGGTCGGCGGCTATGTGGTCACCGAGCGCATGCTGGAGATGTTCAAGACCAGTCGGCCGGGCGGTGCGAACGAGGAGAAACGCTCATGAGCGCCGATCTCCTGCTGCGCTGGCTTCCGGGCGTGATTCGCGCCTGCTATCTGCTGGCGGCGCTGTTGTTCATCCTGGGACTCAAGCGCATGAGTTCGCCGCGCACCGCGCGCGGCGGTGTGGTCTGGGCCGGCGTGGGCATGCTGGTGGCGGTGCTGGCGACCATGTTGCTGCCGGACATGCATCATCGAAGCCTGGTCGTGCTGGGCATTGTCGTGGCCGGCGGGCTGGCCTGGTGGTCCGGCAAGCGCGTGGCGATGACCGACATGCCGCAGATGGTCGCGCTGTACAACGGCATGGGTGGCGGTGCGGCCGCGGCTATCGGTGTGTTCGAGCTGGTGGTCGCCGCGCGCGAGTCGATGCTCGACAGCGCACCGCCCATGGCGCCGGCGGCATTGGTGCTGGCGGTGCTGGGCGTGTTGATCGGCGCGGTGTCGTTTTCCGGTTCGCTGATCGCCTTCGCCAAGCTGCAGGGTTGGATGGACCGTCGCTTCGTGTTTCCGGGCCAGCAGGTCTTCAATGTGCTGATCCTGCTGCTGGCGGTCGTGCTCGGCGGCGTGCTGGTCTTCGCGCCGCCGGCGATGGCCGTGATCGGCGGGTTCCTGCTCGCGGCGCTGGTGTTCGGTCTGCTGATGACACTGCCGATCGGCGGCGCCGACATGCCGGTGGTGATCTCGCTGTACAACGCCCTGACCGGTCTGGCCGTGGCCTTCGAGGGCTTCGTGCTGCAGAACGAAGCCATGATCATCGCCGGCACAGTCGTTGGCGCCGCGGGCACGTTGCTGACGCAACTGATGGCCAAGGCCATGAATCGCTCACTGGGCAATGTGCTGTTCGGCAGCTTCG
Source organism: Oleiagrimonas sp. MCCC 1A03011 (assembly GCF_003267965.1). Classification (NCBI taxonomy): domain Bacteria; kingdom Pseudomonadati; phylum Pseudomonadota; class Gammaproteobacteria; order Lysobacterales; family Rhodanobacteraceae; genus Oleiagrimonas; species Oleiagrimonas sp. MCCC 1A03011. The sequence goes on along the minus strand of NZ_MSPY01000001.1, from coordinate 261,876 downwards.
GTGCGGCGACCGGTGAGGCGCAGGCCATCGATGGCGCGCAGAAGGAGATCGAGGCCTCCGACGCCGCGGTGATGATGGCCTACGCCGAGCGTGTGGTGATCGTGCCGGGCTACGGCATGGCCGTGGCGCAGGCGCAGCACAAGGTCTGGGAGTTCGCGCATCAGCTGATCGAGCGCGGCGTGAAGGTGCGCTTCGCCATCCATCCCGTCGCCGGTCGCATGCCGGGTCACATGAACGTCCTGCTGGCCGAGGCCGGCGTGCCCTACGACCTGATCGTGGACATGGAGGACGTCAATCCGGAATTCCCCAACACCGACGTGGTGCTGGTGATCGGCGCCAACGACGTGGTCAATCCGGTGGCCAAGACGGACCCGTCCTCGCCGATCTACGGCATGCCGGTGCTGGACGTGGTGGCCGCAAAGCAGACCATCGTCATCAAGCGTGGTCGCGGCAAGGGCTTTGCCGGCATCGAGAACGCGCTGTTCTATGCCGAAAACACGCGCATGCTGTTTGGCGACGGTCAGGCGATGGCCGCCCAGCTGGTCAGCGAATTGAAGGGGTTGGACGCCTAGGGCGCTAGTCCGCGCCGCGTCGTCGACGCCCTCGCCATGCCAGCACGGCGGCGAGCAGGGCGGCGAAGATGTAGATCGCAATCGCGCCTGCGCTCAGCGAAGCCCATGCGAGGTGCGCCAGCATGCCGCTGCCGGCGCGGCGCAGGGCCTGCATGAAGCTCATGCCGAAGGTGCCGGCCAGATCGGCGGCAGCGAACAGGAAGCGCATGTAGGCACAGGCCAGCAACGTCGCCAGGGCGGCAAGCACGGCAGCGGGCAGCGGCTCGTCGATGACCCAGTGCCGCATGACGTGGCCGATCAACAGGCCCATTGGCAGCGCCAGCCAGACGGCGGTATGCCAGCTCGGCATAAACAGGTTGAGCAGCAGCCACAGTGCGCCTGCGGCCAGCGCGATCATGGCGGCGCTGAACGTCGAGAACAGCAGCGTCGTCATCGAGACGGCGCGGGAATGGTTCGACATCGGGTCGGGTGTGGCTCGGCCCATGGGCATCCTCCTCGGCAAGGGGCGCATGATAGCGCCTGTGTGGAAACGCGCATCCTCGCCTTGGCATGGGCGCGAGCCGGACGCATGTCATAATGACCGATCCATTCCACGCATCGATTCTCATGTCCGGTTTCAGTCTCAGCAGCGAACCTTTCACCCTGCAGCGCGATTGCGAGGCGGTGATGGTGCCCGTCGGCGAGACGGTCACGCTTCCCGCGGGGCAGATCGGCTACATCACCCAGGCTCTGGGCGGCAGCTTCACGGTGTATGTGGAAGGCAATCTGTTCCGCATCGCCGGCCAGGACGCGGAGGCGCTGGGCAAGGAGCCTCCGGCGCCGATCGAGCTGGCCGAGGACGCCAGCGATGAGGATGTGGAGAAGCTGGTCTGGTCGCAGCTGCGCACCTGCTTCGATCCGGAAATTCCGGTCAACATCGTAGAACTGGGGCTGGTCTACGACGTCAGCCTGGACCCGGACGAGGATGGTTCGCGCAAGGTCTATGTGAAGATGACCCTGACCGCGCCCGGCTGCGGCATGGGCGACATCCTGGTCGATGACGTGCGCACCAAGCTGGAACTGATTCCCACCGTGTCCGAGGCCGATGTCGACATGGTGTTTGATCCGCCGTGGAATCAGTCCATGATGTCAGACGCCGCCAAGCTCGAGACCGGCATGCTCTGATTCGATGCGCGGTCCCGGTTCGGCGGCTCGACACTGCCGGTATCTGACTGGAGGCCTCCATGAAGAAGATCCGTTGGTACGCCTGGGCTGCGATGCTCGGCGTTGCGATGTTGTTGGTCGAGGTCTACGCGCACGCCGGTCTGCGCGCGCAGCCTGTTGTCGGCGCAGCGGTTGCGTCCCAGGCGCGTCTGCAGGCTCCGCTTCGACACACCTATCTGGTCGCTGGTGCTCATGCATTGCAGTGGACGCCCTTCATGCGCGATCCGGCGATGCGCCTGGCCGAATCCGTATGGGGTGACGCGTTCGTTCCGATTCGCGAACATCCCGAATTGGCGCTGTACGAACTCGGGGACGCATCGCATGGCGTGGTGCACGCCTTGCTCGCGCCCATGTACTGGGGGGCGCCGCTTTTCCTGCTGCTGGCCGCGATCGGTTATGCGCTTCGTCCGCGCCGGGTTCATGTGATGGGTTCGGGCAATCATTGAATCGGCATTTTAGATACACATAATCGGAAAACATTTCGCGATGGCTACGATAATGTGAAGTCATCGGCGTGTGATTCATGAATAATTAATCACTCATGAATATGAAATCGGAAAAACTCCTAAAGCCGGCTTGACGACATTTTCCCGGCTGCTCTAGGTTGTCCTTGCCGCATTTCGTGGGGAGACGTAAATGCGGTGCTCCGAAACGGCGTCTTGGGGGATGCCGTCACCGATGTAACCAACGTTCAGTAACGCTCTCTCGGGGATGCAGGGGGAGAGCGCGTTATGCATTTCGAACGACTTCGGGGCAGCAAGGTAATCGACCGCGGCAATCGCGGTTCACTCACGTTTGATGGCCATGCCGTCACGAGGACGCGTTGCGCCATCGGGCACCTAGGAGGAGGTTGTACCCAATGCCTGGTACTTTTCGTTTGAACATCCTGGTCGCAGCCATGGGGCTGGCCGCGTTCTCGACGGCCAATGCCGCGACCACGGAGCATCTGCATGCACGAACGCTCGGCGTCACGCCGGCCAGCCAGCTCGCGCACACGCTCGGTCTCGGCAACGGCATGTCTTTCAAGGCGCGCTTCAGCCGTCCGACGCGTCACGGCACCGACACGGTTCGCATGCAGCAGATGTACAACGGCGTTCCCGTCTACGGCCGCAGCATCGCCGTGGAGCAGAACGCGCAGGGACAGGCCCTGGTGGCCAATGGTCCCGTCGCCCAGTCCTTCAACCTGAGCGCCTCGGACATGCGCGCCAAGCTCACCGGCGATCGTGCGGTGGAAGTCCTGCGCGGGCGTCACAATCCGTTCATGGCGCCGGGGCAGTCGATCCACAACGCCAAGGCCGACCTGTACGTGTATCCCGAGTCGCAGGGGCAGGCGCGTCTGGTCTATCTGACCTCGTACTTCGCGGCGGGTAACCAGCCGGCGCGTCCGACCGCGATCATCGATGCCAACACCGGCGAGATCATCGAGCAGTGGGACGGTTTGACCACCGCCGACGGCTACGGCCCGGGCGGCAATCAGAAGACCGGTCAGTATCAGTACGGCACCGACTATCCGGCGCTGGTCGTCACCGCGTCCGGCAGCACCTGCTCGCTGTCGAACTCGGATGTGAAGACCTACGACATGAACAACGCGATGTCCGGCTCGGGCACGCTGGTCAGTTTCCCGTGCTACACGCACACGGGCGATGGCGTGAACGGCGCCTACTCGCCGGAGAACGACGCGCATCACTTCGGCCAGGTCGTGCATGACATGTACAACAACTGGTTCGGCGCACCGCCGCTGAACTTCACGCTGGTCATGAAGGTGCATCTGGGCAGCAACTACGAGAACGCGTACTGGGACGGCTCGGCGATGAACTTCGGCGACGGCGCCAGCACGTTCTACCCACTGACCTCGCTGGATGTCACTAGTCACGAAATCAGCCACGGTTTCACCGAGCAGCACTCGAACCTGCAGTATTCCGGCCAGTCCGGCGGCATGAACGAGGCGTTCTCGGACATGGCCGGCGAAGCGGCCGAGTACTACGACCGCGGCAGCAACGACTGGCTGGTGGGCGCCGAGATCATCAAGAGCGGCACCGCGTTGCGCTACATGTGCAATCCGACCCAGGACGGTTCGTCGATCGACAACGCGGCGGACTACTACAGCGGTCTGAACGTGCATTACTCGAGCGGCGTCTACAACAAGGCGTTCTGCACCCTGGCCAAGACCTCCGGCTGGAATACCAAGAAGGCCTTCGAGGTGTTCGAGCGCGCCAATGCGCTGTACTGGAGCTCGACCGCGACGTTCAACAGCGGCGCCTGCGGCGTCGAGAGTGCCTCGGACGATCTGGGCTACACCACCAGTGACGTGGTCAGCGCCTTCAACGCCGTCGGCGTGAGCTGCCCGAGTGGCGGCGGCGGTGGTGGCGGCGGCGGTACTGGCGGTTCGCTGCAAAACGGCACCGCGGTCTCGCTGTCCGGCAGCTCGGGCGCCTTCAGCAGCACCTACACCGTGCAGGTGCCCTCGGGTTCCAGCAACCTGGTGATCTCCACCTCCGGTGGCAGCGGTGACGCCGACCTGTACGTGAAGCTGGGTTCGGAGCCGACCCTGAGCAGCTATGACTGCCGCCCGTACAAGAACGGCAACAGCGAGAGCTGCAGCTTCTCGTCGCCGTCGACCAGCACCTACTACGTCAAGCTGTACGGCTACAGCAGCTACTCGGGCGTCTCCCTGAAGGCGACCTGGACCGAGCCGAGCGGCGGTGGTGGTGGCGGCGGCGGGTTCTACGAGAACTCGACCAACGTCAACATCCCGGACCAGAGCACCGCGAGCAGCTACATCAGCGTCAGCGGTGAAGCCAACCCGGGTCCGAGCGACCTGCAGGTGCATGTGAAGATCGTTCACACCTACCGTGGCGACCTGCGCATCACGCTGTACGAGCCGAATGGTTCCAGCGTCGTGCTGAAGAGCCCGAGCGGTTCGGACGGCACGGACAACGTCGACCAGACCTACACGGTGAACGCATCCAGCGTGGACCCGAACGGTCAGTGGCGTCTGAAGGTCGACGATGTCTATGCCGGCGACACCGGTTACATCGACGACTGGAGCCTGCAATTCTGAGGCTCCGCCCGCACAGGGAGGTGCGGGTTTCGTCCGAGGAAAGGGTGGGTTGAGGCCTGCCGGCGAAGCCTTTAAATGGGGCTTTGCATGAAGGCCCGGCCGCGTTTAGCGGTCGGGTCTTTCTATTTCGGTAGCGGTTTGCCGAATTCGTGTATTCGACATATTTGCTGCGTGATACAACAATAAAGGCAAGTGCGGGGACAATTAATACACGGTTTCTCGCGGGGTAAAAAATTGCGAATTAACGCATATTTTTATCTTTATTAAATCCCCATGCTGGGGATAAGTGTTTTTAAATAAGCCAAGGGATGCTGGCAATAAGTTCCGCGATGCATAAATGAATGACATCAGTGCCCGTACATTGCTTCAGTCATGGAGGCTGGGGGAGTGGCAATGAACCGGGTCGCGGGAATTTGGATGGGTAGATAACTCGAGAGCGATTGGGCTCATTACAGAGTGGCACGCACGGGCCGCTGCAGGTTCGCTCGTGCTCTATATACGGAGGAGTAGCAATGCGAAGCAGTTTTCCACGATTGAAGATCCTTGCGGCCGCAGTCGGACTGGCCGCAGCCGGTACGGCCATGGCCGCCAGCGGCCAGGCTTCCGACATGGCGACCGCGCAGTCGCCGGTGATCGGTCATGCCATGCACCTGAACGCCCATCAGGCCGCGATCGGTGCGATGGATGCCGGTCAGCAGATGCACATTTCGGTGGCGCTGAAGCTGCGCAACCACCAGGATCTGAAGAATTTCATCGCTGCCGCACATGAGCATCTGTCGCCGCTGGCGCAGACGCACCTGTCCAAGGCGCAGTTCATGCAGAGCTATGGTCCGACTGCGGCCCAGGCGAACAAGGTGGCGAACTACCTGCGTCGCTACGGCTTCCAGAACGTCACCATTGCCGGCAATAACATGCTGGTCTCCGGTGATGCGCCGGCCAGCGTCGTGCAGTCTGTGTTTCACACCTCGCTGCAGCGCGTGCGCACCAAGAGCGGTCGTCTAGCGTTCGCGAATTCCTCGGATGTGCACATCCCGGCTTCGCTGAGTGATTCGGTCCTGTCCGTGATCGGCCTGCAGGACGTCTATCGTCCGCACACCTTCGCGCATGTCATGGCCGGCGCCAGCACGCAGAGCGTGACCGGTCACAACCCGACTGATTTCTCCGCCATCTACGGCGGTACCGGCGTCGCCACTGGCGCGGGCGTGACGGTCGGCATCATCACCCAGGGCAGCCTGACCCAGACCAAGACCGACCTGAACACCTTCACGTCGAACAACGGTCTGCCGACGGTGACCACGCAGACGGTCAACACCAACGGCACCAGCAGCGACACCAGCGGTGTAGACGAATGGAACCTGGACAGCCAGGACGTCGTCGGTGCGGCCGGCGGTCAGGTCGGCAAGCTGATCTTCTACAACATCCCGACCCTGTCCAACACCAATCTGACCGCAGACATCAACACGGCGGTCAGCGCCAACGCGGCCAAGATCATCAATGTGTCGCTGGGCGAGTGCGAGACCTCGGCGAAGAGCGACGGCTCGGCGGCGGCGCAGGACCAAGCGTTCCAGCAGGCCGTGGCGCAGGGGCAGACCTTCTCCATCTCGACCGGCGACTCCGGTGCGGATGAGTGCGGCAACGGTGGGACTACGCCAAGCTGGCCGGCTGCCTCGCAGTACGTCATCGCGGTGGCGGGCACGACGCTGAATGCGTCCACCACTACCTGGAACAGTGAGACCGTGTGGAGCAGCAGCGGCGGCAGCGAGAGCACCTTCGAGCCGAAGCCGAGCTGGCAGACGCTGTACAGCGGCACCTATCGTGGCGTGGCTGACGTGGCCTTCGACGGCGATCCGAATTCGGGCGCCAAGATCATCGTCAACGGCAGCACGACCCAGGTCGGCGGCACCAGCCTCTCGGCACCGATCTTCTCGGGCCTGTGGGCCCGCGTGATCGCGACCAAGGGCACCGGCGTCGGCTTTGCCGGTCCGCTGCTGTACAACCTGCCGGCTTCCGATTTCCATGACATCACGTCGGGCAACAACGGCGGTTCCACGGCCAGCACTGGCTATGACCTGGCCAGCGGCCGCGGCAGCCTGATCCTGAGCAACGCCATCAATGACATCGGTGGCAGCAGCGGTGGCAACAACCCACCGACCGCGAACTTCAGTGATTCCGTGAACGGCTTGACCGTCAACTTCACCGATTCTTCCAGCGATAGCGATGGTTCGATCGCCTCGCGCTCCTGGAACTTCGGCGACGGCTCGACCTCGACCGCCACCAATCCGAGTCACACCTACTCCGCGGGCGGCACCTATACGGTGACCCTGACGGTGACGGACAACGGTGGTGCGACGGATACCAAGACGGCTTCGGTCACCGTGTCGGGCGGCGGTGGCGGTTCCAACCAGCTGCTGGGCAACACCGGCTTCGAGAGCGGCTCGGCCTCGCCGTGGTCGCTGAGCTCCGGCGTGCTGTGCAGCAACAGCACCTGCTCGGGCCAGTCCGCGCATGCCGGTTCGTGGTTCGCGTGGCTGGACGGCTACGGTTCCTCGCACACCGACACCGTATCGCAGACCGTTTCGATTCCGTCCGGCATCAGCTCGGCGACACTGAAGTACTACCTGCACATCGACACGGCCGAAGGCACGTCTTCGTACGCCTACGACACGCTGAAGGTGCAGGTCTACAACACGTCGGGAAGCCTGCTGGGCACGCTGGCGACGTATTCGAACCTGAATGCGGCGTCAGGCTACACCGCTCACACCGCCAGCTTGTCTTCCTACGCGGGACAGACGGTGGTCGTGAAGTTCACCGGCACCGAGGACTACTCCAACCAGACCTCGTTCGTGCTGGATGACATCACGCTGACCACGCAGTAAGCGCACAACCCCGGGTCGGCGCGCGATGACGCCGGCCCGGGTTATCGAGCAATTGCACGCCGTCCGGCGTGCATCGGCAAGGACGCCGGGTCTACCCCCAGACCTGCTACATGGATGTATGCGTCATGGAGGACGCTTGTTGCCCGGCCCACGCAGCCGGGCATTTTTTTGTCCGCGTGTCGGTCTCAGGCGGCGGGGATTTCCTCGAAGCGGTTGGCGTCGCGATTCTTGCGTACGCGCATCGGATCCCATACGCGGCCGTTCATGGCGATCCAGACGCCATCGGGCAGGCTCTGCACCGCGCCGACCGCGCAGCCGATGTTGAACACCGCGTCCGAGCCCTGGAACCGCGCCGGATTCAGGGCGCCGGTCAGCACGATGGTCTTGCCCTCGATGCCCTGCAGCATGCGCGCGGTGTCGACCATGGAGTCGGTGCCGTGCGTCACCAGTACGTGGCGATGCGGCTGCGCCTCGATGGTGCGGCGGATCAGCTGGCGGTCGTCATCGGTCATGTCCAGACTGTCCTTGCGCAGGATCGAGACCACGTCGAAGCGGAAGCCGACGCCGAGCTGGCCGAGGATATCGCCGATCTGCGGCGCGCCGATCTGGTAGTCGGACTTGGCGTCGAAGTAGATCTTGTCGATGGTGCCGCCGGTGGTGACGATGGTCAGATGCTGCATGGAGGGATCCTGATTGCGTGATTGCGTACGTGGTGCGGTGTCGATGAATGAGGCGTGATGCGCGTGCACGGCGCCATTTCGTGGGGTCGCCCGCTCAATCGAGCAGGGCGAGTGTGTCGGTGTCGATATCGGTCAGGCGGTCGAGGCCATGCGCGAGAAAACAGCGCAGCGCGAGGGCGGGGCGGCGGGCGTCGGGCGACTCACTCGCGCGTGCGGCGAGCAGGGCGGCCGCCATGCATCGCGCCAGTGTGATCGCCAGCCCGCGCGCTCCGGCCTGCAGTCGAGCGGCGTCGTTGCCGCAGTCGTCGATGAAGGCACGCGCACGGTCCAATGCACTGCGCACGGCCTCGGCAGCGGTGCGGTCGTCATGATGGGGCAGTAGGCGTTCGATCTCTTCGTTCAGCGGGTCGAGACTGCTGGCGGACAGCGCGCGCAACGTGTCCAGGGACAGCACGTTGGTCGTGCCTTCCCAGATGGCATACACCTGTGCGTCGCGCAGCAGCTGGGGCAGGCCCGTGTCCTCGATGTAGCCCGCGCCGCCGAAGCATTCAAGTGTCTCCGAGGCGATCGCGACCGACAGCTTGCCGGTCCACAGTTTTGCCAGCGGCGTGAGCAGACGCAGTAGCTGCGTCTGTGCCGGGGAGGCCGTGTGGTGTTCGACCTGACCGAGCAGTTCGGCGACATGGAAGGTCAGGGCGAACGCGCCCTCGAACTCGGCCTGCATGTCGGCCAGCGTGCGGGCGTGCAGCGGCTGTTCGATCAGCGGCCGGCCGAAGGCCTGCCGGCGGCGTGCGTAATCGCTCGCCAGCGCCAGGCAGCGCGCCATGCTGGCCGTAGCGCAGACCGCATTCCAGGTGCGGGTGACGTTGAGCATCGGCGCGACCCGACGCACGCCATGATCGAGGCCAGCGACGGGTTCGGCGGGCAGGCCGTCCAGGTGAATTTCCGCGGTCGGCAGTTCGCGGGTGCCGAGCTTGTTCTTCAGGCGGTCGATGCTCAGATCGCGCCAGCGGCCCTGCGCATCCTTGGTCTCGACGTAGAACAGCGCCAGGCCGCCAGTGCCTTCGCCCGCGCCTTCGGGGCGGGCCAGCGCCAGCGCGGCTTCGCCGACCACCGCCGAGGTGAACCACTTGCGGCCGTACAGCCGCCACTGGCCCTGCTCGTCGCGTCGGGCGACGGTGCCGGTGCGAGCGACATCGGAGCCACCGGCAGTCTCGGTCATCCACTGCCCCGATAGCCAGAAACGGTCGCTTTCGCGGCTGAGGAAGTGCGGCAGGGCGCGCGCGATGATGTCTTTGTTCCCGGCGGCCTTGAGCGCGGTGGCCGCGCCGTCGGTCATGGCCAGCGGGCAGGTGTAGAACTCGCTGGCGAGGTGGTACAGATACACGCGCATGAACTGTTCCAGCCGGCCGTGCGCGCCGGCCTCGGCATCATGGCCGGCGGCGAGGACGGCATGGCGCGTGGTCAACTCGGGTCCCTCGCGCCAGGCTTGGGTCAGTTCGATGCGGTCGATGCGCTCGCCCCAGGGGCCCCATTGCGTCAGCACGGGTTCGCCGGGCGTGCTCGCCAGGCGACGCTCGTAGGCCATGCAGGCGTAGTCGCCCAGCGCGATCAGATCGGCCTCCAGCGCGGCGCGGCGCGCGGGCGGCACACGCTGTGCGATCAGGGCCTTGAGCAGGCGATCCTGATGGAACGGATGCGGCAGTCGTGGGGCGTCCTGCAGGAATTCCATGACGGTCAGCGCCAGCGGTGGAGAATCGAATTATAAACGCCGCGTGCGCCCAGCCGCAGGCGTCACGCCTTCCTGCGGCGCTGCACGCCGGCGCCGAGGGCAAAGATCAGCAGCAGGCTCAGCGCGACCTGGGCCAGCGCCAGCATGCGTTCGTTCGGCAGCGACCAGGCCTCGGCCACCCCGTGCGAGAAATAGAATAGCGCCACGATACCCGCCCATAGCAGCGCGCGGGCCGGGCGGCGGATGGCCAGCAGCGGCAGCAGCAGCGGCAGCAGCGCGAGAATCAGCACGGCGCTCAGGGGCTCGTGCGGATCGGGCGCGAGCCAGGCATGCCAGATCGGCTGCAGGGCAATCAGGCCGAGCCAGCCGAGGTAGCCGGTCAGGCGGGCACGGCGTTGGCGTGGGCTGAGTGTGAGCGTGTCCCGGCTCATGCATTCGCTTCCAGGCGTCGCGCGACATCGGCCAGCCGCTTGCCCAGCGCGCGGGCGAGCTCGCGTTCGTGCTCGCTGATGTCCAGCTCGTGCTGCGCGCCGGCCAGGTGGCTGGCGCCGTAGGGCGATCCACCCGTGCGGGTCGTGTTGAGTGCGGCCTCGGTGTACGGGATGCCGACCAGCAGCATGCCGTGATGCAGCAGCGGCAGCATCATCGACAGCAGGGTCGATTCCTGGCCGCCGTGCATGGTGCCGGTGGCGGTGAACACTGCGGCGGGCTTGCCGGCGAGCGTACCGGAGGCCCATTCGGCGCCGGTGCCGTCGAGGAAATGCTTCAGCGGCGCGGCCATGTTGCCGAAACGGGTCGGGCTGCCCATCGCCAGGGCGGCGCACTCGGCCAGATCTTCGCGCGTGACATAGGGCGCGCCGTCCTCGGGTTCCGGCGGCTGCGCGATTTCGGTCACCGGCGCGACCGGAGGCACCTGCCGCAGCCGTGCATGCATGCCCGGCACCTCCTCGATGCCGCGCGCGATCAGACGCGCCAGTTTCGCGGTGGCGCCGCTGCGGCTGTAGTAGAGCACCAGAATGTCCTGGTCCATGAGGTCTCCTGCGTGTTCGGGGGCGCGCTCGGACGCCCGGACGGCGTGTGTCGCCGTGTGTGGGACGTTCATGGCCGATGCGCTACGCTGACCATGATATTCCACACGGGGGCCGACATGTTCCGGCGTTTCGATCGCGACCGCGTTATCGCCTTCGCCCGCTTCGTCTGGCAGCGCTTCGTCGACGACAAGTGCTTCGAGACCGCAGGTGCGTTGTCGTACACCACACTGTTCGCGCTGGTGCCCCTGACCGTGGCCGTGGTCAGCATTCTCACGGCCCTTCCGATGTTCCAGGGCTGGACCGATGTGCTGGCCAACTTCCTGTTCCGCAATTTCGTGCCGGCGGCGGGCGACGCGGTACAGAAGTACGTGCTGGAGTTCGCCGGCAACGCCAGCAAGCTGACCGGCATCGGCATCGTGGTGGTGCTGCTTTCGGCGCTGATGATGCTGTCCAGCATCGAGGAGCGCTTCAACCGCATCTGGCGGGTGCAGACCAAGCGCTCGACGGTGTCGCGCTTCATGATGTACTGGGCGGCGCTGACGCTGGGGCCGGTGCTGGTGGTGGCCGGACTGACCCTGACCTCGTACCTGGCTGCGGTGCCGCTGCTGGGCCGGGTCAGCGACGGTGTGGAGCTGAAGCGCCATCTGCTGGGCGTCCTGCCGTTCCTGGTCAGTGTGGCGGGCCTGTTCGGCATGTACTGGCTGATCCCGAATCGCAAAATCAAGCGCCGCTATGCACTGGTCGGCGCGTTGCTGGCGGCTGTGTTGTTCGAGATCGCCAAGTGGGCCTTCGCCGCCTACGTGCGCAGCGTGCCGTCCTACCGCGAGATCTACGGCGCGCTGGCGGTGGTGCCGATCTTCCTGGTGTGGATCTATCTGTCCTGGGTCATCGTGCTGCTGGGGGCGTCGATCACCGCCTCGATCTCGGCGTTCGACTACCGTCCGCACGAGGAACGGCTGCCGAAGGGCGCGGAATTCCTCGGGCTGATGCATCTGCTCAAGCATTTCGTGGTGGCGCAGCGCCAGGGGCGCGCGCTGGGCGAGAGCGATCTGAAGGTATGCGAGCGCTTCGTGTCCGACGACCTGCTGCAGCGCTATCTGGGCGATCTGAACGAGGCGGGTCTGATTCGTCGCACCGAAGAGGACGAGTGGGTCATGACGCGCAGCCTGGACACTTCCACGCTGATGGAAATCTACGAGGCCGGGCGGTATCGTCTGCCTCTCGACGAGCCCCTGCTGCACCAGTTCAGCCAGGGGCTGCCGGAGCCGTTGCGCAGGCAGTTGGGCGAGCTTACCGAGTCCCTGCGCGCCACGCTCGGCATCCACCTGTCCGAGTTGTTCGTCTTCCCCAACGCGGGCGCCGATCGCGACGCCGCGAAAGTCAAAGCGGAATCCTCATGAAACGTCTTTTCCTGTTGATGTGCCTCGGTCTCCTGCTGGCCGGCCTCGGTTCCGTTTCGCATGCGAGCGGTACGGATGCACTGCCGACCCTGAAGGTCGACACGCTCGCCGGCAAGTCGTTCGACCTCGCCGCGCAGCGCGGCAAGTGGGTCATCGTCAACTACTGGGCGACTTGGTGCCATCCGTGCATCCACGAGATGCCGGCGATCTCGACCTTCGTCCAGGATCACGATGACGTCACCGCCATCGGCCTGGCCTATCAGGATGCCGATCCGGTGGACCTGCGGGCGTTCCTGAAGAAGCATCCCGTCAGTTATCCGATCGCCAAGGTCGATCCTGCGCATCCGCCGGCCGCCTTCGGTGCGCCGCTGGGCTTGCCGACGACCTACCTGATCGCGCCGGACGGCCACATTGCCAAGCGCTTCGTCGGTCCGATCACGCCCGCCGACCTGAAGAAGGTCATCGATGCGGCGAAGTGAGGCGCCGATGACGGCGGCGCGTTTTCTCGTGTCGGGACGGGTGCAGGGCGTGTTCTACCGCGCGTCCACCCGCGAGCAGGCGTTGCGGCTCGGACTGAGTGGTTCGGCGGTCAATTTGGCCGACGGACGCGTCGAAGTCATCGCCGAGGGGGCGCCCGATGCCATCGATGCGTTGGAGCGGTGGCTGCACGAAGGCCCGCCCGCAGCCCGGGTCGAGCAGGTCGAGCGCAGCACCTTCGCGGCGGATGTGGCGCCGGGATTCCGTACCGGCTGAATTCAGTGTCGAGGCTCGATCCAGAAAGACGGATCGGCCAGCTGTTCACGTCCAGGTTGTTCGCGCAAGGCGGGCAGGTCGAGCGCCGCCGTGGGCACGGTGGTGTCCGGTAGCCGGTCGAGCAGATGGCGCAGCAGATTCAGGCGACCGCGGCGCTGATCGTTGTAGTCGACTACGAACCAGGGCGCGTGCGGGGCGTGCGTGCGTTCCAGCATCACGTCGCGCAGGCGGCCGATCTCGGCGTACTTCTCGCGCGCGGCGACGTCGATGGGCGAAAGTTTCCAGCGCTTGAGCGGGTCCTGGGCACGCTCGGCGAAGCGCTCTTCCTGATTCGCCTGGTCGACGGCCAGCCAGTACTTCAGCAGCAGGATGCCGTCGTCGGCCAGCATGCGTTCGAAGATCGGACATTCATCGAGGAATTGCGCGTACTGCGCCTGCGTGCAGAACCCCATCAGCGGCTCGACGCCGGCGCGGTTGTACCAGCTGCGATCGAACAGCACGAATTCGCCGGCAGCGGGCAGGTGCGCGACATAGCGCTGGAAATACCACTGCGTGCTCTCGCGGTCGCTGGGTTTGGGCAGGGCGACCACGCGATAGCTGCGCGTGTCCAGATGCTCGGTGATGGCGCGGATGGTTCCGCCTTTGCCGGCCGCGTCGCGGCCCTCGAAGATCACCATCAGTCGGCGCCCGCTGGCGCGCAGCCAGCGGCTGACGCCGATCAGCTCGGCCTGCAGGCCTTCCAGCGCGTCCTCGTAGTCCTTGCGTTTCATCGGTCCGCCTCCGTCGCGATGATCGCAGCGTAGCAGGCGGGAGGCCGAAAGGGTCAGCCGCTTTCGCCGAGCGATTTGAGCTGCTCGGCCTGGTCCTCGGCGGTCAGTGCATCGATCAGTTCGTCCAGGTCGCCGGCGAGCACTTCGCCGAGGCGGTACAGCGTCAGGTTGATGCGATGGTCGGTGATGCGCCCCTGCGGGAAGTTGTAGGTGCGGATGCGCTGGCTGCGGTCGCCGCTGCCAACCTGCAGACGGCGCGAGGCGGCTTCTTCGGACGCCTGTTTCTCGCGCTCGGCCTCCAGCAGCTGCGCCTTCAGGCGTTTCATGGCCTTGTCGCGGTTGGCGTGCTGCGAGCGCTCGGTCTGGCATTCGACCACCACGCCGCTGGGCAGGTGGGTGATGCGGATCGCCGAGTCGGTCTTGTTGACGTGCTGGCCGCCGGCGCCGGAGGAGCGGAAGGTGTCCACGCGCAGGTCGGCCGGGTTGATCTCGATCTCGCCGATGTCCTCGGTCTCGGGAATGATCGCCACGGTCGCGGCCGACGTGTGGATGCGGCCCTGCGACTCGGTCTCGGGCACGCGCTGCACGCGATGTGTGCCGGATTCGAATTTCAGCCGCGAGAAGGCGCCGCGCCCGACGATGCGCGCCACGATTTCCTTGTGCCCGCCGTGCTCGCCGGCGTGGTCGGATTCGACCTCCACCTTCCAGCCTCGCTGTTCGGCGTAGCGCGTGTACATGCGGAACAGGTCGCCGGCGAACAGCGCGGCCTCGTCGCCACCGGTGCCGGCGCGGATTTCCAGGAACAGGTTGGCTTCGTCGCGCGGGTCGACCGGCAGCAGCAAAATTTGCAGCTCCGCGTCGAGCTCGGCGATGCGTGCTTCCAGGCGGCGCACGTCTTCGGCGGCGATCTCGCTCAGTTCGGGGTCGTCCAGCATGCCGCGCGCGTCGGTCAGCTCATGCTGTGCGCGCTCGTGCTCGGCAAGGGCGGATTTCAGCGGCTCCAGCTGCGCATATTCGCGCGACAGGTCGCGGAAGCGGTCGGTGTCGTCGATCACTTCCGGTTGCGCCAGCAGCAGGCTGATTTCCTCGTGGCGCTCGGCCAGCGTCTGCAGTTTGCGGCGTATGGAAGGCGTCATGGCGACCGGTTGGCGACAACGGGATGGCCGGTCAGGATAGCGTGCCGGCGGCGCAGGCGGAACGCTAGGCTAGCGCTCGTCGGGCGTCTTGTCCGGATCGGCGGTCAGGCCGTACAGCCGCTCGGCGGCGTTGAGCAGGTCCAGGTCGCCGGACAGCGCCGCTTCGCGCAGGCTCGCGCTGGGGGCGTGCAGCAGCTTGTTGGTCAGCGTGTTGGCGAGGAAGGCCAGCGCCTCCTCGGGCGACTTGCCGCGTTCGATCATGCTCTGTGCGCGACTGAGCACTTCGTCGCGATGGTTCTCGGCGTTGGCGCGCAAGTCGAGCACCGGATTGCGCAGGGTCAGCGCGCGGCGCCAGTTCATGTAGCGGTCGACCTGCAGGTCGATGATGGCGCCGGCCTCGTTGGCGGCCATTTCGCGCGAGCGCAGGTGTTCGTCGATGACCTGGCGCAGATCGTCGATGCCATACAGGAACACGTCGCGCAGTTCGGCCACGGCCGGTTCGATGTCGCGCGGCACGGCGATGTCGACCATGAACATCGGGCGGCGGCGACGCGTGGCGATGGCGGCCTCGACCATGTCGCGGGTAATCACCGGCTGTCGCGCGGCGGTCGAGCTGATGACGATGTCGGCTTCGGCCAGATGCTTGCCCAGGTCGGACAGGGCGATGGCGTAGCCGCCGTGCTGATGCGCCAGCGTCTGCGCGGTTTCCAGTGTGCGGTTGGCGACCAGCAGGCGTTTGACCTGTTTCCCGGCCAGGTGTCGCGCGGCCAGCTCGATGGTGTCGCCGGCGCCGACCAGCAACACGCAGGCGTCGCGCAGATCGGTGAAGACCTGTTCGGCCAGGCGCACGGCGGTGAAGGCGACGGAAACCGTGTGCGCGCCGATGCGCGTGTCGCTGCGCACTCGCTTGGCCACGGCGAAAGTGTGCTGCAGCAGGCGGTCCATCGGCGGGCCCAGCGTCTGCACTTCGCGCGCCATCTGGTAGGCGTCCTTGACCTGGCCGAGAATCTGCGGCTCGCCCAGCACCATCGAATCGAGTCCGGTGGCGACGCGGAAGATGTGTCGCACCGCCTCGTCCTCGTCGTGGCGATACAGGAACTCGTCCAGCTTGTCCGCGGTCAGGTGATGATGCTGGTGCAACCATTCGGCCGGCACGTGCTCGGCGCCGGCATGGACGCTGCAGTAAAGCTCGGTGCGGTTGCAGGTCGACAGGATCAACGCTTCGTCCACGCCGTTCTGCAGGCGCAGGTCGCTCATCGCACGACGTGCGTTGTCGCCGTCGAACGCAACCTGTTCACGCAGGCTGACGGGCGCAGTGAGGTGGTTGAGCCCGAAGGCGACGAGCGGCATAGGAAATCGTGGTGGCGGCAGCTTGGTTACGGGCAGCAATAGGCTAAGCTGTCCCGACGGCCGGTCGCTGGCGTTACCGGCCCCATACGGAGGTAAATTGTGCGCAGCAGTCACGCCAAGTTCAAGCAATGGCGGCATTTTGCAGCAGCAGCGATGCTGCCCATGGTGTTGTTCGGGTGCACTTCGATGCCCACAAAGACCGCGCAGCGGCCTGCGGACGGCAAGCAGCCGCTGCACACCCTGTCGGTCGCGACCCCGGATGCCGATCACGACGTGGCCGCGCTGTTGATGCAGGCCGAATTCGCGCTCGGCAAGGGCGACCTGCGCGCCGCGCAGAAGGGGTATGCCAAGGCCAGTCAGCTATCCAGCGATCCCAAAGTGGCCGAGCGTGCCGTGGGCCTGGCGCTGGCCCTGCATGATAGCGCCGCCGCGCAACAGGCTCTGGCGCGCTGGAAGGCCCTGGGTGCCGACGAGGCGGGACTGCAGCGCGCGCGCGCGCAGATCGCACTGGATCAGGGACGTACTGAAGACGCGCAAAAAGCCTTGATGGCGCTGACCGAGCGCGGCAGCAAGCAGGACTGGCAGCGTTTCGGCAAGGTGCTGCTGGGCGCACGCGATGCTGCGCAGGCGGGGCAGTTGCTGGAAAAGATTGCTACACCGCAGCGACTTCCGAAAGACGAGCTGGCCTGGCTGGCGATGAGCGAACTGGGTCAGAAACTCGGTCGCTACGCCTACGCGCAGCAGATTGCCGACATCGCCGCCGAGCGTTTCCGGAGCAGTCAGACCTATGCCTGGGCGGCGCAACTCCATGCGCAGCGCGGCGAAGACCAGAAGGCGCTCGCGCTGTATGCAAAAGCCGTGTCCGCTTCGCCGCAGGATCTCGATGCGCGCATGGCCTATGCCGGTCTACTGGCCAAGAACGGGGACAACCAGGGCGCCGAGCGCGTGCTGGCGAAGGGACCCCAGAATTCGCGCAGCTTCGCGGCGCGCGCGGCCTTTGCCGCACGCACCAAGGATTTGCCTGCGCTGAAACGCATCTACGGCGAATTGCGCAAGGCGCCGGATGACGTGCGGGAGTCGAGCTACTACCTGCTTGGTCAACTGGCTTCACTGCTGGACAAGCCGCAGGAGGCCGTCGATTGGCTGGCCAAGGTGCCGTCCGGCGACGAACATGCGTTCGATGCCGGTGTGCGGCGCGCCGTACTGCTGCAACAACTGGGCAAGCCGGCGCAGGCGCACGCGCTGGTCAAGCGTATGCGTGACGACCATGCCGACAAGGCGGATGTGGTGCAGCGACTGGATCAGGTCGACGCCGAGCTGTACATGCGTGGCGGCGACTATGCCAAGGCAGCGGTGGCGTACACGCGCGCACTGAGCGCGGACAAGCACGATGCCGAGTTGCTCTACGGGCGTGGTCTGGCCTACGCAGAGGCCGGCGACATCGATGCCGCAGTGGCTGACCTGCGCGCTGTGCTGCGGTTGAAGCCCGACGACATCAATGCCGTCAATGCACTGGGCTATACGCTGGTCGACGCCAATCGCGATCTCGATCAGGCAGAGAAACTGTTGACCCGGGCGCATGCCGCGCAGCCGGATGATCCGTCCATCACCGATTCCTGGGGCTGGCTGCAGTATCGACTGGGTCATCTGGACAAGGCCGAAGCGGCGTTGCAGGAATCCTGGAAGAAGCGTCCCGATCCCGAAGTCGGCGCGCATCTGGTGCAGGTGCTGCTCGACCTGGGCAAGCGAACGCAGGCCGGGGAGGTCTATCGAGACGCGTTGAAACTGGATCCGGACAACCGGCACCTGCTTGCGCTGAAAGGGAAGCTGTAACCGTGAACATCCGTCATCTGCTGCTCGGCGCCGCGATCCTGGCGCTGGCGGCCTGCGCGCCGGTACGGATCAAAGGCGACCATGCCATGCTCGGCGCGCAGCAGGCACGCGAGGCGAAGCTGTCGGCGCGCAACCACTGGACCATCCAGGCAAGGCTGGCGGTGACGGACGGCAAGCATGGCGGCAGCGGCAGCCTGACCTGGACCCAGAACGGCGACCGTTACGATTTCACCCTGCGCGCCCCGGTCACCGGGCGCAGTTTCCGCCTGCGCGGCGGCCCGGATGGTGCGGAGCTGGACGGGCTGGATCAGGGCACGCTCTACGGCGTCGACGCCGAGCACCTGTTGGCGCGGGCGCTGGGCTGGCGCGTGCCGCTGCAACAGCTGCGCTATTGGGTGAAGGGACTGCGCGCGCCGGGTGGCAAGGCGAAGTTGCGCTTCGGCGAGAACCATCTGCCGTCGCTGCTGCAGCAGAATGGCTGGAACGTGGAATACCGCGACTGGTTCGCCGGCAGCGATCCAAGCGTGCCGCGCAAAGTCTTCGCCTCCATGGGCAACTATCGTGTGCGCGTGTCCATCCAGCGCTGGTCCTGGTTCAAGCGATGAGCGCGTGGAGCGTCTGGCCGGCGCCGGCCAAACTCAATTTGTTCCTGCGCATCGTCGGTCGGCGTGCGGATGGTTACCATCTGCTGCAGACCGTGTTCCGGCTGCTCGACTGGGGCGACGACGTCCGCGTCCGCGTTCGCGATGACGGGCAGATCACGGGGGGCTCTGGTGTTGAAGGTGTGTCGCCCGAGCAGGATCTGGTGCTGCGGGCTGCACACATGCTGCAGCAGCGTGCCGGCTGCACGCTCGGCGCGGATCTGGCCGTGGACAAGCGGATTCCGCTGGGTGGAGGGCTTGGCGGCGGCAGTTCCGACGCGGCGACGACGCTGGTTGCATTGAATACGTTGTGGAGAGCGGGCCTGGATATCGACGAACTGGCGGATCTGGGGCTGCGGCTCGGCGCGGATGTGCCAGTATTCGTGCGTGGCCGCAGTGCCTGGGCTGAAGGGGTGGGTGAGTGCATCGAGCCGTTGTCGCTGCCTGCCGCTAGCTATGTCATCGTGGATCCAGGTGTGCATGTGTCCACGCAGGCGCTTTTTCAGTCGCCCGAATTGACACGAAATGCGCCCGAGGCGACAATTTCGAGCTTCCTGGAGGGACATGTCACGGATAACGCCTTCGCGCCGTTGGTGCGGGCGCGGCATGTGCGAATCGACGACGCGATGACCTGGCTCGGCCAGTACGGCGCGGCGCGATTGTCCGGAACCGGAGCGTGCGTATTCCTGGAAACGGAAACGCGCGAGGCCAGCGAGCGGATTGCCGCGCGCTGCCCGGAACCGTTCAGGGCCTTCGTGGCCGGTGGCGTCGACACGTCGCCGTTGCGTACGAAGGCGGACCGTTCAAGCATTGGGGCGTAGCCAAGCGGTAAGGCACCGGGTTTTGATCCCGGCATGCGCAGGTTCGAATCCTGCCGCCCCAGCCATTTTTCGCAGCGCGCATGCGTCCGACGCAGCGCGTACATCGGGGTCCGCCCCGGTCTTCTCGAAACATCGCCAAGCGGAGAACGAACTGTGGATACGGCTGGCCTGATGCTGTTCACCGGCAATGCTCATCACAAACTTGCCGAGGACGTCGCGCACCGGCTGGCGGTGCCCCTGGGCAAGGCGCTGGTCGGTCGCTTCAGCGACGGCGAAACCCAGGTCGAGATCGAGGAGAACGTGCGCGGGCAGGACGTCTTCGTCCTGCAGCCGACCGGCGCACCGACGGCCGAGAACTTCATGGAGCTGTTGGTGCTGGCCGACGCGCTGAAGCGCGCCTCGGCGACTTCGGTGACCGCGGTGATGCCGTATTTCGGCTACGCCCGGCAGGATCGCCGCCCGCGCTCCGCGCGTGTGCCGATCACCGCCAAGCTGGCGGCGAAGATGATCGGTGCGTCCGGCGTCGACCGCGTGCTGACCGTCGATCTGCACGCCGACCAGATCCAGGGTTTCTTCGATATTCCGGTCGACAACGTCTACGCCTCGCCGGTGCTGCTGGCCGACATCTGGCGTCGTCACAACATGGACGACATCATCGTGGTCAGCCCTGATGTTGGAGGCGTGGTGCGCGCGCGCGCCATCGCCAAGCGTCTGGACGATGCCGATCTGGCGATCATCGACAAGCGCCGTCCGAAGGCCAACGTGGCCACGGTGATGAACATCATCGGCGACGTGTCGGGCAAGTCCTGCGTGCTGGTCGACGACATTGTCGACACCGCCGGCACGCTGTGTGCGGCCGCCGCGGCGCTGAAGGACCAGGGCGCCAAGCGCGTCGAGGCCTACTGCGTGCACGCAGTACTGTCCGGCGCCGCCATCGACAACATCAACGGTTCGCAGCTGGACCAGCTGGTGGTGACCGACACGCTGCCGTTGTCGCCTGCTGCCGCGGCCTGCGAGAAGATCCGCCAGCTTACGGTGGCCGAACTGCTGGCCGAGACCATCCGGCGCATGGCCGGCGGCGAATCGGTCAGTTCGCTCTACGTGGACTGATGCACCGGGCCGCGCATGCGGCCGGTTTTTGCCCTATAATCGCCGGTTTGCCGGCTGGCGACGGGCGGCATTCCAAGGATTTCATCGTTCTCCTGGTCGCGGGAGAACGTTTCTTCCGCCGCAAGGCGGGCTTTTCAACCGAGGCAACAATCATGGCAACGATTCACGAAGTGAACGCCGAAGTTCGCAGTGACGAGGGGAAAGGTGCGAGCCGCCGCCTGCGTCACGCGGGCATGGTTCCGGCGATCGTCTATGGCGGCGACAAAGCGCCCCAGAGTATCCAGATCGAGCACCGCATCGTTATGGCGCTGGCCAAGAACGAGTGGTTCTTCTCGTCCGTGCTGGACCTGAACGTCGGCGGCAAGACCGAGAAGGTGCTGCTGCGCGACTGGCAGAAGCATCCGTATAAGCTGCAGATGATGCACATGGATTTCCAGCGCGTGCGTGCCGGCGAGAAGCTGCACACCGCCATCCCGCTGCACTTCCTGAACCAGGAGAAGTCCCCGGCCGGCAAGACCTCCGGCGTGGTGGTTTCGCACAACTTCACCGAAGTCGAGGTGGCCTGCCTGCCGAAGGATCTGCCCGAGTACATCGAGGTCGATCTGTCCAACATCGACCAGGGCGACATCATTCACCTGTCGGAGCTGAACCTGCCCGAGGGCGTGGAGATTCCCGAGCTGCGTCACGGCCCCGAGCATGACCTGCCGGTCGTCACCGTGCATGCGGTGAAGGTCGAGGTCGAGCCGACCGAGGGCGAGGAAGGCGAGGAAGCCGCCGCCGCGCCGAGCGCCGCCGCCGAAGGGTCGTCCGCCGAGGGCGACGCCGGCGAGGACAAGTAAGCGCATCCGCGCCGCGCTTCCTCGCGAAGCGCGGCGCCATGCCTTGCATCCATGGCAGGTCTGCGTCTCATTGTCGGTCTGGGCAATCCCGGAGCCGAATATCTCGGAACCCGGCACAATGCCGGGTTCTGGTTTGTCGACGCCCTGGCGCGCGCCGAGGGCGAGACGTTCACGGCGGACAGCAAGCTGCACGGCATGTCCTGTCGCGTGCGCATCGGCGGCGAGCCGGTGTGGCTGCTGAAGCCGTCCACGTTCATGAACAAGAGCGGCATCGCCGTGGCATCGGCGCTGCGCTACTACAAGATTCCGGCCGACGAGTGCCTGGTCGTGCATGACGACCTGGATCTCGATCCGGGCGTCGTGCGTCTGAAATTCGACGGCGGACACGGCGGCCAGAACGGCCTTCGCGACATCATGGCCCATCTCGGCCACGGCAAGTTTCATCGTCTGCGGGTGGGCATCGGTCATCCGGGCGTGCGCGATCGCGTGACGCCCTGGGTGCTGGGACGCCCGTCGGCACAGGACGAGGACGCCATCATGATCGACGGCATCGCGCGCGCGCTCGACGTGCTGCCGCTGGCCGTCGAGGGTCGATTCAACGAGGCGATGAAACGCCTGCATACCAGTGCGGCGCAATAAGGCGCGTAGGCGCCGGCGTCGCGTTCGTTCTCCCGTTACACGGAATCCAGTCTGATGGGTATCAAATGCGGCATCGTCGGTCTGCCCAACGTCGGCAAGTCGACTCTCTTCAACGCGCTGACCAAGGCCGGCATTGCGGCGGCCAATTTTCCGTTCTGCACCATCGATCCGAATGTCGGCGTGGTGCCCGTGCCGGACCCGCGTCTGAAGGCGCTGTCCGACATCGTGCACCCGGAGCGGGTGGTGCCGACCTCGATCGAGTTCGTCGACATTGCCGGCCTGGTCGCCGGCGCCTCCAAGGGTGAGGGTCTGGGCAACAAGTTCCTGGCGCACATTCGCGAGGTGGACGCCATCACCCACGTGGTGCGCTGCTTCGAACACGGCGACATCGTGCATGTGTCCGGCAAGGTCGATCCGATCGCCGATATCGAGACCATCGACACCGAGCTGGCGCTGGCCGATCTGGAATCGGTGGAGAAGGCGCTGAACCGCGTCGAGCGCGCGGCCAAGGCCAATGACAAGGATGCCCTGGCGCGTCGCCCGGTGCTGCAGAAGCTGGCGGCTGCGCTGAGCGAGGGCCATGCCGCGCGCTCGGTGGAGCTGGACGACGACGAGCGCGCCCTGGTGCGCGACATGTTCCTGCTGACGCTCAAACCGCTGATGTACATCGCCAACGTGCGCGAGGACGGCTTCGAGAACAATCCGCATCTCGATGCGGTGCGCGCGCGCGCCGAGACCGAAGGTGCCGAGGTGGTGCCGGTGTGCGCCGCCATCGAGGAAGAGATGGCGCAGCTGGATGATGCCGATCGCGACGAGTTCCTGGCCGATCTGGGTCTCGATGAGCCGGGCCTCGACCGCGTGATCCGCGCCGGCTACAAGCTGCTCGGCCTGCAGACGTACTTCACTGCGGGCGTGAAGGAAGTGCGCGCCTGGACGGTCAAGCGCGGCGCGACCGCGCCGCAGGCAGCGGGCGTCATTCATACCGATTTCGAGAAGGGCTTCATCCGCGCCGAGACCGTCGGCTACGACGATTTCATCCAGTACAAGGGCGAGAGCGGTGCCAAGGAAGCCGGGCGTCTGCGACTGGAAGGCAAGGACTACATCGTCAAGGAAGGCGATGTGCTGCACTTCCGCTTCAACGTCTGATACCGGCGAGCGCCCGGCCGCGTGGCGGCCGGGCGAAGCATTCGGTCAGCGGTCTTCCTGCATCATCTTGCGCTGAATCTGGTCGAGATAATCATCCAGTTCCTGCACGGTCACGAAAATCTCATTGACCGGTACCGCCTTGACGATATCGAACACCTTGCGTACCTGCGGCTGTGGATTGAGCAGCAGCGTGTGCCCGTTGCGCGTACGCATCTGCTTGCGGATCTTTGCGAAACTGCGCAGACCGGCGCTGCTGATGTACTCCAGGTCCTGCAAGTCGAGCACCACGGTGCCTCCCTCGAGGAGCGGGGCCAGTTTCTGCTGCGTCTCGCTGTCGAATTGTCCGAAATTGCTGGCGTCGAGGCGGCCTTCCACGAAGAGGGTGATGCGTTCCGGCGAAGTCGATTCGGTACGGATGTTCAGCGTCATGACTCGGATTCCATGCGAGGGTTGTTGACGAAGCGAAGCTGCAGGTGGTTGCCCTGGGCGTCGTGCGAGTAGGTGAGTTCGCTGGCCATGGCGCGCACGAGGTGGATGCCGAAGCCGCCGACCTGTTCCGGATCGGCGGCGCCATCGGTGGTGGTGGGTGGCGGTTTGGCTTCGAGCGGATTGAACGGGTGGCCGTCGTCGCGCAACGAGACGTGGACGTCTTCTTCGCATTCCAGCCGCAGCCGGATGCATCCGTCGGCCTTCGCGACGTGTCCGTGTTCGACCATGTTGACCATCAGTTCCTCGAGCACCAGTCGGACATCCGCGCGCACGCTGCTCGGGATGCCGGACGCGGTCATGGTCTGGTCGCATCGTTCGAGCGCTGCGAATACGTCTTCGAGTTGGCTGGGAAGATCCAGTTCGAGCATGTCGGAGGCTTGTTCGTCTGCGGTGTGACACCAGCTCAGCGCGAGGATCGTGATGTCGTCGGCCTGGTCGGCATGGCCCACGAAGTGGTCCAGGTCCGACAGCAGCCGGCGTGTGTATTCGCTGGCGTGCTCGGGGCGCGGAGCATGGTCGAGCACCTTCAGTGCGCGCTCGATGCCGTACATCCGCATTTGCGCATCGTTCGCCTCGGTGATGCCGTCGGTGTACATCATCAGGGTATCACCGGCGTGCAGTTGCACGGTGCGGCTCGGGTAGGAGGCGTCCTCGTCGAGTCCGATCGCCGGCCCGGTTTCGGTCTCAATCAGGTGGGCACCGCCTTCGCCGCACAGGATGATCGGGTCATGCCCGGCGCTGGCTAGCGTGAGCTTTCCGTTGCGCAGATCCAGCACGCCGCACAGCAGCGTCACGAACATGCAGCTGTCGTTGCCGACGCACAGTTCCTGATTCAGGCGCTTCAGAATCTGCTGTGGCGACAGTGTGTGCGCTGCTAGTGCCTTGGCCAGGGTGATGGTGCGCGCCATGAACAGAGCGGCCGGTATGCCTTTGTCGGAGACGTCGCCGACCATCACGCAGAAATGCCGGTGATCGAGCATGAAGTAGCTGTACAGGTCGCCGCCGACCGCGCGGGCAGGGCGCAGGCACGCATGCAGTTCGAAGCGTGAGGTGTGTGCTTCGATGTAGTGCTCGCTGGGCAGCAGGGAGGTCTGGATCTGCTGCGCGATTTCCAGTTCGCTGCTCAGCCGCTGTTGTGCGCGGACGGCTTCGGTCAACTGCTCGATGTGTGCGGCCAGTTCTTTGCGCATGGTGTCGAAGGCCTGCGTCAGTCGGCCGATTTCGTCATGACCGCGAACGGCAGGCAGTTCAAATTCGGTTTCGCCCCGTGCGATGTGCTCGGCACGCGCGGTGAGCACGCCCAGCGGCGCGAGTGTGCGCCGGGTCACGACCAGCAGCATGACGGCGATGCACAGCAGGGCCAGCAGGCCGACACTGAGGTCGATGACGAAAAGGCGGCGCAGCGGTGCGTAGATGCGCTGCTCGGGAATCAGCATGCCGAGCGACCAGTACGATCCATGGATGGGGGCGCCGTACAGCCAGGAGGTTTCGCCGAGATCCGGTGCGTGGTTGGTCGACAGCAGGGTGGGCGTTCCGGTACGTGCAGCCAGAGCCTTGAGCAGGGCCGGGCTGCCGGCATGCCCCGTCAGGTCGTGCTCGTCGTGCGCCAGATACTTGCCATTGCCACCCATGACGAAAGCCTGGGCGCCATCCGGCTTGTGCAGCGCGCCGAGTATGTCCTGCAGCCAGTCCAGGCTGACGTCGGCGTTGACCAGGCCGACCGGTCGCCCCTTGCGCACGATGGCAACGGAGAAATTGATGAGCCAGCGATGCCGGGACTTGGAGAAAAAGGGACGCTGCCAGCAGCCGGCTCGGCAGGTGAGGCCGCCCAGGAACCAGTTCTGCTCCCAGTACTGTGTGGGGTCGTCGCGCAGGTCGCGCTCATGCAGCATGCCTTCGCTGTCCCGGCTGACGAAAGGCGCGTGTGCCGTCTGTCCATCCTCTGGTCGGAAGGCCACGGCCAGGCCGGACAGGTCGTGATTGGCCTTCAGGGCCTGATGGAGGATTTTGTCGGTCTCCGGCGCCGGGCGGTCGATGAGGGCGGCCAGTTGCTGTGTCGAGACCATCACGCGATCCAGACGCGCCTCGATGCGGCTGGCCGCGCTTCGCGTGAGTGCGCCGGCCTCGCGATGCGTGTGGGCGAGGATGGTGTCGCGCGTATGTGTGAAGAGAATGGTTCCGCTGATCGCAAGAACCAGGGCGGAGCCCAGCAGGGCCCATAGGGCGAGTCGTGGAGCGATACTTATGCTTCGCCATCCCATGACGACATCTCCTTGTGTGGCCGGGCGATCGATCGGGTGCGGCGCGATCACTGCTGCTCCGGGGATATTGACGCATAATGGCCGTTCCTGAACGAACAGCGGATCATTTGCATGTCCGGAATGCAGCGCGAAGTCACATTTCGTTTCCTGGCTCAGCCCACCGATGTCAATTTCGGCGGCAAGGTGCACGGCGGGATGGTGATGAAATGGATCGACCAGGCCGGTTACGCGGGTGCGGTCGGATGGAGTGGCGCTTACTGCGTGACTGTGGCGGTGGGCGGGATCCAGTTTGTGCAGCCGATTCTTATCGGCGATCTGGTCACCGTGCATGCGAAGCTGATCCATACCGGGACCTCCAGCATGCATTTCGCCGTTGACGTGTTGGCGCGCGACCTTACGCATGGCAAGGAGCGTCTGGCGACGAGCTGCGTCATCGTGTTCGTGGCGCTGGACGGGCCGGACGGCAAGCCGACGCCGGTTCCGGCCTGGGAGCCGAAGGATGACGGTGACCGCACGCTGCAGGAGTACGCGCAGCGATTGATCGAGCTGTCCAAGCGCATGGAGCAGGAGGTTGCGCAGTATCGGCCGCCGCTTCGTCATGAAGACGTGGGTGGCTGAGGCCCGTTCGATGGCTTGAGGGCGGAGCGGTTGGTACAGGTTCTCGACCGATTGCGATCATCGCCCTCGGAATGAGGAGGGCATTGCCGAGTCAGGGTTGCGCTTGGGTGCGGTGGGGTTTGAGCGGTAGGAATTCATACGCATATGTTCCTCGGTGCTCGGCTTTTCGCATCGATCTGTGCGAAATGACTTGGCAATGTCGTCGCGATCAGCCAGAATACGCGCCCCGCCGATGCGGACCTCGCGCAGCATGCACATGGTCTTCGTTCGGCACGGCAAATAACGCGCCGAAAGTCGCCCTGAAGTGTTGACACATCCGGGGTCGGTCGCGAAAATAGCCGGTCTTTGTTGGAGGGATACCCAAGCGGCCAACGGGGGCAGACTGTAAATCTGCTGGCTTACGCCTTCGGTGGTTCGAATCCACCTCCCTCCACCATTTCATTCGCCTCCGGTGTGTGTGAAATGGTGAAGCAAAACAGAGTGGTGCAAGCGTCGGTTTCGGTGCTGCGCAACTCGAAGCGATGTACCCGCCGGGCGGGAGTAGTTCAATGGTAGAACCTCAGCCTTCCAAGCTGATGGTGCGGGTTCGATTCCCGTCTCCCGCTCCATTGACCTCCGGTCATGCGGAACTTCTGCTCATGTAGCTCAGTCGGTAGAGCACTTCCTTGGTAAGGAAGAGGTCACAGGTTCGATTCCTGTCATGAGCACCACTTTTCACGGGGCGCTCTTGCGTCCTGATTTTGTGTTTTCCATTTTGATTCCATCGGGGTTTGGCAGTCATGTCCAAGGAAAAGTTCGAGCGAACCAAGCCGCACGTGAACGTGGGCACGATCGGTCACGTTGACCACGGCAAGACGACGCTGACGGCGGCGCTGACGAAGGTCGGTGCGGAGAAGTTCGGCGGCGACGTGAAGGCCTACGATCAGATCGACGGTGCGCCGGAAGAGAAGGCGCGCGGTATCACGATCTCGACCGCGCACGTTGAGTACGAATCCCCGACGCGCCATTACGCGCACGTGGACTGCCCGGGCCACGCCGACTACGTGAAGAACATGATCACGGGTGCGGCGCAGATGGACGGCGCGATCCTGGTGTGCTCGGCCGCGGACGGCCCGATGCCGCAGACGCGCGAGCACATCCTGCTGTCGCGTCAGGTCGGCGTGCCGTACATCGTGGTGTACCTGAACAAGGCCGACATGGTCGACGATGCCGAGCTGCTGGAGCTGGTCGAGATGGAAGTGCGCGAGCTGCTTTCCAACTACGACTTCCCGGGCGACGACACGCCGATCATCACCGGCTCGGCGCTGAAGGCGCTGGAAGGCGACGAGAGCGAGATCGGCGTGCCGTCGATCGTGAAGCTGGTCGAGGCGCTGGACAGCTGGATTCCGGAGCCGGAGCGCGACATCGACAAGCCGTTCGTGAGGCCGGTCGAGGACGTGTTCTCGATCTCCGGTCGCGGTACGGTGGTCACGGGTCGTGTTGAGCGCGGCATCATCAAGGTGGGCGAGGAAGTCGAGATCGTCGGCATCCGTCCGACCACCAAGACCACCGTCACCGGTGTGGAAATGTTCCGCAAGCTGCTGGATCAGGGCCAGGCGGGCGACAACGTGGGTCTACTGCTGCGCGGCACGAAGCGTGACGAAGTCGAGCGCGGCCAGGTTCTGGCCAAGCCGGGTTCGATCACCCCGCACACGAAGTTCGAGGCCGAGGTGTACGTGCTGTCGAAGGACGAGGGTGGTCGTCACACGCCGTTCTTCAAGGGCTACCGCCCGCAGTTCTACTTCCGCACGACCGACGTGACGGGTGCCTGCGAGCTGCCGGAAGGCGTCGAGATGGTGATGCCGGGCGACAACGTGAAGATGAAGGTCGAGCTGATCGCGCCGATCGCGATGGACGAAGGCCTGCGCTTCGCGATCCGCGAAGGTGGCCGCACCGTCGGCGCCGGCGTCGTTGCCAAGATCTTCGAGTAAACGCAGTACAGGTGTCGACCGAGCTGAAATGTGGTTCGGTCGACTCCAGATGAAGTTTGTGGCCGGCGGTCCGTGCAAGCGGTCCGCCTTGGTCATTTCGACGCGATAGAATTCATTCATACGGCAGTAGCTCAATTGGCAGAGCAGCGGTCTCCAAAACCGCAGGTTGGGGGTTCGATTCCCTCCTGCCGTGCCATCCAGGGTGCGCATGAACGCGAAGGCTGAACAAACCAACAAGTCGAGTGCTGGCGATAAGCTGATGCTGGCGCTTGCCGTGCTGGTGCTGGCGGCCGGTATCTTCGGCTTCTACTGGTATGCGAATGCGGCGCAGTCCTTGCGCGCCGGTATTCTGGTCGGTGGCCTGGTTGTTCCGGCCGGGCTTGTCATGTTGACCAGCTACGGTCGTCGCATTCGCCACTTCCTGGCCGAATCGCAGTTCGAAATGCGCAAGGTGGTCTGGCCCAATCGCGACGAGACGGTCAAGACCACAATCATCATTCTCATTGTCGTGGTGATCCTGGCCCTGCTGCTGGGCGCGATCGACATGCTTCTGAAGACGGTCGTCCTCGAGTGGCTTCTCAAGCTCGGAAAGTGAGGGTAAGGGCATGAGCAAGCGCTGGTATGTGGTGCACGCCTATTCGGGCTTCGAGAATCAGGTCAAGCGTTCCCTTGAGGAGCGTATCCGTCGCATGGAGATGGAGGCCAAGTTCGGCGAGGTCCTGGTGCCGACCGAGGAAGTGGTCGAAATGCGCGCCGGTCAGAAGCGCCGTAGCGAGCGGAAGTTCTTCCCTGGCTACGTGCTGGTGCAGATCGAGACCGACACCGAAGGCAAGGCGCCGCGCATCGACGACGAGTGCTGGCATCTGGTCAAGGACACGCCCAAGGTAATGGGCTTCATCGGCGGTACCGCTGATCGTCCGCAGCCGATCAAGGACAGCGAGGCCGACACGATCCTCAGTCGTGTGCGCGAGGGTGTCGAGAAGCCGCGTCCGAAGGTCTTGTTCGAGCCGGGTGAGATGGTCCGCGTCATCGACGGTCCGTTCAACGATTTCAACGGTGTGGTCGAAGAAGTCAACTACGAGAAGAGTCGCCTGCGCGTCGCGGTGCTCATCTTCGGGCGCTCCACGCCGGTCGAGCTGGAATTCGGGCAGGTGGAGAAATCCTGACCCGCGGGTAGCAAGGCTTGTAAGAAGCTGTTTTCCCGCCTATACTAGGCTGTTCACGCCGTTCCTTTTGGGGTCGGCGTGTACGCGTTTGTGGCCCGGCGGAGCCGAGGCCGTCCCGTCATCAAGGATGGTGTGAAGCGAGGAGCCGTCAGGCGCTTGCACTCGCAAGGAAAATAACATGGCAAAAAAAGTCATTGGATACATCAAGTTGCAGGTGAAGGCCGGTCAGGCCAATCCGTCTCCGCCCGTCGGTCCGGCGCTGGGTCAGCGCGGTCTGAACATCATGGAATTCTGCAAGGCGTTTAATGCCGCCACGCAGAAGATGGAGCCGGGTCTGCCGATCCCGACCGTCATCACGGCGTATTCCGACCGTAGCTTCACCTTCATTACCAAAACCCCGCCGGCCTCCGTGCTGCTGCGCAAGCTGACGGGCGTGAAGAAGGGTTCGTCCAAGCCGAACACCGACAAGGTGGGCAAGGTCACCCGTGCCCAGCTCGAAGAGATCGCCAAGCAGAAGGAGCCGGATCTGACGGCTGCCGATCTGGAAGCCGCGGTGCGCACCATTGCTGGTAGCGCGCGCAGCATGGGCCTGGTGGTGGAGGACTAAGTCATGGCGAAGCTCACGAAGCGTTTCAAGGCAATGCAGGGTCTGGTCGAGCCGGGCAAGACCTATCCGCTCAGCGATGCGCTGTCCATGATCAAGGACAACGCCAAGGCCAAGTTCGTCGAGTCCATCGACGTGGCCGTGCGCCTGGGTATCGATGCGCGCAAGTCCGATCAGGGTGTGCGCGGTTCCTCGCTGCTGCCGCACGGCACTGGTAAGACCATCAAGGTCGCGGTGTTCTGCCCGGCCGGTGAGAAGGCCGAGGCCGCCAAGGCCGCCGGCGCCGACGCCGTCGGCATGGAAGACCTGGCCGAGCGCCTGCAGGGCGGCGATCTGGACTTCGGTCGCGTGATCGCCACGCCGGACGCCATGCGCGTGGTCGGCAAGCTCGGTCAGTTGCTGGGTCCCCGCGGTCTGATGCCGAACCCGAAGGACGGTTCGGTCACGGCCGACGTGGTCACCGCGGTGAACAACGCCAAGGCCGGTCAGGTGAAGTTCCGCAACGACAAGGCGGGCATCATCCACGCCAGCGTCGGCAAGGCGGATTTCGACGTCGAGAAGCTGGCGGACAACATCAACGCGCTGGTGTCCGACCTGCTGAAGGCCAAGCCGGCGACGGCCAAGGGTCAGTACCTGCAGAAGGTTTCGGTGTCCAGCACGATGGGCATCGGTATCGCCGTCGACACTTCGACGCTGTCGGCAGGCAAGTAAGAATTAAGTCCCGTTCGGCTCTCGGGCCGGGCGGGCAGTTTTTGGGGGCAACATCCGGTATATCCGGATGAAGCCGTCAAAGACCGCAGGCGGCTCGAGCGGTCGCTCCGGAACGGCAAGGACGCGCGTGTTTAGCGATGGAAAGGTCCCCGGAGTGCTCATGAAAGCCTTAATCGGTCCCAACCGGCCTGCGTAGATGGTGCTGCCCGAACAGGTTTCATCCTGGAACGGCCACCAAGTCGGCATCGAACGATGCCGGGGGACCGCAAGGACGTGGTTTCCATAACCCGCTTGGGAGCGGTGGCGCGAAGGATGCGTCGCCGATCCGGTTCGGAGGAAGCAATGGCGCTCAATCTCGCGCAGAAGAAAGAGGTCGTTGCCGAACTGGCGAACGTGGCCGCCTCGGCTCACTCGCTGGTCGCCGCCGAGTATCTGGGTCTCACCGTCGAGCAGCTCACCGAGCTGCGCAAGAAGGCGCGCGAGTCCGGCGTGTTTCTTCGCGTTGCGAAGAACACCCTGGTTCGTCGTGCAGTGGAAGGTACCGACTACGAAGGTACTTCCGACCAGCTGGTCGGTCCGCTGCTGTATGCCTTCTCGGTCGAGGATCCGGGTGCCGCCGGTCGACTGGTGAAGGAATTTGCCAAGGCCAATGACAAGCTGAAAGCCAAGATCGTGGCTATCGGCGGCAAGGTGTATCCGGGCTCGCATGTCGAAGTCCTGGCTTCCCTGCCGACGCGCGATCAGGCGCTCAGCATGCTGCTCAGCGTGATGTCGCAGCCGGCCACCCAGCTGGTCCGTCTGTTGTCGGAGCCTGCCTCTCAGGTCACTCGCGTGATCAACCAGGCCGGGCAGCAGAAGGCCGCCTGACGTTTCGCCCTACGGCAATCCCATTCAAACGTAACAGTCGTTTTTCCAGGAGTTATCAAGATGTCTCTCAGCAACGAACAGATCATCGACGCGATCGCCGAGAAGTCCCTCGTCGAGGTGATGGAGCTGGTCAAGGCGATGGAAGAGAAGTTCGGCGTGTCCGCCGCCGCTCCGGTCGCCGTGGCTGCTGGCCCGGCCGCCGGTGGTGCCGCCGCCGCCGCCGAGGAGCAGACCGAGTTCGACGTGGTCCTCGCCGCCGCCGGTAGCAACAAGGTCTCCACCATCAAGGCCGTGCGTGCCATCACCGGTCTGGGCCTGAAGGAAGCCAAGGACATGGTCGAAGGCGCCCCGCAGACCCTGAAGGAAGGCGTGAGCAAGGACGAGGCCGAGAAGTTCAAGAAGGACCTCGAGGAAGCCGGCGCCAAGGTCGAGCTGAAGTAAGCGGCGCCTTGCGCGCTGCATACTCGACCCGAAGCACAGCGAGCCTGGGGGCGAGAGCCCCCGGGCTTTGCCTGTTGAAGCAAAACCCGTAACCCGGAAGAGGGCGATGGGCCATCGGCACTTGCGAATGATCGCGAGCGTCGATTTCCGATCTTCGTTTTCCAACTTTAGCCGGTGTTTTTCCACCGGCGTCACTGCGAACCGAGGCGGTATCCACCATGACCTACTCGTTTACCGAGAAGAAGCGCATCCGCAAGGATTTCGGCAAGCGTCCTCCGGTGCTGGACGTTCCCAACCTGCTGACGATCCAGACCGATTCCTATCGCGACTTCCTGCAGCAGAATGTGCAGCCGAAGAAGCGTGAGGAGAAAGGTCTGCACGCGGCGCTGAAATCGGTGTTCCCGATTTCCAGCTATTCCGGCAACGCCGCGCTGGAGTACGTGGACTATCGCCTGGGCGAGCCGCCCTTCGACGAGCGCGAATGCCGCAACCGCGGCATGACCTACGGCGCGCCGCTGCGCGTGACCGTGCGCTTGGTCATCTACGACAAGGACAGCCCGGCCTCCAAGAAGACCGTCAAGTACATCAAGGAGCAAGAGGTCTACATGGGCGAAATGCCGCTCATGACCGAGACCGGCACCTTCATCGTCAACGGCACCGAGCGCGTCATCGTCTCGCAGCTGCACCGTTCGCCGGGCGTGTTCTTCGATCACGACAAGGGCAAGACGCACAGCTCGGGCAAGCTGCTGTTCTCCGCGCGCGTGATCCCCTACCGCGGCTCCTGGCTGGACTTCGAGTTCGACCCGAAGGACGCGTTGTTCACTCGTATCGACCGCCGCCGCAAGTTGCCGGTGACGGTGCTTCTGCGTGCGCTGGGCTACAACGACGAAGAGATCCTGGCGATCTTCTTCGAGCACAACGTGTTCCATCTGAATCAGAAGGAAGGCGCCACGCTGGATCTGGTCGCCGAGCGTCTGCGCGGCGAGACCCTGAACTTCGATCTGGTTGCCGATGGCGAGGTGCTGGTCGAGGCCGGCAAGCGCATCACCGCGCGCCACGTGCGTCAGCTGGCCAAGGCCGACGTCGACACGCTGGAGGTTCCGGACGACTACCTGATCGGCCGTATCCTGGCCGTGGACGTCGCCGACACCAAGACCGGCGAGCTGATTGCTTCGGCCAATGACGAGATCACCGAGGAACATCTGGAACTGTTCCGCAAGGCCGGCATCGAGACGCTGCCGACCCTGTACGTGAACGATCTGGATCGTGGTCCGTACATCTCCAACACGCTGCGCGTGGACCCGACCAAGACCCAGCTCGAGGCGCTGGTCGAGATCTACCGCATGATGCGTCCGGGCGAGCCGCCGACCAAGGAAGCGGCGCAGAACCTGTTCTTCAACCTGTTCTTCACCTTCGACCGCTACGATCTGTCGGCCGTCGGTCGCATGAAGTTCAACCGTCGCGTCGGTCGCGAAGACGTGATCGGCCCGAGTGTGCTGTTCGATCACAAGTACTTCTCCACGCGCAAGGACGAAGCCTCCAAGAAGCTGCTGGAAGAGCAGGGCGAGGGTTCGGACATTCTCGACGTGCTGAAGGTCCTGATCGACATCAAGAACGGTCACGGCCAGGTCGACGACATCGATCATCTGGGCAACCGTCGCGTGCGTTCGGTCGGCGAGATGGCCGAGAACACCTTCCGTATCGGTCTGGTGCGCGTCGAGCGCGCCGTGCGCGAGCGCCTGTCGCTGGCCGAGGCCGACAACCTGGGTCCGCAGGACCTGATCAACGCCAAGCCGGTGGCCGCGGCGGTGAAGGAGTTCTTCGGATCCTCGCAGCTGTCGCAGTTCATGGATCAGAACAACCCGCTGTCGGAAGTCACCCACAAGCGTCGCGTGTCGGCGCTGGGTCCGGGCGGCCTGACCCGTGAGCGTGCCGGCTTCGAAGTCCGCGACGTGCATCCGACCCATTACGGTCGCGTCTGCACCATCGAGACGCCGGAAGGCCCGAACATCGGCCTGATCAACTCGCTGGCCGTGTACGCCCGCACGAATCGCTACGGCTTCCTGGAGACGCCGTACCGCCGCGTCGTGAACGGCAAGGTCACCACCGACGTCGACTACCTGTCGGCGATCGAGGAGGGCGACCACGTCATCGCGCAGGCGAACTCGCCGCTCAACGAGGACGGCAGCTTCGTCGAAGGCTTCGTGTCCTGCCGTTTCCGTGGCGAATCCGAACTGCGTCCGGCGTCCGAAGTGGACTACATGGACGTTTCGACCATGCAGACCGTGTCGGTAGCCGCCGCGCTGGTGCCGTTCCTGGAGCACGATGACGCCAACCGCGCACTGATGGGCGCGAACATGCAGCGCCAGGCCGTGCCGACGCTGCGTTCGGAGAAGCCGTTGGTCGGTACCGGCATCGAGCGCCCGACCGCGCGCGATTCCGGTGTGACCGTGGCCGCCCGTCGCGGCGGCGTGATCGACCAGGTCGACGCCGGCCGTATCGTGGTCCGCGTCAACGAGGACGAGATCCAGGGCAACGACGCCGGCGTGGATATCTACACGCTGGTCAAGTACACCCGTTCCAACCAGAACACCAACCTGAACCAGCGTCCGCTGGTCAAGGTCGGAGACATCGTGGCCAAGGGCGACACCTTGGCCGACGGCAGCTCCACCGACATGGGCGAGCTGGCGCTGGGCCAGAACATGCTGGTCGCGTTCATGCCGTGGAACGGCTACAACTTCGAGGATTCCATCCTCATCTCCGAGCGCGTCGTGCAGGAAGACCGCTACACCTCGATCCACATCGAGGAGCTGACCTGCGTGGCCCGCGACACCAAGCTGGGTCCCGAGGAGATCACGGCCGACATCCCCAACGTGGGCGAACAGGCGCTGGCGCGTCTGGACGAGTCGGGCATCGTGTACATCGGTGCCGAGGTCAAGGCCGGCGACATCATGGTCGGCAAGGTCACGCCGAAGGGCGAGAGCCAGCTGACCCCGGAAGAGAAGCTGCTGCGCGCGATCTTCGGCGAGAAGGCGTCCGACGTGAAGGACAGCTCGCTGCGCGTGCCGCCGGGCATGGATGGCACCGTCATCGACGTGCAGGTCTTTACCCGCGACGGCATCGAGAAGGACAAGCGCGCCAAGCAGATCGAGGAAACCGAGCTCAAGCGCATCCGCAAGGATCTGGACGATCAGTTCCGCATCTTGGAAAGCGCGATCTACGATCGCATGCGCGAGAAGCTGGTCGGCAAGGTCGTCAGCAGCGCGCCGGCCGGTCTGAAGCGCGGTTCGGAGATCACCGACGAGTACCTCGACGGCCTGAAGAAGGACGAGTGGTTCAAGATCAACGTCAAGGACGAAGAGGCCGCCGAATTCCTGGAGCGTGGCGCCAAGCAGATCAAGGCGCACAAGGACGATTTCGACAAGCGCTTCAAGGAGAAGCAGGGCAAGATCACCGCCGGTGACGACCTGGCCCCGGGCGTGCTGAAGATGGTCAAGGTGTTCCTGGCCGTCAAGCGCCGCATCCAGCCGGGCGACAAGATGGCCGGCCGCCACGGCAACAAGGGTGTCGTGTCGATGATCGTCCCGGTCGAGGACATGCCGTATTCGGCCGACGGTCGTCCGGTGGACATCGTGCTGAACCCGCTGGGCGTGCCTTCGCGTATGAACATCGGCCAGATCCTGGAAGTGCATCTGGGCTGGGCCGCGAAGGGGCTGGGCGAGAAGATCGCCGGCATGCTCGACGCCAACGAGAAGGCCTCGAAGGTGCGCGAGTTCCTCAACGAGATCTACAACCACGACAGCGCCGAGTTCGGCAACCGCGTGAACCTGAAGTCCTTCAAGGATGCCGAGGTTCTCGAGTTGGCCAACAACCTGCGCGGCGGCGTGCCGATGGCGACGCCGGTGTTCGACGGTGCCGAGGAGCGCGAGATCAAGGCCATGCTGAAGCTGGCCGATCTGCCCGAATCGGGTCAGGCCACGCTGTATGACGGCCGCACCGGCGAGGCATTCGATCGCCCGGTCACGGTCGGCTACATGCACATGCTCAAGCTGAACCATCTGGTCGACGACAAGATGCATGCGCGTTCCACCGGTCCGTACTCGCTGGTCACCCAGCAGCCGTTGGGCGGCAAGGCGCAGTTCGGCGGCCAGCGCTTCGGTGAGATGGAAGTCTGGGCGCTGGAAGCCTACGGCGCGGCCTACACCCTGCAGGAAATGCTGACGGTGAAGTCCGATGACGTGCAGGGCCGCAACCAGATGTACAAGAACATCGTCGACGGCAATCACGAGATGGTCGCGGGCATGCCGGAATCCTTCAACGTGTTGGTGAAGGAAATCCGGTCGCTGGCGATCGACATCGAGCTGGACGAGACCAAGTAATCGGCGCGCGAGCGGAGAGAACCCCATGAAAGATTTGCTCAACCTGTTCAATCAGCAGCGTCAGCCGCAGGACTTTGACGCGATCAAGATCTCGCTGTCCTCGCCGGAGCTGATCCGGTCGTGGTCGTTCGGCGAGGTCAAGAAGCCGGAAACCATCAACTACCGCACCTTCAAGCCGGAGCGTGACGGCCTGTTCTGCGCCGCCATCTTCGGACCGGTGAAGGACTACGAGTGCCTGTGCGGCAAGTACAAGCGCATGAAGCACCGTGGCGTGGTCTGCGAGAAGTGCGGCACCGAGGTCACCCTGGCCAAGGTGCGCCGCGAGCGCATGGGCCACATCGAGTTGGCCAGCCCGGTCGCGCACATCTGGTTCCTGAAGTCGCTGCCGTCGCGCATCGGCCTGATGCTGGACATGACCCTGCGCGATATCGAGCGCATCCTGTACTTCGAGGCCTACGTGGTCGTCGACCCGGGCCTGACCACGCTGGAAAGCGGTCAGATGCTGTCCGAGGACCAGTACCTGGAAGCCGTCGAGGAGCACGGTGACGAGTTCGACGCCCGCATGGGTGCCGAGGCCGTCTACGAACTGCTGAAGGACCTCGATCTCAAGACCGAGGAAATGCAGCTCAAGGAAGCCATCGCGGCGACCAATTCCGAGACCAAGCTCAAGCGACTGACCAAGCGCATCAAGCTGGTCGAGGCGTTCCTGGAGTCGGGCAACAAGCCCGAGTGGATGATCATGACGGTGATGCCGGTGCTGCCGCCGGATCTGCGTCCGCTGGTGCCGCTGGACGGCGGTCGCTTCGCGACCTCGGATCTGAACGATCTGTACCGCCGCGTCATCAACCGCAACAACCGCCTGAAGCGTCTGCTCGACCTCAATGCGCCGGACATCATCGTGCGCAACGAGAAGCGCATGCTGCAGGAGTCGGTGGATGCGTTGCTGGACAACGGCCGTCGCGGCCGTGCCATCACCGGCACCAACAAGCGCCCGTTGAAGTCGCTGGCCGACATGATCAAGGGCAAGCAGGGCCGCTTCCGCCAGAACCTGCTGGGCAAGCGCGTCGACTACTCCGGCCGTTCGGTCATCGTGGTCGGCCCGACCCTGAAGCTGCATCAGTGCGGCCTGCCGAAGAAGATGGCGCTGGAGCTGTTCAAGCC
The DNA here is from genome assembly GCF_003267965.1 of Oleiagrimonas sp. MCCC 1A03011. Lineage (NCBI taxonomy): Bacteria > Pseudomonadati > Pseudomonadota > Gammaproteobacteria > Lysobacterales > Rhodanobacteraceae > Oleiagrimonas > Oleiagrimonas sp. MCCC 1A03011. Next base: position 223,616 of record NZ_MSPY01000001.1, on the reverse strand, counting down.
GTTCATCTTCGCCAAGCTGCAGAGCCGCGGCCTGGCCACCACCATCAAGGCCGCCAAGAAGCTGGTCGAGCGCGAAGAGGCGGAAGTCTGGGACATCCTGTCCGAGGTCATCCGCGAGCATCCGGTGATGCTGAACCGCGCGCCGACCCTGCATCGTCTGGGCATCCAGGCGTTCGAGCCGGTGCTGATCGAAGGCAAGGCCATCCAGCTGCATCCGCTGGTCTGTACCGCCTTCAACGCCGACTTCGACGGCGATCAGATGGCCGTGCACGTCCCGCTGTCCATCGAGGCACAGCTGGAAGCGCGTGCCCTGATGATGTCCTCCAACAACATCCTGTCGCCCGCCAACGGCGAGCCCATCATCGTGCCGACGCAGGACGTGGTCCTGGGTCTGTACTACATGAGCCGCGAGCTGGTCGACGCCAAGGGCGCGGGCATGGTCTTCGCCAACGTGGCCGAAGTCCGCCGCGCCTACGAGAACCGTGCGGTCGAACTGCATGCGAGCGTTCGCGTGCGCCTGAAGCAGGTCGAGGTCGGCGAGGAAGGCGAGCGCACCGAGAAGGTCGAGCTGGTCCAGACCACCGTCGGTCGTGCGTTGCTGGCCGAGATCATGCCGGTGGGGCTGCCGTTCGAGCTGGCCAACACCGAGCTGACCAAGAAGGCCATCTCGCGCCTGATCAATGCCAGCTACCGCCGCCTGGGCCTGAAGGAGACCGTCGTCTTTGCCGACAAGCTGATGTACACCGGCTTCCGTCTGGCGACGCGCGCGGGCATCTCCATCGGCATCGACGACATGAAGATTCCGGAGGCCAAGAAGGGCATTCTTGCCGAGGCCGAGAAGGAAGTCGTCGAGATCCAGGAGCAGTACCAGTCGGGTCTGGTCACAGCCGGCGAACGCTATAACAAGGTCGTCGATATCTGGTCGCGTACCAACGAGCAGGTCGCCAAGGCCATGATCGACGGTATCGGCACCGAGAAGCGCGTCGATGCCGAGGGCAAGGAAGTCGACCAAAAGTCGATGAACTCGCTGTACATCATGGCCGATTCCGGCGCCCGTGGTTCGGTGGCGCAGATTCGTCAGCTGGCCGGCATGCGTGGTCTGATGGCGCGTCCGGACGGCTCGATCATCGAGACGCCCATCAAGGCCAACTTCCGTGAAGGCCTGAACGTGCTGCAGTACTTCAACTCGACCCATGGTGCTCGTAAGGGCCTGGCCGATACCGCGTTGAAGACCGCGAACTCCGGTTACCTGACGCGTCGTCTGGTCGACGTGGCGCAGGACGTGGTGGTGACCACCGAGGACTGTGGCACGACCGAAGGTCTGACCATGACGCCGATCGTCGAAGGCGGCGATGTGGTCGAGCCGCTGCGCGAGCGCGTGCTGGGCCGCGTGGTGGCCGAGGATGTGTATGCGCCGGGCGACGACAGCAACGACCCGATCGTCGAGGCCGGCACGCTGCTGGACGAGAAGCGGGTCGCCATGCTGGACGAGGCCGGCGTGCAGACCGTGCAGGTCCGTTCGCCGATCACCTGTGCGGCTTCGCACGGCGTCTGCGGCATGTGCTATGGCCGCGATCTGGCCCGTGGCCATCTGGTCAACATCGGTGAAGCCGTCGGCGTCATCGCTGCGCAGTCGATCGGTGAGCCGGGCACGCAGCTGACCATGCGTACCTTCCATATCGGTGGTGCCGCCTCGCGTGCCGCCGCGGTCGACAATGTCACCGTCAAGACCACGGGTACGCTGAAGTTCAACAACCTCAAGACCGTGCAGCACAGCCAGGGCCATCTGGTGGCCGTGTCGCGTTCGGGCGAGGTCAGCGTGCTCGACACGCAGGGTCGCGAGCGCGAGCGCTACAAGGTGCCCTACGGCGCTACCATCGACGTCAAGGACGGCGCGCCGGTCAAGGCCGGTCAGACGGTCGCGCAGTGGGATCCGCATACCCATCCGATCGTTTCGGAAGTGGCCGGTGTGGTCCGCTTCAGCGACTTCATCGACGGCGTTACCGTGCAGAGCCAGACCGACGAACTGACGGGTCTGGAAAGCGCGGTGGTGACCGATCCCAAGCGTCGCGGAACCGCGGCCAAGGATCTGCGTCCGATGGTCAAGCTGGAAGACAAGAAGGGCAAGGAGCTCAAGCTGCCCGGCACCGATGTTCCGGCGCAGTACTTCCTGCCGGCCGGCGCCATCGTGTCGATCCAGAACGGTGCCGAAGTCGGTGTGGGCGACGTGGTGGCACGTATCCCGCAGGAAACTTCCAAGACCCGCGACATCACCGGTGGTCTGCCGCGCGTGGCCGATCTGTTCGAGGCGCGCAAGCCGAAGGAGCCGGCCGTGCTGGCCGAGCGCTCCGGTGTGGTCAGCTTCGGCAAGGACACCAAGGGCAAGCAGCGTCTGGTCATCAAGGATGCCGATGGCAACGATCACGAGGAGCTGATTCCGAAGTGGCGTCATGTCATCGTGTTCGAAGGCGAGCACGTGGAGAAGGGCGAGACGGTTGTCGACGGCGAGCCGGATCCGCATGACATCCTGCGCCTGCTGGGTGTCGAGCAGCTGGCCGCCTACCTGGTCAAGGAGATCCAGGACGTCTACCGCCTGCAGGGCGTGAAGATCAACGACAAGCACATCGAGGCGATCATTCGACAGATGCTGCGCAAGGTCGAGATCACCGATCCGGGCGAGAGCACCTATCTCCGTGGCGAGCAGGTCGAGCGTCAGCGCTTCATCGAGGAAAACGAACGCATGGTCAAGCGCGATGAGCGCCCGGCCGAAGCGCAGTCGGTCCTGCTGGGTATCACCAAGGCCTCGCTGGCGACGGAATCGTTCATTTCGGCGGCTTCGTTCCAGGAGACCACCCGCGTGCTGACCGAGGCTGCTGTACGAGGAACGCGTGACACCTTGCGCGGGCTGAAGGAAAACGTTATAGTCGGCCGGCTAATCCCGGCGGGAACGGGTCTTGCCTATCACGCGCAACGTCAGCGCAGCGATGGCCTGACCGCTTCCGAGCTGGAAACTCTCTCCGGCAGCGGTTCCGAGGAATCCGCCGCCGCCGAGACCAGCGAGGCCGGTGCGGCAGACGGCGAGTAATAATCCGGCTGTCGACTACATACGAAATGAGGCGCACGGACGCGCCTCGTGTTCGAACTCAGGGAAGGTTAAGTGCTGCTTGCCATATGGGGGCAGTGCGTGTTAAATTTCCGCTTCTTGGCAGGCCGGATTGCACCGGTCTGCCTTTGTGTTTCTTAGGACAACTTTCGCATGGCGACGATCAACCAACTGGTTCGCAAGCCCCGCCGGCCGAAGAGCTACAAGAGCAATTCGCCGGCCCTGCAGAGCAGCCCGCAGCGACGTGGCGTCTGCACGCGTGTTTACACGACCACGCCGAAGAAGCCGAACTCGGCGCTTCGCAAGGTGGCCAAGGTCCGTTTGACCAATGGCTACGAGGTCATCAGCTACATCGGCGGCGAAGGCCACAACCTGCAGGAGCACTCGGTGGTCCTGATTCGTGGCGGCCGTGTCAAGGATCTGCCGGGTGTGCGTTATCACACCGTCCGCGGCAGCCTCGACTGCGCCGGCGTCACCAAGCGTCGTCAGGCGCGTTCCAAATACGGCGCCAAGCGCCCGAAGGGCTAAGCGAGGATTTGAAAGATGTCGCGTAAAGGTTCACATCCCGCTCGCGTGATCCTGCCGGATCCGAAGCACAGCAGCGAGCTGATCGCGCGCTTCATCAACATGGTGATGAAGAGCGGCAAGAAATCGACCGCCGAGACGATCGTCTACGGCGCACTGGGCCACATCGGCGAGAAGAATGCCGAGCCGGTGGCCCTGGTCGAGAAGGCGTTGGGCAACATCGCGCCGGTCGTCGAGGTGAAGTCCCGTCGTGTCGGTGGCGCCACCTATCAGGTGCCGGTCGAAGTGCGTCCGGGTCGTCGCATGGCGCTGGCCATGCGCTGGGTCATCGATGCCGCGCGCAAGCGCAGCGAGACGTCGATGCCGCGCAAGCTGGCTGCCGAGCTGCTGGACGCGTCCGAATCGCGTGGCGGCGCCATGAAGAAGCGTGAAGAGACGCATCGCATGGCCGAAGCCAACAAGGCCTTCTCGCACTACCGCTGGTAATCGCGGTAGTACGGATACACACGAGAATTTCGAGGAATCACCGTGGCACGCACCACTCCCATCGAGCGCTACCGCAACTTCGGCATCATGGCCCACATCGATGCCGGCAAGACCACGACGACGGAGCGCATCCTGTTCTACACCGGTGTCTCGCACAAGATCGGCGAGGTGCATGACGGTGCTGCCGCCATGGACTGGATGGAGCAGGAGCAGGAGCGTGGCATCACCATTACGTCGGCCGCGACCACCTGCTTCTGGCAGGGCATGGACCATTCGCTGCCGCAGCATCGCTTCAACATCATCGACACCCCGGGCCACGTCGACTTCACCATTGAGGTGGAGCGTTCGCTGCGTGTGCTCGACGGTGCGGTGTTCGTGCTGTGCGCGGTCGGTGGTGTGCAGCCGCAGTCCGAGACCGTGTGGCGTCAGGCCAACAAGTACGCGGTGCCGCGTATGGCCTTTGTCAACAAGATGGACCGCACCGGCGCCAACTTCGACAAGGTCGTTGACCAGCTGAAGACGCGCCTGGGTGCCCACCCGGTGCCGATGCAGGTGCCGATCGGTGCCGAGGACAACTTCGAGGGCGTGGTCGACCTGGTCAAGATGAAGGCCATCTACTGGGATATGGAATCCCAGGGCACCAAGTTCGAGTATCGCGACATTCCTGCCGAGCTGCAGGAAAAGTGCGACGCTGCCCGCGAGTTCATGGTCGAGTCCGCCGCCGAGACCAGCGAAGAGCTGATGAACAAGTACCTGGAGGAAGGCGAGCTTTCCCAGGAAGAGATCATCGCCGGTATCCGTCAGGGTACGTTGGACACCTCGCTGATTCCGGTGTTCTGCGGCACCGCTTTCAAGAACAAGGGTGTGCAGGCGCTGCTGGACGCGGTCATCGAACTGCTGCCGTCGCCGGCCGATCGTCCGCCGGTCGAAGGCATCGACGAGAACGAGCAGCCGGCCACGCGTACGGCTGACGACAAGGCTCCGTTCTCGGCGCTGGCGTTCAAGATCATGACCGATCCGTTCGTCGGTTCGCTGAGCTTCTTCCGCGTCTACTCCGGCGTGCTGAATGCCGGCGATCAGGTCTACAACCCGGTCAAGAGCAAGAAAGAGCGCGTGGGCCGCATCCTGCAGATGCACGCCAACGAGCGTCAGGAACTGAAGGAAGTCCGTGCCGGCGACATCGCCTCCGCGGTCGGCCTGAAGGACGTCACCACCGGTGACACGCTGTGCGATCAGGGCAACATCATCACCCTCGAGCGCATGGTGTTCCCGGAGCCGGTGATTTCCATGGCGGTCGAGCCGAAGACCAAGTCGGACCAGGAGAAGATGGGTATTGCCCTCGGTCGCCTGGCGCAGGAGGATCCGTCCTTCCGCGTGCGTACCGACGAAGAGTCCGGCCAGACGATCATCTCGGGCATGGGTGAGCTCCACCTGGACATCCTGGTGGACCGCATGAAGCGCGAGTTCAACGTCGAGGCCAATGTCGGCAAGCCGCAGGTCGCGTACCGCGAGACGATTCGCAAGGCCGTCACGCAGGAAGGCAAGTTCGTGCGTCAGTCCGGCGGTAAGGGCCAGTTCGGTCATGTGGTGCTGGAGATCGAGCCGCAGGAGCGTGGCGTCGGCTACGAGTTCGACAACAAGATTGTCGGCGGCGTGGTGCCGAAGGAATACATCCCGGCGGTCGACAAGGGTATCCAGGAAGCCATGGCCAACGGCATCATGGCCGGTTATCCGGTCGTGGACATCAAGGTGCGCTTGGTCGACGGTTCCTACCATGAAGTCGATTCGTCGGAAATGGCGTTCAAGATCGCGGGTTCGATGGGCTTCAAGGAAGGTTTCAGCAAGGCCGATCCGGTCCTGCTCGAGCCGATGATGAAGGTCGAGGTCGTCACGCCCGAGGAATACATGGGCGACGTCATGGGCGATCTGAGCCGCCGTCGTGGCCTGCTGCAGGGTTCCGATGACGGCCCGTCGGGCAAGGTGGTCAACGCGATGGTGCCGCTGGGCGAAATGTTCGGCTACGCGACCAGCCTGCGTTCGAGCACTCAGGGTCGTGCGACCTTCACGATGGAATTCGATCATTACGCCGAGGCGCCGAACAGCATCGCCGAAGAAGTGATGAAAAAGGCCTAAGGCCGGTTGTCTACACGAATCACAAGTACAAGTTCTTTCGAGGTTATTAAGTCATGTCCAAGGAAAAGTTCGAGCGAACCAAGCCGCACGTGAACGTGGGCACGATCGGTCACGTTGACCACGGCAAGACGACGCTGACGGCGGCGCTGACGAAGGTCGGTGCGGAGAAGTTCGGCGGCGACGTGAAGGCCTACGATCAGATCGACGGTGCGCCGGAAGAGAAGGCGCGCGGTATCACGATCTCGACCGCGCACGTTGAGTACGAATCCCCGACGCGCCATTACGCGCACGTGGACTGCCCGGGCCACGCCGACTACGTGAAGAACATGATCACGGGTGCGGCGCAGATGGACGGCGCGATCCTGGTGTGCTCGGCCGCGGACGGCCCGATGCCGCAGACGCGCGAGCACATCCTGCTGTCGCGTCAGGTCGGCGTGCCGTACATCGTGGTGTACCTGAACAAGGCCGACATGGTCGACGACGCCGAGCTGCTGGAGCTGGTCGAGATGGAAGTGCGCGAGCTGCTTTCCAACTACGACTTCCCGGGCGACGACACGCCGATCATCACCGGCTCGGCGCTGAAGGCGCTGGAAGGCGACGAGAGCGAGATCGGCGTGCCGTCGATCGTGAAGCTGGTCGAGGCGCTGGACAGCTGGATTCCGGAGCCGGAGCGCGACATCGACAAGCCGTTCCTGATGCCGGTCGAGGACGTGTTCTCGATCTCCGGTCGCGGTACGGTGGTCACGGGTCGTGTCGAGCGCGGCATCATCAAGGTGGGCGAGGAAGTCGAGATCGTCGGCATCCGTCCGACCACCAAGACCACCGTCACCGGTGTGGAAATGTTCCGCAAGCTGCTGGATCAGGGGCAGGCGGGCGACAACGTGGGTCTGCTGCTGCGCGGCACGAAGCGTGACGAAGTCGAGCGCGGTCAGGTTCTGGCCAAGCCGGGTTCGATCACCCCGCACACGAAGTTCGAGGCCGAGGTGTACGTGCTGTCGAAGGACGAGGGTGGTCGTCACACGCCGTTCTTCAAGGGCTACCGCCCGCAGTTCTACTTCCGCACGACCGACGTGACGGGTGCCTGCGAGCTGCCGGAAGGCGTCGAGATGGTGATGCCGGGCGACAACGTGAAGATGAAGGTCGAGCTGATCGCGCCGATCGCGATGGACGAAGGCCTGCGCTTCGCGATCCGCGAAGGTGGCCGCACCGTCGGCGCCGGCGTCGTCGCCAAGATCTTCGAGTAATTGCAAGACCGCGGGACCGGAGCCTCGCGCTCCGGTCCCGAATCACGGCATCGGTGAGAAGCCGCTGTCATTCCAAGTTGTAGAAACGTTCTTTCGATAAACAGGACACGGTTATGGCGAACCAGAAGATTCGCATTCGGCTCAAGGCCTACGATCATCGTTTGATCGATCGTTCCGCCGGCGAGATTGTCGAGACGGCCAAGCGCACCGGCGCCACGGTTCTCGGCCCCATCCCGCTGCCGACCAAGATCGAGCGCTACACCATTCTTACGTCGCCGCACGTCGACAAGGATGCGCGCGATCAGTACGAGACCCGTACGCACAAGCGAGTGCTCGACATTGTCGACCCGAACGACAAGACCGTGGACGCGCTCATGAAGCTTGACCTCGCCGCTGGCGTGGACGTTCAGATCAAGCTCGGTTGAGCGATAGACAGGATACGAAGATGAGTATCGGACTGGTTGGCCGCAAATGCGGCATGAGCCGGATCTTCACCGAAGACGGCACGTCGATCCCGGTGACGCTGATCGAAGCGACCCCGAATCGCGTGACGCAGGTGAAGACCGAAGACAATGATGGCTACAGCGCCGTCCAGGTGACCGCGGGCGCCAAGCGCGCGTCCCTGCTGACGAAGCCGGCCAAGGGGCATTACGCCAAGGCCAAGGTCGAGCCGGGTCGTGGTCTGTGGGAATTCCGCGTCAGTGCCGAGGACGTTGCCAAGTACGAAGTGGGCAGCGAAATCAAGGTTGACGACATTTTCGAAGCCGGTCAGGTGGTCGACGTTGCGGGTGTGAGCAAGGGCAAGGGCTTTGCCGGCACCATCAAGCGTCACAACTTCCGTGGCCAGGACAACACGCACGGCAACTCGCTGTCGCATCGCGTCCCGGGTTCGATCGGTCAGAACCAGACGCCGGGTCGCGTGTTTCCGGGCAAGAAGATGTCCGGCCACATGGGTGCCGTGCGTCGTACTGCCCAGGGCCTGCAGGTGGTCAAGGTCGACGCCGAGCGTCACCTGATCGCGATCAAGGGTGCTGTCCCAGGTGCGACCGGCGGTGATGTCATCGTCCGCGCGACGGCGAAGGGTTGAGGAGAAACGGCATGGAACTGAATGTGACTGGCGCCAAGCCGATGAAGGTCTCCGAAGCCGTGTTCGGCGCGGAGTTCCGTGAACACCTGATTCATCAGGTTGTGGTGGCCTACCAGGCTGCCGGCCGTTCCGGCACCAAGGCGCAGAAGACGCGCTCGGAAGTCAGCGGCACGACCAAGAAGTCCAAGCGCCAGAAGGGCGGCGGTGCGCGCCACGGTGCGTTGACTGCGCCGATCTTCGTCGGCGGTGGCGTGACCTTCGCGGCGAAGCCGCGCAGCTTCGAGCAGAAGGTCAACCGCAAGATGTATCGCGGCGCGCTGCGCTCGATCGTGGCCGAGCTGAACCGCAAAGACCGCTTCAAGGTGGTCGAGGATTTCGGTCTCGATTCCGCCAAGACCAAGGCTATGGCTGCGAAGTTGGCCGAGCTGGAAGTCAGCGGTCGTGTACTGCTGGTGTCCGAGAATGCCAGTGAGGAACTGTATCTGGCGGCGCGCAACATCCCGTATGTGCACGTCGTCGACGTTGCCGCCCTGAATCCGGTCAGCCTTGTCGGTGCCGATTACGTGGTGGCGACGGTCGAGTCGGTGAAGAAGCTCGAGGAGTGGCTGGGATGAGCAACGAACGCATTCTCAATACGCTGCGTGGCCCGCACATCTCCGAGAAATCGGCGCTGCTCGGCGAGCACAACCAGTATGTTTTCGTGGTCGCGCCGGACGCGACCAAGGCTGACGTCAAGGCGGCTGTGGAAAACCTCTTCGACGTGACCGTCGAGCGGGTGAATATCGTCAACGGCAAGGCCAAGACCAAGTCGTTCCGCTTCCGCACCGGCAAGCGCCAGGGCAAGCGCAAGGCCTACGTCCGTCTCGCCGATGGCCAGACCATCGACGTGTCGGCGGCCTGATCCAGGAGTTGAATTTCGATGGCACTGATCAAACTCAAGCCAACCTCTGCAGGACGCCGTTCCACGGTGCGCGTGTCCACGCCGGGTCTGCACAAGGGCGCGCCGTACGCGGCGTTGACCGAGGCGCAGTCCCGCACCGGTGGCCGCAACCACCATGGTCGCATCACCACGCGTCATCGCGGCGGTGGTCACAAGCAGCTGTATCGCATCATCGACTTCAAGCGCAACAAGATCGGCATTGCCGCTCGCGTCGAGCGCCTGGAGTATGATCCGAACCGTACCGCGCACATCGCGCTGGTCTGCTACGCCGATGGTGAGCGCCGCTACATCATCGCGCCGAAGGGTCTGGAAGTGGGCGACCGCATCCTGGCCGGTAGCAACGCGCCGATCAAGCCGGGCAACAGCCTGCCGCTGCGTAACATCCCGGTCGGCACCACGGTGCACTGCATCGAGCTGAAGCCCGGCAAGGGCGCGCAGATCGCTCGCAGCGCTGGTGCCTCGGCACAGCTGGTCGCCCGCGAGTCGGCGTACGCCACCCTGCGCCTGCGTTCGGGCGAGATGCGTCGCGTCTCGATCGAGTGCAGCGCGACGATCGGCGAAGTCGGCAACAGCGAGCACAGCCTGCGCAAACTCGGCAAGGCCGGCGCTAAGCGCTGGAAGGGCATTCGCCCGACCGTCCGCGGTGTCGCGATGAACCCGGTCGACCATCCGCACGGCGGTGGTGAAGGCCGTACCTCCGGTGGCCGTCATCCGGTCAGCCCGTGGGGCACGCCGACCAAGGGTTACAAGACCCGTAACAACAAGCGCACGCAGCAGTTCATCGTGCGCCGCCGCAGCAAGAAGTAAAGGGAGACGATCATGCCGCGTTCTTTGAAGAAAGGTCCGTTCGTCGACCTGCACCTGCTGAAAAAGGTGGAGGTCGCCTCCGCCGCCAACAATCGGCGTCCGATCAAGACCTGGTCGCGTCGCTCCATGGTCCTGCCGGAAATGGTCGGCCTGACCATTGCCGTTCACAACGGTCGCCAGCATGTCCCGGTGCTCATCAACGAGAACATGGTCGGGCATAAGCTCGGCGAGTTCGCGGTGACGCGCACCTTTAAGGGCCATTCCGGCGACAAGAAGTCGAAATGACGATGGATAGCACGATGGAAGCCAAAGCGATCCTGCGCAGTGCGCGCATCTCGGCGCAGAAAGTGCGTCTGGTGGCCGACATGGTCCGCGGCATGCCCGTGGGCAAGGCCGAAGGCCTGCTCGAGTACACCAACAAGAAGGCTGCGCACCTGGTGCGCAAGGTGCTGCTGTCCGCCGTCGCCAACGCCGAAAACAATCTCGGTGCCGATGTCGACGAGCTGAAGGTGGCGCGCATCTTCGTGGATGAGGGCCCGACCATGAAGCGCATGCATGCACGCGCCAAGGGTCGTGGTTCGCGCATCCTGCGCCGTACCAGCCACATTACTGTCGTCGTCGGCGACTGATACGAGGACGAAAACGATGGGTCATAAAGTTCATCCCACCGGCATCCGCCTCGGCATTTCCAAGGACTGGAATTCCAAGTGGTATGCCAACAAGGGCCACTATGCCGAGTATCTGGCCGCCGACCTGAAGGTCCGCGATCTGCTGAAGACCAAGCTGAAGCAGGCCGGCATCTCGCGCATCCAGATCGAGCGTCCCGCCAACAACGCGCGCATCACCATTCACACGGCTCGTCCGGGTGTGGTGATCGGCAAGAAGGGCGAGGATATCGAGAAGCTGCGTCAGCAGGTGACCAAGGTGATGGGTGTTCCCACCCACATCAACGTCAGCGAAGTGCGCAAGCCGGAACTGGACGCGCAGCTGGTCGCCGAGTCGATCGCCAACCAGCTCGAGCGCCGCATCATGTTCCGCCGCGCCATGCGTCGCGCCGTCGGTAATGCCGTGCGCCTGGGCGCCTTGGGCATCAAGGTGCACGTCGCCGGCCGCCTGAACGGCGCCGAGATCGCGCGTTCCGAGTGGAGCCGCGAGGGCCGTGTGCCGCTGCATACCCTGCGTGCGGACATCGATTACGGTTTCGCCGAGGCGCACACCACCTACGGTGTGATCGGCATCAAGGTCTGGGTCTACAAGGGTGAGATCTTCGATCTGGAAGCCGCCGAGGAAGCGAAGGACGAAAAGCCGTCCGGTCGTCGCGAGGGCGGTGAAGGCCGCCGCGCTCGGGCTGCGAAGTAAGGAGTCACAGTCATGTTGCAACCCAAGCGAACCAAGTACCGCAAGGTGCACAAGGGCCGTAACCGCGGCCTGAGCAACAACTCGAACCTCGTCAGTTTCGGCGAGTTCGGTTTGAAGGCGACCACCCGCGGCCAGCTCACAGCGCGCCAGATCGAAGCGGCCCGCCGCTGCATCACGCGCTACGTCAAGCGTGGCGGCAAGCTCTGGATCCGCGTGTTCCCGGACAAGCCGATCACCAAGAAGCCCATCGAAGTGCGTATGGGTTCGGGTAAGGGCAACGTCGAGTTCTGGGTCGCCCCGATCCAGCCCGGTCGCATGCTCTATGAAATCGAGGGCGTCGACGAGCAGACCGCTCGTGAAGCCTTCCGTCTGGCGGCTGCCAAGCTTTCGGTGCAGACCCAGTTTGTGACCAGGGCGGTGATGTGATGGCTATCAACGACATTCGTGAAAAATCGGTGGAGGAGCTCAAGGAGCACCTGCTCGAGCTGCGCAAGGAGCAGTTGAACCTGCGCATGCAGCAGGGTTCCGGTCAGCTTTCCCAGCCGCATCAGCTGCGCCGTGTTCGGCGCGACATCGCCCGCACGAAATTCGTGCTGGGCGAGAAGAAGTAAGGACCGCCGACATGAGCGAGAATCAGAAAACAGCACGCAGCCTGCAGGGGCGCGTGATCAGCGACAAGATGGCCGATACGGTCACCGTCCTGATCGAGCGTCAGGTGCAGCATCCGGTCTTCGGCAAGATTATTCGCCGTTCCACCAAGCTGCACGTGCACGACGAATCCGGTGCGCGTGAGGGCGACGTGGTGCGCATCGAAGAGTGCCGGCCGCTTTCCAAGACCAAGCATCATCGCGTGGTCGAAATCGTTTCGCGTGCGGAACAGTAAGGCGAGGGTGCAGACATGATCCAGATGCAAAGCACGCTTTCCGCGGCTGACAACAGCGGTGCCCGTGAACTGATGTGCATCAAGGTGCTGGGTGGCTCCAAACGCCGTTATGCCCGCATCGGCGATGTCATCAAGGTGACCGTCAAGGACGCCATCCCGCGCGGCAAGGTGAAGAAGGGCGAGGTGTACAATGCCGTCGTCGTGCGTACCGCCAAGGGTGTGCGTCGTACCGATGGCTCGCTGATCCGTTTCGACGGCAACGCAGCGGTGCTCCTCAACAACAAGCTCGAGCCGATCGGCACCCGTATCTTCGGACCGGTTACCCGTGAGCTGCGCAGCGAACGATTCATGAAGATCGTTTCGCTGGCACCGGAAGTGCTCTGAGCGGAGGCCTAGACTATGAACCGTATTCAGAAGGGTGATCACGTCATCGTGACCACCGGCAAGAACAAGGGGCAGCGCGGCGATGTCCTGCGTATGGCGGGAGATCGGGTGTTCGTTTCGAACGTCAACCTGGTCAAGCGCCACACCAAGGGCAATCCGCAGGATCCCCAGGCTCCGAGTGGCATTATCGAGCGCGAAGCCTCGATCCACATCTCCAACGTGATGCTGTTCAACCCCGCCACCAACAAGGGTGAGCGCGTGGGTACCAAGACGCTCGAGGATGGGCGCAAGGTCCGCGTGTACCGCTCGAGTGGCGAGGTCGTGGACGTGTAAGGACGAAATCATGACGCGCCTTGAAAATTTCTACAAAGAGCAAGTAGTTCCGAAGCTGATCGAGCGTTTCGGCTACGACAACGTGATGCAGGTTCCGCGCATCACCAAGATCACGCTGAACATGGGCGTGGGTGAAGCCGTGGGCAACAAGAAGGTCCTCGAAAACGCCGTGGCCGACATGGCCAAGGTGTCCGGCCAGAAGCCGGTGACGACCAAGGCTCGCGTGTCCGTTGCCTCGTTCAAGATCCGTGACGGCTGGCCGATCGGTTGCAAGGTGACCCTGCGCCGCGCCCGCATGTACGAGTTCCTCGACCGCCTGGTGAACGTTTCGCTGCCGCGCGTCCGCGATTTTCGCGGCGTCAACGGCCGTTCGTTCGATGGTCGCGGCAACTACAACATGGGCCTGAAGGAGCAGATCATCTTCCCCGAGATCGACTACGATCAGATCGACGCGATCCGGGGCATGGATATCTCCATCACCACGACCGCCAATACCGACGAGGAAGCCAAGGCACTGCTCGAAGCCTTCAGTTTCCCGTTCCGTAACTGACCTTAGGTACAGACATGGCCAAGACCTCCATGGTTGAGCGCGACGTCAAGCGCGCCAAGCTCGTCGCGAAGTACGCCGAGAAGCGTGCGGCGCTGAAGAAGATCGTGCTGAATCCGGAATCCTCCTACGAGGAGAAGATGGAAGCGCAGGCGAAGCTGCAGAAGCTGCCGCGTGATTCCAGCCCGGTTCGCCAGCGCAACCGCTGCGCCCTGACCGGTCGCCCGCGTGGCGTCTACCGCAAGTTCGGCCTGGGCCGCAACAAGCTGCGCGAGGCCACCATGAGTGGCAACGTGCCCGGCCTGCGCAAGGCCAGCTGGTAAACATCGCTCGCCATAGCGGTTCAAGTACTGCTATACTCGCGGGTCTGCCCGGCACGGTCTTCCGTGTCCGGGCATTACAATCGAAGATTTCCGGTCAACGGATATCGGTGCACCCTCAAAGGTTTGACTTATGAGCATGACTGATCCCATTGCCGACATGTTCACGCGGATCCGCAACGCCCAGGCTATGGGCAAGGCGACCGTGAGCATGCCGGCTTCCAAGCTGAAGGCGGCCATCGCCGACTTGCTGAAGAACGAGGGCTACATCCTCGGCAGCAAGGTGGAACAGGGCGATTCCAACAAGCCCGTTCTCGAAGTCCAGCTGAAGTATTTCGAAGGCCGTCCGGCCATCGAGCGCATCCAGCGCATCAGCCGTTCGGGTCTGCGCGTGTATCGCGGCAAGGACGAACTGCCGCAGATCATCGGCGGCCTGGGCATTTCCATCATCTCGACCTCCGCCGGTCTGTTGACCGATGCACAGGCCCGTACCAAGGGTCTGGGCGGCGAAGTGCTCGGCTTGGTGGCATAAGGGAGGATCGACATGTCTCGTATTGCCAATGCGCCGATCACCCTGCCGAAGGGCGTGGAATTCAAGTCCGATGATAGCGGCGTCACCGTCAAGGGTCCGAAAGGCACCCTGTCGCTGCACGCACTGCCGGGCGTCATCATCAACAACGAGGACGGCACCCTGCGTTTCTCGATCGCCGATGGCGGTGAGGTCAAGTTCGCGGGTACGGCCCGCGCCCTGGTCGCCAACATGGTCAAGGGTGTTACCGACGGATTCGAGCGCAAGCTGGAGCTCGTTGGCGTCGGTTACCGTGCCTCGATGCAGGGCAAGAGCCTGAACCTCAGCGTCGGTTATTCCCATCCGGTGGTCTTCGAGGCTCCCGAGGGCATCACCATCGAGACCCCGACCCAGACCGAAGTGCTGGTGAAGGGTGCCGATAAGCAGCGCGTGGGTCAGGTGGCCGCCAAGATTCGTTCGGTGCGCCCGCCGGAGCCGTACAAGGGCAAGGGCGTCCGCTATGCGGGCGAGCGTATCAGTCTGAAGGAAGCCAAGAAGGCGTAATGCCGCTGCGGGCCGTTCGGTCCGAGCGTTGTAAAGCCGATCCGTTTCCAGGAGTAGCAAGATCGTGGATAAGAATTCCGCCCGTCTGCGCCGTGCCAAGTCCACGCGCGCACACATCCGCAAGCTGGCCGTGCCGCGCCTGACGGTGCATCGCTCGGGCAAGCATCTGTACGCCCAGGTCATCGATGCGACTGGCGGCAAGGTCGTGGCGGCTGCCTCGACCCTGCAGAAGTCGATCAACGAGGGCCTGGAAGGCACGAAGAACCTGACTGCCGCGGCCGCGGTGGGCAAGGCTGTTGCCGAACGTTCCATCGCCGCTGGTGTCGACAGTGTGGCGTTCGACCGTTCGGGCCTGAAGTATCACGGTCGTATCAAGGCGATTGCCGATGCGGCGCGTGAGGCCGGCCTGAAGTTCTGATGTTTCACGGCACGTGGTTTCGGTCCGGCTGGCCACGTGCAGTGTTCGACCATAACAAGAACGACAACAACTCCAAGCGGCTGCGGCCGTAATCTACAAGTCCCGAAATCGTTTCGGGCACGACAGGAAAAGACATGTCTTCGAGTGATCGTGACAATTCGGACGGCCTGCTCGAGAAGCTGATCGCCGTCAATCGTGTGGCCAAGACCGTGAAGGGTGGCCGCCAGATGAGCTTCACCGCACTGACCGTGGTCGGTGACGGCGAGGGTCGCGTGGGTTTCGGCTATGGCAAGGCGCGTGAAGTGCCGCTGGCCATTTCCAAGGCCATGGATCGTGCCCGCCGCAACATGGTGAAGATCGATCTCAACAACGGCACCCTGTGGTATGCCATCAAGGCCAACCACGGCGCGGCGCGTGTGTACATGCAGCCTGCCGCCGAGGGTACCGGTGTCATCGCCGGCGGCGCCATGCGCGCTGTGCTGGAAGTGGTCGGTGTGCGCAACGTGCTGGCCAAGGCCGTCGGTTCGCGCAACCCGATCAATCTGGTTCGCGCCACGATCAACGGCCTGAAGGCGGTTGCTTCGCCGGCGCAGGTCGCGGCCAAGCGCGGCAAGACTGTGGAAGAGGTGCTGGGCAATGGCTAAGAGCAATGCAACCGTTCGCGTGCGCCTGGTGAAGGGCCTGCGCGGAGTGCAGCAGCGTCATCGTCTGAGCGTGAAGGCCCTGGGCCTGAACAAGCTCAATGACGTGCGCGAACTGAAGGATAGCCCGCAGGTGCGTGGCCTGATCAACAAGGTCTACTACCTGGTCCGGGTCGAGGAGTAAGCGATCATGCGTCTGAATACGATCAAGCCGTCCAAGGGCTCGCGCCCGGCCCGCACCCGAGTGGGGCGTGGCATCGGTTCCGGCCTGGGCAAGACCGGTGGCCGCGGCCACAAGGGTCAGCACGCCCGTTCCGGTGGTTATCACAAGGTGGGCTTCGAGGGCGGTCAGATGCCGCTGCAGCGTCGCCTGCCGAAGGTGGGTTTCCGCTCGCTGAAGAAGGCCGATACCGAGCAGGTATTCCTGTATCAGCTGGCCAGCGTGAAGTCCGACACCATCGACTTCGCCACGCTGCGTGAAGCGGGTCTGGTCAGCAATCGCGCCAAGAAGGTCAAGATCGTGCTGCAGGGCAGCATCGATCGCGCGGTCAAGCTGTCCGGCGTTCTGGCCACGGCCGGCGCCAAGGCTGCCATCGAGGCAGCCGGCGGAAGCGTGGAGTAAGGCGTGGCCGGTGCGCAGGGCAACAGCATGCTGGGTTCGCTCGGTCGCCTGACCGAGCTGCGTCAGCGCATCTTCTTCGTGATCGGTGCGCTGGTGGTCTTTCGTCTGGGGTCGTTCATCCCCGTGCCGGGTGTGAACCCGGAAGCGATGAGCAGCTTCCTGAATCAGCAGGGTGGCCTGTTGGGCATGTTCAACATGTTCTCGGGCGGTGCGCTGGGCCGTTTCTCGGTCTTCGCGCTGGGCGTGATGCCTTACATCTCTGCATCCATCGTGGTGCAGATGATGGGGTCGGTTCTGCCGAGCCTGCAGCAGCTGAAGAAGGAAGGCGAGGCAGGACAGCGCAAGCTGACGATGTACACGCGCATCGGCACCGTCGGTCTGGCTGCATTCCAGGCGTTCGGCATCGCCGTCGCTCTGCAGAAGCAGGTGGGCGCTGGCGGTATCCCGGTGGTCTACATTCCGGGACCCGGCTTCGTGTTGTCGGCCGTGATCGGTCTGACCGCGGGCGCCATGTTCCTGATGTGGCTCGGCGAGCAGATGACGGAGCGCGGTGTGGGCAACGGCATCTCGCTGCTGATCTTCGCCGGTATCGTCGCGGGTCTGCCTGCCGCGGTCATGCATACGCTGACCATGGCGAACAACGGTGAACTCTCGATTCTGCGCGTGTTCATGGTCATCGCGGTGGTGCTGGGCGTGACGGCGTTCGTGGTGTTCATGGAGAAGGCGCAGCGGCGCATTACCGTGAACTATGCGCGACGTGGCGGTGGTCGTCAGGGTTACCAGAACCAGACCTCGCATCTGCCGCTGAAGATCAACATGTCGGGCGTGATCCCGCCGATCTTCGCGTCGAGTCTGATTATGTTCCCGGCCACGGCTGCCGCCTGGATGGGAACCAGCAACAAGTCGCACTGGCTGACCTCGCTGACCACTGCGTTGTCGCCCGGCGAGCCGCTGCACGATGTGCTGTATGCCGCGCTGATCCTGATCTTCGCGTTCTTCTACACCGCGATCGTGTTCAACTCGCAGGAAACGGCCGACAATCTGAAACGTTCGGGTGCCTTGATTCCGGGTATCCGCCCGGGCCGCAACACCGCCAACTACATCGACGGTGTGATGACGCGACTGACCACGGTTGGTGCGATCTATCTGGTGCTGGTCTGTCTGGTGCCGACGTTTCTGCAGAATGCATGGCATGTCCCGTTCTACTTTGGCGGTACGTCCCTGCTGATCGTGGTGGTCGTGGTGATGGACTTCACGGCTCAGATCCAGGCCCATCTGGTCAGCCACCAGTACGAAAATCTGCTCAAGAAAGCCAATCTCCGTCGCAACTGAGACTGAGCTATTGGCACGGGGAGAAAGCCGGGTTGCCGCGTGCGGTACCCGTAGGGCTTTCTGTTTGATGAAATAAAGGTTAGAATTGCGCGTTTACCGCGCACGTTACGTAATCGGAGAGAACAGCTCATGGCGCGCATTGCGGGTGTCAACCTGCCGGTCCACAAGCATGTCTGGATCGGTCTGCAGAGCATTTATGGTATCGGGCGTACCCGGTCCATGAAGGTCTGTGCCGAAGCCGGCGTGGAACCCACCACGCCGATCAAGTCGCTCAGCGAAGGCGAGATCGAAAAGCTTCGCGCCGAAGTCGGCAAGTACATCATCGAAGGCGATCTGCGCCGTGAGATCGGCATGTCGATCAAGCGACTGATGGATCTGGGCTGCTACCGCGGTCTGCGCCATCGTCGTGGTCTGCCTGTCCGTGGTCAACGCACCAAAACGAATGCGCGTACCCGCAAGGGCCCGCGTCGTCCGATCAGGAAGTAAACGGATTCCAAGTTATGGCAAAGCCGGTTAAGAGCAAGAAGAAGGTCAAGCGCGTCGTCACCGACGCGATCGCCCATGTGCAGGCGTCCTTCAACAACACCATCGTCACCATCACCGACCGTCAGGGCAATGCGTTGTCCTGGGCGACCGCCGGTGGTGCCGGTTTCCGTGGTTCGCGCAAGTCCACGCCGTTCGCCGCGCAGGTCGCTGCCGAGCGCGCCGGTCGTGCCGCGCAGGACTACGGTGTGAAGACGGTAGAAGTGCGCATCAAGGGCCCGGGTCCGGGTCGCGAGTCCGCCGTGCGTTCGCTGAACGCGCTGGGCTACAAGGTTCTGAACATCACCGACGTCACGCCGATTCCGCACAACGGCTGCCGTCCCCCGAAGAAGCGTCGCGTCTAAGGAGCACATCATGGCCCGATATCGTGGAGCCACCTGCAAACTGGCGCGCCGTGAAGGTGCTGACCTGGGTCTGAAGAGCCCGGCCCGCGCGCTCGATTCCAAGTGCAAGCTGGAGAACAAGCCCGGCCAGCACGGTGCCAATCGCCGCATGCGCCAGTCGGACTACGCCGGCCAGCTGCGCGAGAAGCAGAAGGTCAAGCGCATCTATGGCGTGTTGGAACGTCAGTTCCGCAACTACTACGCCAAGGCGTCCTCGCTGAAGGGCAACACCGGCGAGAACCTGCTGCGTCTGCTGGAAAGCCGTCTCGATAACGTCGTCTACCGCATGGGTTTCGCGGTGACACGTTCGCAGGCTCGTCAGCTGGTCGCGCACAAGGGCGTCATGGTCAACGGCAAGAAGGTGAACATTCCTTCCTACCAGGTTCGCGAAGGCGACGAGATCTCCCTGACCGAGCGCGCTCAGAAGCAGCTGCGCGTGCAGGAAGCCTCGACGCTGGCCGACAGCATGGACCTGCGTCCGATGTGGGTCGACGTGGACACCAAGAAGTTCGCCGGTGTGTTCAAGTCGGTGCCGGATCGCGGTGATCTGCCGTCCGACATCAACGAAAGCCTCATCATCGAGCTTTACTCGAAGTAAACCAATTACCGGAGCCGTACATGGCAGTTTCGTCTACAAGCGTGCTGCGGCCGCGCGGCCTCAGTGTCGAGCAGCTCGGCGCCAACCACTCCAAGGTGGTGGTTGAGCCGCTCGAGCGTGGCTTTGGCCACACTCTGGGCAATGCCCTGCGTCGCGTGCTGCTCTCCTCCATCCCGGGCTCGGCAATCATCGAGGTCGAGATCGATGACGTCCTGCACGAGTACACCACGCTCGAAGGTCTGCAGGAAGACGTGATCGAAGTCCTGCTGAACCTGAAGGACGTCGCCATTCGCCAGCACAGCGGCGATGAAGTCGTCCTGACCCTGTCCAAGAAGGGCAAGGGCGTGGTCACTGCTGGCGACATCACCGTCGATCACACCGTGGAGATCGTCAATCCGGATCATGTGATCTGCCATCTGACCAAGGACATCGCGCTGAACATGCGTCTGAAGGTCCGCAAGGGTCTGGGTTACCAGCCGGTCAGTGCACGTCAGAATCCGGACGATGAGGCCCAGCCGATCGGCCGCTTGCAGCTGGATGCGTCCTTCGCGCCGGTGCGCCGTGTGGCCTACGAGGTCGACGCCGCCCGCGTGGAACAGCGTACCAACCTGGACAAGCTGATCCTGGACATCGAGACCAACGGCACCATCGACGCCGAGGAAGCGGTGCGCAAGGCGGCTGAGATCCTCAACGACCAGCTGTCGATCTTCGGCGACTTCTCGCAGCGCGAGAGTGACGAGGGCGAGGCCGAGCAGGCCGGGTTCGATCCGCTGCTGCTGCGTCCGATCGACGATCTGGAGCTGACCGTGCGTTCGGCCAACTGCCTGAAGGCCGAGAGCATCTACTACATCGGCGATCTGGTGCAGAAGACCGAGGTCGAGCTGCTCAAGACCCCGAACCTGGGCAAGAAGTCCCTGACCGAGATCAAGGATGTGCTGGGTGCGCGTGGTCTGGCCCTGGGCATGAAGCTGGAAAACTGGCCGCCGCCGGGCCTCGTGCACGGCATGCAGCTGGGCTAAAAGCTGCTTCTTCCAAGGTTGCGGAAGATTGTGATCTTGGCAGTGTTTATTCGTGCAATTGTCCCTGATTGCCGCAGTAGGACCAAGTCGGCCAGAGCGTGTAGTGCGCTCTGGCTGATGCATCAGAAGCGGCCATCCATGGCCGCACTTCTCGAAAGCGTCGTGCTTTTCGAGAATTTTGCGGTCTGCGGACCGTGTTTCTCTAAGGCCCCGATCTAATAGGGCTCATAGCGGGCAACCGCGGGTGTCGGACATAAGAGCCGGTCTCCCATAACGACAAACCAAAAGAGAATGCCATCATGCGTCACATGAAATCCGGTCGTAAGTTCAATCGGACCAGCAGCCACCGTCAGGCGATGTTCCGCAACATGTCAGCATCGCTGATCAAGCACGAGCTGATCCGTACCACCCTGCCCAAGGCCAAGGAACTGCGCCGCGTTGCCGAGCCGCTGATCACCCTGGCCAAGAATGACGGCGTCGCCAATCGTCGTCTCGCCTTCTCGCGCCTGCGCGACAAGGAAGCCGTGGGCAAGCTGTTCACGGATCTGGGCCCGCGCTACCGCGAGCGTCCGGGCGGTTACCTGCGTATCCTGAAGTGTGGCAACCGCGACGGCGACAATGCTCCGATGGCCTACGTCGAGCTGGTCGATCGTCCGGAAGCACCGGAAGCCGAATAAGCGACCGCATCACGAACGCCGGAAATGAGACGCCCCGGGAGCTTCAGCTTCCGGGGCGTCTTTTTTTTGGGACATTGCACTCTCGAGCGTTGGCATGCAGCTGACAAGCGGGCGGGGAATCGGTACCTTTGCCGTTCCATCGTTCAAGTCATTCGCCATGAATCCATTGCGCTGGTCTTTCCGCACGCTCTATCTCTTCGGCTTTCTCGTCTGCGCCGGCTTGATCGCCTTCGCGCTTTATGCGCAATACGTGATGCTGATGGATCCATGTCCGCTGTGCATTCTGCAGCGTGTGGCCTTCATTGCGCTGGGTGTGGTGTTTCTGATTGGTGGCCTGCATGCCCCCAAGGCTCGTGGCAGATGGTTCTATGCGCTGCTTGTTGTCGTGGCGGCCGGGGTCGGGGTGGCGATCGCTTCGCGTCATCTGTGGATTCAGTCGCTTCCGCCGGGCGCCGTGCCCAGCTGCGGAGCGCCGCTCGGCTATCTTCTGGATACTCGTGATGCGCATGGCGGGCTGCTCGGGGTGCTGAAGATGGTGCTGAGCGGGTCGGGCGAATGCGCCAAGGTCGAGACGATCCTCGGCCTGTCGATGCCCTGGTGGTCGTTGATCTGGTTTGTGCTGCTGGGACTCGGCGGTCTGTTCGCCGTACGCAGCCGCCGCTGAACTCTTCCGCACGAATTTCGCTCATGCCCGCGCGGCATTTCCCTCAATGGGGGATAATGTCTACTCTGCATCCATGAACCATCGTGCCCGCGCCATGAACGTCAGCGACCGTAATCTGCAAGCCATCCGTGAACCCGAGAACTGGGCGGTGGACTCCTGGCAGTCGCGTGAGGCCATTCAGCAGCCGCATTACGAGGACCAGGTGGCGTTGGGTGGCGTGCTGGCCCAATTGAACGAACGCCCGCCGCTGGTCACGTCATGGGAAGTGCTGGCGCTCAAGCGCCTGGTAGCCGAGGCGCAGGAAGGCCGACGTTTCGTCCTGCAGGGCGGCGATTGCGCCGAGAGTTTCGCGGACTGCAACAACCGAGTCATCACCAATCGTCTGAAGGTCCTGCTGCAGATGAGTCTGGTGCTGGTCCACGGCCTGCGTCTGCCGGTGCTGCGTGTGGGCCGCTTCGCGGGGCAGTACGCCAAGCCGCGATCGACCGACACCGAGACCCGGGATGGCGTGACGCTGCCCAGCTATCGGGGCGACATCATCAATGCCCCCGCATTCGAGGCCGATGCGCGCCGCGCAGATCCGCAGCGTCTGCTGCGTGCGCATTCGCATTCGGCGATGACGATGAATTTCGTGCGTGCGCTGATCGACGGTGGTTTCGCGGACCTTCATCATCCCGAATATTGGGATCTGGCCTGGGTCGATCATTCCCCCCTTGCCAGCGAATACCGTCAGATGGTCGACGGCATCAGCGACTCGCTGCGATTCATGGAGACGCTGGCCGGCGAGGCGCTGGAGAGTTTCTCGCGCGTGGATTTCTTCACGTCCCACGAGGCGCTTCTTCTGCACTACGAGCAGGCGCAGACACGGCGCGTGCCGCGTCAATGGGGTTGGTTCAACCTCGGTACGCATTTCCCTTGGATCGGTATGCGCACGGCGGCGCTGGATGGCGCGCACGTCGAATACTTCCGCGGCATTCGCAACCCGGTCGCGGTGAAAGTCGGGCCGACGATGCAGCGAGACCATCTGCTACGCCTTCTGGAAGTGCTCAACCCCGAGGACGAGCCGGGCCGCCTGACGCTGATCCATCGCATGGGCGCGGGCAAGATTGCCGAGCAATTACCGCCTCTGCTGGACGGCGTGAAGGCGAGCGGACGTCGGGTTCTGTGGATCTGCGATCCGATGCACGGCAACACCGAGAGCACGTCCAACGGCTACAAGACGCGTCGCTTCGCCAATGTCGCCAGTGAGCTGGAGCAGGCCTTCGATGCGCATGCTGCGGCCGGCACGCGTCTGGGTGGCGTGCACCTGGAATTGACCGGCGAGGATGTCACCGAGTGCATCGGCGGAGCGCGGGGCCTGGCCGAGGCGGACCTTTCGCGCGCGTACAAGTCGAACGTGGACCCGCGTCTGAACTATGAGCAATCGCTGGAACTGGCGATGCTGATCGTTCGCAAGTCAGGCGGCCGCATCAGCGTCTAGATCCGTCGCGCGTATCGATGACGCGAATTCGGCCATCGCTTCATGACTGAGTCGGGATTGGTGCATCACTCGTGCTCGAAGACGAAGCCGGTGTCGTCGTGCTGTCGGCGGGTGCCGGATTTCCGGGAGCTGAAGCATCGCTGGGCGAGTTCGCGGAGGCTGCCTGAGCGGGTGCGGGGTTCGTTGTATGTTCCACCGAAGGGGGCGGATCGGGCGTTTCCTCCAGCACCGAGGGGAAGAAGTGCGGTCGACGCCGTGCATGGGTGTGCTGCTCGAAACCGTAGGCGATGCCGATCAGCGTCGGTTCACTCCATTTTCCGGCAAAGAACACCACGCCGATCGGCAGGCCGTGCACGAAGCCGGCCGGGACCGTGATGGACGGATAGCCAGCGACGGCGGCTGTGCCGTAACCGTTGCCGCCGTCGTTGTCACCGTTGACCAGATCTGTGACCCACGCCGGCCCCTGTGTTGGTGCCACGAGTGCGTCCAGGTGCTGTGCGGTGAGGGCGGCGTCGATGCCTTCCGGCCCGGCCAGTCGGTGTGCTTTCTGTCGCGCGTCAATGTAGCCCTTGTCGGTCAGCGGCCCCATGGTCTCAGCTTTTAGGAACAGTTCCTGCCCGAACCACGGCATCTCGGTGTCCGCGTGCGCCTTGTTGTAGGCGATGAGGTCGGCCAGCGAATGCACTTTCAGGCGTGGCCGTGTGGCCAGGTAGGCGTTGAGGTCGTGCTTGAACTCATACAGCAGGACCGTGAACTCGGCGGCGCCATACTCGTTCAGATGCGGCAGCTTGACCGGGTCGACGACGATGGCACCCGCAGCGCGCATCGCCGCGATGGCCTGGTCCAGGATGCGGTCGGTGGCCGGGCTGTAGCCGGTCAGGCCACGGACCACTCCGATGCGCTTGCCGCGAAGGCCCTGCGGATCGAGAAAGCGAGTGTAGTCGGTGGCGTGCAGGTCGGCTTCGCGGGTGGCCGGATCTTGCGGGTCGCTGCCGGCCATCGCGGTGAGCAGGCGCGCGGCATCGCCGACGGTGCGTGCCATCGGTCCGGCGGTGTCCTGGGTGTGACTGATGGGGATGATGCCTGCACGGCTGACCAGGCCCACGGTCGGTTTGATGCCGACGATACCGTTCGCCGCCGACGGACAGATCACGGAGCCGTCCGTCTCGGTTCCGATGGCGACCGTGACGAAGCCGGCTGCGACGGCAGCGGCCGAGCCGGAGCTGGAGCCGCAGGCTGTGCGGTTGAGCACGTACGGATTGCGCGTCAGTCCGCCGCGACCGCTCCAGCCGCTGCTGGAGTGCGTAGAGCGAAAATTGGCCCATTCGCTGAGGTTGGTCTTGCCCAGTAGCACCATGCCCGCCGCGCGCAGTTTCAGCGCGACGGTGGCGTCGCGCGGCGCGGGTGGGCCGGCCAGTGCCAGTGAGCCGGCGGTGGTCTGCATGCGGTCGCCGGTGTCGATATTGTCCTTCAGCAGGACCGGTATGCCGAGCAGCGGTGCATGCGAGTCCGGTGCGGCGGCGCGTTGATCGTCGCGCTGGCGGGCGATTTCCAGCGCATCGGGGTTGATCTCCAGCACCGCGTTCACATTGGGGCCGGACTGATCCTTGGCTGCGATGCGCATGATGAAATTGCGCGCCAGGGTTTCCGCACTGAGTTGCCCCTGGTGCATGCGCTGCTGAAGCACCGGAATCGAAGCGTAGATATTCGGCACGGGCGTTGCTGCGGGCGCTGAGGCCGGCGTTTGTGCAGGACTTGCGTCGGCGGCCAGTGCAGAAAGTGCGAGGAATCCCGATACGACCCAGATTTTCATGCCATTCCCCCTGAGGAAATCGCGGCGTGGATGATACGTGAGACTCAGTCTACAGGCGTTCTCGGTATGACTGAACGTTGCGGCGAAGGCTACTGGGGCACGTACAATGGAAGGCCTTGCCGCGAAAAGGCGCCGTGCGCGCATTCGCTGCCCTCTGTTACGGGGATCAAGATGCCGCGTTTCGTTCTGACTGTTGCAATGGCGTTTTTGGCGCTCCTGAGCTGGGGCGCGTCGGCGAGCGGGTACACGCCCGCCTCGGTCCCGAACACGCTCAAGCAGCGCATTGCGGCCTGCACCAGTTGTCATGGCGCGAACGGTGAAGGCGGCACGAACGGCTTCAATCCGCGCCTGGCGGGCAAGCCGGCCACCTACCTGTATCACCAATTGCTGAATTTCCGCGATGGCCGCCGCCACTATCCGCTGATGACCTATATGCTGCGGCCGCTTTCGGATGCCTATTTGCACGAGATCGCGACCTATTTTTCAGCGCTGGACACGCGTTACCCCGAGCGGCATCCGCCGCGTCTGTCGTCAACAGAGTTGGCGCGGGGGCGCACGCTGGTGCACGAAGGCGATCCGGGCAAGGGCATTCCTGCCTGCCAGGCCTGCCATGGCGCGCGCCTGACCGGTGTCGAACCGGCCATTCCCGGTTTGCTGGGGCTGCCGTACAGCTACCTCAGCGCGCAGCTCGGTGCATGGCGCAACGGCACACGCCGCATGCGCAAGCCGGATTGCATGAAGCACGTGGCCGATCGCCTGGATGCGCGCGACATTCGCGCGGTGGCCGCCTGGCTCGCTGCACAGCCGATTCCGGCCGAGGATCGCGCGCAGGCAGCCAGCATTCCTGGGCATGACCTGCCGCTGCGCTGCGGCAGCGTGGAGACTGGCGAATGATCGTGCAATGGAAGCGATACGCGGCGCTGGGCATGGCGCTCGTGCTAGCGGCGGTCGTGCTCGGTGCGGCGACCGCCAGTGGCGAGAAGGACTCGTCGCATGGGCGAACCGGCCACGAAGCCGCGTCAGCCGTGCAGATCGCGCGTGGCAAGTATCTGGTCCGCGCCGGCGACTGCATCGCCTGCCACACGGCGCCGGGCGGCCAGCCGTTTGCCGGCAACCGCATGATCCCGACACCATTCGGGGTGATCTACACGGCGAACCTGACTCCGGACAAGGCCACCGGCCTCGGCGACTGGAGCGTGGACGATTTCTGGCGCGCCATGCATCTCGGGCGGGGGCGTGATGGCCGGCTGCTGTATCCGGCGTTTCCGTATCCGTCCTACACCAAGATCCGCCGCGCAGATGTCGAGGCCATGTATGCCTACCTGCGCACCCTGAAACCGGTGCACAGCAGGACGAATCCCCCGGAGTTGTCGTTTCCCTACAGCTGGCGCCGCCTGCTGCTGGGCTGGCGTGCACTGTATTTCGATGCTGGCGAATACGTCGCGAACCCCAAGCGCACGGCGCAGTGGAATCGCGGCGCGTATCTGGTGCAGGGGCTGGGACATTGCAGCGCCTGCCACACGCCGCGCAATGCACTCGGCGCGCGCAAGAGCGGTCAGGCACTGCGCGGCGGCATGATTCCCGAGCAGGGCTGGTACGCCCCTGATCTGACGGCCGACGCCCACGGTGGACTGGCGGGCTGGAGCGAACAGGACATCGTCGACCTGCTGAAGACCGGTCGTTCGCGCAAGGGGACGGCGTACGGTCCGATGGCGGAAGTGGTGCAGAACAGCATGCAATATCTGCGCAACAGCGACCTCCATGCCATGGCCGTCTATCTGCGCAGCCTGTCGCCCGGCCGGGCGGAAGACTCCGCCATGTCGAGCGATGCCGAACAACTGCCCGCCAAGACCGCGACAGCCCTGGTCGCGCGAGGACGCGTCATCTATCGGCGTGATTGCTCGGCTTGCCACCAGAAAGACGGCCGTGGCGTCGCGAATGTGTATCCGCCGCTGGCCGGCAACAGCGTGGTGCGCGCGGCCAACCCGGTCAATCCGGTTCGAGCGGTGCTACTCGGTGGATTCGAGCCGACGACCGCCATGTATCCGCGACCGTACTCGATGCCGCCGTACGCGCAGCGACTCAGCGATCGGGACGTGGCGGCCGTGGTCAGCTACATCCGTCAGGCGTGGGGCAATGCCGCCGCGCCGGTGTCGCCGAGCATGGTGGGCGAGTACCGCTCGATTCCGATCCACTGAGCCGGCGGCTCAGTCGGCGTGCAGCCAGTCCGAAAGCATCTGCCAGGGTTCGATGCGCCAGGCCGCGCGCGCCTGGCCGGAGGGCGAGGGCAGCACGAACAGTCGCGTGTCGCCGATGCGTTCTTCCTGCCAGCCGTAGTCGACCGGGTGGCGAAGCCAGGCGCGTGCGGCATTCTTGCTGGTGAAGGCGACAGCTCCCGGCGCGTGTTGGCGGATGCGCGTCTCGAAGGCTTCGATGTCGAATGCGTCGCGCGGTAATTCGTTGTCGTTGCCCGAGTGATGCTTGGCGAGGTCGGTGAGACCGACGCCCAGCGTGAGCAGGTCGGGGAATTCCGTAGGTGCGAAGCGACGGGGCGTGATGCCCACCTCGTGCAGCGCACGCCAGAAGGCGTTGCCGGGATGGGCGTAGTAGGCCGCCTCGCTGGCCGAGCGGCGGCTCGGCGCGGTGCCGCAGAACACCAGGCGCAGACCCGGTTGCAGCATGTCGGGGAGGATCGGCGCCGAATCAGCGGGCATCGTCGAGCAGGAAGTCGGTGTACTGGAAGCGCTCGTCCCGCAGTACCGACTCGCCGCGCTGGAGTGCGATGGGTGCTTCGAAGGCGGGGCCGGCGAAGGCGAGAGTATGGAATTCGCCGTTCTCGCCGCACGGGTCGACGTCGTCGGGCAGGTCGTCGAGCAGGTCGGCATCGAAGGTGCGTCCGCAGAACGAAGCGTCCAGCTGCGTGGTGTCGACGCAGGTCAGCATGGCGCGGTGGCCCGAGTCCACGAAGCGGCGCGCCATGACTGCGGTGTCCGTCTGCCAGATCGGGAAGACGCCTTCCCACTCCATGCGCGCCAGCTGCTGCTCGCGGTAGGCGCGCACGTCTTCCAGGAACAGATCGCCGTAGGCGCAGTGACGCAGGCCGGGCCAGCGTTCGGCGGCCGCGCGCAGGGCGTCCGCATGGGCCTGTTCGTAGGCCTCATTGCTGCTGGGCCAGTCGATTTCTGCGGTCAGCAGCGGCAGACCGAGCCGTTCGGACTGGCGTTCGAGCACGTCGCGGCGGATGCCGTGCATGGCGATGCGGTCGAAGGTGCGGGTGACGGTGGTGAGCAGGGCGACGGGCTGCCAGTCTGGATCGGCGCGCAGGGCTTGCAGCGCCATCAGACAGTCCTTGCCGCCGCTCCAGGCGAGCAGTACGGGCGTGGTCATGCGGGCCAGTCTACGGATTCGACCTACTAGTCGCGAGTCGTCGCCGATGGTGCAAAAACGAAAACGGCGCCGGCGATCGTTCGACCGCCGGCGCCGCGCCGTCTTTCCGGTGTCGAGCGTCAGGCTGCGCGCGAGGCGCGCTTGCGATCGCTCTCGGTGAGGTGTTTCTTGCGCAGGCGGATTTCCTTCGGCGTGACCTCGACCAGCTCGTCGTCGTCGATGAATTCCAGTGCCTGTTCCAGCGACATTTTCACCGGCGGCGTCAGCGTCAGCGCGTCGTCCTTGCCCGAAGCGCGGACGTTGGTCAGCTGCTTGGCGCGCAGGGCATTGACGGTGAGGTCGTTGTCCTTGGAATGGATGCCGACCAGCTGGCCCTCGTAGATTTCCACGCCGGCGTCGATCAGCATGCGACCGCGATCCTGCAGACCGAACAGGGCGTAGGCCGGCGCCGGGCCGGTGCCGTTGGAGATCAGGACGCCGTTCTGACGCTTGCCGATCGTGCCTTCCGACTTCGGGCCGTAATGGTCGAAGACGTGGAACAGCAGGCCGGTGCCGGCGGTCAGCGTCTTGAACTCGGTCTGGAAACCGATCAGGCCGCGCGCCGGGATCATGTATTCCAGACGTACGCGACCGCGGCCGTCCGGTTCCATGTTCTTCAGCAGGCCCTTGCGCAGACCCAGACGCTCCATCACGCCGCCCTGGTACTGCTCCTCCAGGTCGACCACCAGTTGCTCGTACGGCTCCTGCATCACGCCGTCGATCTCCTTGATGATGACCTCGGGACGCGACACGCCCAGCTCGTAGCCCTCGCGGCGCATGGTCTCGATCAGGATCGACAGGTGCAGTTCGCCGCGGCCGGAGACCTTGAACTTGTCCGGGTCGTCCGTGTCCTCGACCTTCAGCGCCACGTTGTGCAGCGTCTCGCGGATCAGGCGGTCGCGGATCTGGCGGCTGGTGATGAACTTGCCGCCGCTGACGTCCTTCTTGCCGGCGAACGGCGAGTTGTTGACCTGGAAGGTCATGGAGATGGTCGGCTCGTCGACGGTCAGCACCGGCAGCGCCTCGGGTGCGTCGACCGCGCAGACGGTGTCGGAGATGCCCAGGTTCTCGATGCCGGAGATGGCGATGATGTCGCCGGCGCGCGCCTCGGGCACCTCGTTGCGCTCCAGGCCCATGAAGCCGAGCACCTGCAGCACCTTGCCCTGGCGCTTCTTGCCTTCGCGGTCGAGGATGCTGACCGGCATGTTGGTGCGCACGGTGCCACGCTGCACGCGGCCGATGCCGATCACGCCGACGTAGCTGTTGTAGTCGAGCTGGCTGACGCGCATCTGGAACGGGCCGTCCGGGTCCACGTCCGGTGCGGACACCTTGTTGACGATGGTCTCGAACAGCGGCGTCATGTCGCCTTCGCGCACGCTTTCGTCCATGCCGGCATAGCCCTGCAGGCCGGAGGCGTAGACCACCGGGAAGTCCAGCTGCTCATCGCTGGCGCCCAGACGGTCGAACAGGTCGAAGGTGGCGTTGAGCACCCAGTCCGGACGCGCGCCCGGGCGGTCGACCTTGTTGATGACGACGATGGGCTTGAAGCCCATTTCGAAGGCTTTCTGGGTGACGAAGCGCGTCTGCGGCATCGGGCCGTCGAAGGCGTCGACCAGCACCACCACCGAATCGACCATCGACAGCACGCGCTCGACCTCGCCGCCGAAGTCGGCATGGCCCGGGGTGTCGACGATGTTGATGCGCCAGGTCTCGCCCTGCGGATCGGTCCAGCGGATGGCCGTGTTCTTGGCCAGGATGGTGATGCCGCGTTCTTTCTCGAGGTCGTTCGAGTCCATCACGCGATCCGGGATCACCTCGCGCTCGGACAGCGTGTTCGACTGCTTCAGCAGCTGATCGACGAGGGTGGTCTTGCCGTGGTCGACGTGGGCGACGATGGCAATGTTGCGGAGCTTCTCGATGGACATGCGAAACCGGCCCGACCTGTCGGTCGCGCCGCCTTAGTGGTGGAGTGAAGCGCGTGATTATACGGGAAAACTAGCCGAAGCGATATGAACGGCAGCTTGCCGATATCTGCTGGCAGGTTGGCCCCTTGGGTGGGCTGGACGACCGTCCATCACGAGGACATCCGTCAGGCGCGTCGCGGCTACGACGAAGCGGGAAGCGATTGACCGGACGCCGTCCGCTGGGACGACGGCCGGTCGGTGCGGTTCTACTGGATCAGATTGACCTGATCGGCCGCGGTGTACCAAAGCAGGCCGTAATGGCCGTAGGGGTAGGTCAGGCTGCCGTCCTCGCCCCAGATCGACGAGGTGTGCACGCCGTAGACCAGGCAGGTGCCGCTCGAGCAGTTGATCTCGTCCGACCATGACTTGATCGAGTAGACCTTGTCGCCGAAGCGTTTTCCGTACAGGTCGTTGAGGAAGGGACTGTTGACTGACAGCCCCCACGAGCCGCAGGTGGCGTTCCAGACGTTGTACGGATACATGCCGCACGACCACAGACCGTGGAAGGCCCCGGCGATGCCGACAAAAGTGTCGATGTAAGGGCGCGCGCCCAGCTCGACGATCTCGTGCGCGGCCAGGGTCGCGCCCATGGAGTGGCCGATGACGTCGATCTTTCCGGTGCACGAGGCGGCGATGGCGTCGACGATGGCGTTGGCGACTGGAGTCTCTTCCGAACCGTTGTGGTCGTTGCAGGCGGCGCAGGTCTTGCTGCCCCAGTTGGGTGTGAAGATCTGTGAGGCGCTGTAGCCGCGCGCGAGCAGTTCCTGGCGCGTGTTGTCGAAGTCCGACGGCGAGCCGGTGTTGCCGTGCACCAGCACCACGTTGTCGTGGCAGCTGGCTGCGTGCAGCGCGCCGAGCGGCGCCAGAAGCAGCAGGGCCGCGAGACTCAGGATCAGGCGTTGGACGTGCATGATGATTCCTCCCTTGCATTGCCGAAGATTCCCCGCGTCCCCCAACGCGGGGCCGAAACAGCCGAGCTTGTCGTGCGCCGGAACCGGTGCGTGCGCAACCCTGCGATCCCTGTCCGTGTCCGCCTTCCTGCGTTTCCGTTCGGACGCGCGAACCGGCCCCGGCACGAGCGTTATGGAGGCCGTGCGCCTCCGGGAGATGCGGATGGCCGAAGCGGGTCGACGGCATGAGTGTCTGTGCGGTTTGTTTTTCCGCCGATGCCTGATCGATGGCATCGGCCATCGGTGCCCGAACCGCCGAAAATCGGCCCCGGTGCAGTTCCTTCTCCGCGCTGGTCTTTCCAGCCGTTCACTTGGCTAGACCAGCCCGGTCGTGTAGTACAGGGCAATCACCACGAACACGGCCAGCGTCTTGATGATGGTGATGGCGAAGATGTCCTTGTAGGACTGTCGATGGGTCAGGCCGGTGACCGCCAGCAGGGTGATGACCGCGCCGTTGTGCGGCAGCGTGTCCATGCCGCCCGAGGCCATGGCCGCGACGCGGTGGAAGACCTCCAGCGGAATGCCCGCGGCGTGCGCGTTGGCGACGAAGGTGTCGGCCATTGCGCCCAGGGCGATGCTCATGCCGCCCGAGGCCGAGCCGGTGACACCGGCCAGCGCGGTGACCGTGACGGCCTCGTTGACCAGCGGGTTGGGAATCGCGTGCAGCGCGTCGGCGACCACGCGGAAGCCGGGCAGGGCGGCGATCACCGCGCCGAAGCCGTACTCGGAGGCGGTGTTCATCGACGCCAGCAACGCGCCGCCGACGGCCGCCTGGCTGCCGGCCGCGAAGCGTTGCCGGACGGGGCGCCAGGCGAAGACCAGCACGCAGACGATGCCGACCAGCAGCGCGCCTTCCACAGCCCAGATGCCGGCCACGCGCGAGACCTGCTGCACCACCGGCTCGGCTTTGCCGACCACGGCGGGCGTGAACGACGTGGTCGCGCCGTACAGGCGCGGAATCAGGTCGGTGAAGATCTTGTTGGTCACGCCGACCAGCAGCAGCGGCAGGATCGCGATGATCGGGTTGGCCAGCTTGCCGCCCTCGAACGGCGCCGGCTCGTTGACCAGATTCTGGCCGTATCCCTCGCCGGCGCGCGCGGCCTTGCGGCGACGCCACTCGAGATAGCTCATGCCGACGATGAGGATGAACACGCCGCCGAGTGTGCCCAGCCACGGCGCGGCCCAGGCGGTGGTGCCGAAGAAGCTGGTCGGAATGATGTTCTGGATCTGCGGCGTGCCCGGCAGCGAGTCCATGGTGAAGGTGAACGCGCCCAGCGCGATGGTGCCGGGGATCAGGCGCTTGGGAATGTCGGCCTGGCGGAACAGCTCGGCGGCGAACGGATACACCGCGAACACCACCACGAACAGCGACACGCCGCCGTAGGTCAGCAGCGCGCACACCAGCACGATCGACAGCATCGCACGGCTGCGACCGAGCAGGCCGATGGTGGCGGCGACGATGGACTTGGAGAAGCCCGACAGTTCGATCAGCTTGCCGAACACCGCGCCCAGCATGAACACCGGGAAGTAGAGTTTCAGGAAGCCGACCATCTTGGCCATGAACAGGCCGGTGAACATCGGTGCGACCAGCGACGGGTCGGTCAGCAGCACCGCGCCCAGCGCCGCGATCGGCGCGAACAGGATCACGCTGTGACCGCGGTAGGCCGCGAACATCAGGAAGGCCAGCGCCGCCAGCACGATCAAGAAACTCATGCGTCATCCCCCACTCGTGGAGGTTCCGAGTATCGGCATGCATCCCGGTCCGTCCCACTGGACCAAAGTACAAGTGTGACCGCGCGGGCTTGTCGATAGCCTCGTTGCACGCTGTCCTGAAGACCATTCTTGCGGGGGAACACCATGAAACGACAGATCCTTTGTGTGGCCATCGCCGCCGCCTTCGCCGCGCCGTTGTGCGTGCAGGCCGCGCAGCCGGCTGTTTCGCGCGATGCCGCGCCGGTCATGCAGAACGCGCCCGCGAATGCGCAGAACCCGAAGCAGACGGAGGCCGAGAAGAAGCGCGCCGAGGCCACCCAGCTGCAGACCGTCACGGTCACCGCGCGTCGTCGCAGCGAGAATCTGGAAAAGGTACCGGTCGCGGTTAGCGCCTTCAGTTCGGAGGACCTGAAGGATCTGCAGGCCAACAACATCGACGGGCTGCAGGGCGCGGTGCCGGGCCTGAACATCGTGCCGGGCCGCGGATCGTCGTCGTCGGTCAACGTCTTCATCCGCGGCATCGGTCAGCCGGACGCGTTGCAGACGTTCGATCCGGGCGTGGGCATGTACGTCGACGACGTGTACTACTCGCGTATCCAGGGCGCGCTGTTCGATCTGTTCGACGTCGATCACGTCGAGGTGCTGCGCGGTCCGCAGGGCACGCTGTACGGCAAGAATTCCACCGGTGGCGCGATCAAGATCATCACCAAGCAACCCAGCCAGACGCCGGGCGGTTCGGTCGAGGCCAAGGTCGGCAGCTTCGGCCGCCGGGAAGGACAGTTCTACTTCACCGGTCCGCTGAGCGACACGCTGACGGGCAGTCTGGCCGGCATCTACACCAAGAGCGATGGTTTCGTCACCGATCCGACCACCGGACGCAAGTACAACAACGATGACACCAAGGCCGTGCGCGGCAAGCTGCGCTGGGAACCGAGCGATGCCTTCAACGCGACCCTTTCGCTGGACTACACCAAGCAGGACACCGCACTGACGCTGGGCCAGCCGACCGCACCGCTGTACGCGACCGACCTGCTGCTGGGGCCGGTGCTGCTGTACACGCCGCCGGGCGGCAAGTACGACTTCCACTCGCAGACGTCGTTCGGTCCGGGCAAGGGGCAGAAGCTCAAGCATCGGGGCGCGGCGCTGCACATGAACTGGAAGCTCTCCGGCGACTGGAACCTGAAGAGCATCACCGCCTACCGCAAGCTCGACAGCAATTCCTACATCGACATCGACGCTTCGCAGTTCCAGCTCGGCGATGTGCTGGTCGACTTCCACCAGAAGCAGTTCAGTCAGGAACTGCAGCTGCAGTACGACAACGGCGACAACCTGGAAGCGGTCTACGGCCTGTACTACCTCAATGAGAAGGTGCCGTCGCACCAGGAGGCCTACGCCAACGACTTTATCCAGTTCGGCGGTCTGCCGATCGATTTCCTGCGGACCATCGACGACGACCTGCGCAACAAGAGCTACGCAGGCTTCGCGCACGTGAACTGGACTTTCGCGCCCACCTGGACCCTGGCCGCGGGCGTGCGCTACACCAAGGAAACCAAGAAGTACTATCGCACCACCAGCGCGTTCTTCGGCGCACCGTTGCAGGCCTTCAGCGCGGACCCGCAGGCGGTCATCGACAACGTCAGCAAGTCATGGAGCGCGGTGACGCCGTCGCTCAGCCTGCAGAAGCAGTTCAATCCGCAGGTGATGGGCTACATCTCGGTCAACCGCGGCTTCAAGTCGGGCGGCTTCAACGGCCGCGCCAACGATCCCAACGAGGCGGCCGATCCGATCTTCAACCCCGAGTATGTGTGGACATACGAAATGGGTCTGAAGATGCGCTCGTCGGACAACCGCCTGCAGGGAAATCTGGCGGCCTACCGCTCCAACTACAGCGACTTCCAGGCACGCGTCTCGGACGTGGTGAATCCCGGTTCGCTGACGCCGAGCTTCGACTTTCCGGTGCTCAACGCGGCCAAGCTGCGCATCCAGGGCCTGGAGTTCGAGGGCACCGCGTTGATGGGTCGCGGCACGCGACTGTCGACCCAGCTGGCCTGGATGGACGCGACCTACCAGAAGTTCGACGATCACCGTCTGAATCCGAGCGATCCACTGTATGACCCGAACCTGCACAAGCATGTGCCGTTCTCGCCCAAGTTCACCGCGCGCGTGGCGTTGACGCAGACCTTCGAGTTGTCCGGCGGCGCGGCACTGACCTTCGGCGCGGACGCGTCCTATCGCAGCGATACCTGGCTGAGCGTCGACAACCGTCCGGGCCTGATGCAGAAGGCCTACACGGTGACCGGTCTGTTCGGTGTGTACGACTCGGCGAACGGCGACTGGCAGGTGCGCACGGGCGTGCGCAACCTGGGCGACAAGACCTACAAGACCGACGCGCAGGAATTCTCCAGCGTCGGCAACATCCAGACCGCCTACTACGCCATGCCGCGCAACTGGTACCTGAGCGCGCGCTACAACTTCTGACGCCAGGCCTGCGATCGTTCCCATGGTCTCCCCGGGGAACGGTCGAATCGGG
This sequence comes from Oleiagrimonas sp. MCCC 1A03011, assembly GCF_003267965.1. Lineage (NCBI taxonomy): Bacteria > Pseudomonadati > Pseudomonadota > Gammaproteobacteria > Lysobacterales > Rhodanobacteraceae > Oleiagrimonas > Oleiagrimonas sp. MCCC 1A03011. Next base: position 187,620 of record NZ_MSPY01000001.1, on the reverse strand, counting down.
ACGTCCGGCCGGAGTCTGCCGGGCGTCCCCGGGCCGCACGGGTTCTTGCGTCATTGTGCCAATCGGCGCCATGCAGGGTTCGAGAGATGACTTCCATGACGATACGCGCGGGACTGGCGCTGATGCTCGCTCCGCTTCTGCTCGCTTCCTGTGTGCGTGCGCCGGACAACACACTGCCGAAGCTCAACGTCGACCCGGCTCGTGTGAAGGTGGCGGGTCTGTCCTCCGGGGCCTACATGGCCACGCAGTCGCACATGGCGTGGCCGGATGTGTTTTCCGGTGCGGCGCTGGTCGCGGGCGGTCCGTGGGGGTGTGCCAAAGGAGAGCTGGCGACGGCGCTCGGCACCTGCATGAAAGGCGTGCCGGCACCGGACGTGAAGGCGCTGGCGTCGCGTGCGCGTGCCGACGCGTCGGCGGGCAAGTTGGGGCCGTTGCGTGATCTTGCCGATGACCGCATCTACGTGCTGCACGGCAAGGACGACGACCGCGTCGCCGCAAGTGTCAGCAAGGCCGCTGCGCAGTTCTACGAGGCCTTGCGCGCGGAGGACCCGGCGCTGGCCTCGATGACGGTGATCTGGGACGGCGACCGGAATTTCGGACACAACCTGCCGGTCGCGGTGTCCGGCGAGGACTGCCGCGCTTCGGTGGCGCCATACCTGGGGCGCTGCGGCTTCGACGCCGCCGGCGAGATCTTCGACAAGCTGTACGGTCCGGCGCCGGCGAGCGCAAAATCGCCGTCGGGCGAACTGCTGCGCTTCGACCAGCACCGGCTGCGTCCGGACGGGCGCGATGCGTTTCTCGCCGACACCGGCTATGCCTACGTGCCGAAGGCGTGCCGGAGCGGTGCCGAATGCGGCGTGCTGGTGGTCTTCCACGGGTGCAAGCAGAACGCCGAGTCCGTGGGCGAGACATTCGTGCGCGAGGCCGGCTTCAACCGCTGGGCCGATGTCTATCACGTCGCCGTGCTGTACCCGCAGACACGCGCCAGCTACGCGCCGCTGAATCCGCAGGCCTGCTGGGACTGGTGGGGCTATTCCGGCGCGGACTACGACACTCGCGCGGGCGTCCAGCAGCAGTGGTTGATCCGCGCGCTGGCGGCGCTGGGCGTGGCGCGCGCGCAGGCGGACATCCAGCAGCCGTAGGCCACGGCGACGCGTTTGGTTATGCTCGAACGCCTGTGCTGTCGACGTGACGGGTCCATGCGGCGGCCGGGGGAGAGCATGCGACATACACGCGGCCAGAAAACCGGGTCATGCTGAGTTCCGGCGTCATCATCGCCGCCGGCGTGGTCTGGCTCGGGCTGCTGTTCGGCGTGGCCCTGTACGGCGAGCGTCATCCGCGTGTGTTCGAGAATCGCTGGGCCATCGTCTATGCGCTGTCGCTGGCGATTCACTGCACTTCCTGGACCTTCTACGGCACGGTGACGCAGGCCAGCCGGTCGGGCTGGTGGCTTCCGCCGACTTTCGTCGGCGCGATCCTGCTGTATGCCTTCGGCGCGGCCGTGCTGATGCGGCTGGTGCGCATGGCGCGGGACTACAACGCCGGTTCGCTGGCCGATTTGATCGCCGCACGCCTGGGACGGCACTCGGGGCTGGCGGCGCTGGTCACGGCGGTGATGCTGATCGGCATCGTTCCGTACATCGCGCTGCAACTGAAAGCCGTGGCGATGAGCTACGGCGTGCTCAGCCGCGACCGCTACGAGGGCATGCCACCGTGGCAGGACAGCGCCCTGTACGTGGCGTTGATCATGGCGTTGTTCGCGATGCTGTTCGGCACCCGGCGCGCGGCGGCCACCGAGCACAACCGCGGCCTGGTGCTGGCGATGGCGTTCGAGTCGCTGTTCAAGCTCGGTGCGATGCTGGCGCTGGGTGTGATGCTGCTGTTGCCGATGCACCATCTGCCTGCGCTGGCCTCGACGCATGCGCCGGTGCCGCACGATACCAACGGCTTTCCCGCACTGATCCTGCTGGGCGCGCTGGCCATGTTCACGTTGCCGCATCAGTTTCACGCCGGCGTGGTCGAGTGCCGCGACGCGCGTCACGTGAACACGGCGCGCTGGCTGTTTCCGCTGTACCTGCTGCTGATCGCCGCGCCGATCCTGCCGCTGGCGCGGCTTGGCGATGCCTGGCTCGGGCCGGCGGGCGTGTCGTCGGATCTCTATGTGCTGGCCCTGCCGCTGGCGCAACAGCAGAACGGTTTGGCTCTGCTGGCCTTTCTGGGCGGATTGAGCGCGGCGACCAGTATGGTGGTGGTCGCGACGCTGGCGCTGAGCCTGATGGTCGCCAACCACTTCGTCGCGCCGTTGCTGGTGCGCGCAGGCTGGGGCCGCGGCGAGCAGGGCGATCTGCGCCGCGAGGTGCTGACCCAGCGGCGCCTGGCGATTCTCGCCATCGTGCTGCTGGCCTGGGGCTATAGCCGCGTGCTGGCCGGCAACGACGCGCTGGCCGACATCGGTGCGATCTCCTTCTCGGCATTGGCCGAGCTGGCGCCGGCGACGCTGGTGGCGATCTACCGTCCACAGCTCGGCGCGCGCGCGGTCGGTGCCGGTCTGCTGGTGGGCACACTGGTGTGGCTGTACGCCTTGCTGCCCGCCCTGTTCACGCCGCAGCCTGCGTGGGTACATGCCGGGCCGTTCGGAATCGACTGGCTCGCGCCACAGCATCTGCTCGGCCTGTCTGGATGGAGCGGGCTGGGGCGTGCGGTGGTGTTGAGTCTGCTCGCCAACATCGCCGCGATCCTGCTGGTGGCGCGTTCGCGCTACGGCCGCGCGCAGCCGGCTTCGTCGGGCGGCGGCGTGGCACTGCACGAGTTGCGCGCGCTCTCGGCACGCTTCCTGCCGCAGCAGGAGGTGGAGGATCTGTTCCACGATGCGCCGGACCGGGTGCTGGCTGAACCGAAGCGTGTCGCCGCAGTCGAGCACGAGCTGGCGGCGGTGATCGGCGCGGCTTCGGCGCGCCTGTTGCTCGACGTGATGCGGCACCAGGGCAGCGAGGACCTGGACACCGTCGCCGCCATCGTCGACGAGGCCTCCCAGGACCTGCGCTTCAATCAGCGCGTGCTGTCGGCGGCGCTGGCGAACATGAGTCAGGGCATCTGCGTGGTCGATGCCGAGCTGTGCGTGGTGGCCTGGAACCAGCCGTACGCGGATCTGTTCGCGTATCCCGAACACCTGCTCGAGGTGGGGCGTCCGATACTCGAACTGATGCGCCACAACATTGCCGCCGGGCTTATCGGCGAAGGCGATGTCGAGGCGCGTTGCCAGCGACGTCTGGCGCATATGCGCGCCGGCACGCCACATCTGTCCGAGCGACACTTGCCCGATGGGCGCGCGATCGAGATTCGCGGCAACCCGATGCCCGGTGGCGGTTACGTGGCGACGTTCACCGACGTGACTGCGTTCCGTCTGGCCGAGCGCGAGCTCAAGCGCAGCAACGAGACGCTGGAACTGCGCGTGGCCGAGCGCACCCACGCGCTGGCGCAGGCCAGCGAGGCGGCGCAACGGGCCAACGAGGCCAAGACGCACTTCCTGGCTGCGGTCAGTCACGATCTGCTGCAGCCGCTGCACGCCGCGCAGTTGTTCGCGCATACGCTGGAGGAGCGCCTCGGGGAGAGCCACCGCGAGACGGCGCGACATCTGCACGGTGCGCTCGACGCCACCGAGCATCTGCTGGCAGGGCTGCTCGATATCGCGCGGCTGGAAGGCGGGCGCCTGGCGCCACGCCCGCGTCCGTTCGCGCTGGCGGATGTGCTCGATCCGCTGGCCGCCGAGTTCCAGGCGCTGGCGGCCGAGCGCGGGATCCGCCTGCGGGTGGTCGGCACGTGCCTGTGGGCGCATTCTGATCCGCAACTGTTGCGCCGTGTGCTGCAGAACTTTCTCGCCAACGCCTTGCGCTATGCCCGCTGCGGGCGCGTGCTGCTGGGCTGCCGGCGGCGAGACGGCGAGCTGGAGCTGGAAGTCTGGGACACTGGTCCAGGCATCGAACGTGCCGAACAGGAGCTGATTTTTCAGGAGTTCCGCCGTGGCCGCGCCGCCAGCGGTCAGGGACTCGGGCTCGGCCTGGCCATCGCCGAACGTATGGCGGGTTTGCTTGGCCATCGCCTGACGCTGCGCTCCTGGCCCGGTCGCGGCAGTGTATTCGGCGTGCGTCTGTCCGCAGCCGAGCCCGGCTCGACGTCGCGACGTCCGCCCCCCGCGCTGACTGCAGAGGCGCTTCCGGCCGGTCGTGTGGTGGTCGTGGACAACGAACCGGACGCGCTCACCGCGATGCGTTCGCTCCTTCAGCCATGGGGATGGAGCGTGCATGGCGCGGGTACGTTGGAGGATGCCCTGGCAGCGCCGTGGACGCCGGATCTGCTGCTGCTCGATTACCACCTGGACGGCGGCGTCACCGGCCTCGATGCATTGCAGGCGCTGCGGCTTCGATTCGGCAGCGTGCCGGCGGTCGTGCTGACCGCGGACCGCGATCCGGGGCTGCGCCATACCGTGCTCGAAACGGGGGCGGTCATGCTGTACAAACCGCTGAAGCCATTGGCGTTGCGTCAGGTACTCAAGCACCTCGTCATGGCTTCCAGACCCTCGGCGGCCACGCAGAACTGAATGTAGGGTTCAGTCGGCGTGCGCCGGGTCGGCCAGGTCCAGCGAGCGCAGCAGCACGCCGGCCTGAGTGCGGTTGCGCACTTCCAGTTTCTCGAAGATCGCCGTGGCGTGCGCTTTCACCGTCCGCTCCTGGATGCCGAGGCGGTCGGCGATCTGCTTGTTCAGCAGGCCCTCGGCGAGGAGGCCGAGCACGCGGTACTGCTGCTCGGTCAATCGCGCCAGGCGCGCGGCCAGCTCGCTGTCGGATGGATCGCTGGGTGTGGCCGCGACGCTGTCGCTGAGATGTGGCGGCACCCATTGTCCGCAGTCGAGGACGGTGCGGATGGCGTTGGCGATCTGCTCGGGATCGGCGCTCTTGGAGATGAAGCCGGACGCGCCGTGGTCCAGCGCGCGCCGGATCACACGCGGTTCATCGTGTGCGGACACCACCAGTACGGCCACAGCTGGATGCTGGCCGCGAAGCGCGGCCAGACCGGACAGGCCGCGGCTGCCGGGCATGTGAAGATCCAGCAGGACCAGATCGATGTCCGGTTCCTCGGCCAGAGCGTCCAGCGTGGCGGGCAGGTCGGGCGCTTCCTGGATGTCGCCGTCCGGGAGTGCGTGCAGCGCGGACTGCCGCAGCGCGGCGCGGAACAGCGGATGGTCGTCGGCGATCAGCAGGCGCGGCATGGGTGCGAAACGGTGGCGTGGCGACAGTCCAACAGCCTACTGCGCGGTCCAGCCGCCGTCGACGACCAGCGTCTGACCGGTGATGTTGCGCGCGGCGGGCGACATCAGGAACGCCGTGATGCCGGCCAGCTCCTCGATGCTGATGAACACGCCCTTGGGCATCGGCTTGAGCATGATCTCGCTGACCACCTGTTCCTCGCTGAGGCCGTTCTCGCGCGCCTGCGCGGCGATCTGTTTGTCGACCAGCGGCGTGTGCACGTAGGCGGGGCAGACGGTGTTGATCGTGATGTCGGTGTCGGCGGTCTCCAGCGCCAGGACCTTGGAGAAGCCGAGCAGGCCGTGCTTGGCGGCGACATACGCGGACTTGTAGCGCGAGGCCACCAGCGAATGCACCGAACCGATGTTGACGATGCGGCCGTGGCCGCGTTCGCGCATGGTCGATAGCAGGGCGCGCGTGATGCGGGCGACGCCAGTCAGCATCACCTGGATCAGCAGGTCCCATTTCTGCATCGGGAAGTCTTCCAGCCTCGATACGTGCTGCAGGCCGGCGTTGTTGACCAGCACGTCGACTGGCGCGGGCAGGGCGCCGAGCAGGGCATCGACGCTTTCGTCGCGGCTGACGTCCAGCGGCAGCGCGTCGGCGCGGCCGCCGTCGTTGCGAATGCGTGCGGCGACCTGCTCGGCGGCCTCGGCGTCGAGGTCGGTGGCGAGAATGTGGTGACCGGCGGCGGCTAGTTCGGTGGCGAGACCGGCGCCGATGCCGCTGCCGGCACCGGTGATCAGGATCGTGGACATGCTGCTACCTCGGGACGTGCGAGCGGGATGGGCCCAGCCTAGCGATCCAGATGCGCCACGGCATGTGGACTTTCGTACCATGGTCAGCGCGGGAATTATGGCTAGGCTGACAGCATGCCTACGTTTGCCCGCTATCTGTGCACCGCCGCCGTGGCCGCCCTGACGGCCTGCTCGGCGCCCTCGACGCCTCGGGAGGAGGCCATGTCCCTCGATTTCCTGTCGGGTCCGGTCCGCGTGACCGATCATCGTGGCGACGACGACCTGCTCTCGGCCGGACTCGGCCTGAAGGGACTGGCCGGGGCACCGACGCCTTTTGCCGAGGCCGACGCGCCGACGCCCGCGGAGTTGCGCCGCCGCGCCATCCAGATGAGCTGGAAGGGCATCGCCGATCTGGGGCCGCTAGGTGGATATGGCCGCGTCTACGGCGGTGTGCCGGACGTGCCCGGTCGCGAGTACACGGCCTTTGCGCGTCTGCCGGACGCACATGCGCCGCACCGGGTGTTGTTGCAGGCGCCCGACGCCTTCGACAAGCAGGCGCGGTGTCTCATTGTCACCGCGTCGTCCGGTTCGCGCGGCGTGTACGGCGCCATTTCGCTGGCCGGCGCGTTCGGTCTGCCGCGCGGGTGTGCGGTGGCCTATACCGACAAGGGTACCGGCTCGGGCTATTTCGACACCGCCACGGGCACCGGCGTGGCGCTGGACGGCACACGCGCCAGGGCCGGCGAGGCCGCGCTGGAATTCGAACCTCGCGCCTACGACGCCGATGCCGGCGTGGCCGTGAAGCACATGCATTCGGGTGACAATCCGGAAGCCGACTGGGGGCGCGACGTGCTGCAAGCAGCGCGCTTCGGACTGGCCATGCTTGATCGCGCCTACCCGGACCAGGCGCCGTTCACGCCGGAAAACACCCGCATCATCGCGGCCGGTCTGTCCAACGGCGGTGGTGCGGTGCTGCAGGCGGCCGGCCTGGATCACGACGGTCTGCTCGATGCCGTGATGGCGATGGAGCCGAACGTTCACCTGTCCGGCCGTGGACGCGCGCTGTATGACTACGCCACGGAAGCGGCGTTGTGGATGCCGTGTGCGCTGACCGATGCGCGTTTCGACGATGCACCGCTCGCACGTACCGAGGGCAAGCCGCCCGCGCACTGGCTGGCGCGTTGCGCGAGCCTGCATGCGCAGGGCCGGCTTCGTGCCGGCACGCAGGCCGGGCAGGCCACCGAGGCGCTCGCGCATCTGCACGCACAGGGCTGGACCGATGCGGTGCTGTCGACAGCGGCGAGCACCACCGCGTTCGACGCATGGCGCAGCGTGGCAGCAGGGTATGCCTCGGCCTATCTGCGCCGCGAGGTGGGACAGATGCCCTGCGGATTCCGCTACGACGCCATGGATATGCGGGGACAGCCGACGACGGCCAATCCTGCGCTGCGCGCCGCGTGGTGGTCGGACGCTTCCGGCATTCCTCCCGGTGCGGGCGTCGGGTTGTTCGGCGGTCTGGATGCTTCGGCGGACCCGACGCTGGACAGCCTGGAGTGCCTGCGCGCGCTGTGGAGCGGCAGCGACGACGAGGCCGTGAGCCTGCATGCCTCGGTCGATGCGCTGGCGGCGCAGCTTCCGCGCGCATCGCTGCCGATCTGGGTCGTGCACGGCGCGGATGACGGCCTGATCCCGACCGCATTCACCTCCGAACCCTACGTGGACTGGCTACGCGCCGAAGGGCGTACTCCGCGCTACTGGAAAGTGCCACACGCACAGCATTTCGACGCGTTCCTGGCGCTGCCCGAATTCGGCGCCGCGCACGTGCCGTTGATGCCGTATGGCTACGCCGCCCTGGACGCGCTCTATCGCCATGTGGTCGCGGGCGAGGCGCTGTCCGATGCGCCGATGCCGAAACCCTCGCCGCGCGGGACGGAAGCATTGACGAGCCAGGCTTTGGACCTTTCGCCCTGAGGCCTGGATGGAGCGGTATACTTCGACGTTTCGTTCCCACGACGGATACCGCTCATGAGCATTACCGCCACGTTTCACACCAGCCGCGGCCCGATCCGCATTCGCCTGCATGACGACGAGACGCCGCTGACCACGGCCAACTTCGTCAATCTGGCCAAGCGCGGGTTCTATGACGGGCTCAGCTTTCATCGCGTCATTCCCGATTTCATGATCCAGGGCGGCTGCCCCGAAGGCAGTGGTCGCGGCGGTCCGGGCTACCGTTTCGAGGATGAGTTCGACGCCAGCCTGCGTCACGACAAGCCGGGCGTGCTGTCCATGGCCAACGCCGGTCCGGGCACCAATGGCAGCCAGTTCTTCATCACCCATGGCGCCACGCCGTGGCTGGACGGCAAGCACAGCGTTTTCGGCGAAGTCGTCGACAGCAGCGATCAGACTGTGGTCGATGCCGTGCAGCAGGGTGACGAAATCGAAAAGGTCACCCTGGAGGGCGACGTCGACGCACTGCTGGAGAAGATGAGCGAGCGCGTGGCCGACTGGAACACGGTGCTCGACGACCGCGGTTGACTCGCGGCGGACATCGCAACACGAAAAAGGGCGGCCCGCGGGTCGCCCTTTTTCGTATGCACTCGCCTGCGCGCTAGGCCTTCTTGGCCACCAGCCGATACAGGAACAACAGGATGATGGCGCCGACCACGCCGGCGATGAAACCGCCCAGTCCGCCGCCGACCATGATGCCGAGCTTGGCGGCCAGCCAGTCGCCGACGAACATGCCGGCGATGCCGAGAATGGCGGTGATGATGAAGCCGCCCGGGTCCCTTCCGGGCATGAGGAACTTGGCGACGATGCCGACCACGAGGCCGACGACAAACAACCATAACCAATGCATGTGCGTTCTCCCGTTTGTGGGTCACTGACACGCTGTTACGTGTGTCCACGGTCGCGGACGCCCCATTATGCACGGTCGTGTGCATACGTATGCACGCGCACAAAGGCTCCGGATCTGGCTACCTTTGGCAAATTGAGTGCTGCGCGCTGGCGGGAGGGCTGGTGTGTGGCATAGACTGAGAAAACGTTTACATAAGAACTCACGGGGAGACCACTCGATGAACGCAACCGTCGCGGCGCTACCGAGCCGCAAGACCACGTTCACCTATCTACTGGCCGCGTTGGCCGGGCTCATGTTCGGCCTCGACATCGGTGTGATTTCCGGTGCCGAGCAGTTCATCCAGACCGAATTCCACATCAGCGACAACTACATCGAGTGGATCGTCAGCATCATGATGTGGGGCGCAGCCACCGGCGCCGCGGGGGCCGGCTGGCTGTCGTCGAGCCTGGGTCGGCGACGCACGCTGATCATCAGTGCATCGCTGTTCGTGATCGGTTCCGTGCTGTGCGCGTTCGCATGGTCGCCGGCATTTCTTCTGGTGGCGCGGTTCCTGCTGGGCATCGCGATCGGCGTGGCGGCATTCACCGCGCCGCTGTATCTGGCCGAAGTGGCGCCGCAGGAGACTCGCGGTGCGATGATCTCGATGTACCAGCTGATGATCACCATCGGCATCCTGGGCGCGTTCCTGTCCAATCTGTGGTTCAGCCAACATGGCGAGTGGCGCTGGATGCTCGGCGTCATCGCCATCCCGGGCGCGCTGTTCCTGGTCGGTGTGCTGAGGCTGCCGGAGAGCCCGCGCTGGCTGGTCATGCGTGGTCGTTCCGAAGAGGCGCGCGATGTGCTGAACCATCTGCGCTCAGACGACGCCACAGTCGAACGCGAAGTGAACGACATCCAGGAACAGCTGAAGATCCCGCAGCGCGGCTGGCACATGTTCCTGCAGAACCGCAATTTCCGCCGTTCGGTCGGTCTGGGCGTTCTATTGCAGGTCGTGCAGCAGCTGACCGGCATCAATGTGATCATGTACTACGCCCCGCGCATCTTCATGCATGTGGGCTTTGGCGTGAACGCGCAGATGTGGGCTACGGTGATTGTCGGTGTGACCAATGTGCTGGCCACCTTTATCGCGATCGCCTTCGTCGACCGCATTGGCCGCAAGCCGATCCTGTATGCGGGGTTCCTGGTGATGGCCGCCGGTCTGGGCGCGGTGGGCACCATGATGAACATGGGCACGCTCACTCAGGGGCAGCAGATTTTCACCGTCTCCATGTTGCTGGTGTTCATCGTCGGTTTCGCCATGTCGGCCGGACCGCTGGTGTGGGCAATTTGCTCGGAGATCCAGCCGCTGAAGGGACGTGACTTCGGCATCGGCGTATCGACCCTGACCAACTGGGTGGCCAACGCCATCGTCGGCCTGACCTTCCTCAGCCTGCTCAATGGCATCGGTGCCGCGCAGACCTTCTGGCTGTACGGCGGTCTGAATATTCTGTTCCTGCTGTTCACCATCTGGTTCGTGCCCGAGACCAAGGGCGTGAGTCTCGAGCAGATCGAGCGCAATCTGATGGCCGGCAAGTCCCTGCGCCGCATCGGCAGCTGACGGCTTCCGGGCTTCGCGATCCTGCGAGGCGCGCATGGGGAAATCCGGAAGGGCGCCGCGAGTCGGAGCCCTTCGTTCATGCTTTCCGCGGCAATTCGGGGTGGGCGACCGTGTGATAAAATCGCCGTTTTCCCCATCCCGTTGCGTGAGGACGTCATGCCCAAGCTCGCCCAGCGCATGAGCCGTGCCAAGCCGAGCACGATCATGCTGATCGCCGAGAAGGCCCGCCAGCTCAAGGCCGAAGGCCGCGACATCATCAGTTTCTCGATCGGCGTGCCGAACTTCCTGCCCGGCCCGCACGTGTACCAGGCCGTGCGCGACTGGCTGGACAAGGACTCGGGTTCCTACGGTTCCAACCGCGGCAGCGCGGACCTGCTGGACGCGTTCCTTGAGCACATGAAGGGCGTCGGCCTGGACGGCTACACGCGCGAGAATTGCGCGGTGGCGGTGGGCGCCAAGCACATCCTGTACAACCTGGCCGAGGCGCTGCTGGACGACGGCGACGAGATGGCTTTCCCGACGCCGTACTGGACCAGCTACCTGGATATCGCCGAGATCCTCGGTGCCAAGGTCAAGCTGCTGCCGTGCCCGCCGGAACAGCACTACAAGCTGACCCCGGCGCAGCTCGACGAGGCGCTGGCCAGCAAGCCCAAGATCTTCCTGTTCAACAATCCGTCCAATCCGACGGGCATGGTCTACACCAAGGAAGAGATCGCCGCACTGGCCGACGTGCTGGTCAAGCATCCGGATACCTGGGTCGTCACCGACGACATCTACAACCGCATGGTGTTCGACGGCGTCGGCTACCACAATTTCGTGCAGGCCCGTCCGGAATTGCGCGAGCGCGTGATCTTCGTCGACTCGATGTCCAAGACCTACGGCATGCCCGGCTGGCGCGTGGGCATGATGGCCGGTCCGAAGGCCGTCGCCGACGCGGTGGTGACGCTGAACTCCAACCACATCACCAACATTCCCGAGGTCGCTTCGGTGGCCGCGGCGGCCGCGCTGTCCGGCCCGCAGGACGTGCCGACCGAGAAGCGCGCCGAATTCGCCAAGCGCCGCGATCTGGTGGTCGACATCCTGAACGGCATCGAGGGCGTGAAGTGCCCGCGTCCGCAGGGTGCGTTCTACGCGTTCCCGGACATTTCCTGCGCGTTCGGCAAGAGCCACAACGGCAAGCGTCTGGAGAACGACGTCGACGTCTGCACCGCGCTGCTGGAAGCCAAGGGCGTGGCCTGCGTGCCGGGTTCGGCCTTCGGCGAGCCGCGCGGCCTGCGCATCTCCTACACCTGTCCGGCCGACGAGCTGGAGCCGGGGATGCAGCGCATCCGCGACTTCTTCGCCGAGCTGTCCTGATTTCCACGGTCGCGGAACGGCTTGGTTCCGCGACCGACTCTCGCATTCCCCTGTTCAACGGAGTATCGACATGAAAGCACCCGTTCGAGTTGCCGTCACCGGCGCCGCCGGCCAGATCGGCTACGCGCTGCTGTTCCGCATTGCCGCCGGCGACATGCTGGGCAAGGACCAGCCGGTCATCCTGCATCTGCTCGAGATCACCCCGGCTCTGGACGCCCTGAAGGGCGTGGTGATGGAGCTGAACGACTGCGCGTTCCCGCTGCTGGCCGACATCGTCGCCACCGACGACGCCAATGTCGCCTTCAAGGATGCCGATTACGCGCTGCTGGTCGGCGCGCGTCCGCGCGGCGCTGGCATGGAGCGCAAGGACCTGCTGGAAGCCAACGGCAAGATCTTCGGGCCGCAGGGCAAGGCGCTGAACGACCATGCCAAGCGCGACGTCAAGGTGCTGGTGGTCGGCAATCCGGCCAACACCAACGCGCTGATCGCGCAGCAGAATGCGCCGGACCTGGATCCGAAGTGCTTCACCGCCATGGTGCGCCTGGACCACAACCGCGCCATGAGCCAGCTGGCCGAGAAGACCGGCAAGCACAACACCGACATCAAGAAGATGATCATCTGGGGCAACCACAGTTCCACGCAGTATCCGGATCTGCATCACGTCACCGTCGACGGCAAGAACGCGATGGAGCTGGTCGACCAGGCCTGGTATGAGGGCGAGTTCATCCCCACCGTGCAGCAGCGCGGCGCGGCGATCATCAAGGCGCGCGGCGCTTCTTCGGCCGCCTCGGCCGCCTCGGCCGCGATCGACCACATGCGTTCGTGGGCGCTGGGCACCGACGAGGGGGATTGGGTCTCGATGGGCATTCCGTCGGACGGTTCCTACGGCATCGAGCCGGGCGTGATCTACGGCTATCCGGTGACCTGCAAGGACGGCAAGTACGAGATCGTCCAGGGCCTGGAGATCAACGATTTCTCGCGCGCCCGCATGGACGCGACGGCCAAGGAGCTGCATGAAGAGCGCAGCGCCGTCGAAGGCCTGTTCGCCAAGTAAGCGCGGTATCGTGAGCACGACGAGAAAGGGCGGCCCGGTGCCGCCCTTTTTCATGCGTGAAACAGCGGGCGGCGGACACGGCGAGGCATGATGTGATACTGAAAACAGACCGCGACACAAAGCAGCCACGGAAAACCGCATGACGCATGCCCCGACCTTCCTCATCGCCGACGACCACCCGATGTTCCGTTCGGCGGTCGCGCATGCTCTGGGTTCCGAGTTCGACGGTGCCAGCGTGCGCGAGGCCGCCAGCCGCAGTGCGCTGGAGAAGATGCTGGAGGATGGGACGGAGTTCGATCTGATGCTTCTGGACCTGACCATGCCCGGTGCGATCGGTTTCTCTTCGCTGCTGTGGCTGCGTTCGGAATATCCGGATCTCCCGGTGCTGGTCATCTCGTCCAATGATCGGCCGCGCACGGTGCGTCGGGCGCAGCAGTTCGGTGCGGCCGGCTTCGTGTCCAAGGCGGCGCCGGTGGAGACGTTGGGAAAGGCGGTGCGGCACGTGATGCAGGGCGAATTGTGGTTCGAGGCCACCAGTGCCGAACGCAGCGAGCGCGATGCCGAATTGATGTCGCGGCTGGCCCAGCTCACGCCACAGCAGTTCCGGGTGCTGATGCTCATCGCTGAAGGCCTGCTCAACAAGCAGATCGCGGACCGCCTGGGGCTGGCCGAGAACACCGTGAAGATCCACGTCACGGCGGTGCTGTCGAAGCTGAACTGCCGTTCGCGCACGCAGGCTGCAGTGCTGGTCAAGACCCTCGACATCGACGAGGAAGACGATCTCGAATAGCCGTTCAGGACGCGCCCGAGGCAATGAGCAGCTGGCTGGCCAGTGCGCGCAGACGTGCCGGCGAGGCAGGCTTGGCCAGGAAGTGGAGTCCGGCTTCGCGAATCTTGCGGCGAACTTCGGCGCCGGTTTGCGCAGTCAGCACGATCACCGGCGGCCGATGGTTGAGCCGCGCGTACAGTGCGGGTAACAGTTCGGGGCCGCGGACCTTGCCCAGCTGATAGTCGAGAAGGATCAGGTCCACCCGGGGAAAGCTCATGTCCTGCAGCGCGTCGGCGCTGCGTGCGACGTGCACGGTGCATGACCAGCTCCCCAGCAGGGTAGCCAGGGCATCGGCATTCTCGCGGTCGTCGTCGATGCAGAGAATGTGACGCCCGGCGAGCGGCGAGTCGGACGGTGTCTCCACGGAAGCGTCGGGCGAAGATGACGACCCGCGGGAGGGGAATACGCGCGGCACCGTGACCGCGAACACGCTGCCGTGCTCGGGCCATGACCGCAGGCTCAGCGGATGACCGAGCAGTCCGGCGACACGTTCGACGATCGACAGGCCGAGACCGGCGCTGCGCTCGTCGGTGTCCAGACCGGTATCGAGTCGGGCGAACTCCTGGAAGATGGCCTGGCGCTTGTCTTCCGGGATGCCGACCCCGGTGTCCCAGACCTCGATGCGGAGATTTTCACCGTGACGCCGGCAACCGAGGAGCACCGAGCCGCGTGGCGTGTAATGCAGCGCATTGGAGAGGAAATTCTGCAGGATGCGCCGCAGCAGGATGGCGTCGCTGCGCACCCAGGCACGCGTGTTGACCAGACGCAGGGACAGATCCTTTGCCTGGGCGATGATGCCGAACTGGCGCGCCAGGGACTGCAGCAGCGGGGCCAGTTCGATGTCCTCGATCTTCGGCCGGATCACGCCGGCTTCGAGGCGCGACAGGTCGAGCATGCTGCCGAGTTGGTCGTCCAGTGCCTGCAACGCATGTTCGACGCGCTCCAGCATGGCGTGGTCGTCGGGCTTGTGCAGCGCCTTGTGCAGCGCGCCGGAAAACAGTCGTGCCGCATTCAGCGGTTGCAGCAGGTCGTGCACCGCCGCGGCCACGTAGCGGGTCTTGTTGCGGTTCGCGCGTTCGGCCTCGGCCTTGGCCAGGCGCAGCTCGCGCGTGCTTCGTTCCACGCGCAATTCCAGCGTGGAAGTCAGGGTGCGCAGGGCGCGCGCGGCTTTCTTGTAGGGGGTGATGTCGGCGTAGCTGGTCACGAAACCACCGCCCGGCAGGGGATTGCCGCGGATTTCGAGCACCGTGCCGTCCGGACGCTCGCGCTCGTACATATGCGGGCCGCCTTCACGCAGATAGTCCAGGCGCCGCTGGATGGCTTCCTCGACGTCGCCCGGTCCGAGCAGGCCGCGCTGGGCGTTGTAGCGGAACAGGTCCTCGATCGGCCTGCCGGTTTCAAGTAACCGTGGTGGAAAGGCGAAGATGTCGGCGTAGCGACGATTCCATGCGACGAGACGCAGTTGCGCATCGACCACGCTGACGCCCTGCGGCAAGTGTTCGAGTTGCTGCGGTTGTCCGCGCGCGGCCGAAAGCGCGGCCTGGACCAGACTGTCCTGTTCCGAACGCAGGGCGCTGGCGTAATGCGCGACGAGTCGCTCCAGTTCCTCGCGGGTGCGCTGGCGATCCTGCGCTAGGCGCAGGCGTTGATGCAGGAACATGCCAAATAGGATCACCGGCAGCCAGCCGCCGAGCGTGAGCAGCACCGCATGACGGACGGCCGAAACGACCGGCGTCGTACGTGCCAGCGAATGCAGTTCCCAGCCCTGCGCGGGCAATGGCCGCGAGCGCCAGAGCATGTCGTGCTTCTGCGTCGGCATGTCGAACCGCACCAGGCGGCCGCCGTCAGGCAGGCGCTGCTCGATGTGCATGCGTGCCGCCGGGCGCAGCTTGTTGCCGTACTGCCGGGTCTGTGCGATCCGCTGCAGCGTGGCGGCGTCCAGCGGCTTCAGCGGCCGGTATTGCCATGCTGCACGATTGGCGAGAAACACGACGCCATGGCGATCGCTGAGCAGGATGACGTCCTGGCTCGACGCCCACTCGCGGCGGATTTCGCTCAGCGTGATCTTGACCACGATCACGCCGATGCGTCGGCCCGCGTCATCGTGCAACGCCTGGGCGATGAAGTAGCCCGGCACCTGTGTGGATACGCCGATGGCGTAGAAGGTGCCGTGGTCGTCGCGCATGGCACGCTGGAAATAGGGGCGGAAGGCGTAGTTGTGTCCGACATTGCTCGAAGGCTGGCGCCAGTTGCTGGCCGCGATGGCGGTGCCGTGGCGGTCGATGAGCGTCAGCGTGGACACGTGCGTGGCGCCGTTGGTGCGTTCCAGTTTGCGGTTCAGTTCGGCGTTATCGATGCTGGCGGACGGCGCTTCCAAAGCGTTGCGCAACGCCGGGTCCAGTGCAAGCGTCGAGGGCAGCACGCGGTAGCGGTCGATCAGTCGCTGCAGGGACAGGGCGCGCAGCTGCAGCTGTGCGCCCTGTTGTTCGGACAATGCGTGCAGTGCCCGATGCTCCGCAAGCCAGCCGGCAACGAGCGCGCTGCCGGCAATCGCCAGCAACAGCGCCGAGGCCAGCAGGATGCGTTTGAGGCGTCGATGCATGAGTGGGCGGTCGCGTGGACGTAGGCCCCTATCCTCGCATGGCCGAAGACCGGGGCGTGGCGACTAGCCGGAATGTGTTATTCGGTTCCGCCCGTGCCTGGACTACAACGTATGGCGTCGGGTGAACCGTGCACGCGGTTGCCCATTCATCGCCAAGCACGAGGGGCTTATGCATAGTTCATCGGCAACACAAACGCGGATCGGCGAACGCCGTCCGCTGTACAGGCAGTTGTACGTCCAGGTTCTAGTCGCGATTTTTCTTGGCGCGGTACTGGGCCATTTCTGGCCGCTGCTGGGGGAGTCGCTCAAACCGCTGGGCGATGCCTTCATCAAGCTGGTGAAGATGATCATTGCGCCGGTGATCTTTCTCACCGTGGTCAACGGCATCGCCGGCATGGCCAGCCTGCGCTCGGTCGGCCGGGTGATGCTCAAGGCCATGCTGTATTTCCTGGGCCTGTCCACGCTGGCCCTGATCATCGGTCTGCTGATCGCGCACCTGATTCATCCGGGCACCGGGCTGAACATCGACCCGGCCAGTCTCGATGCCGGGGCGGTGGGGCAGTACGCGACCCGCGCGCATGAAATGAGCCTGTCCGGCTTTCTGATCGACATCATTCCGGGGACGCTGTTCGGCGCGTTCGTTTCCGGAAACATCCTGCAGGTGCTGTTCATCGCCGTGCTGTTCGGCATCGCGCTGGCCATGGTCGGCGAGCCTGCGCAACCGGTGACCCGCTTCCTCGACGCGCTTACGCGGCCGGTGTTCCAGCTGGTGCATATCCTGATGAAGGCCGCGCCGATCGGCGCGTTTGGCGCCATTGCCTTCACCATCGGCCGATACGGCATCGATTCGCTGGCCAACTTGGCCTGGCTGGTGGGGACCTTCTATCTGACGTCGGCATTGTTCGTGCTGGTGGTACTCGGCGTGGTTGCGCGCCTGACCGGCTTTTCGGTGCTCTCGCTGCTGCGCTACCTGAAGGCCGAGCTGCTGCTTGTGCTCGGTACCTCGTCCTCGGAGGCGGCCCTGCCTTCGCTGATGGAGAAAATGGAGAAGGCCGGCTGCAGCAAGTCCGTGGTGGGGCTGGTGGTGCCGGCGGGTTACTCGTTCAATCTGGACGGCACCAACATCTACATGACGCTCGCTTCCATGTTCATCGTGCAGGCGACCAACATCCATCTTTCGCTCGGCCAGGAACTGGCGCTGCTGCTGGTCGCCATGATCAGCTCGAAGGGGGCTGCGGGCGTGACTGGCGCCGGTTTCGTGACCTTGGCCGCGACGCTCTCGGTGGTGCCTTCGGTACCGGTCGCGGGGATGGCGCTGATCCTTGGTGTGGACCGCTTCATGAGCGAGTGCCGGGCGATCACCAATTTCATTGGCAATGCGGTGGCCACGGTCGTGGTGGCGCGCTGGGAAGGCGGGCTCGACCGAGATCGCCTGCACGCGGCGCTCGCTTCCGGGACATCCGGCGAACGCGAACGTCTGCCCGCCGGCACGGAAGAAGCCGCCGACGCCATCTGAGCGGTACGCCGCCCGCCGTACCCGCCCTCCGTTCCTGGCACAGGATTCCGCGACGCAAGCCCGCCGCGGCAGGGCCCACTTGCGCGAACGGGTGCGCGGCGGCGCAGGGCGAAGCGGAACGGCGGATCGAACAAACACAAGGCGCATGCCAAAGCCTGGAAACCTGGGGAGTCGCACCATGAAACGCACGAAACGAATCCTGCCCGTCGCGGTGATCGCGGCCCTGATGGGGCTGTCGACGCCCGCCTTCGCCACTGGGCACATCGACAATGACGAGCTGCTGCGCCTGGTCAAACAGCAGGCCGCGCAGATCAAGGCGTTGCAGGCGCGTCTGGCCGTGATCGAGGACAGGGAATCGCAGCCGTCTACCAGCAAGGACGGTGCCGCGCCGGTTCATGGCGCCGGAAACACCGCCGCCGCGACCGCCGCGCCGTCGGCGGCCGGGCATGCCGATTCGGTGCGCTGGGGCGGTCATGGCGAGGCCGGTCCCGTCTTCAGCAGCGACGACGGCTTCTTCACGTTCGCTCCGGCCGGTCGTCTGCTGGTGGACTACACCGCCACGCGCGGTTCCAGTGACCCCGGGCGCAATATCAACGGGTCCCGGGTCACCGATGCGCGTCTCGGCGCCAAGGGCACGATGGGCGCGCTCGGCTACTACGTGCAGGTGAAGTTCACCGACGGCAAAGCCGGTCTGCGCCAGGCATACCTGAGTTATTCGACGCCGCTGCTCGGCCACCACGCGGTGTTCTACCTGGGCAACTTCTTCAAGGATCTGGGCATCGACGGCTCCAGTGCGTCCGTGAACCTTCCCTTCATGTTGCGCGACGCGGCGACCATGGTGGGCGAGCCGGTCAACCGCTATTACGGCCTGGGCATGCAGATGCGCATGTACGGGGACAACTGGCATTACAGCCTCTCGGTCAGCGGCGATGCGCCGGGGAATGCCAGCAATGGCAGCACGTCCGATTCGGTCGTCTACCTGACACGCGCGCACTGGAATCCGATCAAGACCGATGCCGGATTCATGCACGTTGGCGCCTGGTACTACTACGAGCATCTCAGCCCGGGCGTGGCCAGCATCAACGACCATCCGTCCATTGCCCTGGACTTCAACGAAAACCTGGACGTCAAAGCCGGTGCGGTTCCCGACCCGACCCAGGACCATGCCACGGGCTACGAGCTGGGCGGCGTCTACCGCAGTTTCTGGGCGGTGGGCGAATACGCCCGACGCAGCGTCGATTCGGCCAGTGTCGGTACGGCGCGGCGGCATGGCTCCTCGTTGTCGGCCGGCTGGATGATCACCGGCGAGAAACCCGGCTTTTCCAGCCGCGGCGGCAACTGGCAGTGGGTGCGGGTCAACCATCCGGTGACATCCGGTGGCTGGGGCGCGTTCGAGCTTGCCACGCGGGTCGATCATTACGACTACCGAGGCGGCGCACCGTTCGGCGGCGACGGCCAGAGCTACACGCTGGGCGTCAACTGGTACCTCAACGACTGGTCGCGCGTCATGTTCAACTACATCCGCTGGCATACCGACAACCGGATCGGCGATACGGGATCGGACTGGGGCCATTCGTTCGGGTTGCGCACGCAGCTGATGTTCTGACTGCGCATGGCGTGATCGGCGAGGGAGGCGGCTGCGGCCGCCTTTCTTCGTTCTTCCCGCAAGCGGCAGGGCGGTTTCGCCGTGCCCCGGCAACGTTCCGGGCGACATCGGACGTCCGCGAAATGGCGTATCCTCGCCGTACATGTCGGCTTGTCGGGTCGGCCCGTTATCTTTCAGGAGAAACGTTGCATGAAACGCGCACTGCTTTGTCTGCTTTTCCTGGTCGCGCTGCCAGCGCTCGCCGCGCTGCCCGATGGCGCCAAGGCGCCGATGTTCACGGCCAAGGCGTCGCTGGGCGGCAAGGTGTACAGCTACTCGCTGGCCAAGGAACTGAAGAAGGGGCCGGTGGTGGTCTATTTCTACCCGGCGGCCTTCACGCCCGGCTGCACTATCGAGGCGCACGACTTCGCCGAGGCGATGCCGAAGTACAAGGCGCTGGGCGCCAGCGTGATCGGCGTGTCGCACGACCCGATCGCCAAGTTGAAGAAGTTCTCGGTCAGCGAGTGCCGCAGCAAGTTTCCGGTGGCTTCGGACAAGGACGGCCACATCATGAAGGACTACGATTCGGTGCTGCCGAGCAACGCCGAATACGCCAACCGCACGTCCTACGTGATCGCACCGGACGGCACGGTGATCTACAGCTACACGGCCATGAATCCGGACAAGCACGTCGAGAACACCCTCGGCGCGATCCGCGCGTGGCGCAAGGCGCACGCGATGTGACCTCTGCGCGGCGACACCGCATGGTGTCCTCTGCGTGACCCGACGGGGCGGCTTCGGTCGCCCCATTTCGTCGATCGGGGCGCGAGCTTCGACAGCATGCATCGTTTTGCGCGGTCGCTGCGTATATGCATCAGATCGCCGTTTGCGGCGATCGCTTCATTGCATCGAGGAGGTTTGCAGCATGAAATACGGAATTTCGTTGTTCGTGGCCGTCATTCTGGTCAGTCTGGCGGGCACGGCGGTCGCAGCGCTGCCGGTTGGCGGCAAGGCGCCGATGTTCACCGCGCAGGCGTCGCTGGGCGGCACGGTCTACACCTACTCGCTGGCCAAGGCGCTGCAGAAGGGGCCGGTGGTGGTCTATTTCTATCCGGAGGCCTTCACCAAGGGCTGCACCATCGAGGCGCATGATTTTGCCGAGGCGATGCCGAAGTACAAGGCGCTGGGCGCGACGGTGATCGGCGTTTCGCGCGATGATATCGAGGTCCTGAAGAAATTTTCGGTCAGTGAGTGCCGCAGCAAGTTCCCCGTGGCCGCCGATCCGGACGGAAGCATCACCCGCTCCTACGATGCGGTGATGCCGATCCTCCACAAGTACGCGCGGCGGGTGTCCTACGTGATCGCGCCGGATGGCACGGTGATCTATGAATACACGGATCTGAATCCAGAGCACCATGTGGCCAACACCCTGAAGGCGTTGCGGGCCTGGGGTCAGGCCCATGGTCGCGGGAATGGCTAGGCCGAATCAGCAGCAGCCCGATCCAACCTGGACGGGCGGGCAGGGCGTGTCGCCGAAGCTGCAGAAAACGCAGCAGTCGCCCGGACGGGGCTTGAGCAGGGTGCCGCAGCCCCTGCACGCGTAGAAATACACGCAGGCATTGGCCGGCATCGGCTCGGTTTCGGCATGGCCGCAGGCCGGGCAGGTCAGCGTGCTGGTGGCGATCACTCGGTGTTTCATGGCCCGATCCTAGCGCTGCGGCCATGCCGTTGCGACCGCCCGTCCAGCCGAATGCACTACAATGGCGAGCTCGAACCAGTCCACGGAGTATGTCCATGAGTGCACGAGTATCGATGGGCGCCGCCTTCCGCGCCGCACTCGAGACCGAGAGCCCGCTGCAGGTGATGGGCGCGATCACCGCCTATGCCGGCCTGATGGCCAAGCGCACGGGCTACAAGGCGCTGTACCTGTCCGGCGGCGGCGTGGCCGCCAATTCGCTAGGCATGCCGGACCTGGGCATCAGCACCATGGAAGACGTGCTGACCGACGCCCGCCGTATCGTCGAAGCTACCAACATGCCGCTGCTGGTGGACATCGACACCGCCTGGGGCGGAGCCTTCAACATCGCCCGCACCATCCGTTCCTTCGAGCGTGTCGGCGTGGCCGCGGTGCACATGGAGGATCAGGTCGGTCAGAAGCGCTGTGGTCACCGCCCGGGAAAGGAAGTCGTGTCCAAGCAGGAGATGGTCGATCGCGTGAAGACGGCGGTGGATGCTCGCACCGACGATGATTTCGTCATCATGGCGCGCACCGACGCCGCCGCGAAAGAAGGCATCGACGCCGCCATCGAGCGCGCCGTGGCCTACGTTGAGGCCGGCGCCGACATGATCTTCCCCGAGGCGATGAAGACGCTCGACGATTACCGCAAGTTCAAGGCCGCGGTGAAGGTGCCGATCCTGGCCAACCTGACTGAGTTCGGTTCCACGCCGTTCTTCACTGTCGACGAGCTGCGCGACGCCAACGTCGACATCGCGCTGTATTGCTGCGGCGCCTACCGTGCCATGAACAAGGCGGCGCTGAATTTCTACGAGACGGTGCGCCGCGAGGGTACGCAGAAGTCGGTGGTGCCGACGATGCAGACTCGCGAGGAGCTGTACGACTTCCTCGGCTACCACGAGTACGAGAAGAAGCTCGACGCGCTGTTCGCCGACGACAACGACTGATCTTTCGCGATGAGCGCCGGTCTGACCGGATGCTCTTCCAGCCACATGCAAAATACGAGGTTCCCAGCATGAGCGAGAACACCCAGCAGACCCTGCCCAAGGCCAAGAAGTCCGTGGCGCTGTCCGGCGTCGCTGCCGGCAACACCGCCGTGTGCACGGTCGGGCGCAGCGGCA
This sequence comes from Oleiagrimonas sp. MCCC 1A03011, assembly GCF_003267965.1. Classification (NCBI taxonomy): domain Bacteria; kingdom Pseudomonadati; phylum Pseudomonadota; class Gammaproteobacteria; order Lysobacterales; family Rhodanobacteraceae; genus Oleiagrimonas; species Oleiagrimonas sp. MCCC 1A03011. The sequence goes on along the minus strand of NZ_MSPY01000001.1, from coordinate 165,328 downwards.
ACGATCTGCATTACCGCGGTTACGACATCAAGGATCTGGCGACCAAGTCCAGCTTCGAGGAAGTGGCGCACCTGCTGATCCACGGTCATCTGCCGACCTGGTCCGAGCTCAATGCCTACCGCGCCAAGCTCAAGCGCATGCGTGGCCTGCCGCAGCAGGTCAAGGGCGTGCTCGAGCGCCTGCCGGCCGCGACTCATCCGATGGACGTGTTGCGCACGGGCTGCTCGGCGCTGGGCACGGTGCTGCCGGAGAAGGACGACCACAATGTCAGCGGCGCGCGCGAGATCGCCGACCGTCTGATCGCCAGCTTCGGCTCCATGCTGTTGTACTGGTACCACTTCCGCCAGAACGGCAAGCCGATCGAGACCGAGACCGACGACGAGACCATCGCCGGCCACTTCCTGCATCTGCTGCACGGCGAGCCGGCCACCGAAACCCAGGTCAACGCGCTGGACAAGTCGTTGATCCTGTACGCCGAGCACGAGTTCAACGCCTCGACCTTCACCGCGCGTGTCATTGCCGGCACCGGTTCGGACATCTATTCGTCCATCACCGGCGCCATCGGCGCGCTGCGCGGACCCAAGCACGGCGGCGCCAACGAAGTGGCGATGGAGATCATCGCCCGCTATCGCGACGCCGACGAGGCCGAGGCCGACATCCGCGAGCGCGTGGCCAACAAGGAAATCGTGATCGGCTTCGGTCACCCGGTGTACACCATCGGCGATCCGCGCAATCCGATCATCAAGGAGATCAGCCGCAAGCTGTGTCAGGAAGGCGGCAACATGCGCTTGTTCGAGATCTCCGAGCGCATCGAGAACGTGATGATGGAACTGAAGAAGATGTTCCCGAATCTCGACTGGTACAGCGCCTCGGCCTACCACATGATGGGCGTGCCGACGGCCATGTTCACGCCGCTGTTCGTGATCGCGCGCACCACCGGCTGGAGCGCCCACGTGATGGAGCAGCGTGACGACAAGAAGATCATCCGTCCGAGCGCCAACTACATCGGTCCCGAGGATCGGGCGTACACTCCGATCGAGAAGCGCTGATTCTGCGCAGGCGGCCCGCGACGAGCGGGCCGCCGCTTATCGCGGAGGCACGATGCATCGATTCATCGAAAGCATGGCCACGGCCCCTGTAGTCGTGGGCGGCTACCATCACTGGGGCGTGAATGTCTCGGTGGCCCTGGCCACGGCCATTGTGGTCGGTCTGTGCGTGCTCGTGCACTACGAAGGCCTTTCGCTGCTAACCCGCGGTCTCGCTCATCTGCGCGGCAAGGCCCGGCGGCACATCCTGCGCGGCATCTTCGGCGTGCTGGTGTTGCACGTGCTGGAGATCTGGATCTTCGGTCTGGCGCTGTATGTGCTGTTGCTGATCGATCCGCTGTTCGGGCGGATCCACGGGATCGAACCGCACTCGATCTTCGACTACGTCTACTTTTCCGCTGTCACCTACACCACGGTCGGCTTCGGCGACGTGATTCCCTTCGGGCCCCTGCGATTCATGGTCGGGACCGAGGCCTTGGCGGGTTTTGTGCTGCTCACCTGGTCGGCCTCCTTCACCTTCGTGGAGATGCAGCGTTACTGGAAGCGCGACTGACGCGCGGGTTCGGGACGCCTTTTGACCGGCGTCAATGCACGGAGGCGCGGGTGGTGTGACAATGAAATCAACCCGTCACCGGAGGAGCACGTCATGTACAAGCGAATCCTGATCGCCACCGATGGTTCGGAGCGTTCCGAACGCGCCATCGAACAGGGCGTGTCGCTGGCCAAGTCGCTCGGCGCGAGCGTGGTCGGCCTCAATGCCATGCCGACCTATCGCGCATTCGTCGGCAGCGTGGGAGACATCACCAACACGCTGGAAGACGATTATCGCAGGGCAGCCGAAGAGCGCAGCACGGTTATCCTGTCCGATCTGGACAAGGCGGCGAAGGCTGCCGGCGTGCCCTGTGAGACCCATTATCTGTACGGGAAGCCGGTCCATCAGGCGATCATCGATGCGACGGACACCTACGATTGCGATCTGGTCGTGATGGCCTCGCACGGACGAGGCAGCGTCGGCACGCTGCTGCTGGGCAGCGTGACCCAGAAAGTGCTGATGCACGGCGAGCGTCCGGTGCTTGTGGTGCGCTGAAGCGCGTCGGATCTAGAGCGTCGCGGCTAGGCGCGTCCCCTGATCGATGGCGCGCTTGGCGTCCAGTTCCGCCGTGACGTCGGCGCCGCCGATGACGTGCGTGTCGACGCCGGCGGCGATCAGTGCATCGGTGAGTCCGCGGTTCGGCGCCTTTCTGGCGCACACGATCACGTTGTCCATCGCCAGCATGCGTTCTTGTCCGTCATGCGTATGTGCAAACCGGCGTCGTTGATACCCAGGTAGGTCACGCCGCCGAGCATGTGCACGCTCTTCGCACGCAACGTGGCGCGGCTGCACCTGGCGGGGTCTTGTTTGGTTGTCGACACGGCCAGCTCTCGGTCGGCGATGTCGTTCCGATGGGGGGGGGTACCGAAGCACCGCGTATTCTGCTGGGTACCGAAGTGTCGGTCGAGTTTGTGCTCATTGCCCGGATGGCCTCGTTCACTGATGTCGAAATGCAGCGCTACTGGAAGCGTGATTGATGTTTGATCGGCGTCAAGGCGCAGGACGGGTTCGAGTCGAACAATGGTCTTGCGCCCACAGTCGAGGAGGCGGTCATGTACAAACGAATCCTGATTTCCACGGACGGCTCCGAACATTCCAAACGCGCCATCGCGCAAGGCGTAACACTGGCCAGGTCGCTGGGGGCCAGCGTGGTCGGACTGAATGCGGCACCGAGTTTAAGCATTGATGCAAACAAGATGGATGACATCAGCCACTCCATGGAAGTCGAATACCGCCGCGCCGTCGAGGAGCAGTCCAGAGCGATGCTGTCGGAAATCGAAAAAGCGGCCGGCGAGGCGGGTGTGAGTTGTCAGACCCATTTCCTGTACGGCGACCCGGTGCATCGGTCCATCATCAAGGCGGCTGATGACAACCATTGCGATCTGGTGGTGATGGGGTCGCACGGGCGCGGCAGTGTCGGCACGTTGCTGCTGGGCAGCGTGACACAGAAGGTGCTGGCTCACGACGAGCGCCCGGTGCTGGTGGTGCGCTGAAGCGCACCGCGTCTAGAGCGTCGTCGCCAGGCGTGTCCCTTGGTCGATGGCGCGCTTGGCGTCCAATTCTGCCGCGACGTCGGCGCCGCCGATGACGTGCGTGTCGATGCCAGCGGCGATCAGCGCATCGGCGAGTCCGCGATTCGGATCCTGTCCGGCGCACACGATCACGTTGTCCACCGCCAGCACGCGTTCTTCCTCGTCGATGCGTACGTGCAGGCCGGCGTCGTCGATGCCCAGGTAGGTCACGCCGCCGAGCATGTGCACGCCTTTTTCTTTCAGCGTGGCGCGGTGCACCCAGCCCGTGGTCTTGTTCAGGCGCCGGCCCGGCCGGCCTTCGCTTCGCTGCAGCAACCACAGTTCGCGCAGCGGCGGTTCGGGCGAGCGCGACGTCAGGCTGCCAGGTTGGCGCATGTTCTCGTCCACGCCCCATTCCGCGTTCCAGCGATGCACGTCGCTGCTGGGCGAGGGCATGCCCTGACTCAGGAATTCGGCGACGTCGAAGCCGATGCCGCCCGCGCCGATGATGGCCGCGCGCTTTCCGACGGGGGCATTGTTGCGCAGCACGTCGATGTAGCCGAGCACCATGGGATGGTCGCTGCCCGGCAAGTGCAGCGCGCGCGGCGTGACGCCGGTGGCGACCACCACGGCATCGAAGTCGCGCAGATTCTCGACTCCGGCTTCGGTGCCCAGGCGCAGGGTGACGTTCGCGTCGCGCAGGCGATGGTCGAAATAGCGCAGCGTCTCGTGGAACTCCTCTTTGCCGGGAATGCGCTTGGCCATGTTGAACTGCCCGCCGATGGCGTCGGCGCGGTCGAACAACGTCACGCGGTGGCCGCGTTCGGCCAGGGTCGCGGCGCAGGCGAGGCCGGCCGGTCCCGCACCGACCACGGCGTAGCGGCGCGGCGTGGCGGCGGGTTCGATCTTCAGTTCGGTTTCGTGGCAGGCCCGTGGATTGACCAGGCAGGAAGCGCGCTTGTTCTCGAACACGTGGTCCAGGCAGGCCTGGTTGCAGGCGATGCAGGTGTTGATGGTCTCGGCACGGGCAGCGCGGGCCTTGGTCAGCCAGTCCGGGTCGGCCAGCAGCGGCCGCGCCATCGACACCATGTCCGCATCGCCGGCGGCGAGGATGCGCTCGGCCACGTCCGGCATGTTGATGCGGTTGGTGGTGATGAGCGGCAGCTTCACCTCCTGCTTCATGCGCGCGGTGACCCAACTGAACGCACCGCGCGGCACGCTGGTGACGATGGTCGGTACGCGCGCCTCGTGCCAGCCGATGCCGGTGTTGATGAGCGTCGCACCCGCCGTCTCGATGGCCTTGGCCAGGCGCACGATGTCCGGCCACGACTGGCCGCCTTCGACCAGGTCCAGCATGGACAGGCGGTAGATCAGAATGAAGTCTGGACCGACGGCCTCACGGATGCGGCGCACGATCTCGATGGGAAAGCGCATCCGTCGCTCGGCGTCGCCGCCCCAGGCATCGGTGCGCTGGTTGGTGCGTTCGGCCAGGAACTGATTGATCAGGTAGCCCTCCGAACCCATCACCTCGACGCCGTCGTAGCCGGCCCTTTTCGCCAACTCCGCGCTGCGCACGAAATCGGCGATGGTGCGCTCGACGCCGCGTGCGGACAGTGCGCGCGGGGTGAACGGTGTGATCGGCGACTTCACCTTCGAGGGCGCGACGGACAGCGGGTGATAGCCGTAGCGGCCTGCGTGCAGGATCTGCATGCAGATACGGCCGCCTTCGGCATGCACGGCCTCGGTGATCTTGCGGTGACGACCGACATGCCACGGCATCGACATGCGTCCGCCGAACGGCTTCAGCCAGCCGGCGATGCTGGGTGCGATGCCGCCGGTCACGATCAGGCCGACGCCGCCGCGCGCGCGCTCGGCGTAGAACGCGGCCAGCTTGTCGAAGTCCGCCGCGCGGTCCTCCAGGCCGACGTGCATCGATCCCATCAGCACGCGGTTGGGCAGGGTGCAGAAACCCAGGTCGAGCGGGCGAAAAAGGCTGGGGTAGGTGCTGTCGGTCATCGGCACGATCGGTTCCAAACGATCGTTTGATTATGGCCGCGATCCGGAGCCGGGGCCAGCCCGCCCGGCGAATCGTCTATTCCGCCTGCGCGCGATGCTCGCGGCGCTCGGCCCATACGCCCAGCCCGCACACGCCCGCCACTAGCACGATATCGAGCACCCAGCGCATCGCGTCGTGGGCATTGAACCAGTCGCGCAGCAGGTGATCGTGGGTGATCATGCGCGCCGCAGTCCAGGCGATGGCCGCCGCGCCGACGTAGATGATGGCCGGGAAGCGCTGGATCAGTTTCAGGATCAGGGTCGAACCCCAGACCACCAGCGGCACACTGATCAGCAGGCCGATGATGACCAGGCCCAGGTGGCCCTTGGAGGCGCCGGCGATGGCCAGCACGTTGTCCAGCCCCATCAGCGCATCGGCCACGATGATGGTGCGCATGGCGGTCCAGAAGCTGGTGGCGACCTTCACATTGGGATTGTCGCCTTCGTCGCCCTGGCGCAGCAGCTTCCAGGCGATCGGCAGCAGCACCAGACCGCCGACCAGCATCAAGCCGGGCAGCTTGAGCAGGAAGACCACCATGGTCGTCATGATCATGCGCACGGCAATGGCGCCGGCGGTGCCCCAGGCGATGGCCTTCTTCTGCAGTTCGGGCGGCAGGTTGCGGGCCGCGAGCGCGATGACGATGGCGTTGTCGCCCGCCAGCACCAGGTCGATGAGGATGATGGCCACCAGGCCGGAAAGCAGGTCGGGGGTCGAGAATTCCATGCAGGCTCCGTTGCGCGTGGGACTCGTGCGGACACCGGCGAACACGCGCGACGGTCCGCTGGCTGGCACAAAAGTCTCGCTCGCGGCTCGGTGCCGCCGCGACGACCGGGGCGTTGGTGCCCGTGATGACGATCGTCGCGCTAGGGAGCTACTCCCCTTTGATGGAACCGATTGTCGGCAGCCGGTGCATGCGGCGTCAAGCCGGCCGAGGCGGCGAAGATGCCGGGCAGGGTACAATGGGCGTTTGATTCCCTTCAGCGAGGTCCGTCATGAGCGCCCCCGACATCCGTTCCGCCCAGCGTCCCGATCCCGATCAGCCGATGGTCGACATCGCCGATTACGTCGCCGACTACACCATCGATTCGACCGAGGCCTACGACACCGCGCGCTACATGCTGCTGGACTCGCTGGGCTGCGCCATGCTGGCGATGAAGTTCCCCGAGTGCGTCAAGCATCTCGGTCCCATCGTCCCGGGTGCGAACCTGCCGGGCGGTACGCGCGTGCCTGGCACCAGCCATGAGCTGGATCCGGTGCAGGGCGCGTTCGCCATCGGCACGCAGATCCGCTGGCTGGACTTCAACGACACCTGGCTGGCTGCCGAGTGGGGCCATCCGTCGGACAACCTGGGCGCGATCCTCTCGGTCGCCGACTACCTCAGCCGCAAGGCCGAACGCGAGGGCGGCGAGCCGCTGACCGTGCGCGACGTGCTGGGCTACGCCATCAAGGCGCATGAGATTCAGGGTTGCTACGCGCTGAAGAACAGCTTCAACCGCGTCGGCCAGGACCACGTGATCCTGGTGCGTCTGGCCTCCACCGCCGTTGCCACCAAGATGCTGGGCGGCGACAAGGACGCCATCACCACCGCCGTCTCGCACAGCTGGATCGACAACGGTGCGCTGCGCACCTACCGTCACGCGCCGAACACCGGGCCGCGCAAGAGCTGGGCCGCGGGCGACGCCTGCCGTCGTGCCGTCACCCACGCGCTGAATGCCGCGCACAAGGGCGTGGTCGGCTATCCGTCGGCGCTGACCGCCAAGACCTGGGGCTTCTACGACGTCGCTTTCGGCGGCAAGCCGTTCGAGTTCGAGCGTCCGTTCGGCAGCTACGTGATGGAGAACGTGCTGTTCAAGATCAGCTTCCCGGCCGAGTTCCACGCGCAGACCGCCGTCGAGTGCGCGATGCAGCTGCACGGCGAGGTCGCCGACAAGATCGATCAGATCGAGAAGATCGTCATTGAGACCCAGGAAGCCGGTTGCCGCATCATCGACAAGACCGGCCCGCTGGCCAACTACGCTGATCGCGATCACTGCATCCAGTACATGGTCGCCGTGCCGCTGATCTTCGGCCGTCTGACTGCCGCCGACTACAACGACGACGTCGCCGCCGATCCGCGCATCGACGCGCTGCGCGACAAGATGGAAGTGGTCGAGAACGAGCAGTTCACCAAGGACTACTTCGATCCGGACAAGCGCTACATCGGCAACGCCGTGCAGGTGTTCTTCAAGGATGGCACCAGCACCGACAAGATCTCGATCGACTATCCGATCGGACACCGTCGCCGCCGCGACGAGGGCATCCCGGTGCTGCTGAACAAGTTCGAGCAGGCGCTGCGCGGACACCTTCCGGCACGTCAGGTGGAAGCGATCCTGGACGCCACCGCCGACTCGGCGAAGCTGGATGCGATGCCGATCCACGAGTTCCTGGCGCTCTTCACAGTCTGAGGACGTTTTTTGCTCTGACTCGTTTATGAACGGGTTTGTCCGCCCACGTGGGATTTGTTTGTTTTTTGATAAACTGGCGTCAACCGCACGGAAGGAAAAATGCGGGACGCTATTAACGGATTCCCAAGGCTCAGTTGTGGCAGGCGCAATGCCACCGTGGGCGGGAGCGGATGCGAAAAGCAACGAAGTGAAGAGGAGATTCCACATGAAACACAAGGCTTTGTACGTGCTTGTCGCGTTGACGCTTGGAAGCGTCAGTGCCGCGCATGCCCAGGACGCCATGTCCTCCAGCGACAACGGTCAGGCCATGAGCAGCAGCTCGAGCATGAGCAGCGACTCCGGCAGCATGAGCAGCGAAAAGTTCGATGGTCGCTGGTACATCGCGCCGACCATCGGTGGCTACTACAACGATACCAACCGCAACACCAACAGCCGTCAGCTGTACTACGGTCTGGGCTTCGGCAAGTTCGTGAATCCGAATGTGTCGATCGATGCGTTCGCCGACTACACCAGCCGCGACATCGACTACAGCAGCGGTAAGTGGAAGAACCTGACCATGGGCCTGGCCGCGCGTTTCTACGGCGGCAACTGGGACTCCTGGCGTCCGTACGCCCTGCTGGGTGCGATGGGCAGCCATCACACCAGCATGCTGGACAGCGGTTGGGCGCCGGCGGCCGAAGTGGGTCTGGGCCTGTCCAAGACCATCAACGAGAACTCGGACTTCCGCGTCGAAGCCGGTTATCGCTATGACTGGGATAGCAATTCGCAGGTCACCGATGGTGGCTACGGCGATTACTTCCTGGGTCTGAGTATCGTTTCGCGCTTCGGTCAGGCTGCCGCGCCGCCGCCGCCGCCGCCGGTTGCTCCGCCGCCGCCGCCGCCGCCGACCTGTGATCAGCTCGACAGCGACAACGACGGTGTCAACAACTGCGACGACAAGTGCCCGAATACTGCAGCCGGCACCATCGTCGGCCCGGACGGTTGCGCGCAGAAGGTCGTCATCGATCTGCGTGGCGTGAACTTCAAGTTCGACCGTCCGCACAAGGGTGAGACCGACATCGGTCCGACGCTGCAGAAGCCGACGTCCGATTCGATGGACATCCTCAACCAGGCCGTCGATACGCTGAAGCGCTATCCGAACGTCCACGTCATGGTTGCGGGTTACACCGACTCGATCGGTACCGAGGCCTACAACCAGTCGCTGTCCGAGCGTCGTGCGAAGATCGTCTATGACTATCTGACCTCGCACGGTGTCGACGCCAGCCGTCTGGACGGCCCGGTGGGTCATGGCGAAAGCAACCCGGTCGCCAGCAACTCCACCGACGAGGGTCGTGCGCGTAATCGCCGCACGGAACTGCAGGCTGAAGACCAGCAGTAAGCCTTCAAGGCAAGTGGTACGAAAAAGCCCGGCGCATGCGCCGGGCTTTTTCTTTGTCCGCGTCCGCGCCACCGCTGCGGGACCCGAGACATTGCCGCGTGCCGAACTTCGATCACGAGCCGATGACGACCCGGATGGGGCTTTCGTTGCGAAATCGGGCAAAATGTCCCGCGGCGAGCGGAGCCAAAGAAGGGCACCAACGCTGCCTCCATGGCTTGCCGACGGGATCGTTGTTCGTTCTCCTGGAATCCATGCGAAAAGCCCGGCATGCGCCGGGCTTTTCGGGCCTCGTTGTGACGGAGTCGCGCGTGCTTCAGGGCCGCACGAAGCGATAGTGTCCGACCAGCCACTGCTGTCCCTGCTCGTAGCCGAACAGTTCGGCGCAGGCCATCCAGAAGATCCGCCAGCGCTGATGCCACAGGCGGGCGTCCTCGCCGTAGGCTTCGCTCAGCACTTCAAGTACCCGTTCCCGGCGCGCGTCCTGATTGGCCAGCCAGAGGTTGGCCGTGCGCGCGTAGTGCCGGCCGGAAAGCCGCCATTGCCGCTGCAGCGTCAGATGCTGCTGGAAATGCAGCAGGGTATCGGCTGCGGGCATCAGGCCGCCGGTGAAGAAGTGCCGGCCCATCCAGTTGTCTCCGCCCTCGGTCTCGAACGGGTACATCAGCTCGCGATGGCAGAAGATGTGCACAAACAGCTTGCCACCACTGCGCAGCCAGGTGCCGATGTTGCGCAGCAGGTGCTCGTAGTTGCGCATGTGCTCGAACATCTCGATCGACACCACGCGGTCAAAGGCGTCGGCGTCCAGTTCCAGGCGATTGACGTCGTCGGTGATGACGCGAACGTTGTCCAGACCGCGTTCGCGGCACTGCGCTTCGATGTGGCGGCGCTGCAGCCCAGAATTGGAGACCGCAGTGATGCGGGCGCGCGGATAGCGCTCGGCCATCCACAGCGTCAGCGAACCCCAGCCGCAGCCGAGTTCCAGGATGTCCAGGCCATCCTCGAGTTCGGCGCGTTCGCCGTACAGCTCGAGCATCGCGTTCTCGCCTTCTTCCAGCGATTCGTTGCCCCAGGGGAAATAGCAGCTGGAGTATTTCAGGCGCGGTCCGAGGCATTCGCGAAAGAAGGCCGGCGGCAGTTCGTAGTGCTGTTCGTTGGCGGCGTCGGTATGAATCGCCAACGGACTCTTGCGCAGCTCGTTCAACAGATCGTTGAAATGCTGCCACTGCAGTTCGACGCCGCCTTCCTGTTCTTCGCGCAGGCGTTGCGCGCACAGTCGGCGGATGCCGAGCCGGAGCAGGCTGTCCGGAACCAGGCCGCGTTCGGCCAGTCCGATCAGCCCGCGTTCGCGCGGCATGCGGTGGTTCGATGAGGTCAAAGCCATGCTGTCGCTCATGAGTGGGCGTCCTCCTTGGGTGGCCAGGGAATGAAGGCGCTGGTGCTGCGTTGATAGTCGCGGTAGTCGTCGCCGCGGCTGCGCAGGGCCTGCGCCTCGGTGTAGGGAATGCCGGTGAGGCGGTACAGAAAGATCAGCATCAGCACGGGGCCGCTCCAGGCCAGCCAGCCGATCGGCGAACCGATGGCCAGTAGCGGGTAGGCGAACCAGTGGGTCCATTCGAAGAAATAGTTGGGGTGGCGCGAGTAGCGCCACAGGCCGGCGCGACAGGTCTTGCCGCGATGCGCCGGATCGGCGCGGAAGCGCGCCAGCTGGCGGTCGGCCAGCGCTTCACCGCCGACGCTGACCAGCCAGATCGCGACGGCCAGGACCAGGGCCCAGCGCGGTAGCGGCTGGACGTGGTTCGCCGCCGCCAGGAACGGCAGCGAAAGCAGGGTGGTGAACCCGGCCTGGGCCATGAAGAAGGCCAGGAACTTGCCCTGGGCGTCGTTCCAGTAGTCGCGCAGGTAGGCGTAGCGGCCGTCTTCCGGTTCGCTGTGGACGCGCCGGAACAGGTACACGAACAGACGTGCGCCCCAAAGGCCGCCCAGGATCAGCACGGCCAGGCGCGCGATCATCGAGCCGCTGCCGACAGCGGCGTACCAGGCCGCGCTGGCGGCCATGGTGCCGGCCCAGACCACATCGACGATGCCGGCATTGCGCGTGACGCGTTGACGCAGCCAGGCCAGCAGCATCAGCACGGCGGTGGTGGCGAACACCAGCAGAGGTTGTGCCCACAGCGGAAGATCAGGCATGGCGGACTCCGGAATCAGTAGTTGCGCGTGTCTCGATGCGCTGCGCTAGCCGCAGCATCAGGGGCAGGGCGAAGGCCCACATCACGGCCAGAGCGATCAGGCCGGGGAGCGGACCTTCACCGAATTGCACGGCCTGCCAGCCGCGCGCGGCGGCCAGGTAGGCCAGCGGTCCGCCGATGCCGCCGAACAGCGCGCTCAGCACCGGGCGTCGGAACAGGAAGCGGAAGGTATGTCGCAGGGTCAGTGCGAAGCTGCACCAGATGGCCGCGATCCACAGCGGAGCCAGGTGCGGCGACGGCACCGGCGCGGCGTAGTGCAGCAGGCCGCTGGCGGCCATCAGCGAATCCATGGCGCAGCCCAGCGGCACCACCAGAGCCATCAGTTGCAGGTCGCTGCGCCGTTCCGGATCCCGCAGCACCATCGCGGCGAAGGGCAGCATCGCCAGCGCCGCGGGCCACCACAGACCGCGTCCGGCACCCCATACGGCGATGAACCAGACGATCTGGTATCCGACAACGTTGAGCCAGATGTTCACGCGGACTCCAGGTCGGGCAGCCAGGAGGCGCGTCGGTTGCCCGGCCGCGTGAACAGCATCTGCACGTCGCCGATGGAACGTTCCAGGAATCCGCCTTCGCAATAGGCCAGATAGAACTCCCACATGCGCACGAATTGTTCGTCGTAGCCCAGTTCGCGCACGTCCGGCAGGCGTTCGAGGAAACGCTCGCGCCAGGCACGCAGGGTCAGTGCGTAACTCGGGCCGATGTCTTCCAGGTTGAACAGACGCAGGTCGCTGCTCTGCGCCGCCGACTGCAGCATCGCGCTGACGCACGGAATGAAGCTGCCCGGGAAAATGTAGCGCTTGATGAAGTCGACCGCGTTCAGCGCCTGCCGGTAGCGATGGTCTTCGATGGTGATGGCCTGGATCAGTGCCGCGCCATCGTGCTTGAGCAGGTTGGCGACGGTGCGGAAATAGGTGCCCAGATACTGGTGGCCGATGGCCTCGATCATCTCGATGGAGACCAGCTTGTCGTAGCGGCCTTCGAGGTCGCGGTAGTCCTCGAGCAGCACCGTGACGCGGTCCTGCAGACCGGCGTGCGCGATCCGCTGCCGGGCCAGATCGTACTGTTCCTGCGAGATCGTCGTGGTGGTCACCCGGCAGCCATAGCGCGAGGCGGCGTGAATAGCGAACCCGCCCCATCCGGTGCCGATCTCGACCACGTGATCGTCGGCCTTCAGGTCCAACTTGCGGCAGATGCGTTCGAGCTTGCGCGTGGCGGCGATGTCCAGCGATTCGCGCGGATCGGCGTAGATGGCCGAGGAATACATCAGTGACGGATCGAGGAACAGTTCGAACAACGGATTGCCGAGGTCGTAGTGCGCGGCGATGTTGCGCTTGCTGCCACCGCGCGTGTTGCGGCGCAGGGCGTGCCAGGCGCGCATGGCGAGACCGCCGAGACGTGCCATGCCGGTTTCCATCGCATCGAGGATATCGCGGTTGCGCACCAGAATGCGTACCAGCGCGACCAGGTCGTCGCATTGCCACAGGCCATCGATCCAGGCCTCGCCCGCACCGACGCTGCCGTGGCTGGCGAGGTGACGGTAGAACGCCGGATCGCGCACGCGGATGGACGCGTGCAGGGTGTGCTCGGGAACGGCGGCAGGTTGCCCCAGTGTTTCCTCGCCGAGTGGGTCGCGCAGCGTCAGCCGGCAGTCCGTGAGCTGCGCCATCTGCTTCAGCAGGCGTGCGCGGAGCATTTTCTCCAGGCCGGTGAAGGGGCGGGACTGTTCCGAGTAGGCTTGGTCGATTCGCATGTCCATGGCTTCAGCTCCCTTGTTTGCGGGGATGGTCGTAGACGGGGGTGCGTTTCAGGAACAGGCGCAGTGCCTGCCAGTGAATCGCGGCAATCACTTTCAGCGTCATCAGCGGATAGCGCAGCAGGACCCGCGCCAGTCCGACCCGGTTCAGCGGGCGCCGGTGTAGCACGAGCGTTGCGTCGAATTCCCGCTGTGTGCCGTTCAGGACGTCCATGTGTACTGCGAGGTGGCGGCTGGGTGCGGTGAAGCGCCAGGCGTAGTCGCGTTGCATGGCCATGAACGGCGAGACATGGAAGGTCTTCGGGAAGTGCCAGTGCGCGGCGCGCGCGCTTCGCTGCGCGTGCTCCATCGGCAGCACGTAGGCGTGACGTTCCTTCCAGGGCGTGTTGGTGATTTCGGCGACGATGGTTTCCAGCGTGACGCCGTCCGCGGCATAGCAGTAGTAGAAACTGACTGGGTTGAAGATGACGCCGAAGTAACGCAGGTGGGTCAGCAATCGAATCGGTCCTTCGGGGCGCGCGCCAGTCGACTCGGCGACGCGCCGGCGCACGGCTTCGTCCAGGGATAGATCGGTCGGTCCCATATAGTCCGAGCGGCGGAAGGCAGCGACGTTGGTGCCTTCCACGGACCACAGCCAACGGTCCTCGAACAGGTCGTCGAGTTCGGCTAGGTCGATGTACAGCATCGCCACGCGATAGCGGAATGCGTGCGGTCGCGGCGCGTGCCGACGGTGCCGCACCCAGCCTTCGTAGATGCCGCTGGCGAGTGGTTCGGCATCGGCCGCAGGAGCCGTTCCGCGCGGGATGTGTCGCGGGGCGGTCGAGTCGAGACGCTCACGCTGCATCGTGTTCACGGCCAGTGCACTCCCAGTCCGTTGGCGACCTCGACCGCGCTGCGCATGCCGTCCTCGTGGAAGCCCCAGCCCCACCAGGCACCGGCGAACCACGTGTTGCGGCGGCCCTGGATTTCCGCCTTGCGCTGTTGCGCGGCGACGCTCTCGTGGGTGTAGACCGGATGCTGATAGCGCATTCGCGCCAGTACCCGGTCCGGGTCGATGCGGTCGCTGCAGTTGAGCGAGACGCAGAATGTATGCGGCGCGTCGATCGACTGCAGATGGTTCATGCAGTAGCTGACGGTGCAGGCCGCACCGGAATGCTCGGGAATCAAGGCGTTCCAGGCCGCCCAGGCTGCGCGCCGACGCGGCAGCACAGCGATGTCGGTGTGCAGGACCGTATCGTTGTCCTGCCACGGGATCGCACCGAGGATCTCGCGTTCCTCGGCGCTGGGGTCGCCGAGCAGCGCCAGGGCCTGATCGCTGTGGCAGGCCAGTACCACCTGATCGAAATGATCGTCGCCGGCAGCGCTGTGCACACGCACGCCATCGCGGGCGCGTTCGACGCGATCGACCGGGCAGCCGATGCGTTCCTGTACGCTCCAGCGTGCGCGGAGCGCGTCGATATAGCGACTCGAACCGCCCCGGACCACGCGCCAGGGCGGGCGTCCATCGACCTGCAGCATGTGATGGTTGGCCATGAAGCGGACCAGATAGGCAGCCGGGAACGACAGCACCTTCGCTTCCGGCGAGGACCACAGCGCGCTGGCCATGGGCACGATGTGCTGGTCGCGAAAGGCGTCGCCGTATCCTTGCGCGCCGAGATACTCGCCCAGCGTCGGACCCGGACCGTCCTGCTGCAGCAAGGCGGGCGCTTCGCGGTAGAAGCGCAGGATGTCGCGGACCATGCCGTGAAAGCGCGGCGAGAAAAGGTTGCGGCGCTGGCAGAACAGTTTGTTGACGCTGGTGGCGTTGTATTCCAGACCGCTGCGCTCGTCGTGCACGGCGAAGCTCATCGTGGTCGGCTGGCCGGCGACGCCGAGTTCCTCGAACATCCGGCACAGCAGCGTGTAGTGCGTGGGGTTGTAGACGATGAATCCGCTGTCGATGGCGTAGCTGCGGCCGTCGATCTCGATGTCGTGGGTATGCGTGTGGCCGCCGAGCCGGTCGGCGGCTTCGTACAGCACGACGTCGTGTTCGCGCGACAGCAGCCAGGCGCTGGCCAGCCCGGCGATGCCCGATCCGATGACGGCGATGCGCGACCTCATGCGCGAGGCTTCCCGTGCGGACGACGCAGCCCGACTGGGACCGGCTTGAGCGCGCGGATCAGTCCGAACGCGGCCATCAGGCGCAGGCCGTAGTAGGTCGCGTCGATCTCCCACCAGCGGAATCCCTGGCGCGCCGAGCCCGGGAAGTGGTGATGGTTGTTGTGCCAGCCTTCGCCCATGGTCAGCAGGGCCAGCCAGAGATTGTTGCGGCTGTTGTCGCGGGTGGCGAAACGACGCGAACCGAAGCGGTGCGCCAGCGAGTTGATCGTCACCGAGGCGTGGAACAGGGCGACGGTGGAGACGAAGAAGCCCCACACCAGCAACTGGCCACCGGTCACGCCCAGCGCCGGGTGCGCGGCGTGCAGCCAGTCACCCAGGAAGAACAGGCCGGCGGCGAGGGCGACCGGCACCACGATGTCGAAGCGGTCGATCCAGCGCAGCTCCGGATATTTCGCCAGATCGGGGATCACCGACCAATCGGTGACGAAACCGCGCCGGGTCAGGAACCAGCCCATGTGGCTCCAGAGAAAGCCGCGCTGCACCGGCGAGTGCAGGTCGGCCGGCTCATCGGAATGGCGATGGTGATTGCGATGGTGCGCCGCCCACCACAGCGGTCCGCGCTGCACGGCGCTGGCACCGATCACGGCGAACACGAACTGCAGCCAGCGCGGGGCGCGAAAGGCACGGTGCGAGAAGTAGCGGTGGTAGAAGGCAGTGATCGCGAACATGCGGATCAGGTAGAGCGCCAGCGCCGTCCACAGCGCGAAGGCCGACACCCCGACGTAGAACACGCCCAGGCAGGCCAGGTGCATGCCGATGAAGGGCACGACCCGCGCCCAGTCGATGCGGTCGGCGTTGGCGTCGTGTTCGTCGACTTGCGCGCCGGTGTCGAACCACAGGCGGATCGCGGTCCACAGGCGTTGGTGCATGCGGTCGGGACGGGCGGTGGAGGGCATGAATCGGTTCCGTGTGACGGGTCTGTGGAGAGATACGCAGGGCGAAGCGGATCGGATGCAGCAGAAAACGCCGATGCGCCGGTTTTTTTCGACCTTGTTTCGGGTATGTAGACTGGGCGGGTCCCGCGAGCTCCGGCGGCTGCCGTCGAGAGCGCGATGCAACCGCAACGAGGAGACGCGATGAATCGCATTCGCCTGTGGCTGGATACCCTGCGGACCAGCCTGTGGTTCGTGCCGACGCTGATCGTGCTGGCGTCCGTGGTGTTGGCCTACGCGCTGCTGGCGGCCGACGCGGCGCTGCCGCCCGAGTGGTGGAAGCACTACGGTGCGGGGGTCAACGCGGTGATGGACGTGCGCATCCGCGGCGCCACCGCGATCCTGCAGATGATCGGTACCTCGATCATCACCATCGCCGGCGTGGTGTTCTCGATCACCATCGCCGCCTTCACTCTGGCCGCGGGTCAGTACACCTCGCGCGTGCTGCGCAATTTCATCGGCGATCGCGGCAACCAGACGGTGCTGGGCAGCTTTCTGGGCATCTTCATCTACTGCATGCTGGTGCTGCGTTCACTGTCCAGCGCCAGCGACGCCGCGCATGCACCGGCGCTGGCGCTGCTGATGGCGATGGTGCTGGCCTTTTTCGCCATCGGCATCCTGATCTATTTCATCCACCACATCGCCATCGGGTTGCAGGCCACCAATGTCGTCGCAGCCATCGCGCGCGACGCGTTGCCCTCGATCGATCACCATTTTCCCGAACGGTTCGCGCCGCCGGAGCAGGACAATGTCGATCTGGAGCGTCCGCAGGGGGAGCATCGAAGTACGCTGCGTGCACACCGCAGCGGTTATCTCACGGGGGTTTCCTACGCTGCGCTGGCGGAGCGGGCCGAAGCGTGCAAAGGATGGATTCGCGTGTACCGCAACGCCGGTGAGTTCGTTGCCGAAGGCGAGGCGCTGGCTGAACTGGTGACGCCGGAGCCGGTCGAGGACGAGCGCATCGATGCCATGCGCGCGGTCTGGTCGTTTGGCGATCAGCGCACGTTGGCGAACGATCCCGGCTACGGTCTGCGTCAGCTGGTCGATGTGGCTTTGAAGGCGCTGTCGCCCGGCGTCAACGAGACCACCACGGGCGTGATGTGTGTGAACTGGATCGGCGTGATGCTGCTGCGCATGGCCGAGCGTCGGTTGCCCGCGCAGATGCGCGTGCGCGACGGTTGCATCCGCGTCATCACGCAGGCACCGCAACTGGGCGACTTCATCGCGCTGGGGTTCGATCAGATCCGTCAGAACGCATCGAGCAACGTGGCGATCCTGCGTCGTCTGCTGGAAGTGCTGCTGGCGCTGTCGGCCAGCGTGGGCGCGCACAAGGCGCGCAAGCCGATCTTGCGTCAGGTCGAAGCCATCGAGGCCATGATGCACGACACCGTCCGCTGGGATCACGATGCCGAACCGCTGCGCAAGCTGCTGGATACGTTGCGCGAACGGCTCGAAGGCGATACCGAATCACACGCAGAGGGCAAGCCGGCCGGCGAATGACCCCGGCCAGGTGCAACCCGCGTCGGTCCGGCCACGTCGTACCGTGGTGCGCGCGATCATGTCCTGGCCCGTGCTTTCCCGGCGATACCGCCTCTCTTCGGGTTGCGCTGAATGCCGGGACCTGCGGCTACATGCGGGGCGATGCGTTGGACAGGTGCACGTGTCGCGGCTTGGCCAGACGCTCGAATTCGACGTAGGGCATGCGCACCAGGTCGGTGTGCGTGCCGTCGTTGAAGGCGATCTCCTCGTTCCCGGCCAGACGTTCTTCGAGGTACACATCCATGTCATACAGATGACCGAACGGCGGCATCGCACCGACTTCGCAATCCGGGAAGCGGTCGCGGAAGTCGGTCTCGGTCGCCAGTTCGACCCGTGACGCGTCGGTGAGGTGTCGCAGGTGACCCAGCGGTACGCGGTGCGCCGCCGGCAGCACCACCATGGCCAGACGGCCGTCCAGTTTCACCATGACGGTCTTGGCCAGCATGTCGCCACGGATGTGGGTGCTGGCGGCGACTTCCTGCGCGGTGATCGCACGGGTGTGATGGATGACTTCGTAGGGGACGTGCTGCTCGTGCAGAAGATGATGGAGTCTTGTCTCGCTCATGGCGCTGCCTCCTCGGGATCGCGCCGTTCCGCTGGGCGCGGCCGGGTTGCCGGCACACGCGGCGCGTTCCCTGCCCGCGACGGGGAACCGCGCCTTCGTCGCCCCTGCGGCGCGACTCCAGACCGGCTTCGTGTGGGAAGCCGGTCTGCGTTCCAGCTTACTCCCGCCCGCGGCGTTCGTGAATGCCGCGGGCGGCGGAGGTTCAGCCGCCGATCACGCCCAGCGAGCGGCCGACGCGGGTGAACGCGTCGATGGCCTTGTCCAGCTGTTCGCGGGTGTGCGCCGCGCTCATCTGCGTGCGGATGCGCGCCTGGCCCTTCGGCACCACCGGGAAGAAGAAGCCGGTGACATAGATGCCCTCGTCGAGCAGCGCGTTGGCCATGGCCTGCGCCTTGGGCGCGTCGTGGATCATCACCGGCACGATCGGGTGGTTGCCCGGCTTGATCTCGAAGCCGGCTTCTTCCATGCGCTGGCGGAAGTAGGCCGTGTTCTCGACCAGCTTCTCGCGCAGGTCGCCGGCGGCGTCGAGCATCTCGAACACCTTGATGCCCGCTGCCACCACATGCGGCGGCAGCGAGTTGGAGAACAGATACGGACGCGAGCGCTGGCGCAGCATGTCGATGATCTCCTGGCGGCCGGTTGTGAAGCCGCCGACCGCGCCACCCAGCGATTTGCCCAGGGTGCCGGTGAAGATATCGATCTTGTCCATCACGCCGTGCACCTCGGCCGAGCCGCGACCGGTCTTGCCGAGGAAGCCGGTGCAGTGGCATTCGTCGATGTGCACCAGCGCGCCGTATTTCTCGGCCAGGGCGGTGATCTCATCCAGCTTGGCGACGTAGCCGTCCATCGAGAACGCGCCGTCAGTGGTGATCAGCTTGGCCTTGCAGCGGGCCTCGTCGGCGGCCTTGAGCTGGGCTTCCAGGTCGGCCATGTCGGAGTTGGCGTAGCGGAAGCGCTTGGCCTTGCACAGGCGCACGCCGTCGATGATCGAGGCGTGATTGAGCGCGTCGGAGATGATCGCGTCCTCGGGGCCGAGCAGCGGCTCGAACAGACCTCCGTTGGCATCGAAGCAGGCCGCGTACAGGATGGCATCGTCGGTGCCGAAGAACTCGGCGATCTTCGCTTCCAGCTGCTTGTGCAGGTCCTGCGTGCCGCAGATGAAGCGGACCGAGGCCATGCCGAAGCCGTGCGTGTCCAGCGCCTCCTTGGCGGCGGCGATGACCTCGGCGTTGTCGGCCAGGCCCAGGTAGTTGTTGGCGCAGAAGTTGAGCACCTTGCGGCCGTCCGCGAGGGTGATCTCCGACGACTGCGGCGAGGTGATGATGCGCTCGTCCTTGTACAGACCGTCGTTGCGGATGCTTTCGAGTTCGGTCTTCAGGCGTTCGCGGATGGTGTAGGCCATGTCGGGTCTCCCGTGCTCCAGTATGGCGAAAAAAGGCGTTGGTGCGAGTGACACACAGGATCGTCATTCCTGCGAAAGCAGGAACCCAGCGTCTTTTCGATGCTGCGTGGAAGTCGCTGGGTTACTCGCTGCGCTCGCCCCTCCGGGGCCGTCCTGCGGCCGTTCTGCGCGCTGCGCGCTTGTCCGGCGTCCGCAGGGATGACGTCCCGATGGGGTGTGCGTAGGTACGGGTGTCACGTCCAAGAACACACGACCTTGCCGCAGTTGCCCGCCGCCATCAGGTCGAAGCCGTTCTGGAAGTCGTCGATGCCGATCTGGTGCGTCAGCACCTTCTGCAGCGGGAAGCCGGTCAGCACCATCTGCGTCATCTTGTACCAGGTCTCGTACATGCGGCGGCCGTAGATGCCGTGCAGGGTCAGGCCCTTGAAGATGATCTTGTCCCAGTCCACGCCCGCGCCCTGGGGCAGCAGGCCGAGCAGGGCGATCTTGCCGCCGTGGTACATGCATTCGAGCATGTCGTTGAAGGCGTGCGGGTTGCCGCTCATCTCCATGCCGACGTCGAAGCCGTCCATGTGCAGATCGGCGACCGCGTCCTTCAAGCGCGCCTTGGATACGTTGACCACGCGCGTCGCGCCCATGTCGGCGGCCAGCTTCAGACGGTAGTCGTTGACGTCGGTGACGACCACGTTGCGCGCGCCGACATGCTTGGCGATGCCGGCGGCGATGATGCCGATGGGGCCGGCGCCGGTGATCAGCACGTCCTCGCCGACCAGGTCGAACTCCAGCGCACAGTGCGCGGCGTTGCCGTAGGGGTCGAAAAATGCGGCCAGCTCGGACGAGATCGGGTCCGGAATCGGCCACAGATTCGAGGCCGGCACGGCCACGTATTCGGCGAACGCGCCGTTGCGGTTCACGCCGATGCCGATGGTGTGCGGGCACAGGTGCTGGCGTCCGGCGCGGCAGTTGCGGCAGTGGCCGCAGACGATGTGGCCTTCGGCCGACACGCGCTGGCCGACCTCGTAGCCGGTCACGCCGGGCCCCATGTCGACGATGCGACCGACGAATTCGTGACCGATCACCAAGCCCGGCTTGATCGTGCGCTGCGCCCACTCGTCCCACTTGTAGATGTGCAGGTCGGTACCGCAGATCGCGGTCTTCTCCACCTTCACCAATACTTCGTTCGGGCCGATCTCGGGCAGCGGCACCTGTTCCATCCAGATGCCTTCGGCCGCCTCGCGCTTGACCAGCGCCTTCATCGTCTGTGACATGCAAAAAACCTCCTGCGTAAGCGGCCATTATAAGGGGTCGCGCAATCCCCAGGCTGTTGATGTAAGTGCATGACTTTATTCAGGTTGTCATTGCGTCGACTTTCGGGCATAAGCGGTGATCCGGGCGGAAGATCCGCCCAGGAAAGCGTCCCGTGAGGGGGCGCGAACACCAGGAGAATGTTGTGCGACGACTGTTGATTGCGGCCGCGCTGACCGCGAGCCTAGGCATGACCCAAGCCGCCCGTGCCGACGAGGGCATGTGGCAACCTTCGCAGCTGCCGAAGCTGGCCAAGACGCTGAAGGCCGAAGGCCTGAAGCTGGACCCGAAGACGTTGACCGACCTCACGGCGTATCCCATGGGCGCGGTGGTGAGCCTGGGTTTCTGCACCGGCTCGTTCGTGTCGCCGCAGGGCCTGATCGTGACCAACCACCATTGCGGCTACGGTGCGCTGCAGTACAACTCCACCGACAAGAAGAATCTGATCGAGGACGGCTTTCTGGCCGGAACCAAGGCGGCCGAGTTGCCGGGCGGTCCGAATCTGCACATCTACGTCACCGAGAGCATTCGCGACGTCACCGGCGACATCAAGGCGGCGATCCAGCCGGACATGACGCCACTGGACCGCTACAACGCCATCGACACCGCCGAGAAAACCCTGGTCAAGCAGTGCGAGACCAGCGAGGACTTCCGCTGCGATGTCTACAGTTTCTATGGCGGCTACCGCTACCAGCTGATCAAGCAGCGCGAGATCAAGGACGTGCGTCTGGTCTATGCGCCGCCGGAATCCATCGGCAAGTATGGCGGCGACGTCGACAACTGGATGTGGCCGCGCCACACCGGCGACTTCAGCTACCTGCGTGCCTACGTTGCGCCGGATGGGCGTTCCGCGGCTTATAGCAAAGACAACGTGCCGTACATGCCCAAGCACTGGTTGAAGGTCAATCCGAAGGGATTGGAGGCTGGCGACTTCGCCATGGTGGTCGGGTATCCGGGCCGCACGAACCGCTATCGCCTGGCCGAGGAAGTGGCGGACGCGATCGACTGGCGCTATCCGACGTTGCAGAAGGTCTACGGCGATCTGCTGGGCATCATCGAGAAGGCCGGCAAGGCGGATCCCAAGGTCGCGGTGAAATACGCGGGCAGGGTGGCCAGCATCAACAACGGCCTCAAGAACTTCGAAGGTCAGCTGGCCGGCTTGACCAAGGCGCATGCCGTCGAGGTCAAGCGTGCGCGAGAGGCGGGGCTGATGCAGTGGCTGAATGCGCATCCGAGTGCCGAGAACCGTGCCCTGACTGCCGACATCGCCAAGCTGCGCACTCTGATTGCCGCGCAGCGTGCGAACCGCGAGCGCAATCTGGACACGTCGCTGGCGACGCGCGGCCTGCTCGGCACGGCCATTCAGTTGGTGCGCCTGGCCGACGAACGCGGCAAGCCCGATCTGGAGCGCGAGCAGGGCCTGCAGAAGCGCGACGAGCCGCGTATCAAGGGCCGTCTGGAACAGATGGCGCGACGGATGGATCCGGGCGTGGATCGGCAGATGCTGGTCTACGGCCTGCAGCGCTACGTGAAGCTGCCCGCCGACCAGCGCATGAAGGCACTCGATGCCTGGCTGGACGGCGCCCGCGATCCGGCCGCGCTGGAGAAGAAAGCTGCGGCGCTGTATGCCGGCACGTCGCTGACCACCACCAAGGGCCGTTTGAAGTGGTTCGGTGCCGATGCCAAGCAGATCGCGGCCAGCGACGATGCGATGATCGCCCTGGCGCGCGCTCTGATGCCGGAGCTCAAGCAGCGTGAGCAGGAGGAAAAGGCCATTGGCGGTCAGTTCCAGACGCTGCGTCCGCGTTATATGGAGGCGATGCTGGCCTGGAACCGCGCTGAGGGTCGGCCGATCTATCCCGACGCCAACAGCTCGTTGCGCGTCACCTTCGGCACCGTGCGCGGCTACAGCCCGAGAGACGCGGTCGAGTACCTGCCGTTCACCACGGCTGAAGGCATCCTGCAGAAGGACACCGGCGAGAAACCCTTCAACGCGCCCAAGGCCGAACTGGAGGCCATCCGCGCCAAGGCCTACGACGGCTACGCCTCGAAGCGGATCGGCTCGCTGCCGGTCGACTTCCTGACCAACGTCGACACCACCGGCGGCAATTCCGGCTCACCGACGCTGGATGCGAACGGCGAACTGGTGGGGCTGTTGTTCGATGGCAACTGGGAGTCGGTCAGCTCCGACTGGTTGTTCAACCCGAAGCTGACGCGCTCGATCCACGTCGATGTGCGCTACATGCTGTGGGTGATGCACCACCTCGATCATGCCGACAATCTGCTGAAGGAGATGGGCGTGCCAGCCCGGCGCTGACGCGATCCTTCGGCGACAGGAGAGCGGGCGGCGCGTGCGTCGCCCGTTTTTTGTGTCCGCATTGCCTACAATGCCGCGCATGTCCGCGACCGATACCCGCCCGCTTGCCATTTTCCTGATGGGGCCAACCGCCACCGGCAAGACCGATCTTGCCTGTGCGCTGAGCGACGAGTTTCCGCTGTCCCTGATCAGCGTCGATTCGGCGCTGGTCTACCGCGGGCTGGATATCGGCAGCGCCAAGCCGGACGCGGCCACGCTGCGCCGCTATCCGCACGCGCTGATCGACATTCGCGACCCGGCGCAGCCGTATTCGGCGGCGGACTTCCGCGAGGATGCGCTGCTGGCCATGCGCGAGGCAACGGAGCAGGGTCGGGTGCCGCTGCTGGTCGGCGGCACGGGCCTGTATTTCCGCGCCCTGCAGCACGGGCTGTCGCCGCTGCCGGAGGCCGATCCCGGGATTCGCGCGCGCCTGCAGGCCGAGGCCGAGCGCGAAGGCTGGCCGGCGTTGCATGCGCGCTTGCGCGCGCTCGATCCACAGGCGGCGGCGCGCATCGGCCCGCAGGACGCACAGCGCCTGTCGCGCGCGCTGGAGGTCATCGAACTCAGCGGCCAGCCGCTGAGCACCCTGCAGCAGGGACCGTCCGCGCCGCATTTTCCGTGGCGCGTGCTGAAACTGGCGCTGCTGCCGGTCGACCGTACACGGCTGCATGCGCGCATTGCGGCACGCGTGGACGGCATGCTCGAAGCAGGCCTGATCGAGGAAGTCCGGTGCCTGCGCGCTCGCGGCGATCTGCAGCCGGAACTGCCGGCCATCCGCGCCGTCGGTTACCGGCAGACCTGGCAGTATCTGGACAGCGAGCTGCCGCGCGAGGAGCTGGCCGAACGCATCGTCTTCGCCACACGTCAGCTGGCCAAGCGGCAGACCACCTGGCTGCGCCGCGAATTCGACGCGCGTTGCCTGGACCCGGACCGGCAGGATGTACTCGCGGAAGCGCGCCGTTCCGTGCACAGATTCCTCGCGCATGCCGGGACGGGCTAGCCCCGAAGTCTCTTCCTTCTGTGCCGCGCCGTTCGTCGCGGTCATCGTCTTGGATGCGCCGTCGACCTGCGAGCCGTCCGTGTCACCTCTGCATCGGAAGCTTCGGCGTGGCCCGGGATGCCCGGACATGGCTCTGCACGTCACGCGAAGTCGCCTGCGCAGCGCGCGTTGCGCATCACCTTTCGCCCCTTCCAGAACATGCTTCGCCCGCCCTGGTGAGTTCTGAAAGCTCTATAGCGAACGGCCGCGTTCATTTATGCCGAATACGTGCTTGCGCGAAAACGGCAGGGGTTTAAGATTCCCGTCAGTGCCTGTTTCGTCCGGCGAGGAAGCCGAACGGAACGGGCGGGTTGCGATCGGGGCTGCCGGAACGGTTCGGCATGCCATTTCGCCGGTTGCCTGCATCATGCCTTGCGCGCGTCTGCGCGCAGCGAGGCGAGGGGAGATAACAACAATGTCCAAGGGACAATCCTTGCAAGACCCGTTCCTGAACGCCCTGCGCCGCGAGCGCGTTCCGGTCGCCGTGTACCTGGTCAACGGCATCAAGCTGCAAGGCACGATCGAATCCTTCGATCAGTTCGTCGTTCTGCTGCGCAATCAGGTCAGCCAGATGGTGTACAAGCACGCCATTTCCACGGTTGTGCCCAGCCGCAATGTGCGTCTGGACGACCATGGCGCGCAGAACAACCAGCAGGCGGAATCCGCCGAAGCCTGAACCGCGGCCCCTGCGCGGGGCGCTTCGCGGCTCGATCCGCCTCCGTCGCGGGGCGCCGGCGTTACACTATGCGTCCCGCCGTCGATGCATTCCGCATCGCGGCACGCATCCTCAGGGTGAACGCCTCTGTTTGAACGTGAGAAAAAAGGCGAGCGCGCCGTCGTCGTCCTGCCGCATGGCCGCGGCGACGTCGACAGCGCCAGTCGCGCCGACGAATTCGTCGAACTGGTGAGTTCGGCCGGCGCCGAAGTGCTGGCGCGGCTCGACGCGCGCGTCGACCGTCCGAACCCGAAGTTCTACATCGGTTCCGGCAAGGCCGACGAACTGGCCGAGATCGTGTGCGGCGTCGAAGCCGATCTCGTGCTGGTCGACCACACGCTGACGCCGGTGCAGGAACGCAACCTCGAAGCGCATCTGAAGGCACGCGTGGTCGATCGTGCGGGCCTGATTCTGGACATCTTCGCCCAGCGCGCGCGCTCGCACGAAGGCAAGCTGGAAGTCGAGTTGGCTCAGCTCAAGCACCTGGCCACGCGCCTGGTGCGCGGCTGGACACATCTGGATACCCAGCGCGGCGGCGCCATCGGCAACCGCGGCCCCGGCGAGACGCAGCTGGAAACCGACCGCCGTCTGCTTGCCGCGCGGGTCAAGATGCTGACCCAGCGTCTGGCGAAGGTGAACACGCAGCGTGAGCAGCAGCGCCGTGCGCGCTTGCGCAACACGGTGCCGCGCGTGGCGCTGGTCGGTTACACCAATGCCGGTAAGTCCACGCTGTTCAACGTCATCACCACCGGTGGCGTGTACGCGGCCGATCAGCTGTTCGCCACGCTGGATCCGACCGTGCGCCGCATCGAGGACCTGTCCTGCGGACCGGCCGTGATCGCCGACACCGTCGGCTTCATCCGCGAGCTGCCGCATGACCTGGTCGCCGCCTTCCGCGCCACGCTGTCGGAGGCGCGCGACGCCGATCTGCTGCTGCACGTCAGCGATGCCGCCGACGACGAGCGTGAACTGCTGGCGCAGGTGGTCAACGAGGTGCTGGCGGAAATCGGCGCCGGCGATGTGCCGCAGTTGCGGGTGATGAACAAGATCGACCTGACCGATGCCGAACCGTCGATCCAGCGCGACGGCGAGGGTGTGCCGCAGCAGGTGTCGCTGTCGGCGGTGACGGGACAGGGCCTGGACTTGCTGCGCCAGGCGCTGGGCGAGCGGCTCGGCGGCGAGCGTGTTCGCGTCGAGCTGCAATTGCCGCTCAGCGCCGGCCGCATGCACGCACGCCTGACCGCGCTCGGCGCCATCGCCGAAGAGCACGTCGACGCCGACGGCTGGCAGCTGCGCCTCGACGCGCCGCGCAGTGTGCTGGCACCGCTGGCCGGTTCCGGCGACGAGGCCGCGCGTGCCTTGCAGGCGGCGATCGCGCCGCCGCAGGAGCCGGTCTGAACCCGCCGGGGCAGGGGCTTGCACGGCCTCGATCTGCTACCATTTGCATCGTTTCGTATTCCCGGCGTGCCGCATTGATCGCGGGTGCCGGATTCGACCCTTCGCAGCGATGCACGAACCCTTCATGACAAGCAGCCGGCGTGGACGCAATGCGCCGACCCACCGGCTGCCCGCAGGAGACGCCTGACCCATGGCCTGGAATGAACCTGGTGGCGGAAAGCAGCGCGATCCCTGGGGCCGCAACAACGGCTCTGGCGGCAATGGCGGCAACGGCCCCGATTTCGAGAAATTCCTCAAACAGCTGCGTGCACGCTTCGGCCGGTTCGGTCGCGGCGGCGGCGGATTGTTCACCATCATCGTGGCGCTGCTGCTGGCCTGGGTGGTGCTGTCCAGCTACACCGTCATCGACGCACGTCAGGTCGGCGTGGTGCTGCGCTTCGGCCAGTACTCGCGCACGCTGCCGCCGGGCTTCCATTTGAAGTTGCCGGCGCCGATCGAGCATGTCAGCAAGGTCTTCACGACGCAGGTGCGTTCGGTTTCCGACCGGGCCACCATGCTGACCAACGACGAGAACATCGTCTCGGTCGATTTCAACGTGCAGTACCAGGTTTCGGACGCGCGCAAGTTCCTGTTCTCCATGACCGACCCGGACGAGACGCTGAAGGAGGCCGCCGAGGCCGCCGTGCGTTCGGTGGTCGGCAACAACAACATGGACACGCTGCTGTCGGGGCAGGGCGCGGAACTGGTCGCCAAGACCCGTGAAGCGCTGCAGAGCACGCTGGACGGTTACCACTGCGGCATCGTCGTGACCGAAGTCAGCTTCCAGAACGTGTCGCCGCCGGATCAGGTGCGCGATGCCTTCGACGACGTCAACAAGGCGCGCGAGGACAAGCAGCGCATCGAGAACGAAGCGCAGGCCTACGCCAGCCAGGTGGTCCCGGTCGCACGTGGCGCCGCCGCGCGCATCGCGGCCGAAGCGGCCGGCTACAAGGCTGAGCGCATCGCCCGTGCCACCGGCGACACCGAGCGCTTCAAGCTGCTGCTGGCGCAGTATCGCGCCGCGCCGCAGGTCACGCGCGAACGCTTGTGGCTGGAGACCATGGAAAGCGTGCTGGCCAACAATCCGAAGGTCTTCGACGGCAGCAACGGTCGCAACATGATCTATCTGCCGGTGGACAAGCTGTTCGGCAAGTCCAAGAACGGTTCGCAGCCGTCCGACGCCGTGAAGGGCGCGGCGGTCCAGTCCAGCTCGACCACGGGAGGTGGCCAGTGAAGATCGCAAGCGCCATCGTCGCCATTCTCATTGTCCTGGGCGTGTGGAGTTCGGCCTTCGTCGTGCGTGAGGGACAGACCGCCATCGTCCTGCAGTTCGGCCGCATCGAGCGCACCAACGACCAGCCGGGCCTGCACTTCAAGTGGCCGTTCGTGCAGCAGGTCATGCGCTTCGACGCGCGCATCCAGACCCTGGACGCGCAGCCCGAGCGCTACTTCACGCTGGAGAAGAAGAGCGTCAAGGTCGACTTCTACGTGAAATGGCGCATCGCCAAGAACACCACGTACTATCTGGCCACCGCCGGCGACCTGACCCAGGCGCGTCAGCGTCTGTCGCCGATCATCAAGGACGCGCTGCGCTTCGAGGTCAACGCGCGCCCGCTGGACGAACTCATCTCCGGCGGCCGCAAGGACATCACCAAGCGCGTGCGCGAACTGGCCGACAAGTCCACGCGCAAGTCGCTGGGCATCGAGGTCGTGGACGTGCGCATCAAGCAGATCGATCTGCCCAGCGAAGTCAGTGACTCGGTTTACAAGCGCATGCGCGCCGAGCGCACCAAGCTGGCCAACGAACTGCGTTCGACCGGTAAGGAAGCCGGCGAAAAGATCCGCGCCGACGCCGACCGTCAGCGTCAGGTGTTGATCGCCGATGCTCACCGTGATGCCGCCAAGGTACGCGGCGAGGGTGACGCGACGGCCGCGCAGATCTACGCCAAGACCTACAGCCAGGACCCGAAGTTCTACGACTTCTACCGCAGCCTGCAGGCCTATCGCCACGCGTTCGCCAACGGTAAGGGCGTGTTGGTGCTGAAGTCCGATTCCAACTTCATGCGCTTCTTCGACAATCAGGACGGCAACAAGCGCTGACCGGCCCGTCGTCATGCCGAAGGATTTCTACGCCGCGCTGTGCCTGGTGCTCGTGTTCGAGGGGCTGGTGCTGTTCGCGGCCCCGCAGGCCTGGCAGCGCATGGCGCGCCAGGCCGCGGAGATGGAACCGAAGACCCTGCGCCTGATCGGCGCCGCGGCCCTCGCTATCGGCGTCATCACGCTGCGGTTCGTGTTTTAAGCGTCGTTGACCGGCAACGGAGAAGACAGGATGGGCATCCCGGCAACCGCATCGCGACATGATCGAGCCTGCTCCATGCTTGTCCTGCGCTCGCGCGATGTCCGTTCCAACGCAAGATCCGAAGTTCGTCATCCCGGCGAAGGCCGGGACCCCGCGACTCCAGGATCAGACCACAACGCAACGTAGGGCGGACGCCGTCCGCCAACCGTGAAACTCAATCTGAAACCGCCCGGTACGGGCACTTCCAGTCAAAGCGAGAACATCGAGATGGGCAAGTCAGTCGTAATCCTGGGCGCGCAGTGGGGCGACGAGGGCAAGGGCAAGATCGTCGATCTGCTGACCGAGCGCGTCGGCGCCGTGGCCCGCTTCCAGGGCGGTCACAACGCCGGCCACACGCTGGTCATCGACGGCAAGAAGACCGTTCTGCACCTGATCCCGTCGGGCATTCTGCGTGAAGGCGTGACCTGCCTCATCGGCAACGGCGTGGTGTTGTCGCCAGCCGCGCTGAAGAGCGAGATCGCCGAACTGGAATCCAACGGCGTCGAAGTCCGCTCGCGCTTGAAGATCAGCCCGGCCACGCCGCTGATCATGCCGTACCACATCGCCCTGGATCAGGCTCGCGAGAAGGCCGCCGGCGGCAAGGCCATCGGCACCACCGGTCGCGGCATCGGTCCGGCCTACGAGGACAAGGTCGCGCGCCGTTCCATCCGCGTCGCCGATCTGATGTACCCGCACGAGCTGCCGGAGAAGATCAAGACCGCCGTCGAGTACTACAACTTCGTCCTGACCCAGTGGCTGAAGGCCGAGCCGGTCGACGAGAAGGAAGTCCTGGACGCCGCGCTGTCCTGGGGCGAATACATCCGTCCCATGGTCGACGACGTCGCCACCGTGCTGCACGACGTGCGCGCCGAAGGCGGCAACATCCTGTACGAAGGCGCACAGGGCGCGCTGCTGGACATCGACCACGGCACCTATCCGTACGTCACCTCGTCCAACACCACCGTCGGCGGCGCGCTCGCCGGCACCGGCGTCGGCGCGTGCGACATCGACTACGTGCTGGGCATCTGCAAGGCCTACGCCACGCGCGTGGGTAGCGGTCCGTTCCCGACCGAGCTGCACGACGACATCGGCGCCTACATCGCCAAAGCCGGCAACGAATTCGGCGCCAGCACCGGCCGCCCCCGCCGCTGCGGCTGGATCGACCTCGTCGCCCTGCAGCGCGCCGTGCAGATCAACGCCATCAACGGCCTGGCCATCACCAAGTTGGACGTGCTCGACGGCCTGGAGACCATCAAGGTCTGCATCGCCTACGAATACCGCGGCAAACGCCGCGAGCTGGCGCCCCTCGACGCCGACGGCTGGGAAGAGTGCAAGCCGGTCTACCTGGAATTCCCCGGCTGGGACCAGCCGACTTCGGGTGTCCGCGAGTGGAACAAGCTGCCGGCGGCTGCGCGCGCCTACCTGCGCGCCATTGAGGAACTCTCCCACTGCCGCCTCGCCCTCGTCGCCACCGGTGCCGATCGTGATGACACGATTGTGTTGGAAGATCCGTTTGCGTGAGTGGGGAACTCAAAGTGATAGAAAAGGCCCCGCTCAGTCGGGGCTTTTCATTACGCCATCTGCAAGGTAGTGTCGAGCTTTATTAAATTAGTGGCGCTAATATTTAATAGTGTGGGGCGCTATTCAAGGACGCTTTAACAAGGAGGCATGCTGTGGAAAGAGGGCTTACGGGGCGTTACGAGGTTACTCGAACCGCTGAAGAGGCTGTCCGAGCTTTTGTGCCCAACCCGCTTCCTCCGGAGCCTCCACTTGATCTCAGCGGAGAGCGTCAGCGACTTCTAGAGCAAGCACTACTTGCATGCGGGCGGCTTGATGGTGTCTCAGCCTTGCTTCCTGATCCCGACCTCTTCTTGTACGCCTACGTGCGTCGAGAGGCCGTGCTCTCATCGCAGATCGAAGGTACGCAGTCCTCGCTATCGGACTTGCTGTTATTCGAGCTTGATGAAGCGCCAGGCGTGCCATTCGACGATGTCGTCGAAGTGTCCAACTACGTAGCGGCACTTGAGCATGGGATGAATCGCCTCCGTGAAGGCTTCCCGATCTCAAATCGACTGTTGCGCGAAATGCACGAAAAGCTGCTGGCGCGTGGGCGAGGTGTTGACAAGCTCCCAGGTGAATTTCGGCAAACACAGAACTGGATCGGAGGTACGCGACCTGGCAACGCGCACTACGTGCCGCCACCGCCGGCAGATCTGGCCGATTGCATGGCGTCCCTTGAGCGTTTCATTCATAGCGACCCCAAGCCGTTTCCTGACTTGATCAATGCGGCCTTGACCCATGTGCAGTTCGAGACGATTCATCCGTTTCTGGATGGTAACGGTCGCGTTGGGCGACTGCTGATAGCGCTCATGCTCCACGATGCAAAAGTGCTCCGCCAGCCGCTGTTGTACTTGAGCCTGTACTTCAAACAGCACCGTGCGGAGTATTATCGATTGCTTGACCGGGTCCGTCAGGAAGGCGATTGGGAGGCTTGGCTGGAGTTCTTTCTCGAAGGTGTTACGCAGACCGCAGGAGGCGCTGTGGAAACCGCGCATCGCCTGCTAGCTCTGTTTCAAGAGGACAGGAATCGTCTCCAGGACCTGGGGCGAAGTGCGGCCAATACCTTGCGCATCTTCAACGCGCTTTGCTCGCGGCCTATTGCCACCATCAGAGATCTAGAGGCAACGACTGGGGTATCTTATCCCACCGCTTCGAAGGCCATCGAGACGCTATCGGAACTTGGGATCGTACGTGAACTTACGGGGCGACAGCGCGACCGCGTATACGCATATGACCGCTACCTTGCGTTGCTCAATGAGGGGACCGAACCGCTTTAAGGTCGATAGACCGTTTCAGTGGAAGACCAAAGCGTTGATGTCACTCGTAGAGATTGCTTTGGATGGCGATAAACGCCTTCCGGATATTCGGGACCGTCCCCAGTGCACGTTTCGCATCATTGACTCCGCCGTAGCGGATGCGCAAGAAGTCGGCAATTTTTCGTGACGCCAACTCTTCTACACCATCACGTTCGTATGCGCAGAGGACGTAGTCGAGAAATTCACGCATGGCCCGCTCGTGCCCACTCAAACCAGTTTCGCGTGCATGATTCGCACGCTCTCTACGGGCACGAGGAGCAAGTGTGAAGCGGACGTAGGCGAGCACGTCGAAGATGTCGCTATTCGGTGCATCGATAAGTCGGCGCATATCATTGAGTCGCTCACTGTCGTACCCGCGTTCGGTGAGGCGTTGCATGAAGGCTTCGCGGCGGTCCGGGTCGCTCCAGATCGTGCGCAGTTCATCTTCGGATGTGACCATCGTGCCCAGGTCACCAAACAGCTGCTCCATGAATTCCTTGGCGGTGATCGGTCGACCATCATGGGACCAGTACGTGGTCGCTCGGAGGTAGTGGATGGTGCGTTCTTTGCCATCTGCCAGCTTTACGATGATCCTTTCGCGAGGCGGGGGTGGTTCACCGATTTCACCGCCACCTCCAGGACCTGGGGGATCGGACTCTCCGGGTGGTCGGGGCCTTCTTGGTCCTTCCGGCGGCAACGGCTCGCCGTCCCATTCCGGGTCGTTGAAGTGCTCGTAGGCCTTCACGAAGTCGTAGATGGTGAAGAAGTCCTTGCCATCGAAGGTGCGCGTGCCACGGCCGATGATCTGCTTGAACTCGATCATCGACTTGATCGGGCGTAGCAGCACAATGTTGCGCACGTTGCGCGCGTCCACGCCGGTGGACAGCTTGTGCGAGGTGGTCAGGATCGTGGGCAGCGTCTTCTCGTTGTCCTGGAACTCGCGCAGGTGCTGCTCGCCGAGCTTGCCGTCGTTCGCCGTGACCCGCTCGCAGTAGTGCGGATCAGGGTTGTCCTTGATCGCGTTGATGAAGTTGCGCACCCGCGCGGCATGGTCCTGAGTGGCGCAGAACACCAGCGTCTTCTGGCGCTGGTCGATCTGGTCCATGAACTCGGCCACGCGGCTTTCCTCGCGCTCATTGATGATGAGCTTGGTGTTGAAATCGGCCTCGGTGTATTCCTTGTCCGGGTCGATCTCGCCAGCGACCACCTCGTCGTCGTCAGAGAAGGTGTAGGTATCCAGCGTGCTGGCCATCTGCCGCACCTTGAAAGGCGTCAGGAAGCCGTCGCCGATGCCTTCCTTCAGCGCATAGGTGTAGACCGGCTCGCCGAAGTAGGCGTAGGTGTCGGCGTTGGCGTCGCGCTTGGGCGTGGCGGTCAGGCCCAGCTGCACGGCGGGTTCGAAGTATTCGAGGATGCCGCGCCAGGTGCTCTCGTCCTTGGCGCCGCCGCGATGGCACTCGTCGATGACAATGAAGTCGAAGAAATCCGGTTCGTAGCCTTCGAAGGTGAACTGGCCTTCGCCGGTCATGAAGGTCTGGAAGATGGTGAAGAACACGCTGGCGTTGCGCGGAATCTTGCCCTGCTTACGGATCTCGTCGGGGCTGATCCGGCACAGCGCGTCGGGAGCGAAGGCGCTGAAGGCGTTGTAGGCCTGATCGGCCAGGATGTTGCGGTCCGCCAGGAACAGGATGCGTGGACGACGCACCGGGTCGCGGCTCAGGTTCCACTTAGCGTGGAACAGCTTCCAGGCGATCTGGAAAGCGATGGAGGTCTTGCCGGTGCCGGTGGCCAGGGTCAGCAGGATACGCTGATCGCCCTTGGCGATGGCCTCCAGTACGGCGGTGATGGCGTTGTGCTGGTAGTAGCGCGGCTGCCACTTGCCGCCACCGGTTTCGAAGGGCACCGCGCCGAAGCGGTCGCGCCAGTCATTGCCTTCGGGAAAGCAGCGATCCCACAGTTGCTGCGGGGTGGGAAAGGGCAGGGCGATATCGCCTTCCGTGCCCGTGTGCATGTCGATGCCGTACCAACCGATGCCGTTGGTGGCGTAGGCGAAGCGCGCTTGCAGGCGGCTGGCGTAATCCTTGGCCTGGCCGACACCGTCCGTATGCCCCAGCCCGGCACGCTTGGCTTCGATCACTGCCAGCTTGCGGTCGCGATAGCTGAGCACGTAGTCCGCCGACAGCGGATTGGCCCGTCCGCCGCCGCCGGTGATGCGGCCGGGGCAGATCAGTTCGCGATGGACCTTGGAGCCTTCCACGACACCCCAGCCCGCGTCGCGCAGGACGGGGTCGATGCGGTTGGCGCGGGTGTCGGCTTCGGTCTCGCTCATGGGCTCAGGTTAGTTGGCCAGAGAAGGCTTTGTGCAGGAGGGATTGGCGGAGGTCGGCAATATTGTTCAGATCTTTTGCGTATCTAAATTGCAAAGCATGAGTACGCTTCTTGAGGGTCTCGATCTCGTCCATGATTTCATCCTGAACTTGGCGCGGTGGCACGTCGATCAAGAGCTCACGGACCATCTTGCATGTCAAGTGGGGAACAGTTGATCCGGTCCGAATTCTTTGGAATTCGTCCTGCATATACGGAGTATTGAATATGGCAGAAAGATAAGGTCCCGAAATAACGTCGTCGAGAGTCGTAATGACGATCATCGCGTGACAATTGTGTCCGTCATGTTCCTCCGGTACTACTGCGCAATGGCCGATATGTCCACTCTGAACAAGCAAGACATCACCAGCTTTGAGCTTTGACTTCTTATTTTTCTCGTTGAATTCTGGTGAGACGTGCGTTCGACCATCAAATGTCAGGGTGTTATCTCGCACATGACGTGCAAGGAGATATGGGATGCCTGAATCAACGTAAATATTTCTTGTGGCGCCGACATAACCATTAGTGAGTCGCGTCACAATTGAGCCGAGACGCAGACGTTCCTGTCGCCCCTTAGACATTCGCTCAACAATAGAGCTTGCAGCCACAGAAAATATTTCCCGACAGTCTTTTAGGTTAGCCTCGGCATGGCCGCGGGCGCAGTCTAGAGCAGCGAGGGCCTGATCGAGCATCTCAACGACTCGCTTCTGCTGCTCGCGGTTTATGAACGGGAAGGGAAGTGATTTGATGAATGGTAGTCTAATACCTTGAACCGTGGCACCAGAACCTGCAGAAACGATTCGATCCGTGATGCTTTGCAACCAATAAAGGCAAAATTTCCGTTCTATATCTTCAGGGGTTTTAGGTATAAGGGCTCGAATATCTTGATTGATCGCAGTGTCTTGCTTAAGGATGCAGGCTTTACCCAATCCTACACGGCTGGCCATAATTACTTCACCTGCCGGAATCAACTTGGCTGAAGAGTTTTTGAGTCCTTCAAGGCTGATAGTGTGTTCAGTAGTCGATAGGTGCTCCGCATTCATGTCTCTGATCGTTGCCCAAGGAATGTTTCCATCGTAGTAAGCGGTAGATCGTTTAGAAGGCGTGCCACCGCCTACCACGTCGAAAACGTCACCTAACGGACGAAATGACCAGCTGGAGTCGACCGCTACACTGACTTGCTGTTTCATAACAGCCCCCGAATGTCTTTCAGTATCTCCGCTGTCTCGGCATCCCGTGCGAGCATGTCGGCAATGATCTGCTCGGGGCTACGCAGCGGCTCGGCTTCGGGCGCGTTCGGGTTCTTCACCGATAGGTCCGAGGTGGCCTTGTCCACATTCTTCACTGGCACCGTCCAGCTCTTGTCGCTGTTGGCCTTATCCTTCTGCAAGGCCACGAACTCGGCTAGATCGTCGTCGTTAAGCGGATTGGTCTTGCCCAGGCTACGTCCCGGATCGAGCTGGTAGTACCAGATATTGCGCGTCTTCGATCCTTTCTCGAAGAACAGCACCACGGTCTTGACGCCCGCGCCCTGGAACGTGCCACTTGGGCAGTCGAGCACGGTGTGCAGGTTGCAGCTTTCCAGCAGTTCCTTGCGCAGGGCGATGCTGGCGTTGTCGGTGTTGCTGAGGAAGGTGTTCTTGATGACCACCGCGCCGCGACCACCAGCCTTGAGCTTGCGGATGAAGTGCTGCAGGAACAGGTAGGCCGTCTCGCCCGATTTGATCGGGAAGTTCTGCTGTACTTCCTTGCGCTCGCCGCCGCCGAAAGGCGGGTTGGCCAGTACGATGTCGTGGCGGTTCTTCTCCTGGATATCCATCACATCCTGGGTGAGCGTGTTGGTGTGACGGATGGACGGCGCGTCGATGCCGTGCAGGATCATGTTCATCACGCCCAGCACGTAGGCGAGCGACTTCTTCTCCTGCCCGTAGAAGGTCCGGTGCTGGAGCGTGTCCCAGTCGGCCGAGGACAGGTCATCGCGGCGCAGGGTTTCCCAGGCCTCGCACAGAAATCCCGCCGATCCGCAAGCCCCGTCATAAATAGTCTCGCCGATCTGCGGGTTGACCACCTTGATCATGGCGCGGATCAGCGGACGTGGCGTGTAGTACTCGCCGCCGTTGCGGCCGGCGTTGCCCATGCGCTTGATGCGCGTCTCGTACAGGTCGGACAGCTCGTGCTTGGCCTCGGTGCTGCCAAAATTGAGCTGGTCGACGATCTCCAGCGCATCGCGCAGCGAGTAGCCGGAACGGAAGCGGTTGGCAATCTCGGAGAAGATCTCGCCGATCTTGTATTCCAGCGTATCGGGGTCGTCCACCGATTCGCGGAAGGTCTTGAGGTAGGGGAACAGCTTGCCGTTGACGAACTCGATCAGATCGTCGCCGGTCAGGGCCGCGTTGATGTCCGGCTCGCCGTCTTCGGTCCGGGGCATCGCCCACGACTGCCAGCGGTACGGTTCATCCAGGATGGGCGTGTAGTCGTGACCTTCAAGCGTAGCCTCGTCTTCCCACTCTTTTTCCATGTCCTCCAGGTACTTAAGGAACAGCAGCCAGGAGGTCTGCTCGGCGTAGTCCAGCTCGGAAGCCAGGCCCTCGTCGTTCCGCATGACTTTGTCGATGTTGTTGAACGCGTTTTCAAACATGTGGTGTATCGTTTCCTGGTCAGGTCACGGCCGGGAAGTTGTCCGGCTCGTTGCGCATTGCTTCCAGCATAGGTAACCAGAGGGAAACTGCCAATCTTGCAGTTTGGCTCGTTGGTTCAGGGGGACTTGGGTGGCAAACAAGGGATGGACGCGCGAGGAGGTCGAAGCAGCGGTTGCCGACTATCGACGCATGCTTATTCAAGAGCTTAGCGGCCAGGCATACAGCAAGGCGGAGCACCGGCGGGTGCTGCAGAAGCTGCTGAATGATCGCTCCGAAGGCTCCATCGAACGTAAGCATCAGAACATCAGCGCCCATCCTGATTGCGATGAATTGCCCGTACATCGCGGGCTATAAGCCGCTTGGAAACTACCAGGCTTTGTTGCATGAAGTCGTGGTCGAGCAGATCGCCGATGATCCGTTGTTCGACCAGGCGGCGATTCACGCAGCTACACAGCCGGCACTAGCGCCTGCAGGCGTTGATTTTGGCTACTGGTTGGACGACCCGCCAAAGCCTTCCAAAGTGAGCGATCCGAAGGCTGCGAAATCACCATCTTTTCTACCCGTACAGCGAGATTACGTAGCCCGGGAGTCGCGCAACCGAGCCTTGGGGAAGGCAGGCGAAGAGCTTGTCTTGGCGTATGAGCGAGATCGCTTGGAACGCCTCGGCCGCGAGGCACTTGCCGGTAAGGTCGAGCATGTTGCTGCGACACGAGGAGATGGTGCCGGGTACGACATTCTTTCCTACGAAGATAGCGGCCGCGAACGCTTTATTGAGGTCAAGACGACGGCCTTTGCTAAAGCCACGCCGTTCTACGTCAGCCGGAACGAAGTCGATTTCTCTGAACGGATGCAGCGACAGTTTCATCTCTATCGATTGTTCGAGTTCCGCGCGCAGCCGCGCATGTTCATGCTGCGCGGGAACATGCGTGAGCGCTTGAAACTAAATGCTGTCACTTATCGCGCGACGGTTTGATGGGTAGGAAAAGGCGGCGAAGGGGATGGGGTCCAGTGCCCGACCTCAAGCTGCTTCATCAATGATGGCCTTCAGCGCCGCCTCCACGCCCCCAGCCGCCTTAGCAATCTGCGGGTCGTCGGAGATCAACTTGAGTTGCTCGGTCGGCGGCACCATGCCGATCCAGGTCTGGCCGGCATCTTCATAGATCGAAATGCGGCAGGGCAGCGCCATGTTGAGGTTCATGTCGATACCGAGGACGGCGTGGGCCTGGGCGGGGTTGCAGACTTCCAGGACCAGGCAGGCTTCGGGTAGGTCGAAGCCTTTGTTCTTGAGGGTTTCCTGGAAGTCGTAGTGATGCAGCAGGCCGAATTTGTGCTGTTTGAGCGCGGCTTGCAGGTCTTCGAAGGCGCGGGCGACGGATTTGCTGGTGGCTTTGCGGTAGAGATCACTCATGGCGGCTCCGGTCGTTGGGGGCTGAGGCGTGGCGTTGTGTGCGGGCTAGGGCGCGGTGGATACCCATCCAAGTGTAGGCGGCGCGACTCGTCGTGGATTGATCTGCGTCATCGCGGAGGCGTGAAACTAGAGCCGTTGGCCGGCAGGGCTGCGACGTGGCGATGAACCGGGCGAAGGTCCTGGTGGCGACATACGATTTTGCGACCTGAGCGTTCGCAAACTGTATGCGTGATCCACGGCGGTGCAAGGCTTCCTGCCCGGCGCACGACATCGTCTTGGACAAGGAGCGGAAGGATCGTGTTCCATGATTCAGTAGCTGTGGGCGGTCGTCGTTCAGCGCCGAGAAATGACTACGTTCAGGGCTTAAGCGATTCACGACGTGCGTTAGGCCCGATACCATGGAAACCATGCGCGACATGCTGTCGCGGTCGTGTGATGGGGAGTGCTCCATGTTCAACATCGCGGTCGTCCTGCTGGTGATCACCGCAGGCGTGGCCTACATCAATCATCGCTTCGTGCGCTTGCCGACGGCGATCGGGGTGATGGTGATCGCGCTGGTCGGGTCGCTGGTGCTGGCGCTGCTCAACGGGATGGGATTCAGCGGCCTGCATGACTACGAGACGTCGCTGCTGGCGTCCATCGATTTTCCCGAGGTGGTGCTGAAGGGGATGTTGTCGGTGCTGCTGTTCGCGGCGGCGCTGGGGGTGGATTTCAGCGATCTGCATGCGTATCGGTGGCATGTGACGGCGCTGGCGGTGCTGGGGACGATTGCCTCGACGCTGCTGATCGGCGGGGCGGTGTGGCTGGCGTTGGGCTGGGCGGGACTTTCGCTGTCGCTGCCGTATTGCCTGATTTTCGGGGCGCTGATTTCGCCGACTGATCCGGTGGCGGTGGCGGGCATCATCCGCAGTGCCGGTGCGCCGCGCAGCATGGATGTGGTGATCAGCGGTGAGTCGCTGTTCAACGACGGTATCGGCGTGGTGCTGTTCGCCATGCTGCTGGGCATGATCGCGGACGGCGGTGCGCCGGATTGGGGCCACGGCGCGGTGCTGCTGGCGCGCGAGGCGGGCGGCGGCCTGATCTACGGGCTCATTCTGGGCTGGATCACCTACCGCATCCTGCGCACTATCGATAATTATCAGGTCGAGATTCTGATCACGTTGGCGGCGGTGCTCGGCGGCTATGCGCTGGCGCGCGAGCTGGAGGTGTCGGGTCCGCTGGCGATGGTGGTGGCCGGTCTGGTGGTCGGCGAGCACGGGCGCGAGTTCGGCATGTCCGAGCTGACGCGCAAGCATCACGACGAGTTCTGGGAGCTGCTGGACTGGATGCTCAATTCGGTGCTGTTCGTGCTGATCGGACTGGAGTTCGCGGCGGTGACGTTCTCGCTGCAAGTGTTGCTGGTGTCGGCCGGCATGATCGTGGTGGCGCTGATTGCGCGGCTGCTGTGTGCGGGCGCACCGATGGCGGTGCTGTCGCGCTACTTCAACATGCCGCGCGGGGCGTGGCAGGTGCTGACCTGGGGCGGATTGCGCGGCGCGATCTCGATCGCGCTGGCGTTGTCACTGCCGTCTGGACCACCGCGCGACCTGATCCTGAGCATGACGTACTACATCGTGGTGTTCTCGATCCTGGTGCAGGGGCTGAGCATCGGAAAGGTAGTGCGCTGGGCGACGCGCAAGGAAGTGGAAGAGGGCGCCGTGCCGCGAGAGGGTGTCGATCTTTGATCAGCGGCTGCCGCGGCTCTGCTGCTGCGGCCTGCGCTGCAAAGCCTGATTCCAGAATGTCTCGAGTGATTCAGTCGGCGCGGTAGCGCTCGCGGGACTCATGCACGCTGCCGTCGGTTTCCAGTTCCAGGTGATCGCGCAACCAGGCGGCGAACTCGGCTTCGCTCAGGCGGCCTTCGGCCAGGGACAGCATGTGTGCGTATTTCTCCTCGTCGCTGGCGACCAGTCGGGCATCGTTGAGCGCCAGGAAGACGCGGTAGCAGACATGCGCGGTCCGCTTGTTGCCATCAACGAAGGGATGATTGCGCGCCACTGCATGCGCCAGCGATGCGGCGAGATCGGCCAAGTCGGCCAGGTCGGCCAGGTCGGCCAGGTCGGCAGGCGGTTCGCCGTAGGCGTGCATCCGCTGAGGGCGCGCCAATGCGGACTCGAGCAGGCTCTCGTCGCGTACGCCGTTGCCGCCCCCATGTTCGGCCAGTTGGCGGTCGTGGATGGCGGGGGCGAGCGGTTTCTCGATCCAGGTAATCATGACGGGTCCCCGCTACTGCGCCAGCTTGTGCAGAACCTGGCGGTCCTCGCGCATGATCTGTTCGGCCACTTCCATCTGTGCAGCCAGCTTGGGGTCGTACGCGGTCAGCTTGATGCCGTCGGGCGTTTCCACGGCGTAGAGTTCGTCGCCTTTCTGCAGGCGAAGCCGGGCCAACAGATCCTTGGGCAGGATCACGCCGGAGGAATTGCCGATGGCGGTGATTTTCAGTTTCATGGGATCGCTCCACACTCAGGTTATAACAAATGTTATACCTTCTTGGCGGCGCTGAACAAGCCGGGCGATGAGGCCCCGCTGCGATGCGTGTGCGTGCGGCGTACGATGGCCGTACCTTCCATCGAAGGAGCGTGTCATGTCCGCCGAAAGCAGCAAGAGCACGGCCGATCGCCTGCGCGATACGCTGGCGCAACTCAAGGAAATGCGGCATTACGCCAAGAACAACGTCGAGGTGCTGACCGCCGAGTGGCTGGTCTTCGACGGCGAATTGTCGAGGCTGAAGAAAGCCGATGCGATCGCCGATCTCATGGATCGCCAGGGGCAGCTGCATGATGCGCTGCAAGCGATGATCGAGGATCTGGAGGGCGTGCTCGACAAGCTTCCGCCCGAGGAGCCTCCGGCGTAGCCGGAATGACGACGAAGGCCGTTCGCGCACCGTGAAGGAACGATTAGGACGCGCATAAAAAAACGCGGACCCGAAGGCCCGCGCTGTCGGAAAACTCCGAAATAGAAACGATTTATGCCTCGGTTTCGGCTTCCTTGTAGGCCTCGACCGGGATGCATTCGCAGAACACGTTCTTGTCGCCGTAGACGTTGTCGACGCGGGCAACCGGCGGCCAGTACTTCTGCTGCTTGAGCACGGCCAGCGGGAAGGCGGCCAACTCGCGCGGGTAGGCGTGGGTCCACTCGCTGCCGGCGACCATGGTCGCGGTGTGCGGCGCGTTCTTCAGCGGGTTGTCGTCGCGGTCAAGCTTGCCGTCCTCGATCGCGCGGATTTCCTCGCGGATCTCGATCATGGCGTCGATGAAGCGGTCCAGTTCGTGTAGCGACTCGCTCTCGGTCGGCTCGACCATCAGCGTGCCGGCGACCGGGAAGCTCAGGGTCGGGGCGTGGAAGCCGAAGTCGATGAGGCGCTTGGCGACGTCCTCGGCCTCGATGCCGACGCTGTCCTTGAACGGACGCAGGTCGAGAATGCACTCGTGCGCCACCAGCTTCTTGCGGCCGGTGTACAGCGTCTTGTAGTGCGGCGCGAGGCGCTTGGACACGTAGTTGGCGTTGAGCAGCGCGACCTGGCTGGCCTTGCGCAGGCCGGCGGCGCCCATCATGGTGATGTACATCCAGGTGATGGGCAGAATGGACGCGCTGCCGAAGGTGGCCTGGCTGACCATGCCGACATCGCCTTCGCCACCGAACGCGCGCGGCAGGAACGGCGCCAGATGCGACTTCACCGCGCACGGGCCGACGCCCGGACCACCGCCGCCGTGCGGGATGCAGAAGGTCTTGTGCAGGTTGAGGTGCGAGACGTCCGAGCCCCACTTGCCCGGTTTGGCCAAGCCCACCAGCGCATTCATGTTGGCGCCGTCGGTGTACACCTGACCACCGTGCGCATGCACGATCTCGCAGATCTCGACCACGTCTTCCTCGAACACGCCGTGCGTGGACGGATAGGTCAGCATGATCGCGGCCAGGTCGTTCGCGTGCTTCTCGGCCTGTGCGCGGATGTCCTCGACGTCGACGTTGCCGTTGGCGTCGCATTTGGTCACCACCACCTTCATGCCGCACATCTGCGCGGAGGCCGGGTTGGTGCCGTGTGCGGACTCGGGAATCAGGCACACGTTGCGGTGGCCCTCATTGCGCGAACGATGCCAGGCGCGGATCGCCAGTAGGCCGGCGTATTCGCCCTGCGCGCCGGAGTTCGGCTGCAGGCTGACGGCATCGTAGCCGGTGCATTCGGCCAGCATCTGCTCCAGCTCGGTGATGAGCTGGGCGTAGCCGGCGGTCTGCACAGCCGGTGCCAGCGGATGGATGTTGGCGAACTCGGGCCAGCTCACCGGGATCATTTCCGAGGTGGCGTTGAGCTTCATGGTGCAGC
Source organism: Oleiagrimonas sp. MCCC 1A03011 (assembly GCF_003267965.1). Taxonomy (NCBI): domain Bacteria; kingdom Pseudomonadati; phylum Pseudomonadota; class Gammaproteobacteria; order Lysobacterales; family Rhodanobacteraceae; genus Oleiagrimonas; species Oleiagrimonas sp. MCCC 1A03011. The sequence goes on along the minus strand of NZ_MSPY01000001.1, from coordinate 122,885 downwards.
TGCCCAGCGGGATCATGGTGCGATCCATCGCCAGATCCTTGTCGGACAGGCTGCGCAGGTAGCGCAGCAGTTCGTGCTCGCTGTGGTGGGTGTTGAACACCGGATGGGTCAGGAACGGCGTGCGACGCAGCAGGGTGGCGGGCAGGGCGTCGGGCGTGGCGGCGTCCAAGGCGTCGACGTCGCTGATGGTGGCGCCGAACAGGCTGGCCAGCGTCATGACTTCGGCGCGGGTGGTGGTCTCGTCCAGGCTGATGCCGACACGGGTGTCGTCGATGTCGCGCAGGTTGATGCCGGCGGCAGCGGCCTTGGCGTGGAGGGCCGTGGCGTCGACGCCGGTGATGTGCAGGGTGTCGAAGAAGTCGCCGTCCACCTGGATACCGGCCTCGCGCAGCGCGGCGGCGAGGATGGCGGTGAGGCGGTGCGTGCGGCGGGCGATGCGCTGCAGGCCTTCCGGGCCGTGGTAGACGGCATACATGCCAGCCATCACCGCCAGCAGCACCTGCGCGGTGCAGATGTTGGAGGTCGCCTTCTCGCGGCGGATGTGCTGCTCGCGGGTCTGCAGGGTCAGGCGGTAGGCCTTCTTGCCTTCGGCGTCCACCGACACGCCGATCAGGCGGCCCGGCATGTTGCGCTTGTAGGCGTCGCGGCAGGCCAGCCAGGCGGCGTGCGGGCCGCCGAAGCCCAGCGGCACGCCGAAGCGCTGGCTGTTGCCGATGACGATGTCGGCGTCCCAGCTGCCGGGCGAGGCGATCAGGGTCAGCGCCAGCAGATCGGTGGCGACCACGACCAGTGCGCCGCGTGCGTGCACGGCGGCAGTCAGGGCGGCGTGGTCGGCGATGCGGCCGAAGGTGTCCGGGTACTGCAGCAGTACGCCGAAACCGTCGTCCCCGGCGGCTTCGGCGGCCGGGCCGAAGCGCAGTTCGATGTCGAGGCTCTCGGCGCGGGTCTTCAGCACTTCCAGCGTCTGCGGGTGCACGCCGTCGGCGACATAGAACACGTTCGACTTCGCTTTGGCCTTGCGCATGGCCAGCGCCATGGCTTCGGCAGCGGCGGTAGCCTCGTCCAGCAGCGAGGCGTTGGCGATTTCCATACCGGTCAGGTCGGCGACCATGGTCTGGAAGTTGATCAGCGCTTCCATGCGGCCCTGCGAGATCTCCGCCTGGTACGGCGTGTAGGCCGTGTACCAGCCCGGGTTCTCGAAGATGTTGCGGGCGATGACGGCGGGCGTATGCGTGCCGTAATAGCCCTGGCCGATGAAGCTGCGCGCGACGGTGTTCTTCTTCGCGACGGCCTGGATACGGGCCAGCGCCTCTTCCTCGGTGATCGCGTCCGGGAGGTTCAGCGGTGCGGTGGACTTGATGGAGCCGGGCACGATGGCGTCGGTCATCGCTTCCAGCGAATCGTGGCCGACGGCCTCGAGCATCTGCTGGATTTCGGCGTCGTTGGGGCCGATGTGACGGGCGACGAAGGCGTCGTGCTGTTCGAGGTCGCGCAGGGAAGGCGTGGAGGGCTGGCTCATGGCGGACGGTCCGGAAGCTGGGCGGCGGTCGATGAGACCTCGCGGGCGGTTCCGGTGGTCGTGCCGGCGTGATTCGCCGGGCAGTCCGCTTTTGCGGACGTGACGCCAGAACGCATCCTGCGGATGTCTCGTTGCGCGCCCCTCTGTCCTTTTGCCTGAGAGTTTGAAAAGCGCGTCGCGCTTTCTGCCCCTTCGGCGCCGGATCGAACCGGTCTCTCCAGAGTGTTTTGCGGCGTGCGCGCCGGTGTTTCGACGGGCCGTTTCGCGGCGGTGGTACGGGAGCCTGAGCGATTACGGGCGTTGCGCCTTCGGCAGCGGGTTGCCCCGCTTCTCCCACCGTGGTGTCACAGGGCGCGATTATACAGGGCGCTGGCGTATTTTTCGCCAGCCTCCAACGCCTTTTTTGTCTGCTCGTGTCTGTCGCGGTGTGGACAGGTTCATTCGGGCGCCCGCATCATGAGGCCCGATTCGCGTTCCATGGAGTCTCGGCATGGCCGACAGGCCCTTCGACATCGCCCAGATCGATCATGTGGTACTGCGCGTGCACGATCTCGACCGCATGCGGCGCTTCTATTGCGAAGTGCTCGGCTGTACCGCCGAACGCTGGCAGGAGGAGATCGGGTTGCTGCAGCTTCGCGCCGGCAGTTGTCTGATCGATCTGGTCAGCGTGGATGGCGCCATCGGCCGCAAGGGCGGCGCGGCGCCGGGCGACGAGGGGCACAACATGGATCATCTGTGCCTACGCGTGGATCCGTTCCACGAAAAACGCATCGTCGCTCATCTGCAGGCGCACGGTGTACGCATCGGCGAATCCGGTCAGCGCTATGGCGCGCAGGGCAGCGGTCCGTCGTTGTATCTGTATGATCCAGAGGGCAACATGGTGGAGCTGAAGGCGACCCTGGAGCGTCCCGGCGGCGAAGTCTGAATCGGTGCGGATCGCAGATACTAAAAACCCCGCTCGAGGCGGGGTTTTCAGGGCGGTACCGGGACTGTATTAGCGTCGCGTTACCTTAAAATGGTGCCCAGGAGAGGACTCGAACCTCCACGGTTTTACCCGCTAGTACCTGAAACTAGTGCGTCTACCAATTCCGCCACCTGGGCAAGGTGCGGGCAACGCCATGGGCGTTGCGGAGCCGCGTAAGATAGGTACCTGAAGCCCACTTGTCAACATCCGGCTGCGGTCTTTTTTTCGAAGACGGTGCCAATCATTCTCACAAGGATTTCCTTTGACCAAGAAAACAACACGTTCCGGCAAGATTCCCGGCAAAGCCGCCGGCGCATCGCCGAACGATCCCTGGGCCGAACGCGAAGCGCAACGCTACGCGCGCCCGATTCCCAGTCGCGAAGCGATTCTTGCGCTGCTGGAAGCGCGCGGCGAGCTGATGCGCGAGGAGACCATCGCCGAGGCGCTGGGATTGACCGAGGAGGTCGATCAGCAGGCCCTGGACAAGCGTCTGGGCGCGATGGTCCGCGACGGCCAGCTGCTGCGCACTCGCCGCGAAGGCTACGGCGTGGCGCGCAAACTGGACCTCATTGCCGGCGAGGTGCTGGCCAACGCCGACGGCTACGGTTTCCTGCGCCCGGATGATGGCAGCCCGGACCTGTATCTGTCGCCGTACGAGATGCGCAAGGTGCTGCACGGCGACCGCGTGCTGGCCAGCATCGTCAGCGTCGACCGTCGCGGCCGCCGCAAGGGCGCGATCGCCGAGGTGCTGGAGCGGCGCTTTTCGCGCATCGTTGGCCGTGTGATGACCGAGCGCGGCATCACCGTGGTGGTGCCCGACGACGACCGCGTGCATCAGGATGTGCTGATTCCGCCGGACCGCTGCAACGGCGCGCGCGCCGGGCAGGTGGTGATCGCCGAAATCACCGAGCCGCCCAATGCCAAGCGCGGTCCCATCGGCGCCATCGTCAGCGTACTCGGCGACCGGCTCAAGCCGTCGCTGCTGGTCGAGGTGGCCATCGCCCAGCACGATCTGCCGCACGAATGGCCGCAGGCGGTCCTGTCCGCCGTCGAGAAGATGCCGGTGGACGTGCGCGAGAGCGACCTGGATGGTCGCACCGATCTGCGCGACCTGCCGTTGGTGACCATCGACGGCGACGACTCCAAGGATTTCGACGATGCCGTCTATGCCAAGCCCAAGCGCGGCGGCGGCTGGCGGCTGGTGGTCGCCATCGCCGACGTCGCTCACTACACGCAGCCCGGCACACCGCTGGACGAAGAGGCCTTCGAGCGCAGCACGTCGACCTATTTCCCGGGCTTCGTGGTGCCAATGCTGCCGGAAGCGTTGTCCAACGGGCTGTGTTCGCTGAACCCGAAGGTCGACCGCCTGTGCCTGGTGTGTGACATGTCGGTCAACAAGCGGGGCGAAGTCACCCGCTCGCGCTTCTACGAGGGCGTCATGCGCTCGCATGCGCGCCTGACCTACGACGAAGTCTGGCAGGTCGTCGGCGAGCAGGACGCGGCGGCGCGCGAGCGTCTGTCCGCGCATGTGCCGCAGCTGGAGGATCTGCACGCGCTGTATCGGGCGCTGGACGGTCAGCGTCGCCGTCGCGGAGCGATCGAGTTCGATACTGCCGAAGCCAAGTTTCGACTGGACGGCAAGGGCGAGGTGAACCAGGTCGAAGTCACGCCGCGCAACGATGCGCACAAGCTGATCGAGGAATGCATGATCGCCGCCAACGTGCAGGCGGCGAAGTTTCTGGAACGCAAGAAGATACCGGCGCTGTTCCGCGTGCACGCCTCGCCGCCGGCGGACAAGTACGAGGATCTGCAGGAATTCCTGCGCCAGTACAAGTTGCAGCTCCCGCCGTTGGAGAAGCTGCATCCGGGCGACTACGACAAGCTGCTGAAGAAGGTGCGCGACAAACCCGAGTTCGAGTTGATCCAGTCGGTGCTGCTGCGTTCGATGAGCCTGGCCGTCTATCTGCCGCAGAACCACGGTCATTTCGGTCTGTCGCTGGATGCCTACGCGCACTTCACTTCGCCGATCCGGCGCTATCCCGATCTGCTGGTGCATCGCGCGATCCGTTACGCGCTGCGCAAGGGCAAGCCGAAGAACTACGTCTATTCCGACGAGCAGATGGCGAAGATGGCCGCGCACTGTTCGCAGCGCGAACGCCGCGCCGAGGAAGCCGAGCGCGATGTCGACGAGCGGCTGAAGTGCGTGTGGATGGAAAAGCACGTCGGCGAATCGTTCGATGGCCGTGTCACCGGCGTGACCTCGTTCGGGCTGTTCGTGGAACTGGACGGGCACGGTGTGTCGGGGCTGGTGCACATCAGCCAGCTGCCCAACGACTATTATCATTTCGACGCCAATCGTCGTCTGCTCAAGGGCGAGCGCACCGGTCGCACGTTCCGTCTCGGCGAAAGCGTGCGCATCCAGGTGCTTCGTGCCAGCATGGAGGATCGCAAGATCGACTTCCGTCTGTTCGAGGAGTCGGCGGGCAGGAGCGAAGGCAGAGGCCGGAACGCGCGTGACGCCGAGGCGTCGGGTTCGGCGTCTCGGAAATCCGGGAGAGCGTCCGGCGCCAAGGGCAAGCCGCGGACCAAGGCCGCGTCTGAGGCGAAGGCTCCGTCGAAATCCAAATCCAAGGCGAAAGCCGCCCACAAGAAGAAACGTGCCGCGTCCAAGGGGGCGGCCGGTAAGCGCGGGAGCCGCAAGTAATGAGCAATACCACCTGGATCGTCGGCATCAATCCGGTCGACGGGGCCCTGGGACACGACGCCGAGCGCGTGCGCGAAGTGCGGGTCGAACGCGGTGCGCGCAACCCGCGCGTGGCCGAACTGGCGGCGCGGGCGCGCAAGCAGGGCATCGCCGTGACCGAGGTCGCGCGCGACCAGCTCGAGCGCGTCGCCGGCGGTGCGCGTCATCAGGGCATCGCGGCCAGCTACGCTGCGCCCGAGGCCTTGAGCGAGAACGATCTGGCTCGTCTGGCCGAGGAGGCCGGCAGCGAAGCGCTGTTCCTGGTGCTGGACGGCGTCACCGATCCGCACAATCTCGGCGCATGCCTGCGCAGTGCGGCGGCGGCCTCGGCCACGGCCGTCATCGTGCCCAAGGACCGCGCGGTCGGCATGACGCCGGTCGTGCGCCGCGCTTCGGCCGGCGGCGCGGATCGCGTGCCGCTGGTGGCAGCGACCAACCTGGCGCGCGCGCTGCGCGTGCTGAAGGACGCCGGTGTGTGGCTGACCGGGTTCGCCGGCGAGGCCGAGACGGACCTGTACGACATCGACCTGAAAGGTCCGTGCGCCCTGGTGCTGGGCAGCGAAGGCGAGGGCATGCGTCGCCTGACACGCGAGACCTGCGACTTCCTCGCGCGCATTCCGATGCCGGGCGAGATGGAGAGCCTCAACGTGTCCGTCAGTGCCGGTGTCGCGCTGTTCGAGGCGTTACGTCAGCGGCGTGCGTGATTTCTGTAACGATCGTCACGACCATGGAGTGGCTGGCTTCCGATGAAGATTTCAAGTGTCGGCCTGATCCTTGTTTGCCTTTTCCTGCCAGGCTTGTGCCGATCCATGTCGCCGAAGGATGAGGCACAGCAACTCGTTGATGCGGTGCTTCCCTTTGCCGAGCAATCCTTGGCCAGGCATGGTGAATTCTTTCCCTTCGGGGCGGATCTCACCTTTTCCGGAAAGGTCGAGATGGCGATGGCTGGCGAAGGGGATGCACGCCCTGATTCAACACAAGCCATCGCGATGTTGCGCGCAGGCTTCGCGCAAAAGGCGAAAGCGGGGCGGATCCGCGCAACGGCGCTTGCCTACAATGCTCGTGTGCAGATGCCCGATGGGGCATCCAAATCGGATGTCGTGGTCATCGAGCTTGAGCACCGAGGGGGGTACACCGTGACGGTCTATTTCCCCTATACGCTGAGCGATGGAAAGGCCCGTCTGGGAACTGCTTTTGCCGCACAGGGGTCGCATCGCGTATTTCGAAGCAAAGGGTAGCCACGCACTTTGTCGGAATATCGGATGCCGGGCCGGCTGAATCCGGTCTCTGGTGTGGCGCGAATGAGCAGGGCATCATGAGCGCAGAGTCATCACCGCAAGGAGACACGCATGAGCATTCTTCCCTGGCATGTCTGGATCGGCTTGGTCGGCGTGGCGCTGGTGCTGCTGGCGTTCTTTCTACTGCAGGCGCAGCGGCTCAACGGGCATCGCATGATCTACCAGCTGATGAACGCGCTGGGTGCGCTGGGTGTGCTGATTTCGCTGGTGTTCGGCGAGTTCAACCTGTCGGCCTTCCTGCTGGAGGGCGCGTGGTTGCTCATCAGCATCTACGGCATGGTGTTCGGCGTGAAGACGCGCCGGGCGGCGCGCGATGCCAATCGTGACGCGCCCTGGTAGGCGCGTCACGGGAGTCTATTACTCGGTCGGAAGGGTGGGCTCGTCGCCTTTTTCGCGGGGCGCTTCCAGCGGCTCGCCCTTGACCACGAACCAGACGTTCTCGGCGATGTTGGTGGCGTGGTCGCCGATGCGTTCGATGTTCTTGGCCATGAACAGAAGGTGCGTGCACGAGGTGATGCTGCGCGGGTCTTCCATCATGTAGGTCAGCAGTTCGCGGAACAGCGCGTTGTAGGCCTCGTCGACGTCCACGTCGTCGCGCCAGACCTCGTGCGCCATCTCGGCGTCGTCTTCGCGGTAGGCGTTGAGCACCTTGCGCACGGAGGCCGCGGCCAGCTGCGACAGGTGCTTAAGGCCGTGCGCGGGCGAGACCGGCGCGACCATCGACAGCGGGATCGAGCGCTTGGCCACGTTCGCCGCGTAGTCGCCGATGCGTTCGATGTCCGAGGCCACGCGAAGGGCCGAGAACACCGCGCGCAGGTCGCTGGCCATCGGTGCGCGCAGGGCCAGCAGGCGGACTACGCCGTGGCTGATCTCGTGCTCCATGGTATCGATGGCATCGTCGTTGTCGACCACGCGCTGCGCGGCGCGCTCGTCGCGGCGTTCGACCACGTCGATGGCTGCCTCCAGCTGCGAAACCGCCAGTTCGCCCATGCGCACGATCTCGCCGCGCAGGCGTTCCAGCTCCTTGTCGTAACTCTTGATGATGTGATCGGTCGAAGTATTCATGGCAGCGTCTCGTGTGGTCCGCGCGGTAGGCGGGCAGCGTACTCGAATCAGCCGAAGCGGCCGGTGATGTAGTCCTCGGTCTGCTTCTTGTCGGGCTTGGTGAAGATTTTCTCGGTATCGCCGAACTCGATCAGTTCGCCCATGTACATGAAGGCAGTGTGGTCGGACACGCGTGCCGCCTGCTGCATGTTGTGGGTGACGATGACGATGGTGAAGGTCTTCTTCAGTTCCTCGATCAGCTGCTCGATGCGTCCGGTGGCGATCGGGTCCAGCGCCGAGGTCGGTTCGTCGAGCAGCAGCACTTCGGGCTTCAGGGCGATGCCGCGGGCAATGCACAGGCGCTGCTGCTGGCCGCCGGACAGGCCCAGGGCGCTCTGCTTGAGCTTGTCCTTGACCTCGTCCCACAGCGCCGCGCTGCGCAGGGCTTCCTCGACGCGCTCTTCCATTTGCTTGCGCTTGAGCTTCTCGTGATGTCGGATGCCGTAGGCGATGTTCTCGTAGATGGTCATCGGGAACGGCACCGGCTTCTGGAACACCATGCCGACTTTGCTGCGCAGACGGTTCATCGAATAGCGCGGATCGAGAATGTTCTCGCCGTCCAGCAGCACGTCGCCGCTGGCGACCTGGCCCGGGTAGATCGCGTAGATGCGGTTGAACACGCGCAGCAGGGTGGACTTGCCGCAGCCCGAGGGACCGATGATGGCGGTCACCTTGCGTTCGGGGATGTCCATGCTGATCTGCTTCAGGGCATGGAAACCGTTGTAGTGGAAGTCCAGACCGCGCACCTGGATACGGGTACGCGACGCCGTCGTGGTCTGGGCGTCGGCCGTGGTGGGCGGAGTGGCGGCGAAGCTAGTCATGGTTCACCTTCTTGCGCGCGAAGAACATTCGGGTCAGCAGGGACAGCGCCAGCACGAACAGCGTGATCAGCAGTGCGCCGGCCCAGGCGATGGCATGCATCGCCGGGTTGGGGTCGTTGGTGTACTGGTAGATGGACACCGGCAGGCTGGCCATCTTGTCCAGCAGGCCGTAGGCCATGTAGTTGTTGCCGAAGGCGGTGAACAGCAGCGGGGCGGTCTCGCCGGCCAGGCGCGCCAGCGCCAGCAGCACGCCGGTGGCGATGCCGGAACCGGAGGCGCGCATCAGCACCTGCACGGTCAGCTTCCACTGTGGGATGCCCAGCGACAGCGCCGCTTCGCGCAGGGTGCCGGGCACCAGCTGCAGCATTTCATCGGTGGTGCGCACGATCACCGGCAGGCCGATCAGGGCCAGGGCCACCGCGCCGGCAAAGGCCGAGAAACTGACGGAGCCGTTGGTGATCGAGGTCATCGGCAGCACCACGATGACGTACACGAACAGGCCCAGCACGATCGACGGCGCTGACAGCAGGATGTCGTTGAGGAAACGGATCACCGAACCCAGCTTGGTACGGCGCGCATACTCGGCCAGGTAGGTGCCGGCCAACACGCCGATGGGCGCGCAGATCAGGATCGCCATCAGGTCGATCAGCATGCTGCCGACGATGGCGTTGGCCAGGCCGCCCTGGTCGGCGTAGGCGGTGATCTTGGTGAACAGCGGCACGCCGACGGCGCTGATGCCGCGGCTGATGGTGATCCACAGGATCCAGGCCAGGAAGGTCAGGCCGATCAGCGTGGCGATGCCGCTGAGGGTCAGCGCGATGATGTTGGTCGCGTAGCGGCGGCGGTAGATGGCGGACATCTCAGTTACCCTCCTTGCGCGACAGGCGGCGCAGCATCAGCCGCGCGATCATCAGCACAATGAAGGTGACCACGAACAGCAGGAAGCCGAGCGCGATCAGCGCCGAGCGGTGCGTGCCGACCGCTTCGTTGAATTCGTTGGCGATGGACGAGGAGATCGATGTGCCCGGCATCAGCAGCGAGGCCTGGATGTCGTAGGAGTTGCCGAGCACGAAGGTGACCGCCATGGTCTCGCCCAGCGCGCGGCCCAGGCCTAGGAAGATGCCACCGATCACGGCCGAGCGGGTGTAGGGCAGCATGATGTCCCAGACCACTTCCCACTTGGTCGAGCCCAGCGCGTAGGCCGACTCCTTCAGCCGCGTCGGCACGGTCTGGAAGACCTCGCGCATGACCGAGGAGATGAACGGGATGATCATCACCGCCAGCACGATGCCGGCCGTGAGGATACCCAGGCCCAGCGGCGGGCCGTCGAACAGCGCGCCGATGATCGGCAGCTGGCCGAGCGTGGCGCTGAGTTTGGGTTCGACGTGATCGGCCATGAATGGCACGAACACGAACAGGCCCCACATGCCGTAGATGATGGAGGGGATCGCCGCCAGCAGCTCGATGGCCGTGGCCACCGGCGTGCGCAGCCAGCTTGGCGCGATCTCGCTGAGGAACAGGGCGATGCCGAAGCTGATCGGCACCGCGAGCACGATGGCGATGATCGAAGTGACCAGCGTGCCGAAGATCGGTCCCAGCGCACCGTATTTGTTCTCGACCGGGTTCCAGTCCGATGTGGTCAGGAATTCCCAGGTATGGCCGAACAGCACTTCGCGCCCGCCCCATAGCGTGGAGGCAGCGGCGCCCAGCAGCGCGAGCAGCACGAGCAGTGCGCAAGCTTTCAGGATCAGACGGAAAATGCGGTCGTGACGAGCGTCGCGCTGGGCACGCTGGTCGCTTTCGCGAGGTTCGGCGGGGAGGCTGGTAGCGTTCATCGTGGGCTTGGCATTCCGCGATCCGTTAGACGAAAACGCGACACGCCGGAGGAACCCGGCGTGTCGCCTTGCTGGCTCGGTATCATCGTAACGATACCGGAGCTTGGGGTCTTACTTCGAGAACTGCGTGTTCCAGTAGTTCTCGATGCGCTTGACCAGGCTGTCCGGCAGCGGCACGTAGTCCAGCGACTCGGCCTGCTTCTGACCGTGCTCGTAGGACCACTTGAAGAAGTCGAACACGACCTTGGTGTTGGCGGCGTTCTTCGGCTTCTTGTACATGATCGCCCACGTGGTGGCGGTGATCGGCCAGGCGTTGGCGCCCGGAGCGTTGGTCATGATCAGGTGGAAGTCCTTGGCGTGCGACCAGTCGGCCGTCGCGGCAGCGGCGGAGAAGGTCTCGCTGTCCGGCTTCACGGTCTTGCCCGCGGCGTTCTTCATCAGCGCGTAGTTGATGTGGTTCTTCAGCGCGTAGGCGTACTCGACGTAGCCGATGGAGCCCTTCAGCTGGCCGACGTAGGCGGAGACGCCCTCGTTGCCCTTGCCGCCGATGCCCGTCGGCCACTTGACCGCGGTGCCTTCGCCGACTTCGCTCTTCCAGGTCGGGCTGACTTTGGACAGGAAGTTGGTGAAGTTGAACGAGGTGCCCGAACCGTCCGAGCGATGCACGACATTGATGCGCATCGACGGCAGCTTCACGCCCGGGTTCAGCTTGGCGATGGCCGGATCGTTCCAGGTCTTGATCTTGCCCAGGAAGATCTTGGCCAGGGTCGGGCCGTCCAGTACCAGCTGGCCGGTCTTGATGCCCGGCACGTTCAGCGCCGGCACGATGCCGCCGACCACGATCGGGAACTGGCCCAGGCCATGAGCGTTGAGGTCGGACTCGTCCAGCGGCTTGTCGGAAGCGCCGAAGTCGACGGTGCCTGCCTTGATCTGGGCGATACCGCCGCCCGAACCGATGGACTGGTAGTTGATGTGATTGCCCGTCTTCTCGGCGTAGGTGGCCGACCACTTGGACAGGACGGGGTACACGAAGCTCGAACCGGCGCCGGTGACGTCGGTAGCGCCTGCGGCCGCGCTGAACAGGGTGGCGGCAGCGACAACAATGGCGATGCGCGTTTTCATGGACTTGAACACGGTAACTCCTCGGTTTGCGGTCTGAAGGCAATGCCTGCCTGCTGCCTTTGTAGGCGGTGCGTGTTGCAATGAAATGAGCTTAGTGTTTCAGCTGTATGACAGCGCCTGAAACAAAGTGCCCGCATATCGTGAAAGGGTGTCATGCTTCATTCGAAGAAACATGATTTCATTGCACTTTTTATGCGGGCTGCGGCGAAGTGTCATCACTTGCCGTCGTCGGCGATATGCGCCGGTCCCTTGCCCGCGGTTTTCTCGTAGACGCCCTTGGAGACCTTGCGGTATTGGGTGAAACCGTGCTTTTCGAGATGGCTTTCGCTGGTTCGGTGGCTGTTGCCGGCGACCACGGTGGGGGCGCTGATGCGTTGGTGGACGGGTGCGCCGCAGTGCGGGCATTGCTGCAGCGGGGCGTCGCTCAGGCGTTGCAGCAGGTCGAACCCGGCGCGGCAGCGTTCACAGCCGCGTTCGGTCGATGCGATGTACTCATAGATGGGCATGATGCGTGGGCGTGAACAGTCAGGACATGCGCAGGCCGACGTGGTCGCGCTCCAGATCCTGCAGTTCCTTCCAGCGGTTGACGATGGTGCAGAACAGCTGGGCAGTGCGTTCCGTATCGTATACCGCCGAATGCGCTTCGCGCGCATCGAAATCGAAACCGGCGGCCTGCACGGCGCGACTCAGTACCGTTTGCCCGTAAGCGAGGCCGCCCAGCGTGGCGGTGTCGAAGCAGCTGAAGGGGTGGAACGGGTTGCGCTTGTGATTGCAGCGGTTGACGGCGGCATTGAGAAAGCCGAGGTCGAAGGCGGCGTTGTGGCCGACCAGCACTGCGCGCTGGCAGCCGCTGGCGCGGACCGCTTCGCGCACCGGCTTGAATACCATGTCCAGCGCCTCGCGTTCGGTCACGGCGGCGCGCAGCGGATGATCGGGGTCGATGCCGGTCACTTCGAGCGCGCGCGGGTCCAGATTGGCGCCCTCGAAGGGTTGGACGCGTGCCAGCACGGGCGGGTCGAAACGCAGCGTGCCCTCGTTGTCCATGCGTGTGACGGCCACGGCGATTTCCAGCAGCGCGTCGCGCTGCGGATCGAAACCGCCGGTTTCCACGTCCACGACCACGGGAAGGAACCCGCGGAAGCGATCGACCATGCGGGTCACGGGCTTGGAGGAGGTAGTGTCCATCGGCGCAGCATACCAGTCCGGTCAAGCGGACCGGACTGTGCCGCCAGCGGGGCGGTCAGCGCACGCGTGTCACGTGCACGCTCTCCCGCGCGCCATCCACGCTGAGCAGCCAGCTGCCCAGGAAACCCTTGCGCAGCGTGACCTTCGGGTTGTCGATGCTGTGCATGGTCATCTGACTGTCCTCGCTGACTCGCCAGCGCTGACCGTTGGCGAGCGTGAAGACCGTGTAGGAATCCCAGCCGCGGAACGTGCCGGCGATGAGGGAGTGGATATCCGCGTCGCCGGTGTCGTCGTGCGATGCACGTGCGCTGCGTGCGGGTACGAAGTCGTCCATCGACGGGCCGCGCTCGCCGTGCGTCTGCAGCCAGGTATTGAGCGCCTTCAGTTGCGCCGGCGTCAGCTTGTCCAGTCCCAGGCGCAGGAATTCCGCATGCGACATGCGTTCCTCCAGCGGCGCCGATTTCGGCTTTGCCTGCGCATGGGCGACGGTGCAGACCGAAAGCACGGAAAGGCAGGCGACGAGGAACAGGGAAAGCGGGCGGGTTGCGATCACGGTGAACTCCTTGATGACACGCGTGCGGCGCGCAGTGCGTACGTGGAGCCTGCCAGCGCAACATGACAGTTCCTTTGCAGTGCGGTCCGGGGAGGTGTCGGGCGTTTCGCTGTCATCAATTCGTCATCTATCGCCAACACAACGGTCAAACTTCGCCGTCATGCTGCGCGGCATCACGGCGATTTAACAAGACCGTTGATGCTCATCGAGGGGTAGCACGACGCCGTGTCGTGCTCGCCGGCAGATTCAAACGAAGGAGTCCTTCCCATGCGTTGCAAACTCGTCGCCACCGCTATCGCCGTCGCCCTGAGCGCGGCCAGCGTGACCGCCCATGCCGCCACCGGTGACACCACCATCGGCGGCAAGATGTATTTCGATGTCACCCACATCGACCAGAAGAACAGCGATACCGGCAAGACCGACAAGACCGGTACCGGCACGGACGTCAAGCGTTTCTACCTCAGCGTCAGCCACCAGTTCGACGATGTGTGGTCGGCCAACCTGACCACCGACTTCAACTACGTGTCGAACGACGGTGAGACCAATCTGTTCGTGAAGAAGGCCTACGTGCAGGGCAAGTTCAGCGACGCCGCCGTGCTGCGCATCGGTTCGGCCGACATGCCCTGGATCCCGTTCGTCGAGAACATGTACGGTTTCCGCTACGTCGAAAACACCATTACCGATCGCCTGCATTTCGCCAACTCGGCCGACTGGGGCATCCACCTGGGCGGCAAGGTCGGTCAGCGCGGCATGTTCAGCTATGAGGCAGCGGTGGTGAACGGTGGCGGCTACAAGCACCCGGGTCGCAGCAAGAGCGTTGACTTCGAAGGTCGCGTGGCCATCATGCCCATCGATGGCCTGGTCATCGCCGCCGGCGGCTACTCCGGCAAGCGCGGTCAGGACACCCAGACCATGGGTGCGCAGAACACCGCTTCGCGCGGCGATCTGATGGTGGCTTACGCCAGCAAGCGTTTCCGTATCGGTGGCGAATACTTCAACGCCAAGAACTGGAACAACGTGATGACCCCGACCACCGACAAGGCCGACGGTTACTCGCTGTGGGCCAGCGTCGGTATCTCCGACGGCGTGACCGCCTTTGCCCGCTACGACAACGCCAAGCTGAGCAAGGATCTGGATTCGGCCAAGAAGGACACCTACTACAACGCCGGTGTCGAGTTCCAGGTGACCAAGGGCTTCAAGCTCGCCGCCGTGTACAAGCACGAGAAGGGAAACTACACCGCCGCCACGCCGCTGCCGATCCACGTCGCCAACACCAAGACCGACGAGATCGGTGTGTGGGGCGAAGTGAAGTTCTAAGCTTCACGAGGCTGCAACACAAAAGGACCACGATGGTCCCGCAGGCAGGACGCCTGCGTCGAGCAAGATTCCCATGGAAGGAGAAACGGCGGGCAGGCAGCCCGCCGTTTCCTTTTTCAGGCGTCGGCCTTGGTCTTCGACTTGAAGCGGCACAGGTCCGCGAGCACGCAGTGCGGGCAGTCCGGCTTGCGTGCCTTGCACACGTAGCGGCCGTGCAGGATCAGCCAGTGGTGTGCGTCCTGCATGAATTCCTTCGGCACCACTTTCAGCAGTTTCTGCTCCACTGCGTTGACGGTCTTGCCCGGCGCCAGGCCGGTGCGGTTGGAGACCCGGAAGATGTGCGTGTCGACAGCGATAGTGGGTTCGCCGAAGGCGGTGTTCAGCACCACGTTGGCGGTCTTGCGGCCCACCCCCGGCAGCGCTTCCAGCGCGGCGCGATCGCGCGGCACTTCGCCGCCGTGCTGCTCGATTAGCATGCGGCAGGTGGCGATGACGTTCTTGGCCTTGGCGTTGTACAGCCCGATGGTGTTGATATAGCGCTTCAGACCCTCCTCGCCCAGCTTCAGGATCGCCTGCGGCGTGCCGGCTTTCGGGAACAGCTTGCGCGTGGCCTTGTTCACGCCCACGTCGGTGGCCTGTGCGGACAGGATCACCGCGATCAGCAGCTGGAAGGGCGTGTCGTATTCGAGTTCGGTGGTCGGATTCGGATCGAGTTCGCGCAGGCGGCGGAACAGTTCGACGACATCGGCTTTCTTCATGCGGGTGCGGTTCCGGGCGGCTGCACAGGACGACGATTCTAAACGGCGTGGGCGTGCGGCCAAAGCCGAGATGTCGGGAGCCTGCGGCAGACGGTGTGTCGTCAGTGCGGTGGCGTGCCGAGGCGCGGTTGCGGCAGTCCCGCCAGTTCCAGTATCCGCGTGCAGGGTGCACCGGCCAGCTGTGCCGCATCGCGGCCGGAGCGCTCGATGGCGCGATCGGCGATGTAGGTGCCCGCCCGGTAGCCGATCCAGCGGCGACCGTCGGGGTGGTGGAACATCCAACGCCGATAGTCGGCATGCGCGGGCAGGGCGAGCAGTTCGTCGACCCAGGCGTCCACATCGTCCGGATAGCTGCACCAGGGTGACGCATGGCCCGCGGCATCGCGCTCGAAGGCGCTGGCCAGGCCCTCGCAGATGACGCCATGGATGAACGACGGGTGCCTTTCGCCGCCCTGCCGGACCCATCCACGGACCAGATGATGACATTCATGGAACAGCGTGTGGCGCAGGTGTTCGGCGACAATCGCCCGTTGCCTGTGCGCCGGGGCCTCGGCCAGCGTGAAGACGATCGTGCGCCGGTCCAGGGCCGTCGCGCCGTATCCCAGCGCCGGGATGACCCGGTGTCCGGTTGAGCAGTGCAGGGCGATGTCCTGCTCCAGAGCGGGTAGCCATCGGCGCACTTCGCTTTCGCAGTCGGCGCAGATGGCGGTGATGCATGCACGCACTTCCGCGGGAAGGGCCGTGGCCTGGGGCAGGAAATGCGGCGTGATCACGAGGATTTGCGTTTGGTCTTGGCGCGGGCGATGGCTTCCTGCACCGCGTTGCGGGTGATGGTCTTGCGGATGCCGTTGTCGCCGGTCGCGGGTTCGGCCGGTGCGTGCATGGCCGCCTTGCGTGCGGCGAGCTGGGCCTCGCGTTCGCGGCGATTGCGCGCCAGCCGCGCTTCGCGCTGACGGAAGTGTTCGCGTGCGGCGTCAGCGTGCGCCTGATCGAGCTGCTCGGGCGGCATCGGGTCCAGCGCGATGCAGTCGACCGGGCAGGCCGGCACGCACAGCTCGCAGCCCGTGCAGCGGTCACTCAGCACGGTATGCATCTGCTTGCTGGCGCCGAGGATGGCGTCGACCGGACAGACCTGGATGCATTTGGTGCAGCCGATGCAGTCGGCCTCGATCACCCGTGCCAGCGTGCGCGGCTTTTCGACGCCGTTCTCGGGGTTCAGTGGTTTCGCGGCGCGATCCAGCAGCGCGGCCAACTTCTCGATGCCAGCCTGTCCGCCGGGCGGGCACTGGTTGATGTCGGCATCGCCGGCCGCGATGGCCTCGGCGTAGGGGCGGCAGCCGTGGTAGCCACATTGCTCGCATTGCGTCTGTGGCAGCAGGGCGTCGATGCGGTCGGCGAGGTTCATGGAATCGTCAGTCACGCGGAAACAAGTCCGTTAGGATCGGTCCATTGTCGCCCAACGGAGCACGAGCATGAAATCGAGACTGTCCATCGCCGCCCTGATCTTTCTCGTGGCTTGCCTGATCGGTGGTTCACTGGTCGCCACCGGCGCCTTTGCGCGTTCTCGTTCGGGCGATCAGCCGCGCACCGTCACGGTGTTCGTCGACGCCACGTTCGGCATGCGCAAGAACCACATGGCGCGCAAGCTGACCAAGTCGCACGCCGAGTACGCCGCCAAGGGCTATCACTTCGCGCAGATGGTGGCCTACAACGAGAACGGCGATCTGGAAGGGTTCTTCGTCACCTACGTGCGCAATTGATCGGCGACGCTACTTCAGCGGCTGCCAGTTCACCGGCACGGGGTAGCGGCGGCCGTCGTAGACCATCGTGCGACGACGCGTGCTGCGTTCGCTGCGCAGTTCGCGGCAGGCGCCGCCGGGGCCTTGGCTGCGATAGCGGATCGTGGTGATTTCCGCGATGTCGAGATTGGCCATGCCGTGAAAGCGTGACGAGGACAGGGCCGGGCGTCGCTCGATGTTCGTGAAGCGTGCCTTGCAGGGACCGTCGATCTCGCCGTTGTGCTGGGCCACGACCAGGCCGTCGAGCACCAGCTTCAGTCGGTCGCCATCGAGCACGACCAGGGACAGCGTCGTTTCACCGAGCGGGCTGATGCGCGACCGGTTGGCGCGTTCGATGCGCAAGCCGACCGCTCGGGTGCCGGCGGCGAGGTCGTACGCTTTCCGTTCGAAGGAAAGTCGCTCGACTTCGATGGCGTCTTCATCCATGCGGTTCTTCAGTCGCAATCGTGCGATGAGGCGGTGCGAGGTCGGGTCGGCGACCAGCAGTTCCAGGTCGCCGTTGCGAAATCCTTCATCCGGCGCATTCAAGGCCTGGGCCATCAGCGGCACGGCCAGCCAGGTCTGCGCAGGACGCGCCGCGCAGACCACACGGCGGCGGTCGATGTGATCGGGCGCAGCGTGTCGCGGGTAGGCGCGCTGCAGGATGGCGTCGACAGTGGATGCGTCGCAGGGCTTTGCGGGTGCGCCCGCAGCGTGCGCCGCCACGCCCGCGAACATCAGCAGCAGGCTCGATCCGAGCCGGACAGCGATGCGGGCGAGGCGTCCACGCATGTCGCGGAACTCAGCGCACCGAGGCGCCGGGCTTGGCTGCGGCGTCGACCTCGATCACGTTGAGATCTGCGCCGCCTTCGCCGGCGGACAGGATCATGCCCTCGGACATGCCGAAACGCATCTTGCGCGGGGCGAGATTGGCGATGAAGACGACGTTGCGGCCGATCAACTTCTCCGGTTCCGGGTAGGCGGCCTTGATGCCGGAGAAGATCTGGCGCGT
Source organism: Oleiagrimonas sp. MCCC 1A03011 (assembly GCF_003267965.1). Taxonomy (NCBI): domain Bacteria; kingdom Pseudomonadati; phylum Pseudomonadota; class Gammaproteobacteria; order Lysobacterales; family Rhodanobacteraceae; genus Oleiagrimonas; species Oleiagrimonas sp. MCCC 1A03011. The sequence continues at coordinate 104,876 of NZ_MSPY01000001.1, read as the reverse complement.
GCCCAGGTCGCCGGCGTCCAGTTCGAAGCGCAGCAGCTTGTCCGCGCCTTCGACGTGCTCACAGACCACGACCTTGCCGACGCGCAGGTCGAGCTTGGCGAAGTCGTCGATGCCGATAGTGGCCGACTCTTTCTCTTCGGCCTTGGCCGGCGCGGGAGCAGGAGCGGGCGCCGATGCGGCGGCGGGGGCGAGGGATTCCTTGGCGTCTTCGATCATGGCTTCGATTTTCTTGGCGTCGATTCGGGTCATCAGCGGCTGGAACGGAGCCAGCGCGTGGTCGGTCAGCGGTTCGCGCACATCGGCGAACGCGGCGGTTTCGGTGGCGAGAAAGGCTTCCGCGCGCGCCACCGTGGCCGGCACGACCGGCTTCAGCCAGGCGCTGAGCAGACGGAACAGGTTGATCGCCATCGAGCAGACCTGGTGCGTTTGCTCGCGCAGGCTGTCGTCCTTGGCCATCTTCCACGGCGCCTGCTCGGCGATCCAGGCATTGGTGTCATCAGCTACGCTCATGATGGTGCGCATGGCGTGCGCGTACTCGCGCTTCTCGTACAGGCCGGCGCAGGCGCCCAGGCGCGTCACGGCATCGTCGTAGCGCCGGCGCAGCTCGGGATCGATGGTCGCGACCAGCTTGCCGTCGAACAGCTTGTGCACGAAGCCGGCGCAGCGGCTGGCGATGTTCACCCATTTGCCGACCAGGTGCGAGTTGACGCGGTCCTCGAAGGCCTTGAAGTCCAGGTCCAGGTCGGTCAGCGTCGGCCCCAGCAGCGCGGCCAGGTAGTAGCGCAGGTAGTCCGGGTCCAGATGATCCAGATAGGTGCGCGCGTTGATGAAGGTGCCGCGCGACTTGGACATCTTCGCGCCATTCACGGTCAGGAAGCCGTGCACGTTGACCGCGGTCGGCGTGCGCAGCCCGGCACCGTGCAGCATGGCCGGCCAGAACAGGGTGTGGAAGTAGGTGATGTCCTTGCCGATGAAGTGCACCATCTCGGTGCCGGCCTCGGCGGCCGCGTCGCGTTCGATGAAGGCGTTCTTGTCCAGGCCGTTGGCGTCGGCGTAGTCGCTGAAGCTGGCCAGATAGCCGACCGGCGCGTCGAGCCAGACGTAGAAGAACTTGCCCGGCGCATCCGGCAGCTCGAAGCCGAAATAGGGCTTGTCGCGCGAGATGTCCCAGCTGCGCAAGCCGTCGGTGAACCATTCCTCGAGCTTGTTGACGACCTCGCCCTGCAGGCCGCCGGCTTCGCGGCGTTCGGCCAGCCATTCGCGCAGCATCGGCTCGAAGTCGCCCAGGCGGACGAAGTAGTGCACCGAATCGCGTTCCACCGGGCGCGCGCCGGAGATCACCGAATACGGTTCGATCAGGTCGGTCGGCGCGTAGGTCTTGCCGCAGACCTCGCAGGAGTCGCCGTACTGGTCCTTGGCGTGGCAGTTCGGGCATTCGCCCTTGATGAAGCGGTCCGGCAGAAAGATGTCGCGATCCGGATCGTAGAACTGGCGGATCGACTTGGACTCGACGTGGCCGGCGTCGCGCAGCGCCTCGTAGATGCGCACGGTCAACGCGTGGTTGGTCGGGCCGTGGGTGCTCGAATAATGGTCGTAGCCGATGTCGAAGTCGCGGAAATCGGCCTGGTGCTGCGTGTTGCTCTCGGCGATCAGCTGTTCGGGCGTGATCCCCTCGCGCTCGGCGCGCAGCATGATCGGCGTGCCGTGGGCATCGTCGGCGCAGACGAAATGCACGGTGTTTCCGGCCATGCGCATGGCGCGCACCCAGATGTCTCCCTGGACGTGTTCGACCATGTGCCCGATGTGGATCGGACCGTTGGCGTAGGGGAGGGCGCAGGTGGCCAGGATGCGGCGATTCATGCTCACGTTCCGGTGCAGCGGGTCAAGCAGCACATTATGGCAGGGACGGCCGAGCGCCGACCAGCGCGGGAGGCATGACGCAAACGCATGAGGCCGGAGTGGCGTGCGTCGCTCCGGCCTCGTGTGGGTGTCGCGAGGCGGTCAGCCCTGGTCGGCGCTTGTCGCGTCCGGGTGCATGTCCGGGCTGGCGGCCGGTGCGGGCGTCATCGCCGGTTTCGGCATGTCATGACGCAGCCAGATCTGGGTGCGCCCGAGCAGCGAGAAGCCGATGTAGCCGCGAACCTTGAGCTTCTGGCCGCCGTCGACGAGTTCCATCTTGGCCTTGTAGATCTTGCCGGTCTTGGGGTCGAGGATGCGTCCGCCGTCCCACTCGTCGCCGTCGCGGGTCAGGCCCCAGACGAAGGTCATGCCCTCGATGGGCTGATTGTGGCGCTTGCCGTCGCACTTCTTGCACAGCGGATGCGGGCCATCGTCGGACTTCAGCACCTGCAGGATCTTGCCTTCCAGCACGCCGTTGTGCTCGGTGAGCTGGACGATGGCCTTGGCCTGGCCGGTGTCGTCGTCGATGGTCTTCCAGGTGCCCACGGGCGAGTGGGTGGCGGCCAGGGCCGGAAGGCTGGCGAGCAGCAAAGCGGCGGTGGCGAGGGTTTGGCGCAAGGACAGCATGATCGTCTCCTCCCATACGTAGACGTATGGCTTCGAGCGTGCCCAGTGCCGGCGGCCAGGTCAAGCTGCATCGCGCCATGCGGAGAGGGCTGCTGCAATCGAAGTCGATGCCGGGTGCCATCCGTGCCTCTCCGGCTTGACGTCTGCGGCATAATGGAGAGTGAACTTCGCCTGTGAAACCTCCCATGACTGCTCTTGATCAAGACCGGGTTCGCAAGATCCTGGACGGTGTCGTCGATCCGCATACCGGCGCCGGCCTCGGCGGCTGTGTTCGCGCCGTGGGCGTGGACGGCGCGCGCGTGTCGGTGGATCTGCAACTGGCCTACCCCGTGCAGGGGGCGCGCGAGGATCTGTCGCGCCGGGCGCGCGAGGCGCTGGAAGCCGATGCCGCGATCGACAGCGCGGTGGTCTCGATCACCAGCCGTGTGCAGTCGCATCAGGTGCAGGGCAAGCTGGCGCCGCTGGCGGGGGTGAAGAACATCATCGCCGTGGCTTCGGGCAAGGGTGGCGTGGGCAAGTCCACGGTCAGTGCGAACCTGGCGCTGGCGCTGGCTGCCGAGGGCGCGCGGGTCGGTGTGCTGGACGCCGACATCTACGGCCCCAGCCAGCCACGCATGCTGGGTGCCGAGGGCCGCCCGGACTCGCCCGATGGCAAGACCATCGAGCCGAAGACGCCGCATGGTCTGCAGATGATGTCGATCGGCTTGCTGGTCGAGGAAGAGACGCCGATGATCTGGCGCGGCCCGATGGTCACGCAGGCGTTGACGCAACTGCTCAACGACACACGCTGGAACGCGTTGGACTACCTGATTCTCGATCTGCCGCCGGGCACCGGCGACATCCAGCTGACCATGGCGCAGAAGATTCCGGTGGCCGGCGCGGTGATTGTCACCACGCCGCAGGACATTGCCCTGCTGGATGCACGCAAAGCCTTGAAGATGTTCGAGAAAGTCGAGGTTCCGGTGCTGGGTATCGTGGAGAACATGGCGACCCACGTGTGCTCGAACTGCGGTCACGAGGAGCACATCTTCGGCGAGGGTGGCGCGGCGCGCATGGGCGAGCAGTACGAAGTGCCGGTGCTGGGCAGCTTGCCGCTGGACATCCGCATCCGCGAGCAGGCCGACAGCGGCGCGCCGACCGTGGTGGCGATGCCGGAGTCCGACCTGACCGCGCGCTACCGCGAGATCGCACGCAACACCGCAGCGCGATTGTCGCTGCGGCCGCGGAACAAATCGCTGGGACTGGGCAAGGTGGTGGTGCAGGGCGCGCCGCCGCAGCACTGACCGGTTTCATTCTGGCGACGTCTCGCGCGAGCAGGTATGTTGCGCGGATCGCCGCCGACCTTCATTGCACGGGACTTCGCACACGTGAGCATCAAATCCGACAAGTGGATCCGCCGCATGGCCGAGGAGCACGGCATGATCGAGCCGTTCGAACCGGGTCAGATCAAGGATCGCGATGGCCGCAAGCTGGTGTCCTACGGCACCTCCAGCTATGGCTACGACGTGCGTTGCGCTGACGAGTTCAAGATCTTCACCAACATCAATTCCAGCGTCGTCGACCCCAAGTCGTTCGATGCCGGGAGTTTCGTGGACGTTAAGGCCGACGAATGCATCATCCCGCCGAATTCGTTCGCGCTGGCGCGCACGGTGGAATACTTCCGTATTCCGCGCAAGGTACTGACGATCTGCCTGGGCAAAAGCACGTACGCGCGCTGCGGCATCATCGTCAACGTGACGCCGCTGGAGCCGGAATGGGAAGGCCACGTGACGCTGGAATTTTCCAACACCACGCCGCTCCCGGCGCGGATCTACGCCAACGAGGGCGTGGCGCAGATGCTGTTCCTGGAGTCGGACGAAGAGTGCGAGACCAGCTACCGCGACCGCGGCGGGAAGTATCAGGGCCAGCGCGGCGTCACCCTGCCGCGTACCTGAGCCGCGCTACACTGCACACTGTATTGACGTTGCACCGTCGGAGAACATGCACATGAATCGAGTAAACCACCTGCTGTCGCGTGCCGCCCTGCTGGCGATGCTCGCCGCCGCCCTGCTCGTGAGCGCCTGCAGCAGCGGCGTGAAGGGTTCGGATGCGACCCAGGTCGCGAAGAATTTTCCGGTAACGGTGGAGGCGTACAAGAGCGGGCAGTTCCTGCTCGACGGCGCGGTGCTTTCGGCCATGGATCTGGGCAGCCATTTCGCCTACCTGCGCGATCAGGGCCAGCTGCCCAAGCGAGTGCTGCTCAAGCGCAGTGACAAAACCAAGATCCACAAGAAGCACCTGATGGCGATGGCGCGCATGGAACTCGATTACGGGTTTGCCGTGTACTACGAGAAGAAGGGCGAACTGATGCGCCTGGCGATTACGGACAAGAAGGACATCCCGCAGCTGCAGCAGCACGAGGACGGTCCTCCGCTGCCGGATCGCATAAAGGATCAGAGCGCTCGCGGCGGAAATCACTTCCCGACCGGCAACTGAGCCAGCCTTCGGTAGACCGGGCAGCTCGCTAGGGCGAGGGTTTCAGCATCCCGGACAGGGCGCGGACGAGCGCCGACGCACGTTCCCGGTCATAGGGTCGGGACGTGCCGCTTCCCCACACCGGACCGGGCCAGGCGTCGTCGCCCTGCGTGCGCGCGACAACGTGCACATGCAACTGGCGCACGATGTTTCCCAGCGCGCCGACATTGAGCTTGTCCACCTGGACACAGGCGCGCAGCGCGTGGCTGCATTGTCCGATTTCCTTGAGCAGCTGCATGCGCTGGTCGAGGTCGAGCTGGTCGATCTCTTCCAGGTCAGGCAAGGCCGGCACCAGAATCAGCCAGGGAAAGCGTGCGTCGTTCATCAGGCGAACGCTGCAAAGGTCGAGATCGGCGACAGGCAGCGTGTCCTGTTCCAGGCGTGTGTCGAGCGAAAAAGTCTTCATGAAGTGGGCTGTGCTCAGATGCTCTGCTGGCGGAAGATTCGGTTGCGGCCGTGCGCCTTGGCCTGGTACATGGCTTGATCGGCGGCGCCCAGCAGTGCCTTCAGCGTGCGTGGCTCGCACTCCGAAAGTGTGGCGATGCCGATGCTCACGGTGATCGGATTCTGCGCTTCGGGATTGACCTGCGCCATGGCGCGAGTCATGTGCTGCCGCAGGGTTTCGGCGATGCGCGCGGACTCGTCTGCGGAGAGGTCGAACAAGGCCACGAGGAATTCCTCGCCGCCGAAGCGACCGATCAGCTGTCCGGGTCCCAGGTGTTCGAGCACGCTGTGCGTGCCGGTGCACAGAACCTGATCGCCGAACAGGTGACCGAGGCGATCGTTGATTTGCTTGAAGTGGTCGAAGTCGATCAGGAGTACCGATACGTCGCGCCCGCGACCGATATGCCGCTCCAGCTTCTGCAGCATATGGCGTCGATTGCACACGCCGGTCAGCGGATCGCGCGTGGCCAGACGATACAGCTTGCGTGACTGCTCGCGCAGGGTGCCGTTGACCTCTTCGAGGGCATGGCGAGCGCTTTCGACCTCGCGGTGCTTGTGCGCGAGTTCGCGATTGAGCCGATAGGTGGCACGGTAGCGGTTCCAGATCACGGCGAGCAGGGCGATCAGGGACAGGGCCAGCGCTATGACCAGATCTCTTGTGCGGCGATGCTGCCGCGCGCGGGCCAGGTTTTCGGCATTGTCGCGGGTCAGCAGTTCAATGCGTTCATCGTAGTGTTGCCGTTGATAGAGACTCTTCAGCGCGGCGATGCGCTGCGCGCTGCGCGTGCCGACCAGGTCTTCGCGCAATCGCGTGTACTTGCGCAGCGCATGCAAGGCGCCAGCCTGGTCGCCGAGTCGGGTGGTGATGCGCTCGCGCAGATGCCAGGCGTCGGTCAACAGCGGCATCATGCGAGCGTCTTCGAGCAGGTTGATGGCTTCTTCGACGCGGGTGTTGGCCACTTGTACGGCATTGCCTGCGAGGTCGGTGCGCGCCAGCGTCAGCAGGGCTCCGGCGATCACCTCGGTTTGTGCGGTTTCGCGACCGGCTTGCAGGGCGGCTTGCAGTGGCGGGATGGCTTCGGCGTGACGACCGAGTCCGTTCAACGCGCGCCCCAGCTGCAGTCGGTCCAGCGCGACATAGGCGCGGTTCCCGAGACTTTGATCCATGCTGAGCGCCTGGCTGGCGTGAAGGCGCGCTTCGGCGTATTCCCCGATGTCGTTGAGGAAGACCGCGTAGCTGCCGAGCACGCTGGCCAGCGATGCGGGAATCGGGCGCATGCGTGCAGCCTCCAGCGCCTTCTGGAAGTGCAGGCGAGCCTGATCTGTGTCGGCCAGTTCGCGATACAGCAGCGCCAAGTTGCGGTAGGCGATATCGAGGTGCGCCCGATCCGGCTGTCGCAGACGGATCTGCAGGGCATCGTGCTGCAGGGCCAGGGCGCGGACGAACATACCCTGGTCACGTCGCGTGGTGCCGAGGTTGGCGAGCGACTCGGCTTCGCCTGCGCGATCGTCCAGTTTGCGGCGCAGTGTCAATGCGCGCTGATGATAGTCGGCCGCCTCGACCAGTCGGCCGTGCCGCCGCGCGGCCGTGCCCAGCAGGTTGTAGGCAATGGCGGTGTAGGCCGGAGCGTTCGCTTGCTCGGCCAAGCCCAGCATGCGGACGCCCAAGGCGTGCAGTTCGCGGTAGCTCCCATCCAGCGTGTGCAGCTCGCCCTGGGCATGCAATGCGGCCAGTTGCGTACGCTGATCGCCTCCCTGCGCGGCTTGTGCGTACAGGCGCTCCCAGGAGCGTTCCGCATCCAGCGGCGCGCCGAGCGCGGTCTGCAGCGTGGCTTGCAGATACAGGGCGTCGCGCTGCAGCGGCGGAAGGTCCCGCAACCATGGTTCGCAGGCGTCGATGAGCTGGATCAGAAGGGCGGAGGCCGGGCGTGCAGCGCGCGCAAAATCGACGCTGGCAGCCACCGGGTCGCTGGCGTCGGCATGGCTGCAGCACAGCATGCTCAGACCAATCAGCCACGCGCGAACACGTGCACGCAGCGGTGCGCGCGGTCGAGCGGGCAGGGCGAGAGTGGTGTCGTGCACGCTGCATCCCCTTCTGGGCGACTCGATTGTACTCGAGACGCAAGGCAGGAAGACCGGCCGAAACCCCTGTAGAATAAATCGTTTGCTTCCGCGCGACCAAAGAACGCTCATGTCGAGAGAACATCCGAAAGTCGGTTTCGTCAGCCTGGGTTGTCCCAAGGCCCTGGTCGATTCCGAGCGCATCCTGACCCAGCTTCGCGTCGAGGGCTACGATATCGTGCCCAGCTATGACGCCGCCGACGCCGTCGTGGTCAACACGTGTGGCTTCATCGATGCTGCCGTGCAGGAATCGCTGGACGCCATCGGCGAGGCGCTGCACGAGAACGGCAAGGTCATTGTCACCGGCTGTCTGGGCAAGCGCTCGGAACTGATCCGCGAAGCCTATCCGGAAGTGCTGGCGATCAGCGGTCCGCAGGACTACGCCAGCGTCATGGATGCCGTGCACACCGCGCTTCCGCCGCGCCGCGACCCGTTCGTTGATCTGATGCCGGACACCGGCGTCAAGCTGACGCCGAAGCATTACGCGTATCTGAAGATCGCCGAGGGCTGCAATCACAACTGCAGCTTCTGCATCATTCCGTCGATGCGCGGCCGTCTGGTCAGCCGTCCGGTGAATGAGGTGCTGAGCGAGGCCGAGAAACTGGTGCGCGGTGGCGTGAAGGAGCTGCTGGTCATCAGCCAGGACACCAGCGCCTACGGCGTCGACACGCGCTACGCCGAGCACGTCTGGCGCGACAAGGCCTACCGCACGCGCATGACCGAGCTGTGCGAGGGGCTGGCCGAACTGGATGCATGGGTCCGTTTGCACTACGTCTATCCGTACCCGCATGTCGACGAACTGATGCCGCTGATGGCCGAGGGCAAGATCCTTCCGTATCTGGACATTCCGTTCCAGCACGCCAGCCCGCGCATCCTCAAGCTCATGAAGCGACCCGGCAACATCGAGCGCACGCTGGAGCGCGTGCAGGCCTGGCGCCGCGAGGTGCCGGAGCTGACCCTGCGCAGCACCTTCATCGTCGGTTTTCCCGGCGAGACCGACGCCGAGTTCGAGGAGCTGCTGGACTTTCTGCGCGAGGCCGAGCTGGATCGCGTCGGCGCGTTCGCCTATTCGCCGGTCGACGGTGCGGCGGCCAACGCGCTGCCCGATCCGATCGACGAGGAACTGAAGGAAGACCGCCTGGAGCGCTTCATGCAGGTGCAGGCGGAGATTTCCGCCAAGCGTCTGCAGCGCCGCATCGGACAGACCATGCAGGTGCTGGTGGACGAGGTCGGCACGGGCGGCGCGCTGGCGCGTTCTGCGGCCGACGCGCCGGAAATCGATGGCGTGGTGCGCATTGCCGACGGCCATGACCTGAAGCCGGGGCAGTTTGTGCAGGTGCGCGTGGAAGATGCGGATCAGCACGATCTGGATGCGCGCCTGGTCTGACGGTCAGGCGCCCGTCGCGACGGGCGCCTACGGCGTTTAGGCGGACGTCATGATCGGGCGTCCGCACTCCGGTACAGTCGGCTTATTCCACAAGGAGTTCTGCCGATGCACGCACGCCACGCCCGTTTCCTTTCCGCCCACCGCGCCATGTTCCTGCTGCGTTGGGCGGCGCTGCTTCTGTTGCTGGCGCCTGTGCTGGGCATGGCGCAGGGCGTCTCACAGCGCCTGAGCGCGTCCGACCGCGCCGAGATTTCCAACTTCCAGCTCAATCAGGACGTGCTGGCGCGCTTGCAGGCGGTGACCGCCGATGGCAAGGCCATGCACGTCAAGAAGTCGCAGCTCGACATGAGCAAGGTGCATTCGCTGGACGACATGGCCGATCAGCTGGTCTCCGTCGACCCGCGCATCAAGCCGCTGCTGTCCAAGCACGGTTTCACGCCGCATCAGTTCGTGGTCGCCAATCTGGCGCTGGTGGGTACGGCGATGGCGGTGCGCATGGAGCGCGATCCGAAGATGGCCAAGTACATCGACACCAGCAAGCTCAATCAGCACAACGTGCAGTTCTACAAGTCCCACGAGGCGCAGATCCTGCGCATGATGCAGCAGAGCCAGGGCGACCAGTAAGCGCATCCGGACCGGCGCGGTGCGAGGCCGCGCCGGTTCAGCGATCCTCGCGGTCGTAGCGGACGTCGATCACGATGTAGGTGGTCACGCCAGCGGGCAGATGGGCCTTGAATTCGTCGTCCACGCGTTGCTTGAGCGCGGCGCGCGCCAGCGGCGAGTCGATGCTGATATGACCCAGTCGTGCGTTCGTCTCGTCCGGCCCGACGATGCGGTAGCACACGACGTCCCCGCTTTCGGCATTCTCCAGTTCGATGTGCGCGCCGAAGAAAATGGTGTCCGTGCGCGTCGGCGCGGCATCGGCGACGCGCAGCGAAGGAATGCGCTTGCTCAGATACCGCACGCGCCGGTCGATCTCGCCGAGCTGCTTCTTGCGGTAGGTGTATTCGGCGTTTTCCGAACGGTCGCCCTCGGCGGCGGCCGCGGCCAGCGCCTTGACCACCTCGGGGCGCTTGCGGTGCCACAGTTCGTCCAGTTCGGCCTTCAGGCGCTCGAAGCCTTCGCGAGTGATGATCGCCGTCGAGCGCGGCGGAGGGGGGCGCCAGCGGCTCATGCAGTCGCTCCGCCGCGGTTAGGATGCAGGTCGTGGGCGTGCAGGAACGCTTCGATCTCGGCGCGTTCGGGGCGATCACCAAACGCCTGCAGCAGCTTGTTCGCAAGCACGCCTGCTTCGGCGACCTGGTCCATGCGCTCGGCCAGTAGACGCGCCGCCAGCAAGCCGTAATACGGTGCTCGGCCATCACGCGGCCAGCGGTTGGGGTAGCCGCGCGCAAGTTTCAGCGCCAGTTGCGTCATCCCTTGTGCTGCCGCGGCGTCGGCCAGGCGCGCGGCGCTCTCCGGTTGGTCGGGCATGAAGTTCGGATCCAGGTGGATGCATTCGGTGGCCAGACGCAGCGCTGGGCGCACCTGGTCCTCATTCAGCAACAGGGCGAGATGGCTCTGTGCGTAGCGCAGCAGCGCGTCGCGATCTCCGCGCTGGCGCAGCAGGTCGCGATGCGCTTCGAACAAGCTCGCGGTGGGATGCCGCTCGCGAAGTCGGTCGCGCAGCAGGCTTTCGGCGGTGCCGTGCTCGTTGTCGGCGATCAGTTCGGCCACGTCGCGTAGCAGATCGTCGTCTTCATTGCGGCCGCTGGCGGCGGACAGCACGTCGGCGTCGGGCTGATGGCCGAGCTCTTCGTGATGTTTGTGTATCAGCACGCCGAGCAGGTGGAACTGCAGCAAGCACAGATAGATCACCAGCGTGAACCACAGTGCATGCCCAAGCCAGCTGCCTGCGACGATGTAGCCGATGTAGCTGAGGTACTCGAGCAGGCCGACAAACACCGGCAGCAGATAGGCCGGTCCGAAGACATAGATGGCGCGGCCCCAGCGTGCCGGATGCAGCGCGCCGAGCAGGCTGTCCTCGAAGGCCAGCGCAGTGGCGATGACGGGGAGCAGCACGATGAAGGCCAGCAGCACCAGCCAGGCCATCGGGTGCGGCATCAGGGCGATGTAGAGCGCGGTGTAGCCCAGCTTCTGCAGCACCAGCATGGTGATGGCCGGGGCATAGTCGCCGTACATCGTGATTTCCGGTGGATCGGCGTAGCCGTCCGCGGTGCGGCGCAGACTTTCCATCGCGTACAGGATGATGCTGGCCCAGACCACCTGGCCGGCCGCGAAACTGACCAGGCCCGGCAGCAAGTCGGTGAGGATGTGCGCGATGCTCAGCGCCACCAGCGTCGGCAGCGCCGCGTTGCGCAACGGATACAGTGGCGAGCGGAAAAAGCGCTCGCTCAGCGGCGTGCGGGCATCGACGATGTCTGGATGCGTGGATCGGGCATTCATGAGCGGCGCGACCCGCCGAGGATGCCGCCCAGCACACCGCGCAGAATCTGCCGGCCCAGGCCGCTGCCGACGCTGCGAAGCATGGACTTGCCCATGGCCTCGAGCATGCCCTGACGCCGCCCGGTGCCCAGCATGGCGTCGCGCAGCGCGCCGCCCCAGCCGCCTTCTTCGGCCTGGGCCTTGGTCTGTTTTGCGGCTTTTTCAGGTTCGTCGGCGGCTTTCTCGTCGGCGCGCCGGGCCAGCATCTCGGCGGCGGAGTCGCGGTTGACCGGCGTGTCGTACTTCGGTCCCACCGGCGAGCGCGAAGCGACCTGTCTGCGTTCGTCCTCGGTGATCGTGCCGATGCGGCTGACCGGCGCGACCACCAGCACGGGTTCGACCGGACTCGGCACGCCGCGGTCGCGCAGCGTGGTCGCCAGCGCCTCGCCGACGCCGAGCGTGGTGATGACCTCGGCCACATCCACCTTCGGATTGACCGGGAAGGTCTCGGCAGCGGCCTTGATCGCCTTGCGGTCGCGCGGCGTGAAGGCGCGCAGGGCGTGCTGCACGCGGTTGCCGAGCTGACCGAGGATATCGTTGGGCACGTCGTCCGGATTCTGCGAGCAGAAGTACACGCCCACGCCCTTGGAGCGGATCAGGCGGACCACCTGTTCCACGCGTTGCAGCAGGGCGGGCGGGCACTCGTCGAACAGCAGGTGCGCCTCGTCGAAGAAGAACACCAGCTTCGGCGCCTCGGCATCGCCGACTTCCGGCAGCTGTTCGAACAGTTCCGACAGCAGCCACAGCAGAAAGGTCGAATACAGGCGCGGTTTCAGGATCAGCTGGTCGGCGGCGAGGATGTTGATGACGCCGCGGCCGGACATGTCCTGGCGCATCAGGTCGGCGAGGTCCAGCGCCGGTTCGCCGAAGAACTGCATGGCGCCGTCCTTCTCCAGCTGCAGCAGGCTGCGCTGGATGGCGCCGATGCTGGCCTTGCTGATGAGTCCGTACTGTGCCGAGATCTCGCTGGCGTGCTCGGCGGCGAACTTCAGCAGCGAACGTAGGTCGTCCAGGTCCAGCAGCAGCCAGCCGTTGTCGTCGGCGACGCGGAACGCCACGTCGAGCACGCCTTCCTGGGTGTCGTTGAGCTCCATCACCCGCGCCAGCAGGGTCGGGCCCATTTCCGAGATGGTGGTGCGCACGGGATGGCCGAGCCGGGCATAGAGATCCCAGAAGACTACCGGGTTGGCGCTGGGCGACCAGCCGTTCAGCCCCAGCTTGTCCAGGCGTGCCCTGAGTTTTTCACCGGGTGCGGGGGCAGGCTGGGACAGACCGGCCAAGTCGCCTTTCACGTCCGCCAGGAACACCGGTACGCCGCGCCGCGAGAAGCCTTCCGCCAGCACCATCAGGCTGACCGACTTGCCGGTGCCGGTGGCCCCCGCGATCATGCCGTGACGGTTGCCGAAGCGCGGTTCGAGTTCTACCGCGGCATCGTCGTTCTTGCCGATCAGTATGTTGTCCATCTGTCCGCCTCCCGGCTCGTGAGTCTTCGATTCTAGTCTGCTTCCGGTCGATGAAAACCCATCGGTTCACTTGAGCCGTTGTCGGAGGGCAGATACGGTAACGGGCTTTACGCCATGCCTGTTGTGTAGTTCATGATCCGATTGTCTCGGCTTGCCCGGTTTCTGCTTCCGCTCACCGTTTCGGGAATCACGCTGCTGTCCGGTTGCGCCGGAATGTCGTCGTCCACGCGTGCCTCGGGCGCGGATGGTGTGGCGAGCGCGCCGGTGAACGAGCAACAGGTCAATGCGCTGTACGCGGAGCTCGATCAGGCCAGCGGGCAGTACGAGGATGCGCTGCAGTTGGCCCGCAGTGGCGACAAGAAACAGTCTGATCAGACGCTGGACGAGACCTTGGATCAGCTCAAGGATGCTGCCGCGAAGTGCGGCGATACGCCCGGCTGCGATCCGCAGCGTTTCTTCTCGGTGTTCGACCATCTGCTGCGTCTGAAGGACGGCAGCTTCATCGCCGGCGACGAAGGCGACACGCTGTCGGACACGCCCGATGCGGGGGTGGCAGGCGATGCTTCTTCTCCGGTCATGCAGGCGCTGCCGCGTGCGCAGCAGAGCGTGACGCTGCTGCGCGGGCACAAGCTGTCGGATCTGATCGCCATGAACGGTCCGGTCAAGGCCGCGCTGGAAGAGTGGCTGACCTGGATGCGTCCGCAACTCATGAACGCGTACGTCAACTACGAATACATGCGTTACGAGATGTGGCCGGCCTACCGCAAGGCGGATCTGCCCGAGGCCATCCTGTTCGGCATTCTGGCCAAGGAGTCCGGCGGCAAGGTGCACGCCGTATCGCGTTCCGGAGCTGCCGGGCCGCTGCAGTTCATGTATTCGACCGGCCGTCGTTTTGGTCTGGGCACGGTGGATGGATTCGATCAGCGTTTCGACCCGGCGCTGTCGGCCAAGGCCAACGCGGCCTACATGGACGAACAGCTGAAGGTCTTCAACGACAATCTGGAGCTGACCCTGGCGGCCTACAACGGCGGTGAGGGGCGTATGCGACGTCTGGTGGACGGGCGTAACAGCATCAGTTTCTACGATCCGAAGATCTACTTTTCGCTGCCGGCACAGACTCGCGACTACGTGCCGATGGTGCTCGCGGCGGCATGGCTGTTTCTGCACCCGCAGCGGTACCACCTGAAGTTCCCGCATCTGGACGTGCGCCCGGGCCACATCGTGCTGCAACGTCCGGCATCGTTGTCCGAGCTGACCGTGTGCCTGGGCGAGGCCGGAGGCAAGCAAGACGGCTGGTTCCGCGTGCTGCGCAATCTCAATCCGCGTCTGAATCCGCAGAAGGCGCAGCCCGAAGGCGCGCGCCTGAATGCGCCGAAGGTGCTGGAAAAGGCCTATGCGGCCAGTTGCACGGGTGGGCACTGGCCCGAGCTGGCGGCCGATCTGCACGCCGCGAGCGCCCCGACGATGCCGACCTGGATGCGGATGCGCCATTATCGCGTGCGCCGCGGCGACACGCTCAGCGGCATCGTGCGACGTCTGGGGTGCTCGAATCTGCGGACAGTGGCGCGCATGAACCATCTGCACCCGCCGCATTACGCGATCCGTGCCGGACGCAGGTTGAAGCTGCCGCGCTGCAGGCGCTGATATTGCCTGGCATGGCCCCCTCTCCCTGGCGGGCCATGCGCAGCGCGAACGCCGGGGAGATCAGGCCACGGCGGCAGAAGTCGAAGAGGAATCGGAAGCGGCGGATTCCGTCGTGGCGGTGGATTCGCCGAGCCGCTCCTTGAGTTGTCGAACCACGCGCATGACCTGGCGGTGCAGGTCGGCGGCGCCGGGTGCGTCAGAGGCATTCGTCTCGTGGTAGATCACTGCCAGCCAAAGCCCGATGCCGCGCATGCGCACCTGCGGATTGTCCGAGCGTACGCGGGTGATGCCGATGTCGGCGCCGGAGCCCCAGGCGGTGGTTTCGTCCTCGGGCGGGGTGCCGTACATCCACGGTGGATCGCAGCGCGAGGCGAGTTCCAGTTCGCGAGCCGTGATGCTGGCGACCTGACGCCCCATCGGGGCGGGCAGGGCGAAGATCGCGTTCTCGATCTCGCGCAGTTGGCGACCCAGCTTCATCATTCGAGTCATCGCGAGAATGCGATTGACGACCTGTATCGGCTTCACCCCGGTGTCCCTCCACGTGCCAACGCCAGCAGGCGCATATCAAGCGTGAAAGCCGAGCATAGCCAGAGCTGAGCGGGAAATCTATCCCTTTGCGTCACAAACTGACGCGTTACGTCAGTTTGAGGGCGTGGGTCTACACGTGGCCGATCCGTTGACGGACCTGGACCGGTTGCTGGCTGTGCAGCGCCGGATCCAGTTCGCCACTGCCTTCAGGCAGCAGAACGATGACTGTCGATCCCATGTTGAAACGGCCCATTTCCTGGCCGCGCGCGAGCCGGATGCCGCGACCGCTGGCGTCGCGATCGGTGATGCGGCTGGCATAGGGCGGGATGGTCAGACCGTCCCAGACCGTGGATACGCTCGAAACCAGGATCGCGCCGACCAGGATTACCGCGAACGGGCCGTGTTCGCCGCGGAAGTGGCAGATCAGGCGCTCGTTGCGCGCGAACAGGCGCGGAATCGCCTCGACCGCGAACGGTGCGACGCTGAAGATGCGCCCCGGCACGTGGCGGGTCGAGACCAGCTCGCCGTCCATCGGCATGTGCACGCGGTGGTAATCCCGTGGAGACAGGTACACGGTGGCGAAGTGGCCGTTGCGGTAGGGGGCGGCTGCGGCTTCGTCGGCGAGCAGTTCGGCGGCGGTGTAGGACTGCCCCTTGGCCTGGAAGATGCGGCCCTCCTCGATGCGCCCGGCCTGGCTGATGCGGCCGTCGGCCGGCGAGACGATGCTGCGCGGGTCGGCGTCCAGCGGCCGTGCGTCCGGTTTCAGCTCGCGCGTGAAGAACTCGTTGAAGTGCGCATAGGCGCGCGGATCGGGCTGTGCGGCCTGACGCATGTCGACGTTGTAGCGCCGCACGATCTGGCCGATCAGGAAGTTCTTCCAGGGCGCCCATGTCCAGCGCGTCGCCCAGTAGACGATGCGCGACAGGAAGCGGTGCGGGAGCAGGTATTGGAGCAGGACCTTGGATTTCATCCGCGAAGTATAGGGGCTGGGCGGCGCGCGCGGTCGGTTCGGTGCCTGTTTCGCGCGCCCGGCTCCTCTATACTTGTGCGTCGTTTTTCCAGGGCTGCGCCGCGTGACCGCCGAACTCGCCACCATCGTCGACTTCATCCGCTACGGCGCCAGCCGTTTCTCCGCTGCCGAGCTCATGTACGGCCATGGCCAGGACAGCGCCATCGACGAGGCCACGCAGCTGGTGCTCGCGGCGCTGCACCTGCCGCCGGATCTGCCGCCAGCCTATGGCGCCGCGACCCTGACTGCGCAGGAACGCACGGAAGTACTGGCGTTGATTCAGCGCCGTCTGCACGAGCGCGTGCCGGTGGCCTATCTGGTAGGGGAGGCCTGGTTTGCGGGGCTGAAGTTCAAGTCCGACGCGCGCGCCCTGGTGCCGCGCTCGCCGATCGCCGAGCTGATCCAGAACGGCTTCTCGCCCTGGCTGGATGGACGCGAGATCGAGCGCGCACTGGACATGTGCACCGGGTCGGGCTGCATCGGCATCGCCATGGCGGCGTACCAGTCGGACTGGCGCGTGGACCTGGTCGATGTCAGCGAGGATGCACTGGCGCTGACCCGCGAGAACATGGCTTTCCAGCATGTCGATGCGAATCGTGTCCGTGCCGTCCAGTCGGACCTTTTCGATGCGCTGGACGGCGAGCGTTACGATCTCATCGTTTCCAATCCGCCGTATGTCAGCCAGGCCGAGTACGACGCGCTGCCGGGCGAGTACGCGCACGAGCCGCAGTTGGGTCTGACCTCGGGCGAGGACGGACTGAACCTGTGCCTGCGCATGCTCGACGAAGGCGCCGAACACCTCACCGAGCAGGGTCTGATGATTGTCGAGGTAGGCAACAGCGAACATGCGCTGAGCGCATTGCTGCCTACGGTACCGTTCGTGTGGCTGGAGTTCCAGACCGGTCCCATGGGCGTGTTCGCGATCGAGCGTCGCGACCTCGTCGAGCATGCCGATGCGATCCACGCGGCCGCCGCAAAGCGCGCGAAGGCATAAGCGGGGCTTGCAAGCGCGCGCGGAACGACCGACGCTAGCGTATTCGCGCCACTCGAATCAGCCATGTCCAGCAACGCATTCGGCAAACTGCTCACGGTGACGACCTTCGGCGAAAGCCACGGGCCGGCCATCGGCTGCGTGGTGGACGGTTGTCCGCCGGGTCTTGTGCTCGACGCCGGCGATTTCGCGTCCGATCTGGCGCGGCGCGCCACGGGCAAGTCGCGCTACACCTCGCAGCGCCGCGAGGCGGACGAAGTCGAGATCCTGTCCGGCGTGTACGAGGGCGCGACCACCGGCACGCCCATCGCGCTGCTGATCCGCAACACGGACGCGCGTTCCAAGGACTATTCGGAGATCGCGCGCACCTTCCGTCCCGGCCATGCCGACTACACGTACTGGCACAAATACGGCGTGCGCGATCCGCGCGGCGGCGGACGCAGCTCGGCGCGCGAGACCACCATGCGCGTGGCGGCGGCGGTGATCGCCAAGAAATGGCTGGCCGAGCATCACGGTGTGCGGGTGCGCGGGCACCTTTCTGCGCTCGGCGAGCTGGCCCCGCGTGCGTTCGACTGGGACGCGGTCGAGGCCAATCCGTTCTTCTGGCCCGACGCCGGCATGGTGTCGGAGCTGGAGGCTTACATCACCGCGTTGCGCAAGTCCGGCGATTCGGTCGGTGCGCGCGTGGACGTGGTCGCCGAGGGCGTGCCGCCGGGCTGGGGTGAGCCGGTCTACGGCAAGCTCGACGCCGAGCTTGCGTCGGCGCTGATGAGCATCAACGCGGTCAAGGGTGTGGAGATCGGCGACGGTTTCGCGGCCGTGTCGCAGAAGGGCAGTGAGCATCGCGACGAAATCACCGCCGACGGATTCTTGTCCAACCACGCTGGCGGCATTCTCGGCGGCATTTCCAGCGGCCAGCCGGTTCGCGCCTCGATCGTCCTGAAACCGACGTCCAGCATCCTGATTCCCGGCCGCAGCGTGGATCTCGACGGCCAACCCACCGAGGTGGTGACCAAGGGCCGTCATGACCCTTGCGTCGGCATCCGCGCCACGCCCATCGCCGAGGCGATGATGGCACTGGTGCTGATGGATCACGCCCTGCGCCATCGCGCGCAATGCGGCGACGTCGGCGACATCCGGCCTCGTATCGCCTGAATGTCGCCCCACGCCCGCCCGCACCCGTTTGTACGCTTCCCCTGAAAATCTCCGAGATGTCCTGAACCCATGAGTCGCAAGAGCAGCTACAACATTGCCGTCGTGGGCGCCACCGGCGCCGTGGGCGAAACCCTGCTGGCCCTGCTGGCCGAACGCGAAGTGCCCGTGGACACGCTGGTGCCGCTGGCCAGCGAGCGCTCGGCAGGCGGCACAGTCGAGTTCGGCAGCAAGGAAATCATGGTTCGCAATCTGGCCGACTATGATTTTGCGGATATCGATATCGCCTTCTTCTCCGCCGGCGGTGCGGTCAGTCGCGAGCACGCACCGCGTGCGGCGGCGGCTGGCGCGGTGGTCATCGACAACACCTCGGAATTCCGCAATGACGAGGACGTGCCGCTGGTGGTCAGCGAGGTCAATCCGCACGCCATCGCCGAATACGAGCGCCGCCGCATCATCGCCAATCCCAACTGCTCGACCATGCAGATGATGGTCGCGCTGGCGCCGATCCATCGCGCTGTCGGCATCGAGCGCATCAATGTGGCGACCTATCAGTCGGTGTCCGGGGCGGGGCGTTCGGGCATGGAAGAGCTGGGGCGTCAGACCGCTGCGCTGCTGAACTTCCAGAAACCCGAGATCGACAAGTTCAGCAAGCAGATCGCGTTCAATGTGATCCCGCACATTGACGTGTTCATGGACAACGGCTACACCCGGGAAGAGATGAAGATGGTCTGGGAGACGCGCCGGATTCTGGAAGACGCGTCGATCCAGGTGAACCCGACCGCCGTGCGGGTGCCGGTGTTCTACGGCCATGCGGAAGCCGTGCACATCGAGACCCGCGACAGGATCACCGCCGAGCAGGCGCGTGAACTGCTGGCGCAGGCGCCGGGTGTCGTGCTGATGGATCAGCGCAAGGACGGGGGATATCCCACGCCGGTCGGCGACGCCGCCGGCAAGGATCCGGTGCTGGTCGGCCGCATTCGCGAGGACATTTCCCACCCCAACGGACTGGACTTATGGGTGGTGGCCGACAACATCCGCAAGGGCGCGGCGCTGAATGCCGTGCAAGTGGCACAGATTCTGATCGAGGAGTACCTGTAAATGATGTCAGGCAAACGTTGGGGATGGATGCTGCCCGGACTGCTTCTGGCGGGCGCGTGCATGGCACAGGCCGGGAGCGGTTCGACGCAGACGCAGCTGAAGCAGATGCAGAAGAAGGTGGCCCAGCAGCAGGCGCAGGCCAAGGATCTGCAGCAGCAAGTCGAAGATCTCAAGCAGCGTAATGCATCCGAGCAGGCCGACCTGGCCAAGCGCGACCAGGAGATCGCGCGTCTGAAGGCGCTCCTGTCCAAGCAGAAGGGCGCAGCGCCCGCGACTTCGTCCAAGTAGGCGAGGAACTTCTCGTTTCATCGCTCCGGACACGGAATCTGGCGTGTCCGGGTTGGTGAAAATTGTTTTTGTGAACTAAAGTTACGATATTGTTGTAAAGTCGCGTCGAGATTGCTGACGTGTCTTTGACGTCGTGAGTGGGGAGCACTCGATGAACCGGTCCTTGAAGCTGTCGATCCTGGTGGCTTTGACGTTGAGCAGTACCCAGGCGCTTGCGCTTGGTCTGGGTCAGATCCGTGTCAAATCCGCATTGAACAAGCCGCTGGTGGCGGAAATTCCGCTGCGCACCGATTACCCGGGCGAGGCGGACAAGATGCAGGTCTCGCTGGCCTCGAACGACCAGTTCGCGCGCGCAGGCCTGGACCGCATGAGCCTGACGGTCCAGCTCAAGTTCAAGGTCACCACCAATGCGGCGGGGCAGAAGGTCATCCTGGTGACCTCCGACCAGCCGGTGCGTGAATCGTTCCTCGATTTTCTGGTCAAGGTCACCTGGCCGCGTGGCCAGCTGCTGCGTGAATACACGGTGCTGCTGGATCCGCCGGAAGCCGTGGCCACGACGCGCCTGCAGGGGGCGGTTGCACCGTCTGCGCCAGCGCCCGCTCCGCGCAAGCCGGTGCCGAAACCGGTGCCGCCTGCGGCACCTGCACCGAAACCGGCGGCCCCTCGCGCTGCCAGCGCGCCGCCGGCACACAAGCCAGCACCAGCACCAGCACCTGCGCCTGCGCCGTCCGCGCCGCAGGGCGGGCAGTACGGTCCGGTGCATGCCGGACAGACGCTGTGGGGCATCGCAACCAAGATGCGTGACGCCAATGTGAGCGTCAATCAGATGATGCTGGCTCTGCAGTCGGCCAATCCGGACGCGTTCTACAAGAACAACATCAACGCGCTGAAGCGCGGTGCGGTGCTGCGCATTCCGACGCGTGCCCAGCAGCAGGCCATGACCGCTGCGGCGGCCGTGGCCGAGGTGCGTCGACAGAATCGGGACTGGAGCGCGGCCGCTCCCGGGCATCCGACCATGATCGGATCCGCGGGTGGAGCGAATACGACGGCATCGAGACGATCGAATGCCGCGCGCGGCTCGGCCGCTGCGGGTGCGGGCGGCGATCAGCTGAAACTCGTGCCGCCCAGCCAGGGCGGCGAGAGCACCGGCGCGCGTGCCGGTTCGGCCAAGGGCAGTGATCAGGTCACGGTCGCGCAGCTGCATCAGGACATCGCGCGAACCAAGGAGGCGCTGTCCAGCGCCAAGCAGCAGACGGCCGATTTGCAGACGCGCCTGAAGAGTCTGAAGGACATCCAGGACAAGAACGACCGCCTGATGAGCCTGAAGAACGCCGAGATCGCCGAGCTGCAGAACAAGCTTGCCGCCGCTGGCCAGCCGGTGCCGGGCGCGTCGAGCGCCATGCCGGCCATGAGCGGAAGTGTGGCCGGCGCCGCCAAGGCATCCACGGCCATGACGCCAGTTGCGGCCGCTTCGGTTGCTGCTTCGTCGAGCGCGATGAAGACGTCTGCGGCCAGCAAGCCGGTGCCCGCCAAGAAGGCGGCCGCCAAGCCGGCGCCGGCTCGTGCCGTGGCACAGCCCTGGTATGCCTCGCTGCTGGGGTCGCTGTGGGCGAAGGTCGCCGCCGCGATCGTGGTCGTGCTGGCTCTGCTGATGCTGCTGCGCAGCCGGCGCGGAAAGAAGGTCGAGTCGGTTGCGGGTTCGTCGTCGCTGGCGGACCAGTTCGGCGATTCGCCGCTGGGCGATGCGCCGGCCGACGATTTCGACGAAGAGCAGGATGCACTGCTGCGCGAGTTGGCGGAGAGTCCCGACGACATCGGTCTGCATCTGGAGCTGGTGAGCCTGTACTACGCGCGTCGTGACGTCGAGCATTTCGAAGCGGCGGCCGAGGCGATGTACACGCACGTCAGCGATCCGCAGCAGCCGGAGTGGCAGGACGTGGTGACGATGGGCGAAGAGCTTTCGCCGGACTACCCGCTGTTCGCCGGCGGCGCCGAAGCCTATGCGCCGGTGGTGCCGGACGATGCGCCTTCCCAGCAGGATGAAGCGCCGCAGGATGCCGCGGCGGCCGAGGAGCCGATTTCCGAATACTCCTACGATTTCGACCTCACGCCGGAAGCGGCCGAAGCGCCCAAGCCGGAACCGGAGGCTCCCAGCGAGGATGAATACGACGCGCTGCCGCCTTTGCCCGGCGAGGAGACGCCTGCGCCTGTAGCCGACCTGGGCGACGAGATCGAAGGCTTCGAATTGCCGGAGATCGAGCCGGAACAGGAGGCCGACGTGTCGCCGGTGACCGAGCC
This sequence comes from Oleiagrimonas sp. MCCC 1A03011, assembly GCF_003267965.1. Classification (NCBI taxonomy): domain Bacteria; kingdom Pseudomonadati; phylum Pseudomonadota; class Gammaproteobacteria; order Lysobacterales; family Rhodanobacteraceae; genus Oleiagrimonas; species Oleiagrimonas sp. MCCC 1A03011. Next base: position 82,926 of record NZ_MSPY01000001.1, on the reverse strand, counting down.
GGACATGACGCTGGATCTCGAGTCCGTGCCCGGACTGGAGCCGGAGCCGGAATCCGAGCCGGAACGCGAGTCCGAGCCGATGATGGAGTCGTTCGATCTGGATATCGACGAGGAAGAGAGCGACGCACCGGCCCCGGGGCTGGGCGGCGATGCCGTCGACACCAAGATCGATCTGGCTCGCGCCTACATGGACATGGGTGACCCGGACGGCGCTCGCGCCATGCTCGAAGAAGTGCTTGCCGAGGGCAGCGGGCCGCAGCGCGATGTCGCGCAGAAGCTGCTCGACGAGCTCGACTGATTCCATCGCGCTCTGTGGATTTCGACGCCGGCCCGCCGACACGGAGCCGGCGTCGTTGTATTCTGGCGCGCTGATTCCGCACATCACGGTTACACATGCGTATTGCCCTGGGTATCGAATACGACGGCACCGACTTCATGGGCTGGCAACGGCTGAGCCACGGTCCGACCGTGCAGTCCGCTGTCGAGAAGGCAGTGTCGACCGTGGCCGACACCCCGCTCGACGTCACCTGCGCCGGCCGAACCGATGCAGGCGTGCATGCGCGCTGTCAGGTGGTGCACATGGATACCGAGGTCCAGCGCAGCATGCGCGGATGGGCGTTGGGTGGTTGCGCCAACCTGCCGCGCAGCGTGGCGGTGTTGTGGGCGCAGCCTGTGGCTGACGATTTTCATGCGCGCCATAGCGCTCGCGCCAGGCGCTACCGCTACAGCATTCTGAATCGCCCGGTGCGCGCAGCGCTGGAAGCGCGCTACGTGACCTGGGAGCGTCACCCGCTGGATGCCGAGGCCATGCATGCCGCAGCACAGGCCCTGGTCGGCGAACACGATTTCAGCGCGTTTCGCGCCATCGCCTGTCAGGCCCGGCATGCGCGCCGTGAGGTGCGCGAGGTGCGAGTCTGGCGCGATGGCGAACATGTGCATGTCGAGATCGAGGCCAACGCCTTTCTCTACCATATGGTGCGCAACATCGTCGGCTCGCTGCTGCCGATCGGTCGCCACGAACGTCCGGAAGCGTGGATGGCCGAGCTGCTTGCCGGCCGCGATCGCGATGTCGCGGGACCGACGGCACCCGCTTCCGGATTGACCTTCATTGGCCCGCGCTATCCTGCGGACTGGATGCTGCCCGAGGAAGTGACCCTGTGACACGTACACGCGTAAAGTTCTGCGGCATGACCCGGGTCGCGGATGCGGTGGCGGCTGCCGAACTGGGCGTGGATGCCATTGGCATGGTCTTCACGCCGCGCAGTCGACGCTGCGTGGCCATCGCGCAGGCCAAGGTGATGCGCGAGGCTGTGCCGCCCTTCGTGGATGTCGTGGCGCTGTTCATGGATGACGATCCCGTCTACGTCCAGAGCGTGATCGAGGCGGTGCGGCCGGATCTTCTGCAATTTCATGGCAGCGAAACGGTCGCCGATTGCACGCGATACGGGCGGCGTTATCTGAAAGCGGTGGCCATGGGCGAGGGGGCGGACGCCGCTTCGGCACTCTCGGCGCATCCACGCGCATCGGGCCTGTTGCTGGACGGCCACGCGCCGGGTGCGGTGGGGGGCAGCGGCCAACGATTCGATTGGTCGCGCATGCCGCGACGGCATGCTCAGCCGCTGATTCTGGCCGGCGGCCTCTCGTCGGAAAACGTCGGCGATGCCATCGCTGCGGCGAGGCCCTGGGGCGTGGATGTCGCCAGCGGCATCGAGTCGTCGCCGGGCGTCAAGGATGCGGCGAAGATGCATGCTTTCATGCAGGCCGTTCGCACCGTGGACCGGAAACGGGACGAGGCGTGAGGATCGAGGTGCCGGCGGCGATCGAGGAGCGCGACCTCGCGCACCGCCCACTGACACCGGACGATCTGAAACATCGGACGCAACCGTTGGTGTTGCGCGGGCTGGTGTCCGACTGGCCCATGGTCGAAGCTGCGCGTGTCTCCGATACCGCGTTCGCCCGTCTGCTGGCGCAGACGGATTCGGGCGAGGAGGTCGATGTCCTGCTGATGGCGCCCGAGGAAGAGGGGGTGATCGGTTACAACGCGGCGCTGGATGGCTTCAATTACGAACATCACCGTGTCCCGGTGACGCAGGGATTGAAGCGCCTGGCCGCCTACAGCCGTGAATCGGGCGAGGTGCCGGGACTTGCGGTGCAGAGCGCATTGATGCGGCGCTGCACGCCCTCGCTGCTGGAGACGCATCGTCTGCCGTTTCTGGCACCGTCCATCGAACCGCGCCTGTGGATCGGCAATCGCGTCACGACACCGGTGCATTTCGACGAGTACCACAATATCGCATGCGTGACCTGCGGCCAGCGCCGTTTCACGCTGTTTCCGCCCGAACAGGTGGGCAACCTCTACATCGGTCCGCTGGATTTCGCGCCGACCGGCGCGGCGATCAGCGTGGCGCGTCCGGATCGCCCGGACGATCCTCGGTATCCACGCCTGCGCGACGCCCTGAAGCATGCGCAACAGGCGGAGCTTTCGCCGGGTGATGCTCTCTATATTCCGCCGATGTGGTGGCATCACGTGGCTTCGTTGCAGCGCATCAATGCGCTGGTCAATTTCTGGTGGCGGCCGGTGCAGACCGAAGGTGCGTCGCCGCAGACCGGCCTCGGCGCCTTGCTGCACGCCATAGTGGCGTTCCGGTCGTTGCCGGATGCAGAGCGCGCGGCATGGCGCACGCTGCTGGATCATTACGTGTTCGACGATGCGGACCCGCTTTCGCATGTGCCGGATGCCCGAAAGGGCGTACTGGGCGAGCCGACGGCGGAAGACATTGCGGCGCTCCGCGAGCGTATACGCGACTATCTCTGAACGCGTGGTTGCCTCCTGAGCGTATAGGCATGGGGAACGACATGACGAGTCATCGACTGGCAAGGCCGTGCCACCATTTCGCGCTGTCGTGCCGGCCTCGTGGACCGTCGGGGCATGCCGCTCACTCAGTGCGTTTCGGTGAGCTGCGCATGCAGCCATCCAGCCAGACGCGGTATGCGCTCGTCGGGATGGCCGGCGCGTGAGCACAGCACCCATTCGGCCGATGTCGGCGTGAATCCCCATGGAGCCACCAGGCGACCCGCGGACAGGTCGTCGGCCACCAGTTGCTGTGGCGCGATGGCGACGCCGAGTCCCGCGACGGCGGCTTCGAGCAGGTAATACAGATGCTCGAAGCCCTGACCCATACGCAGCGTGTCGGTCTGCATGCCCTGCGCGCGCGCCCAGGTTGGCCAGGCCTGTGGCCGTGACGCGGTATGCAGCAATGGCTGTCGCAGTAACGCCCGGGGCGAGGCGTCCTGCGCGGAAAGCGCCTCCGCGATCACGGGCGCCATGACCGGACCGATGTGTTCGGTTGCCAGGGAGTGCACGGTCCATGCGTCCGGCCACGGCGGTTCGGCGATCAGCAATGTGGCGTCCAGGCCGTCCAGCGTCGGCCCGGGCGGTTTTTCGCTGGCGGACAGGTGCAGTTCGAGATCCGGCTGCTCGCGACGGAGCTGTTCCAGGCGCGGGATCATCCATCGCGCCAGGATGCTGCCGGGGCAGGACAGTACCAGTGCGGTGGCCTGAATCTCGCGGCGCAGCCGCTGGCGTGCGCCGCGCAGCAGTTCGAGGGCCTCGGTGCTGACGTCGCGCAGGTGCCGACCCGCATCGGTGATGACCAGGCCTCGCCCGCGGCGCTCGAACAGCGCGCACCCGAGATCCTCTTCCAGCAGTCGCAATTGGCGACTGACCGCGCCGTGGGTGACATGAAGCGCCAGCGCAGCTTGACTCACACTTCCATGCTTCGCGATGGCCTCGAATGCCCTGATGGTATTGAGCGGTGGGAGTTTGGCTTGAGAGATCATATGTGAGAAAAGCTTACATGTCGGCGATATCTTATCGCTTTTCCCGAACGCATGGTGGACGGTAGGCTGTGCTTCTTCCGCACATGCATGGCCCGATATCGATGAATGCTTCATCCCCCGTCGAAGACTTCCACGCCTGGCCCGATGCGCAGGGTCGTTTCGGCGACTACGGCGGCAGCTTCGTCGCCGAGACCCTGATGGCGCCCCTGGCCGAATTGACCGAGGCCTACACGCGTCTGCGCAGCGACCCCGAGTTCGTGGCCGAGCTGGATCGCGATCTGGCGCATTACGTGGGGCGTCCGAGTCCGATCTACTACGCCGAGCGGCTGTCGCGCGAGGTCGGCGGCGCGCGCATCATCCTCAAGCGCGAGGATCTGAATCACACCGGCGCGCACAAGATCAACAACACCGTGGGTCAGGCGCTGCTGGCTCGGCACATGGGCAAGCCCCGCGTGATCGCGGAGACCGGCGCCGGCCAGCACGGCGTGGCGACAGCCACCGTGGCCGCGCGGCTGGGCCTGAAGTGCGTGGTGTACATGGGCGCGACGGACATCGAGCGGCAGAAGATCAACGTCTATCGGATGAAGCTGCTCGGTGCCGAGGTGGTGCCGGTGACTTCCGGATCGAAGACGCTCAAGGATGCGCTCAACGAGGCGCTGCGCGACTGGGTGACGAATGTCGCCGATACCTTCTACATCATCGGCACGGTGGCCGGTCCGCACCCGTATCCGATGATGGTGCGCGACTTCAACGCCATCGTCGGACGCGAGGCGCGTGCGACGATGCAGGAACAGTTCGGTCGTTTGCCCGATGTGGTCACGGCCTGTGTCGGCGGCGGCTCCAATGCCATGGGTATCTTCCACGCTTTCCTCAATGATCGCGACGTGCGTCTGGTCGGCGCCGAAGCGGCGGGCGAGGGACTGTCCAGCGGCCATCACGCGGCCTCGCTGGCAGCCGGGCGCCCGGGCGTGCTGCATGGCAACCGTACCTATCTGTTGTGCGACGACGACGGTCAGATCACCGAAACGCATTCGATCTCGGCCGGACTCGATTATCCCGGCGTCGGGCCCGAGCATGCGTTCCTGAAAGACGCGGGGCGCGCGGAATATCTCGGCATCAGCGACGACGAGGCCATGGAGGCATTTCATCGCCTGTGCCGCACCGAGGGCATCTTGCCGGCGCTGGAATCCAGTCATGCCGTGGCCCAGGCAATCAAACTGGCACGCGAACTGCCCAAGGACGGCCTGGTGCTGTGCAACCTGTCCGGCCGGGGCGACAAGGACGTGCACACCATCGCCGCGCGAGAGGGCATCGAACTGTGAGCACTGCCATCGACAACCGCCTGGATCGCCGTTTCACCGCTTTGAAGGCGGCTGGGCGTACCGGACTCGTTCCCTTCATTACGGCCGGCGATCCCGCTCCGGAGCTGACCGTTCCGGTGATGCACGCACTGGTGGCCGCCGGCGCCGATGTGATCGAACTGGGCATGCCGTTTTCCGATCCCATGGCCGATGGTCCGGTCATCCAGCACGCCAGCGAGCGCGCCCTGCGTCACGGCGTGAGTGTGGCGCAAGTGCTCGAATGGGTCCGTGCATTCCGCCGTGACGATGCGGAAACGCCGGTGGTGCTGATGGGCTATCTCAATCCGGTCGAGATCATGGGCGTCGAGCGTTTCGCGGCAAGCGCGGCGGACGCCGGCGTCGATGGCGTCCTGCTGGTCGATTGTCCGATCGAGGAGGATGCGACGGCTGCACCGCTACGCGAAGCCGGTCTGCGGCGCATTCTGCTGACCGCGCCGACCACAGCCGAAGCCCGCCTGCAGCGGGCGTGCGAGTTGGCCGAAGGTTTCCTGTACTATGTATCGTTTGCGGGAATTACCGGTGCGGCCCGCCTGTCGGTGGACGCCATCGCCGAGCGTGTGGCGGACATTCGCAAGCGTTCTCGCGCACCGGTCGCCGTCGGGTTCGGAGTCAGGGATGCCGACAGCGCGCGGGCCATCGCGGCCTTTGCCGATGCAGTGGTGATCGGCAGCGCGCTGGTCGAGTCGCTGGCCGGGTCCGAGGACGCAGGGCAGGTCGAGCAACGGGTACGGACGTTCCTGGAGCCGATCCGTACGGCGCTGGACCGATGATTCCCGCAGCGAGCAACTGGATGTACGGGTCCGCACGAATCCCGGAGAGCGAAGATGAACTGGCTGCAGAAACTCATGAATCCCCGTATCCGTACGGAGTCCGGCAACAGCAAGAGCAAAGTGCCGGAAGGCGTGTGGGAAAAGTGCAAGGGATGCGGCGCGGTGGTCTATCGGCCCGAGCTTGAGCGCCAGCTGATGGTTTGTCCGAAGTGTGGGCACCATCATGCGATCGCCGCGCGCACGCGCCTGCAGGAGCTGTTCGATGAGGGTTCGACGGCGGAATTGTTCGCCGATCTGGAGCCGGTCGATCCGCTCAAGTTCAAGGACTCCAAGAAATACAAGGATCGCATCGTGGCCGCGCAGAAGGCCACGGGCGAGAAGGATGCATTGATCGTCCTGCGTGGCCTGCTGAAGTCGCGTCCGTTGATTGCCGCGGCATTCGAGTTCCGCTACATGGGCGGTTCGATGGGGTCGGTGGTCGGCGAGAAGTTCACGCGCGCAGCCGAACGCGCGCTGGCGGAACGGGTTCCCTTCGTGTGTTTCACCGCGACCGGCGGCGCACGCATGCAGGAAGGTCTGTTCTCGCTGATGCAGATGGCCAAGACTTCGGCGGCGCTGGGGCGTTTGCGCGATGCTGGCGTGCCGTACATCTCGGTGCTGACGCACCCGACCACCGGCGGTGTGTCGGCCAGCTTCGCGATGCTGGGCGATCTCAACATCGGTGAGCCGAAGGCGCTGATCGGCTTTGCTGGACCGCGCGTGATCGAGCAGACGGTGCGCGAGACACTGCCGGAAGGCTTCCAGCGTTCGGAATTCCTGTTGGAACACGGTGCGCTGGACATGATCGTTGATCGTCGCGAGATGCGTGACAAGCTGGCCGACGTTCTTGCTCTGTTGACGCGCTCCGATCGCGTGGCTTGAGACTCGGCGCGTGTAGCGTCGATACCAACGCGTATTGGGGGGATACGCATTGGGGCACAAAGCGTCGTGCAATCGTCTTCATGGGCGATGTGCTTGAGCTAGATGGCGGTAAGTGCTAGGTATGAAAGCGGTTCGTTGTGCGGATTTGTGCCGCAAGGAGCATTTTTGCTCCGTTCGAACCCATACAGTGAGGTCGTCGCCATACGCAGTGTGCGATGGCGTCGGTCGGGTACATCCCGAGGGGAGGCTCATGTCGAAAGCTGAAGTCATGCATTTGCATTGTGGTGCGTCATGGAACGTACGCCCCTGTGCCGCTCGTTCCAGTCTGGGCGGGGGCGCTGCATGAACGCGATGATCTCGAACGAATGGCGCCGCGACATGAGCGATCCAGATCTGCATGCGCTCGGCAGCTTGCTGCGTGTGTGCGGCATGGCCGTCACGCCGCTTACGCCGGCACCGATGCGCGCTGTGTTCGGTTCCGACGAGCATGACGACAACGTGTTCAGCAGCGCGCGTTACGACTTTCCGCTGCGCACCCGCTTCCGGCTTCCCGAGGATCGTTTCCTGATTGCCTATGTCCATGCGGCGGGCGAGGGCAGCTGGGTCGGCGGCGAGAAGCTCGAGACCGGCATGGTGTTGGTGGGCATGCCGGGCAGCCGCGGTGAATTGCGCTTCGGTGAAGGTACCAGCTGGAGTCTGCTGGTTTCCTCGGGGCAGCATCTGCGCCGGGAGCTTTCACGCCTCGGCCATTACGCGGAGTCCACCTCCCGTCGCCTTCAACGCTTGATCCCGGATGAGGAATCGGAAGCCGGCGAGCGCCTGCGCAGCGCCTTCGAGTGCATGCGTCTGCGTTTCATCGATCAGCGTCGTGACATCAATCTCAAGGCGATGCTGGAAAATCTGAAATCGCATCTCTTCGGCGATGTGGCTTCGTTGTTCCCCGGCGTGCCTGACACGTCACGGACACGCCATTCGCACTACCTGGTGCTGCGTCGCGTCGAGAACTTCATCGCCGCGAATCTGCGGCACGAGATCCGCCTTCGCGATCTCTGCGATGCCGGCTCGGCGAGCGAGCGAAATCTGCGCTATATCTTCGACGAATTTCTAGGAATTTCTCCTAACCACTACCTTTCCACCCTTCGTTTGTGCGAGGCCAGGCGGCATCTCAGTGAGGCTCAGCCCGAGCACAATACGGTGCGCGCAATCGCATTGGAATGCGGTTTGTGGGACCTCTCCCGCTTTGCCGAAAGTTACCGGCAACTGTTCGGCGAACTGCCCAGCGAGACCCTCAAGGTGTGCAAGACATCTTTGCCGGAAACGCGCACGCCCTACCTTTCTCCGAGTATCCAATACACCTGAAGGCCGGAGTGTCCGGCGCGTGCCGCATCACGTGGCGCGGATGACTGCAGGCGGTTCATACCCGTTTCGAGCAGTGCATACGGGTTGAGCTACCGACAGTCGACAACGGGCATGGATGTGCGTTGGTTGACGGAGGGGCGACATGGATGTGTTGGGCAGGATGCTTGACGGACTGCTGTGTCGATGGAAGCCCGTTCACGCGGGTCCTGTTCGTGATGCGGTGCGACTCCCCCTGAAGGATCGCGCGTGCGCCACGAAGGTGTCGGTACAGTCCCGTGCCTTGTACTGCGGAGTAGTGGTCGTACTCGGATTCACTCTGTTCATGGGGGCATTCGGTACGGCGAGGGCCAGGGATGGCCGACCTGCTTCATCGCCTTCTTCGGACAAGGCGGGCGAAACGACTGCCTCGAGGCATCTGAAGCTTGCCGACGATGCCGATATCCGGGCCGTACTGAAGGCCCGGTCCGTTTCTTCTACGCGAGATCTTTCCGACTTGTCCGGATACAGCGCCTTGCAGGCGGTACGAGCCGAGCAGTCGCCGTCGCGGCGGCCGGCTTCCAGCATGCGTTCGCGTCAACGCGTTCGCCAGGTTGCACGCGTCGACACGAAAAACGATTCGCGGTCCGACAACGAGGACGATCTTCCTGGTGACCCAGCGCGGTCCGAGCGTCATGTCGCCGATGCGCTGACTGCTTCGACGTTCTGGGGGCCGTTCTCCCTGCAGTGGCGTTTTGTGGGTCTGCCTGTTTCCTTTGATGTGAGGGAAGTACAGGCACTGGCCGCTTCGTCGTCACCCACTTCATCGTCGCCTATCCAGGTCGCGGCGGCCGTCCCGATGCCTGTTTCGACATCAGGTCCGGCATCGACGACAGCACCGGCATCGCTATCGCCGTCGGTGACGGTCTCGACCTCCACTTCGTCCTCGATTTCGTCTTCCGGAGAGGCGGCCAAGACATCCGATACCGACAACACATCCGCACGCATGCAAACGACATCCGTGGCATCGACCGATACGCGCTCTTCCGCGTCGGGTACGCCGATGGCCACGGCGTTCACTGCAGCGCCGTTGTCGCTGTTCGCCGTCACGCCCACAGCGTTGCCAGTGGGCGATTCACGACGCCCGCCGCCACCGGAGACGCCGCCGCCGGGTCTGGTGATCGGAACTGGCGGATTGATCGGTTCGACCGGAGGCGCCATCGACCCCGTCACCACGGCGTTGCTCGATCCGAGCAATCCGTATTACGAATCGGGCGCGCTGAAGCTGTCCAAGGACAACGTCACCACGGCGTATGGTGGTGGCGTGACAATCACCGTCGCCGGTCTCCCGGTCACGGTGCCGATCAGCGCTGAGAACACGCTGACGGCGGCTGACGGTTCGGTGTTCGGCACGGGTTCGAATCAGCATCTGACCTTGCTCGGCGGGGTGACGTCCGACAGCTACATCACCAACATCAACAACGGCGCGACCAACGGCGGCATCATCAACAGTTCCGATCCGGCCTGGTCCGACAGTTGCCTGAACGTCGACATCGGCGGCCTGCTCGGCGTGGATGTGCCGTGCTGGGGCGTCAATGCAGCGCAGAACAACCAGGTGCTGATCGGCGACGGCGCGTACGCGAACGGCTCCGAGGAAGTCGTCATCGGTACGGACGCGAAGCATTCGCTGGCGTCGGTCGATGCGAACACCGTGTTTCCGGGCGACGGCAACCGCGACAGCACGACTGATCCCATGGGCGTGCCGAATTCCGACTACCAGAGTCGACTGGGTCATTCAGTGGTGGTTGGCGACAACGCCAGCGGCACGGCCAATGCGCAGACCATTCTCGGTGCCAATGCTAGTTCCGATCAGCCCAACAGCGTCGCGCTGGGCTATGGCTCGGTGGCCGCCCGCGCCCCGGTGAGCGGATACACCGATGCGTATGGACTCACCGGTGTCGCACAGGATTCGGCCGGTGCGGTCTCCATCGGCGCGGATGGCTACAATCGGCAGATCACGCATCTAGCGGCTGGTCAGCAGGACTACGACGCCGTCAACGTGCTGCAGTTGCGCAGCGCCATCTCGACCGTGGACGCGACGACGAGTTTGGCGGTGCTGTACGACGCCGACGGCAGCGGCAACCCGACCAATTCAGTGACGCTGGTCGGCGATGGTAGCGGAGCACAGGTCGGCATCCACAACCTGGCAGCGGGCGCCGTCGGTGCGGCCAGCACGGACGCCGTCAACGGCAGCCAGCTCTATGACACCAACAGCACCGTGGCGCAGTATCTCGGCGGTACCACGGCGTACGACTCGGCTACTGGCATGTGGACCGCGCCCAGTTTTGCCATCACCAGCATCGATGCGGGCGGCAACGCCAGCAGCGGCACCTACGACAACGTCACGGACGCGTTCGCCGCGTTGGACGGTTCACTGACCAACGTCAATAACCGCATCACCAGCATCACCAGCATCACCGGTGGCGGCGGCATCATGTATTTCCACGCGAACTCGACGGCAGCGGATTCCCAGGCGGTGGGTGCGAACAGCGTGGCTGTCGGCGGTGGTGCCGTGGCGACCGGGGACGGCAGCATTGCCACAGGTAACGGAGCACAAGCGGAGACCGCGAATGCCGTGGCCATCGGCAATGCGGCCGCAGCGCGGGGCGGGCAGGCGGTTTCGGTGGGTGCCGGCAATGTCGCCGATGGCGATGGCGCGGTGGCGATCGGCGATCCCAACACCGCGGCGGGCGATGGTGCAATTGCGCTGGGCATGGACAACACGGCGACCGGCGATGGGGCCATCGCCCTGGGACAGAACAACAGCGCGGTCGGGAACGGAGCCATAGCGATGGGTATCAGCGCCCAGTCAACTGCGACGGGGGCCTTGGCATTCGGTAACAATGCGGCTGCGTCCGTCGTTGGCGGCGTGGCTCTGGGCAGCGGTTCGGTGGCCGATCGCACAGGCAGCGGTGCCGAACTCTTCAGCGGTGTCGCGATACCGGCCGAAGGCGTGGTTTCGGTTGGCGCATCGGGTGCGGAACGGCAGATCACCAACGTCGCCGGCGGCACGGCGGATACCGACGCCGTCAACGTGCGGCAACTCAAGGCGGTGGATGACAAGATCACCGGATTGAGCGACCTGGCGGTGACCTATGATGACGCCACGCGATCCCAGGTCACGCTTAACAGCGGCGGTGCGGCCGTGCTGGTCACGAATCTCGCCCCCGGTGCGATCACCGCCGCCAGCACCGACGCCATCAACGGTGCGCAGCTGTATTACTGGACGCAGGATACGGGCAACATCTACAGCAACTACAGCCTGTACAACGACATCCAGAACCTCAGCGGTGGCGGAACCGTGAGCGGCCCGTTCGTGGTCAACAACAGCGACGGACTGCCGCCGCCGAATGCTTCGGGCGACAATTCCGCCGCGGGTGGTTCCGGCGCCACGGCATCCGGTTCCGACAGCACCGCCGTGGGCAACGGGGCGACGGCCAGCGCCTCCAATGCAGTCGCGCTCGGCGCGGGTTCCGTGGCCGATCGCGACAATACGGTGTCGGTCGGTGCGGATGGCAACGAGCGCCAGATCACCCATGTCGCGGCGGGCACCGAAGACACGGACGCCGTCAATGTGGCGCAGTTGCAGGCTTCGACGCAGGGCACCGTGCGCTACGACACCACGTCGCAGAATCGGGTCGATTACAGCAACGTTACCCTGGGCGGACCGAACGGCGGCACGACCACGATTCACAACGTGTCCGCGGGAACGGCGCCCACTGATGCCGTGAACGTGCGCCAGCTCAACGACGGCATCGGTCAGGCGGTGAACTGGGCCAATCAGTACACCGATCAGAAGATCGCCGGTTTCAACGATCGCCTGAATCATGTCAATCAGCGCGCCGAGGCGGGCGTGGCCTCGGCGATGGCGATGGCCGGTTTGCCGCAGGCCTATCTGCCTGGACGCAACATGGCGTCGGTGGCGGCGGGCAGCTTTCATGGCGAGTCCAGTCTCGCGATCGGCGTTTCGATGATTTCCGACAACGGGCATTGGGTCTACAAGCTCAGCGGCACTGCCAATACGCGCGGCGATACCGGCATGTCGGTCGGCGCGGGGATTCAGTGGTGATGGCTTGCTTCGAACATCATCTTCGAAGTGCGGTGCGATCGGTCGAGGGAGTGGTCATGCATGAGAGACGGTTACGATCCGGTATCGCATGGCTGGCGCTTGTCGCTGTCGCGTGCCTGGGGCTATACGGGTGCGGCACGGTCAGCAAGGGTGTCGCCGCCGATGGCAAGAGCGCGCAGCAGCTGGTGTTTCCCGATCCGTCGGACGCCATGGTGAAGGGGGGCACGTTTCCGAACATCGAGAATCTGCGCGCGGTCGCGCCGGGGATGACCAAGCTCCAGCTGTACACCATGTTCGGACCGCCGCATTTCCACGAGGGCGTATGGCGCGTGCACGAGTGGGACTATCTGTTTAATTTTCGCGTACGCAACGGCGAGCATCCCTTCGTGACCTGCGAGTACAAGGTGCTCTTCGACCATCAAGACATCGCGCAGAGTTTCTACTGGAAACCGGCCAGTTGCGCCGAGCTGATTGAGGAGTCTCCAAGGCAGGTGGCAGCGGCTCCCGTGTCGCCCACATCCCCTCGCGTGCAGCGCTTCGAATTTTCCACCGACGCGCTGTTCGGATTCGATGCCGCCCGATTGACGCCGGTTGGTCGACATCAGCTGGACAGCATGCTGCGGCGCATCCGGCGACACGGCGCCGTCGACGTCATGCAGGTGGTCGGGTACACCGACCGCATCGGTACGTTCCGTTACAACCTCGACCTTTCGCGCAAGCGCGCGCAGAGCGTACGTGCCTATCTGGTTCGCGAGGGCATTCCCGGCTCGGTCATCCATGCGCAGGGGTGGGGCGAGCGCGATCCGCTGGTCACCTGTACGGACACCGATCATGCGCTCCTGGTGCGTTGCCTGGCGCCGAATCGGCGCGTCGAAGTAATGGCCGAAGTCACTCAGCAACAAGGCCCGCCATGAGAGACGGGCCTTGCATGAGAATGACGCATGGATGCGGACGAGCGTCGAATCAGGCCGACGCCTCGCGTGCACCACGCGAGAACGAGCGGCGCAGGCGCCCGAGCACGCTGGAGGTGGAGTTGACCGCGTCGCCCGTGTCGCTGTCGCCATCCGGAGCCACGTAGCCGGCCACGTAGTAGGCGTTGATGAAGGCGGCCACGTCCTCGACAGGCGACTTGGCCGCCTCGGCGATGGCTTCCAGTGTGGCTGGTTGCTTCATCATCGCCGTGGCGATGCGGAAGTGGCGCGGGAACTCGCGTTCGATCTGCGGCCAGCGTGTCAGGCGCCAGCTTGCCGACGGATCCAGGTGCGGTGCCAGTTTGCCGTGGCTTGCGCAAAGGGCGGCGAACCACAACAGGCGCACGATCGGCTGTTCGGGACCGGCATGCTGCACTTCGGCATCGTCGCTGCTGACGGAGCGGATGCGGCTGGCCGGCACGTCGAGAAGCTTCTCGATGGTTTTCAGTTGCGGCGGCGCGCGGTAGATATTGTTGGCCGGGTCGATGGCCAGTTTGGCATCGCCGGCGTTGCCTTCGATGAGTGCCGTATGGGTCATCGCGCCATCGAGAAGCATCGAACCCAGGGTCTCGTTGCGCGCCGGTTCGGCCGGGGCGCTCTGAACCGTCTCGGGCGCTGGCGTCGGGGTTGCGGGCTTGGTCGCGACGGGAGTCGGCTTCTCGGCGGGCTTGGGGGCCGGCTCGGCCTTCGGTGCAGCCTCGGGAGCGGAAGGCTTGGCCTCGGCTCGCGGCGCCGTGGATTCGCTGCGTTGCGGTGCGGGCGAGGTGGCGGGTGCGTCGGACTTGGACGGAGCTACGTTGTTCTGGATGTCCAGCAGCATCTGGATCAGCTTGTCGCCATCGAACGGTTTCTGCAGCAGCAGGTCGCAATCGCGCATGGAGGGCTGTTCGGTATACGCGGCGCAGAGTCGATCCTCGGCGACGGCACGCAGCCAGTCCATGTGGCCCCAGACACTGTCCACGTCCACGATCAACAGATCGCTGTTGCCACCTTCGGACAGATTCCATTTGCCCAGCTTCGGCGATTCCAGGGCGGCAAGAACCTGCTTGGCGTCAGCCTCGGAAAGCCCGGACAGGGCGATGCTGTAGAAAGTCTTCAATGAAATTCCCCCTGCGAATGGCCGCGGGAAATGAGAGGCGGCCAAGCGATCAGACGCCACATTGTGGCCTTATTTGCGCTCGGGTCAATGGTGGGCGCTGGACAGCAGCGTGAATTTGTCCCAGAAAGGACCTGTCCTCGGTCATTCTAAGAAGGAGACGGGAACCATGAAACGATTGCTCTTGGGAACGATCTCGCTGCTTGTCTGCATCGGCGTCCAGGCGGCGCAACCTACCCTGCAGGCGCAATCCCGGCCGGATGACGCACGGGTGTACATCCTTTCGCCCGCCGACGGTGCCACTGTGCCGCGCACGTTCACGGTACGGTTCGGTCTGCACGGCATGGGCGTGGCGCCGGCCGGCGTGGATCGCAAGGACACGGGCCACCACCATCTGCTGATCGACGTGGCCAAGCTGCCGCCCGCCGGGCAGCCGATTCCTGCCGATGCGCACCATCGTCACTTCGGCGGCGGCCAGACCGAAACCACGCTGACCCTGACGCCGGGCACGCACACGCTGCAGCTGGAACTGGCCGACAGTCGTCACGTGCCGTTCGCACGGCCGCTGATCTCACGTCGGATCACGGTGCACGTGAAATAGGCGAGGGCCGCGCGCAGGCTTGGGTCTGGTATCCTGACGGGCTTGTTCCACGGCCCTTTGCGATCATGAGCGTGCGCACCCGATTCGCCCCTAGTCCGACCGGTTTCCTGCATATCGGCGGAGCCCGGACGGCCCTGTACTGCTGGCTGGAAGCCCGTCACCACGGCGGCCGCTTCGTGCTGCGCGTGGAGGACACCGATCGCGTGCGTTCCACCGACGAGGCGGTGCAGGCCATTCTCGACGGCATGCGCTGGTTGGGCCTGGACGCCGACGAAGGGCCGATCTACCAGACCGGGCGTCTGGATCGTTACCGCGAGGTCGCCGAGCAGTTGCTGAAGGCGGGCAAGGCGTACTACGCCTACGAGACGCCCGAGGAAATCGAGGCGATGCGCGAGGCCGCGCGCGCCAAGGGCGAGAAACCGCGCTACAACGGCTATTACCGCGACCGCAACGAGCCGTACCGCGAGGACCCCAATCGCGTCATCCGCTTCAAGAATCCGTTGAACGGATCGGTGGTGTTCGAGGACAAGGTCAAGGGCCGCATCGAGTGGTCCAACACCGAGCTCGACGATTTCGTTCTGTTCCGCTCCGACGGTTTCCCGACCTACAACTTCGCGGTGGTGGTGGACGATCTGGACATGGGCATCACTGAGGTGATCCGCGGTGACGACCACGTCAACAACACGCCGCGTCAGATCAATGTCTACGAGGCGCTGGGTGCGCCGGTGCCGACGTTCGCGCATCTGCCGATGATTCTCGGCGAGGACGGCCAGAAGCTGTCCAAGCGCCACGGCGCGGTAGGCGTCATGCAGTACCGCGAGGACGGCTACCTGCCGCACGCGCTGCTGAACTACCTGGTGCGGCTGGGCTGGTCGCACGGCGATCAGGAGATCTTCTCCATCGGGGAAATGATCGAGCTGTTCGACATCGCCGACGTCAACGCGTCCGCGGCGCGGTTCGACATGGCCAAGCTGGGCTGGCTCAACCAGCAGTACCTGAAGAACGAAGACCCGGCCAGCATCGCTCCGGAGCTGGAGTGGCATCTGCGCCGCATCGGCATCGATCCGTCGTCCGGCCCTGCGCCCGCCGAGGTGGTGACGGCGCTCTGCGATCGCGTGCAGACGCTCAAGGACATGGCCGAGCGTGCGCGCGTCTGGTACGCGCCGATTGCCGAGTGGGACGAGAAGGCCGTGGCCAAGCATCTGAAGTCGGCGACCGCGCCGGCGGTGCTGGAGGCGGCGCGCGACGGTCTGCGCGCGCTCGATACCTGGAAGCCCGAACCCATCCACGAGCTGGTCAAGCAGATCGCCGAGCGCCTGGAGCTGGGCATGGGCAAGGTCGCGCAGCCGCTGCGTGTGGCGCTGACCGGCACCCAGGTCTCGCCTTCGATCGATCACACCGTGTACCTGGCGGGACGCGAGGAAGCCGTGCGCCGCGTCGAGCATGCGCTGGCGCTGAGCCGCGCCGACTGATCGTGCGCAGGCGTCTCGCGATGCAGGGGGCAGGCCGTCATGGGTGAGCTCCTGCAACGCGCGACCCGCGGCGTCGATCTGTCCTCGCCGGATGCCGCCTGGCAGATTTTCCACAACCTGATGGTCATGCTGCCGTGGGCGGCGTTGCTGTGGTTCACGCTGCTCAGCGTTTTGCTGGGCGCCGTCGTGGGCTGGTGGCGCGGCCGCCTCTGGACCGGCATCGGCATCAGTCTGGTGATCGGACCGCTCGGCCTGCTCATTCTGTGGGCCTTGCCTTCCCGCCGGGGCCGCCCCACATCGGAAGACGAGTCACCGCCATCGCAATGATACGATGGCCCTCGGACAGGCAAGGCACGCGCAGCCATGAGCGTTTTTTCGCACAAGCCGCATCATCACGACCACGATGCCGAGCATTTCGTGGAGCAGGTCGTGCGTGCCAGCGAGGAGCGCGGTTTGCGCCTGACGCCGTTGCGTCGCGAGGTGCTGGAGCTGGTGGCCACGTCGGAGAAGCCCGCCAAGGCCTATGACCTGCTCGACCGCTTGCGTGAGCGGCACGGCAATGCCGCGCCGCCGACGGTCTACCGCGCGCTGGATTTCCTGCTCACGCAGGGCTTTATCCACAAGCTCGAATCCATCAATGCCTACGTGCACTGCCCGCATCCGGCGCAGTCGCATCAGGTACCGTTCCTGATCTGCGACAAGTGCGACAGCGCGGTCGAGGTCTGCGACGGGCGGGTCGCCGAGCTGATCGCCGCGCAGGCCGATGCGCTCGGCTTCACGCCGCAGGACCAGACCCTGGAAGTGCACGGCGTCTGCAAGGATTGCCGAGAGCGCTGATCCCGTCGAGCGGGTGCTTGTTTAGAAAGATAAAAGAGGGCGTGGCAGAGACTGCCACGCCCTGGGTCGGCGTGGGCGGGGAGAGAGAGGAGTGCCCCGCCGACGAGTGCCTGTACCGATGCCTGGTTTTGGGGAACGACCGATACATGTTGCAGGCACGAGGAGTGCCTTGGCACGCTCTATACGTTATAATGTAACAACGGCGGTGTAAATACTCCGTCTGAGGATTTATCGGCGGACGTGAAGTGTGCCGCTCCGCCCGTGTCGAATCGGCCATGATCGGCGCGTTTCGATGCATGACTGTCTGGAGATCATGTAGATGCAGTGCGAGAACCCGAGCGTTTGCGATGTCGATTCCAAGTCCCGGGGTTGGTGGCTCGTTGCCGATCGTCTGGGTGCGACGGCCTCGTTCCTGTGCGCGGTGCACTGTGCGCTGCTGCCCTTCGTGATCGCGCTGCTGCCGTTGGTCGGACTCGAATTTCTGGCCGATCACGCGTTCGAGCGCGGTTTCGTGCTGTTCGCGGCCGCGCTGGCCACGACTACGCTGGTGACCGGAAATCGCAAGCATCGGCAGCGTCTGCCGATGGTGCTGGCTGTGCCCGGCCTGATTCTTCTGGTGCTCGGCGTGACCGTGGTCGACCTGTCCGCGCATACGACGCTGCACAGCATCATGGTCACCTGCGGCGGCCTGCTGGTGGCCTCTGCGCACGTTGTGAATCTGCGACTGGTTTATCGTGCACACGCCTTGCAGCACGCACACTGAACGACGGATGCGGGCGTGGATGCGCCGCGCTCGGCGACGCACTACCATGGAGTGAACTCATCACTCACCAAGGAGCGACGCACATGGGCAAGGGCGACAAGCGCACGCGCAAGGGCAAGATCTACCGCGGCTCGCATGGCAACACGCGTCCCCGCAAGGGCAAGACGACGGCAGCCACGGCTCCGGCGCCAGCACGCAAGGCCACACGCAAGAAGGCTTCCTGAGCTATTGCGCGGCACGTTTCGAGAAAGGCTCCGCCAGTCGGGGCCTTTTTCATGAGCGCGGTTTGGAACGGCCGATGTGCGTGCAGCTCCATCGTGAGGCGGCGTCTCAGTCGGTTTGCGCGGCAGTGCGCCCCGCGACGAAGATCCGGTCCGCGAGCGATCCACCGATCCAGTAACTCAGTTCGGCCGGGTGACGTGCATGCCACAGCACCATGTCAGCGCGCGCTCCATTTCGGAGTACGCCGCGATCATGCAACCCCAGCGCCTGCGCGGCGTGTACGGTCGTGCCGCGCAGCGCTTCCAGCGGTGTGAGCCGGAACAGCGTGCAGGCCATGTTCGCAGCCAGGCGCAGTGAACGCAGCGGCGCGGTGCCGGGGTTGAGATCGGTGGCGACCGCCATGGGCACGTTGTGCTCGCGGAGCGCATCGATCGGCGGAAGTTTCGTTTCACGCAAGGCGTAGAATGCACCGGGAAGCAGCACGGCGACGGTGCCGGCGTCGGCCATGGCGCGCACGCCGTGTTCGCTCAGGTATTCGAGATGGTCTGCGGATAGTCCGTCGAACGATGCGGTCAGCGCGGCACCGTCCTGGTCCGACAGCTGCTCGGCATGCAACTTGACCGGCAGTCCCAGCGCGTGGGCGCGCTCGAACAGCCGCTGTACCTGGTCGCGGGTGAAGCCGATGGTTTCGCAGAAGGCGTCGACGGCGTCGATCAGTCCTTCCTTGGCCAGAACAGGAAGCATGCGGTCGCAGACTTCGGCGACGTAGCCTTCCGCATCCTCGGCGAATTCGGGGGGCAGCGCGTGCAGGCCGAGGAAGCTGGTTCGCACGGTGAGGCCCAGCGCCTCGCCGATGCGTCGTGCGACGCGCAGCATGCGGCGCTCGCTGTCCAGATCGAGGCCGTAACCGGACTTGATTTCCAGCGTGGTTACACCGTCGGCGAGCAGCGCCTGCGCGCGGGGCAGGGACTGCTCGAACAGTTCGTCTTCGCTGGCCGCGCGCGTGGCGCGTACGCTGGAGAGAATGCCGCCGCCGGCGCGGGCGATTTCCGCGTAGTCGGCACCTTCCAGGCGCATTTCGAATTCATCGGCGCGATCGCCGCCGAAGACAAGGTGGGTGTGGCAGTCGATCCATCCCGGCGTGAGCAGGCGGCCTCCGGCATCGACGACGCGCGCGGCGTCCCGCTGACCGCTCGTCAGTTCGGCAGTCGGGCCGATCCAGGTGATATGGCCGTCGACGCAGCCGACGGCGCCGTCTTCGATGAGACCGTAGCCATCGTCGCGCGCGGCATCGAGAGTCGCGATGCGGGCGTGGGTCAGCAGCAGGTCGAAGCGGTCGCGGGCAGTCATGCGGCCAGCTTAGCGCCGTTCGGGATCGTCGGGCGGCTTGTCTTCGGGTGCCGGCGTTGCGGCGTCGGATGCGTCATCGGAGGTCTCGTCCTTGTTGGCCGGTTCCGCGGAGACTTCTTCGAAAGCGGTGGTGCGATTGGTGGCTTCCGGTGCGGCGGCCTGGCTGTCTTCGGTATCGATGCCAGCGAAGTGTTCGCGCTGGCGCTCCTGTTTGGCCTTTTCCTCGGCCTCGCGCAGCTGCTTCTGACGTTCCTCGAAGTCGCGTACCAGCCGTTCGGCGAAGTCCTTGTACACCGGCGTAGGGCTGAATAGCGAGGCGGCGGCGCGCGCCAGCAGGCAGGAGGCCATGATCGGAATGATCATGCTCTGGTTGTCGGTCAGCTCCATCGAGATCACCGCCGAGGTCAGCGGTGCGCCGGTGACGCCGGACAGGTACGAACTCATGCCCAGCAGCACGACCGCAGCTACCGGCACGTGCGGCAGGAAGTGGGCGATGTTGTGCCCCAGGCCCGCGCCCACGGCCAGCGCCGGCGAGAACAGGCCGCCGGGGATGCCGGCCCAGTACGAGACGACGTTGGCGAGCAGCTTGTTGATACCGAACCAGGCGCCGGCGGTTTCCGGCGCTCCCTGCACGAAGGCGCGTGCCTGGTCGTAGCCGGTGCCGTAGACGTTGTTGTGCGAGATCAGGCCGAGCACGCCCAGCGCCAGGCCGCAGCCGACCGCGAACAGCACCGGCCAGCGGGCGCGCACGCGACCGATATAGGCCAGCGGACCACGCCGGCTGAGCAGCACCAGTCGCGCGAACAGGCCGCCGAGCAGGCCGCCGACGATGCCCGTGGCCAGCACGGCCAGCCAGGCGTTGCCGAACGGCAGGTCGACGTCGACTGCGCCGAAGTAGGAGTAGTTGCCGAGTACGCCCAGCGAGACCACGCCGCCGACGATGACCGAGGTCAGCAGCAGACCCGAGAAGCGGTGCTCGAACGCGCCGGCCAGTTCCTCGATGGCGAACACCACGCCGGCCAGCGGCGCATTGAACGCTGCGGCGATGCCGGCCGCGCCACCGGCGAGAATGAATCGCGAGGCGGCCTTGGGGTCGGTGTAGCCGAAACGCCGGCCCAGCGAGTGGAACAGGCCCGCGCCGACATGCACGGTCGGTCCCTCGCGGCCGATCGACGCGCCGACCATCATCGCCAGCAGCGTCATGAACATCTTGCTGACGGCGATGGGCAGGGCCAGCATGCGCTCGCGGAAACCGGCGTCCTCCACGTGCAGCGTGCCGATCACCTGCGGAATGCCGCTGCCGCGGGCCGCGCGCAGCTTGCCCTCGGTGGCCCAGGCCAGCAATCCGAACACCACCGGCGTCACGCAAAGTGGCAGCCAGGCCTTGTAGGCGACCATGCGCTGGAACAGACCGAACGACCAATCGCTGGCCTTGGCGAACACGATCGCTGCCAGCGCGACCAGCACGGCACCCAGCCACAGGGCGATGCGTCGTTTCCAGTGATGCGGGGCGAAGAACTCGTGACCGAGCAGCGCTTCGAGACGCGGATTGGTGGATTTGCGGGGGGCGGGGGCGTCGGGCATCCGCCCATTATCGCAAATCTCGGCGCTCGCGTCCGTGGCGGATCGCCGCGACTTTGCGCCGGATTTGCCCTGTAGACAGCTTTTGTCCGCCCGGCCCGGCCCGGTCAGGCGTTCGAGCCTGCATGCGCGATGTCGTGGTGCGCGTGGCCTGGGCGCAGATAGATCATGGGGCGTGGGCGTAAATCGGCTCGGGCGCGCTTCCTGGCCGGTATCCAGGTGGCGTCGCGGTTCGGCTGCTCGGGACTGCGAACGGCATCCCTTTTCTAGCGCGGCTTCCCGTGTCGATGGTCCGTGTCCGTAGCGCTGGCGGCAGGCCCGAGCACGATGAGTTCGCCGGAATGATCGAAGCCGGGTTGCCTGTCTGCCAGGTGCTCGTGGCCATAGGCCCGCCCTATGTCCTCCATCCGCGACGCGGCGGCCGACAGGAAGGCGCTGGTTTTCCTGAGTTCATCGGTACAGGCCTGGATGGCGACTTCGGTGAGAGCGTTCGGGAGCGACACGTCCTCGGTTTCGGTCGCGCTGATGCGTCCATGCATCTTCATGGGCGGGACCTCAATCGTGCGTCATGTCGGGCAGGCCGCGCCGGCGCCAGCGCGTTTCGTACAGGTCGAAGCGGCGATCCTTGAGATTGGTCACCGTGCCGGAATTGCGGGCGCGTGCCAGGTTGTCCAGGCTGAGGTCGGCAAACAGCACGGTTTCGATGTTCGGCGTCGAGTCGGTCGCCACGCCATCGCGTGCGAAGGGGAAATCGCAGGGCGTGAGGATGCAGCTCTGACCGTACTGGATGTCGAAGTTGTGCACGCCGGGCAGATTGCCGACGTTGCCGGACATGATGACGTAGCACTGGTTTTCGATGGCGCGTGCCTGGCAGCAGTAGCGCACGCGCAGGTAGCCTTCGCGCACGTCGGTGCAGAAGGGCACGAACAGCATCAGCGCGCCTTGGTCGATCAGGTGGCGTGCGACTTCGGGGAACTCGGAGTCGTAGCAGATCATCACGCCGATCGGACCGCAGTCGGTCTGGATCATGCTCGTGGTGTCGCCGCCGGTGATGCCCCACACGTTGCGCTCGGACGGCGTCGGGTGCAGCTTCTCCTGCTCGTGCATGGTGCCGTCGCGCAGGCAGATGTAGCACACGTTGTGGATGTCGCCGTCGTCCATCCGTGTCGGATGCGAACCGCCGATGATGTTGATGTTGTAGCGCACCGCCAGATTGCCGAAGAGTTCGCGCACCTGCGGCGTCCATTCGCTGAGCCGGCGGATGGTGTCGTTGGGCGACAGCTCCTCGTTCTCGATCGACAGCAGTTGCAGCGTGATCAGTTCGGGAAAGGTCACGAAGTCGGCGTCGTAGTCGGCGGCGATGTCGGTGAAGTACTCGACCTGCTGCGCGAATTCCTCGAACGAGCGGATACGGCGCTGCTGGTACTGCACGGTGGCCACGCGCACGGTCGACGGCATCGGCAGGCCGCCCGAGGCGTGCGGCACGTCGGGCTGGTCGTGCAGGGCGGGGTTGCGCCAGACCATGTGCGTGGCGTAGCCCAGCGACTGGTGATCGCCCGGTTCGTAGTTGTGCAGCAGACCGAGGACCTCGAAGCCGTTGCGCAGCTGGAAGCTCAACGTGGGGTCGCGGCGACGTCCCTCGATCACGGCCTGGACGTAGTTCTCGGCGCTGCTGAAGCGCTTGATGGCCTTGGACAGCCCGGGAATGCGGCCGCCGAAGACGATACCGCGCAGCTTCAGGTCGGTGCACAGCTTCTTGCGCGCGGTGTACAGGCGCTGGCCGATACGCATGCCGCGCATCTGCGGATGCACCACGACTTCCATGCCATACAGCCAGTCGCCCTCCGGGTCGTGGCGCGAGCCGAAGCCGCCACCGGTGATCTCGGTCCAGGTGTGCGGCTTGAGCGCGGTGCCTTCGTCGATGCGGAACGTGGCGCAGTAGCCAACGATTTCGCCATCGTATTCGGCCACGAACTGGCCTTCGGGGAAGTGGGCCTGCTGGCCGCGGAGCATTTCCGCCGAATGCCCCCATTCAGGGGTGTAGACCAGGGCGGTCAGTTCGACCAGTCGGGGCACGTCGTCCAGGCGCGCCTGGCGGACGAGCAGGCGGCGTTTGTCGCGAGAATTCGTCTTGGTCATGGAATGATTATGCCGCACACTGAGGCCCGAATTTTTAACCGCAGCCGGCTCACTGCGCCGGCGAGGAGTCGGCAATGGACAGGACGACACTGCGCGTCGACCAGTTGTGGCGCGATGGCGCCTGGCAGCATGACGTGCGCATCGGCGTCGAGGAGACGGGCATGCTGGGCGTTCCGGACGAGCACACGGAGCAGCATCTGGGCTGGGTGCTTCCGGGCATGCCCAATCTTCATTCGCATGCGTTCCAGCGCGCCATGGCAGGGTTGGCCGAACGCCGTGGCCCCGGCGATGACAGCTTCTGGACCTGGCGCGAGGCCATGTACGCCTTCGCTTCGCGAATCGGGCCCGATGATTTGAAGGCCATCGCGACGCAGTTGTACGTGGAAATGCTCAAGGCCGGCTACACGCATGTCTGCGAATTCCACTATCTGCATCAACGTCCGGATGGCCGTCCATACGAGGATGCGGCGGCGATGTCGCGCGCACTGATGGAGGCCGCCGACGAGGCGGGCATCGGCATGACGCTGCTGCCGGTGTTGTATCGGAGCGGTGGGTTCGACAGTCGTCCGTTGAACGAGCGCCAGCGGCGTTTCGGTCTGACGGTCGAGGCCTATCTGCGTCTGATCGAGCAGCTGCGCGCCGAGGAGAGTCCTATGCTGCGCATCGGCGCGGCGCTGCACTCCCTGCGCGCAGTGCCGGAGTCGGCGCTGCGCGAGGTGCTGGCGGCCGAGCCGTTGCGGCAGGGGCCGATTCATATCCACATCGCCGAGCAGGTCGGCGAGGTGCAGGACTGCCTTGCGTTGCGCAACGTGAGGCCGGTGCGCTGGCTGCTCGATCACGCGACGGTGGATGCGCGCTGGTGCCTGGTGCACGCCACGCATCTGGACGAGGACGAAGTGACCCGCCTGGCCGGGAGCGGGGCGGTGGCCGGTCTGTGTCCGACGACCGAAGCCAATCTCGGCGACGGACTGTTCGCGCTGGCCGATTACCTCGATGCCGGCGGTCGTCTCGGGATCGGGTCGGACTCGCACATTTCGGTGTCACCGGTGGAGGAGTTGCGCTGGCTCGAATACGGGCAGCGCCTGCGCGCCAGGCATCGCAACATCGCTTCGCGGCAGCGCGGGGCCAGCGTTGGCGAGCATCTGTGGCAGGCTGCGCTGGCGGGCGGTGCGCAGGCATCGGGCCTGCCGCTCGGTGCGTGTGAAATCGACGCCCGCGCCGACCTGCTGGTGCTCGACGAAGACGCACCGCAGCTGGCGGCGCGCGACGGGACTTCGATGCTCGACAGCTTCCTGTTCGCCGGCAATGCGCCACTGGTGCGCGATGTCATGGTCGGCGGAGCGTGGGTCGTGCGGGATTTCCGTCATCGCGACGAAGCGCGCATCGCCGCACGCTATCGCAGCACCGTCGAGGCACTGCGCGCTACAGCGTGAAGTGGAAGCCCTGCAGCGCTTTTTGCAGGGTCGCGAAAGCGGCGCTCTTGGTGAATGGCGGCGTCCGTGGCGGGCTGTAGACCTGCGGATTGGTGCCCGTGACCATCAGGTCGATGGCGATGCACGCTCCGTCGTGCACCAGACGGTAGCTGTGTGTGTGCATGTAGTGGTTCATGGCCGCATCACCTGCCTCGAAGTAGGTGAACCGGGCGCCGTTGACCGTGCGCGTGCCATGGTCCCCGCGCGCATTCGGCGGTACAGTCAGGCAATCGTTCACGGCCTGCGGGTCGCGGCTGGCGCCGATGCGTAGCGCTGCGCGGGTGATGTCGTTGGAGCCGGGCACAATCAGGGCGACGATCGGATGCCCCGGGCTGCCCGGAGGCGCCCAGGCCTTCCAGGCGTCGTTGCGCATGTAGCCGTCGGCGAAACTGCGCCGCGCGATCATGTCCTGCGGGTAATCCACGCGGAAACCGTAGGCGGAACTCTGGAAGTGAGCGAGTGGGGCGCTGCGCGTGCTTACCGGAGACGCCTGGCTGGCGTCGTGTCTGGACGCGGCGTTCTGTGTCGCGGTCCGGTCGGGCGATGAAGGCGAGCAGCCTGCGAGCAGCGTGAGCAGGCCAGTGGCGAGAGAAATCCATGGGCGCATGATGTGCTCCTTGCGTGACGCGGTCCCAGTGTCGGCTTCGGTGTCCCGGGAGGTCAACCTTGGCGCATATGGATCATTCGCCGCCATTCAGTTTCTCGCGCATGAAATCGATGAACACGCGCAGCTTCGGTGGGACCTGGAACCGGCTTGGGTAGTACAGGTACCAGCCGTCGTACGGCGGCAGCCAGGTATCGAGCACGCTGACCAGCCGGCCGCTGGTCAGGTCGTCGGCGACATGTTCCTCGAACACCTGCGCGAGCGCCGCGCCCTGGCGCGCCGCTTCGACGATCGTGGCGTGGTCGTTGACGATGAGGTTGCCATCGACGTGCACATCGAACCAGCGGCCGGCGTTCACGCCGCCACGTTCGGCGAATTCCCACTGATGAATCGGGCCGCCGGGACGGAAACGGAAGCGGACACAGTTGTGTGCGGACAACTCGCGCGGATGCATCGGCGTTCCGTGCCGGCGGAAATACGCCGGCGAACCGACCACGCGCGAACGGTTCGGTCCGCCCAGCGGTACGGCGACGACGTCCTTCTGCAGACTCTCGCCGAGGCGGATGCCCGCGTCGAGTCCCTCGTCGATGAGGTCCACCAGACGCGTCTCGACGCGCAGATCCAGCGTGATGTCGGGATAGGCATGCATGAACGCCGGTATCAGGTGGCTCAGAATCCGGGGATTGGCCAGCGTCAGGCGCAGGGTGCCCGCCGGGCGCTGGCCGTGCTGGCGGGCGTTTTCCATGGCGTCGTCGATCACGGCCATGGCCGGCGCGATACGGGCGAGGAAGTCACGCCCGGCCTCGGTCAATCCCACGCGTCGCGTGCTGCGCTGCAGGAGTCGCACGTCGAGTTTTCGTTCGAGATGGCGCAGGCTCTGGCTCAGGGCCGAAGGCGTGACATCCAGCTCTCTGGCGGCGCGGGTGAAGCTGCCGTGCTGGGCGATCAGCTGGAAGTTGCGCAGGGCGGCAGTGGGGTCGTCACGCATGCGAGAAGTCCAGAGCGGCATCGATGGAGATATCGATTAATTAGCATAACTTCACAGAACATCAAGAAATAGTCGCTTTTTACCTGTAATGCTTTTCGTGACACTGGCTGCGTTGTCCGTGCGGGATGCCGTGATCGGGGTTCTGCGCGGTTCGTCGATTCATTGCCGAGGAGGGCATCGCATGAAAAAGCGCACGCTGGGTTCCAAGGGGCCCGAGGTTTCGGCTATCGGTCTGGGCTGCATGGGCATGAGCGAGTTCTACGGCGCGCACGACGACGCCGAGTCGACCCGCGTCATCCATCATGCGCTGGATGCAGGGCTGAATTTCCTGGACACCGCCGATGTCTACGGCCCGCACACCAACGAGGTGCTGGTCGGCAAGGCCATCCGCGATCGTCGCAATGCGGTGTTCCTGGCGACCAAGTTCGGCATCGTGCGCGATCCGGATGACCCGACCAAGCGCGGCGTCAGCGGTCGTCCCGAATACGTGCGCGCCAGCTGCGAGGCGAGCCTGAAACGCCTAGGCGTCGATCACATCGACCTCTACTACCAGCACCGTGTCGATCCCGACACGCCCATCGAGGAGACTGTGGGGGCGATGGCCGACCTGGTGAAGGAGGGCAAGGTGCTTTATCTGGGCCTGTCCGAAGCGGCAGAGGCAACCATCGAGCGTGCGCACGCGGTGCATCCGATCACGGCAGTGCAGAGCGAATATTCGCTGTGGACGCGCGACCCGGAGAATGGCGTCCTGCAGACCTGTCAGCGTCTGGGCATCGGTTTCGTGCCGTACAGCCCGCTGGGGCGCGGCTTCCTGACCGGTGCGATCCAGCGTCCGGATGATTTCGATGACGACGACTACCGTCGCCACAACCCGCGCTTTCAGGGCGAGAATTTCCAGCGCAATCTGACACTGGTGGACAAAGTGGCCGAGCTGGCGCGCGACAAGAACTGCGCGCCTGCGCAGCTGGCGCTGGCCTGGGTGCTGGCGCAGGGCGAACACATCGTGCCGATCCCGGGTACCAAGCGGATCCAGTATCTGGATCAGAACATCGGCGCGCTTGATGTCGCGTTGTCGGCCGAGGAGTTGGCGACGGTCGATGCGGTCTTTCCGCACGATGCCGCGTCGGGCACGCGCTATCCGCAGGCGATGATGTCGCTGCTGCACGGTTGATCGGATGATGGCATGAAGCGGTGTGTTCCCGGTGGGCCGGAAGTCAGGACATTCAAGGAAATCGCATGGATCTTGCACTGAAGGGTTTGACCGCCGTGGTCACGGGTGGCAGTTCGGGCATCGGCGCCGCGATCGTGGAGGCGTTCGCTCGGGAGGGATGCCATGTCCGGCTCTGTTCGAGAACGGCCGAGAAGAATGCGGCGATGATCGAGCGGCTTGCACCGTATGGCGTTTCAGCCGATGCAGCGACGCTCGACGTGTCGGCGCCGGATGCTCTCGACTGGATACGGAGTCTGGGCGACTTCGATGTGCTCGTGCCGAACGTGAGCGCCTTGTCGGCCGACTGGGATGCCTCGTTGCGGCTCGACGTGTCGGCCACGGTCGATCTGATCGAATGCGCGACAGAGACGTTGAAGCGGAGTGCGCATCCCGCCATCACGTATGTCGGATCGAAAGCGGCGACGTTCGCGACCCCCGGCCTTGAAGCCTACGGTGCGGCCAAGGCGGCCATGGTGCATTACATGAAGTCCCTGTCCCAGCGGCTCGGGCCTTCCGGCGTGCGCGTGAACGTGGTGGCTCCCGGCGACACCCTGTTTGCGGGCGGCATGTGGGATCGGATACGCGGGCACGATCCGGTGCTTTACGAGCGCACGCGGACGGGGAATCCGATGCAGCGCTTCGCGGCGCCGGAGGAAGTGGCTCGTGCGGTAGTATTTCTGTCCAGCCCGGCCGCGTCGTTCGTCAACGGAGCGCATCTCCTCGTCGATGGCGGAGCGACGACCCATGTTCACGGTTGAAATGCGTAGTGCTTGAACGAGGCGAAGTGTCTGGCTTTTTCTTCCTTCCGCTCCATGCCGATCGGCGATGGGTAACGAAGTGATCCATGCATTCGAGCATGCGAGCGCGGAGGAAGGTTTCCACGAGGCCGAACCGATGCTCGGCCGGGAACATGTGCCGAGAGGCCGGAGACAGGAAAAGGTTGCGCATGAGCACACAGGGTAGCGATGAGACGATGCGCATCAGGCATGGTACGAAAGACTTCCGTCGCACCAATCTCGCCCTGTTCGCCGCCGGCTTCTGCAACTTCAGTCTGATGTACTGCGTGCAGCCGCTGATGCCGACGTTTTCGGCGACCTTCGGCGTGCATCCGGCGGAAGCCAGTCTTTCGCTGTCGCTGACCACCGGGGTGCTGGCCTTCGCGATGCTGGTGTGTGGAGCCTTGTCGGATGCGCGGGGACGCAAGCAGGTGATGAAGGTGTCGCTGCTGGCGTCGTCGCTGCTGACGCTGGTCACTGCGCTGATGCCGAGTTGGCACGGTCTGTTGCTGATGCGCACGTTGATGGGCCTCTCGCTGAGCGGCGTGCCGGCCGTGGCGATGGCCTACGTCAGCGAGGAGATGCATGTCGATTCGGTGGGGCTGGCGATGGGGTTGTTCATCGGCGGCTCGGCCGTTGGCGGCATGGGTGGACGTCTGCTGACCGGCGTGTTCACGGATGTATTCGGATGGCGCGCGGCCATTGCCTGCATCGGCGTCATCGGTCTGGCAGCGGCGCTGGTCTTCTGGCGCACGCTGCCCGAGTCGCGCCATTTCCAGGCGCGCAGGCTGCGTGCCGGCGCACTGGCGCGCACGCTGGGCGAATTGTTGCGCGAGCGCGGTTTGCGCTGGCTGTTCATCGAGGGGTTTCTGCTGATGGGCACCTTCGTCACGCTGTACAACTACATCGGCTATCGACTGCTGGCGCCGCCGTACAGCCTCAGCGTCAGTGCCGAGGGCGCGATCTTCGCGGTGTACCTGGTCGGCATTTTCAGCTCGACCTGGATGGGCCACGTCGCCAACCGCATGGGCCGGCGCAAGTGTTTCTGGAGCGCGTTCGTGCTGCTGCTCGCCGGCATGGGCCTGATGCTGCTGCAGCCGCTGGCGGCGGTGGTGCTGGGGTTGGCCGTGGTCACGTTCGGGTTCTTTGCCGGGCACTCGATGGCGGCCAGCTGGGTCGGCCGTCGCGCACCGCATTCGAAGGCGCAGGCGTCGTCGCTGTATCTGTTCGCGTACTACATGGGGTCGAGCCTGGCCGGCGTCGCGGGCGGCCTGTTCTGGAGCCGGGACGGCTGGCTCGGCGTGACGCTGTTCACGGCGGTGTTGACGGTCGTGGGCCTGTTCGGCGCGCTGCGCCTGATTGCCATTCCGCCCCTGGCCACTTCGCGTAACACACCGATCCACGGCGGCGCCGCGCAGTAGAGGCGTCACTCTGGCCGGTCGTGCCGGCCGGTGCATCCGGGCTGCTGTCGCCGCAAGCGGCGACGGCTTTCGAGAAGTGCGCCATGCCGTGTCTTGCATGAACGGGCTGCGTCTATCGTGGCGGTGACTGGCTCATGGACGAGATGGTGCGCTTTTCGACCTGCGCCCTATACTGTCTTTGCGCGGGCCAATGCCGCATCGACCCGCGCACGCCAATGTGCGAACACGGAACCGCGCCGATGATCGAGCCGTCCCCGCACGTGGCCCATGCGCCGGAAGCGGTCTTCCGCGCGCGTGGGCTGACCAAGATCTATCGCATGGGCGAAGTCGAGGTCCAGGCGCTTCGCGGCGTGGATCTCGATCTGTATCGCGGCGAGTTCATTGTGCTGCTGGGCCCCTCGGGCAGCGGCAAGTCGACCCTGCTCAACATCCTCGGTGGCCTGGATGCGCCCAGCGACGGTGAGGTCTGGTACGAGGGTCATCACCTGACCGGTGCCAGCGAGCGCGAACTGACGCAGTTCCGCCGCGAGCACGTCGGCTTCGTGTTCCAGTTCTACAACCTGATCCCGAGTCTGACTGCGCGCGAGAACGTGGCCATCGTCACGGAGATCGCCGAGCAGCCGATGGCGCCGGAGGAGGCGCTGGCCCGCGTCGATCTTGCCGACCGGATGGATCATTTCCCTGCGCAGTTGTCGGGCGGCCAGCAGCAGCGCGTGGCCATCGCACGCGCCATTGCCAAGCGTCCCGCCGTGCTGTTGTGCGACGAGCCCACCGGTGCCCTCGATTCGGCCACTGGCGTGCGTGTGCTGGAAGCGCTCGAACGGGTCAACGACGAACTCGGCACTACGACGGTGGTGATCACCCACAACGTCGACATCGCTCGCATGGCCGGGCGCGTGCTGTATCTGGGCGATGGTCGCATCGTGCGCGAGGAGCGTCCCGCCCACCGTGTCCCGGCTCGGGAGCTGCGCTGGTGAGCGCGCTGACACGCAAGGGCTGGCGCGATCTCTGGTATCTGCGTGGGCAGGCCCTGGCGATCGCGCTGGTGATCGCGGGGGGCGTGGCGACGCTGGTGATGTCGCAATCGACCTACGAGTCGCTGACCGCGACCCGTGCGCAGTTCTATCGGGAAGGCGCGCTGGCCGATCTGTGGGCGCCGCTCAAGCGGGCGCCGGACACGCTGTTGCCTCGGATTCGGGCGGTTCCGGGTGTGCAGGCTGCGCAGCCGAGATTGCAGGCTGCGGCCACGCTGTCGCTGAAGGGATTCGGCGAGCCGGTGCGTGCCGAGGTGGTCTCGCTGCCGCTGCACGGCGGGCAGCCACTCCTCAATCGCGTGCAGTTGCGAAGCGGACGGCTGCCGGACCCCGGCGTCGACGATGAGGTCGTGGTGGGCGAGGCGTTCGCCAGCGCACACGAACTCCACACGGGCGATCGTCTGGACATGATTCTGCGTGGCCGTGAACGCCGGGTGCGCGTGGTCGGCATCGGCACGTCGCCGGAGTATGTCTATCAGTCGCCGCCGGGCGCGGTGTTTCCGGATTTCGAGCGTTACGCGGTGCTGTGGATGAACCGTCATGCCATGGAGCGGGCGCTGAACATGGATGGGGCGTTCAACAATGTCGTGCTGCGCCTGGAGCCCGGCGCGCGTCCCGCGGCGGTGATCGCCGCGCTCGATGCGCTGCTGGCCCGCTACGGCGGTATCGGCGCGTACGGCCGGCACGAACAGGTTTCCGCGCGCTACCTGGAAGAGGAATTGCGTCAGCTGCAGACCATGGCGCGCCTGTTTCCGGCAATCTTCCTGGGTGTGGCCGCGTTCCTTCTGCACGTGGTGCTGATGCGGCTGCTCGGTACTCAGCGCGAGCAGATCGGGGTGCTCAAGGCGTTCGGCTACCGCAACCGAACGCTGGCCGCACACTATCTGGGCATGGCCGGCGGCATTGCCTGCGGCGGCACGCTCATCGGCATCGCGCTGGGGGCGTTGCAGGGGCATTGGCTGGCCGGGGTATACCAGGACATCTACCGATTTCCCTTCCTGGCCTACCACCTCAGTTTGCGCGCCATCGTCATGGGTTTCGCGGTGAGCCTGGCGGCCGCCTGGGCCGGTGCGGCGATGGCGCTGCGCGCAGCGGTCCGCCTGCCGCCGGCCGAGGCGATGCGCCCACCGGCGCCGCCGCGATTCCGTCCCACGTTGATCGAACGCCTGGGCCTGCAGCGATGGTTGTCGCAGCCCGCGCGGATGGCGCTGCGGGATCTCGAGCGCCGACCGGGGCGCGCGGTGCTGACCGTATTCGGGCTGGCGATGGCTTGCGCGGTGATGATGGTTGGACGCTTCCAGGACGACGCCATCGAATGGATGGTCGACACGCAGTTGGGCGTCGCCCAGCGCCACGACCTGTCGGTGACCTTCATCGAGCTGACGCCGCGCCGCGCGATCTTCGAACTGGCCGCCTTGCCGGGCGTGCGCGAGGCGGAGCCGGTGCGCTCGGTCCCGGTGCGACTGGTGCACGGACATCGCAGCTACCGGACCGTGATCGAAGGGTTGCCGGACCCGGCGCGTCTGAAGCGGACGCTGGATACCCGACTGCAGCCGGTGCAGCCCGCGGGAGGTGGTCTGCTGCTGACCGACTATCTGCGCGGCATGCTGCAGCTTGCTCCTGGCGACGAGGTTGACGTCCAGGCGCTGGACGGCCATCGGCGTCGCCGCTCAGTGCGCGTGGAGGGATTCGTGCACGAGTACATCGGGGCACAGGGATACATGAATCTGGATGCGCTCAATCGCCTGCTGGGCGACGGCGATGTCGTCTCGGGCGCGTTGCTCGGCGTCGAATCCGGCGCCGAGAGCGAGGTCTACCGGCGTCTGAATCGGCGATCCAGAGTGGCCGGCATCGGTTCGCGGCTGGCGTCGGTGCACAGCTTCTACACGACCATGGCCGAGAGTCTGCTGGTGTTCACGCTGGTGGCCGCGCTGCTGGGGGCGGTGATCAATTTCGGTCTGGTCTACAACGCGGCCCGGATCAGTCTGTCCGAGCGCGGTCGCGAGCTGGCGAGTCTGCGCGTGCTGGGCATGACCGGCGGGGAGGTCGGCATGGTGCTTCTCGGGCAGCTGGGATTGCTGGTGCTGTTGTCGCTGCCGTTCGGGTTCGCCGCGGGCGTGGGGCTGTGCTGGCTCATGGCGACGGGGTTCCAGTCGGAGCTGTTTCGCGTGCCGGTGGAGTTGTCCACCTCCACATTCGCCTTCGCGGGACTGGTAGTGCTGGGAGCCAGCGTGGTGTCGGCGTGGCTGATACGCCGTCGTATCGCGCGGCTGGACCTGATCGCGGTGCTGAAGACTCGCGAATGAGGGAGAGGAAATGAGTATGCGTCGTCGACACTGGATTGTGCTCACGCTGGCTGGCATCGCGGTGGCGGCTGTCGCATTCTGGGCACTGCAGCCTTCGCCGCGTCCGGTGGATGCGGCGCGGGTGACGCGCGGCGATCTGGTGCAGCGTTTCGAGGAGGAGGGACGCATGATGTTGCCGCGTCGATGGGTGCTCTCGGCGCCGATCGCGGGGACGCTGCGTCGCATCGAGTGGCTGCAGGGCGATGCGGTGAAGGCCGGTCAGGTTCTGGCCGTGGTGGATCCGGCACGCGGGGTGCTTCTGGACCCGGCGAGCCGCGCACGCATCGAGGCCGAGCAGCATGCGGCGGAAGCGTCGCTCGAGGCCGCCGGGCAGCGTCTCGCGGCGGCGCGTGCCGACGCCGATCTGGCCGAGCGGGACGTGCGACGCATGCGCGAGCTTTCCACCACCGGCGCCGTCAGCGTCGCGGCCCGCGAGGAAGCCGAGGCGCGGGTGGCCCGGGCGCGGGCCACGGTGCAGGCTGCGGTCGCCGAGCAGCGTGCGGTCGCGCAGCAGCGTGCCGCGCTCGCCGCCGTGCTGGGGGGGCAGGGGCGTGCCGGCGGAACCGCCGTCGAGATTCGCGCGCCGGTCACGGGGGTGGTGCTGCATCGTTATCAGCAGAGTGCGGTGCCGGTGCAGGCCGGGCAGGCGCTTCTGGAGATCGGTGATCTGCGCACCTTGCAGGTCATGGTGCAGGCGCTGTCGCAGCAGGCGCTCGCATTGCGACCGGGGACGCCCGCGCGGATCCTGCGCTGGGGGGGCAACCAGGCACTGCCGGCACGGGTCGTGCGCATCGAGCCAGGCGGTTTCACCAAGATCTCGGCGCTGGGCGTGGAGGAGCAACGGACCCAGGTGTGGCTCGAGATCACCGCGCCACGGGCGCAGTGGCGCGGACTCGGTGACGGCTTCCGCGTCGAGGTCGAATTCGAGGTCGCGCGTCGTCACGATGTGCTGCAGGTTGCGGCAAGCGCGGTCTTCCGGGACGGACGGCGCTGGGCGGCGTACCGCATCGAGGACGGCCGCGCGCGGTTGGTCCATGTCGAGTTGGGCGCACGTGCCGATGACGCTGTGGAGGTGCTCGGCGGTCTGCGCAAGGGCGACGCCGTGGTGGCCTTTCCCGACGACCGTCTGCGCGACGGTTTGCGCTTGCGTGTGCTCGGCGATGCTCCGGGAGCGTGATGTGGCACGGGGTCCCGGCGGTGGTCGGCTGTGGCCGGGCATGCGACAATAGAACGCTCGGCCGCGCCGTTCTGCGCGCGAAAGCCGGTTTCCATTGACGAATATCTTTGTGGCGCGCGCCCCTGCGGATGCGCGTCTTCGTGCTGCCGCTCACCGCGGTGGCGTCGCGTGTCCCGTATCCGGCATGGCAAAGCGTCGTGCCGGGCGGCTGTTATCGAGTCCCCGATCGATGTCCCTGCCTGTTCGTGAAATCCGCAACAACACTCTGTCCGGTCTGACTGTGGCCCTGGCGCTGGTGCCCGAGGCGCTGGCCTTCGCGCTGGTCGCGCATGTCAATCCGCTGACCGGCCTCTATGCCGCCTTCGTGATGTGTCTGGTGACGGCGCTGTTCGGCGGTCGGCCGGGCATGATTTCCGGCGCGACCGGCTCCATGGCGGTGGTGATGGTGTCGCTGGTGGTCACGCATGGCGTGGAGTACCTGTTCGCTACCGTGGTGCTACTGGGGTTGATGCAGCTGGTCTTCGGCGCGCTGAAGTTCGGCAAGTTCATCCGCATGGTGCCGCATCCGGTGATGCTGGGCTTCGTCAACGGTCTGGCCATCGTGATCTTCATGGCGCAGCTGAGCCACTTCAAGGAGAAGGGCGCGGACGGCGTGCTGCATTGGCTGCATGGCACGCCGCTGCTGGTGATGCTGGGTCTGGTGGCGTTGAGCATGGCGATCATCTACCTGCTGCCGAAGTTCACGCGAGCGATCCCGTCGGCGCTGGCGGCGATCATCGCGGTGGCGCTGCTGACCCAGTTCGGCGGCATCGCCACGCGCACGGTCGGCGACCTGGCCTCGATCAAGGGCGGATTCCCGCCGTTCCACATCCCCAGCGTGCCGTGGAACTTCGACACGCTGCGCATCGTGTTCCCGTACGCGCTGATCCTGTCGATCATCGGCCTGACCGAATCGCTGCTGACGCTGAACCTGATCGACGAGATGACCGAGACCCGCGGCCAGCCCAACCGCGAATGCATGGCGCAGGGCGCGGCCAACGTGCTCAGTGGTTTCTTCAGCGGCATGGGCGGCTGCGCGATGATCGGGCAGAGCATGATCAACGTGAACGCGGGCGCGACCAGACGCCTGTCCGGTGTGGTCGCCGGCGTCGCGCTGCTGTGCTTCATCCTGTTCGCCTCCGACCTGATCGAGCGTATTCCGCTGGCGGCGCTGGTCGGCGTGATGTTCGTGGTCTCGGAAAAGACCTTCGAGTGGGGCAGTGTGCGCGTGTTCGGCAAGGTGCCACGCGCCGACGCGCTGGTGGTGGTCGCGGTGACTGCGGTGACGGTGTTCACCGACCTGGCCATCGCGGTGGTTGTCGGCGTGGTGATCTCGGCGTTGGTGTTCGCCTGGAAGCACGCCAAGCACATCGGCGTGGAGACCTCGACCGATCGCGACGGCTGCAAGATCTATGCGCTGCACGGCACGTTGTTCTTCGCCTCGGTCAGCGGTTTCGCCGATCTGTTCACGCCGCGCGAGGACCCGAAGGACGTGGTCGTCGAGTTCAAGGACGCCAAGGTCATGGACCACTCGGCCATCGAGGCCATCGACGCCTTGGCCGAGCGCTATCAGAAGATCGGCAAGCGCCTGCACCTGCGCCATCTCAGCCCGGACTGCGCCGAACTGCTGCACAAGGCGCGCAAGATGATCGAGGTCAACGTGCTGGAAGACCCGAAGTACCATCTCGCCGACGACCAGCTGGGCTGATCGCCGGCGCGGGCGCGCTTCAGCGCGCGTCGGGTCGCAGCATGACCTTCATGGTGTCGTAGTCGCCGTCGTTCGGCTGCGCGGGCAGGCCGAGCAGGTGCGTCATCAGCGGGTAGACGTCGACGTTGGGGAATTCCGGCACCACCCGCCCATCATCACGGAACGACGGGCCGTGCGCGATGAACAGCGCACGCATCAGCGGATTGGCGTTGTCGTAGCCGTGCGAACCCATACTGGGCGTGTGCGTGGCCAGCCAGCCGCTGGTGCTGACGGTCCAGCCGGTCTGCGGCGAGCACACGATGGGCGGCACGCGCGGGTTGCTGCCGTAGTGGAAGCGCGCCGGAATGTTCTGCTTCTTCCAGCATTGCATGTGCGGATGCGGCTTCAGCAGCGCGGCTTCCACCGCGGTCGTGCGACCGGGCTTCGGAATCAGGCTGGCCAGTTCGCCCATCGACACCACGGTGACATCGTGCATGTCGATCAGCTTGTCCATCAGGATCGTGTGGCTGGCCGGCGACGGAGCCATGCCGTGGTCGGACACCACGATGATGTTCATGTGCCGGTACAGGCCGCGCTGCTTCAGACCCGCGATCAGTTTGCCGATGGCCGCGTCGATGCGGTGCATGGCGGCGTTGACCTGCTTCGAGTCCGGGCCGTATTCGTGGCCGTCGTGGTCGACGCGGTCGAAATACAGCGTGAGGAAGGTCGGGCGCTTCTGCGCCGGCAGGTCGAGCCACTCCAGAACCTGGTCCACGCGCTGCGTTGGCGTCAGCTTGCCGTTGTAGGGCCGCCAGTGATCGGGGCGGTAGCCGTGGATTCTGGTCGCCGAGCCGGGCCAGAACATGGTTGCCGTCTTCAGACCGTGCTTGTCCGCCGTCACCCAGATCGGTTCGGCCTCGTTCCACCAGCGCGGATCGGCCACGGCCTTGCGGTCGCCGAGGCTGAAGCGACCCAGTTTCGGATCGATCATGTTGTTGTTGACGATGCCGTGATGGTCCGGATACAGCCCGGTGACCAGGGTGTAGTGGTTGGGAAAGGTCAGCGACGGGAACGAGGGTTCCATCGCCTTGGCGCGGACGCCGGTGTCGGCCAGCTGTTGCAGATTCGGCGTGATGCCGCGCTGCAGGTAGTCGGCGCGGAAGGCGTCGATGGAGATCAGCAGCAGCGGGGTGGGGCGGGCCTGTGGTTGCGGGGAGGCCGAGCGCGGAGCAAGCCCTGCGCAGCCGGCGAGGACCAGGAAAAACAAGGATAAAACAAGGGGGAGAGTACGCTTCATGTCGTTCAGGATGGTGCAAGAAACCCTGGAGTATGGTGGACAATCATGACAGTACGCATCTTTTTCCTCTGTGCTTTTTCGGCAATCCTGCTTCTGGCTGGCGCGTCTCCGGCGCTGGCGCAGACCCAGGGTGTGGAGCGGGCGCGCCAGCAGTCGCAGGTCAACCACCTGCGCGACACCGTGCGCGGCAACGCGCTGCGCGAGCAGCAGCGCCAGCAGACCAGCGCCACCACGGCGAAGGCCTTCCAGAATCCACGCGCGAAGTCGCAGCTGCAGTCTGCCGATCAGGCCCGCTACGACCGCTATCGCGCCCGGCAGCGCACGGCGATCGACGATTTCGCCAGCAAGCAGGCTGCGCAACCCGCGGACGATAAGCGCCGCACCGAACCGGCTCACGCTGCCAGCAGCCACTGACGGTCGCGGTCCCGTGACCGGCTGACGGATTCCGGCCCGGTCGGAAGCATGGCCTATACTCCGTGGCATTTGCGTACCCGGAGAACCTGCATGGCCGCACCGACCCGCATCGACACCACGCGCGAGATCCATCCGCCGCGTGGTACCGAGCTTTCCTGCAAGAACTGGCTGATCGAAGCGGCCTACCGGATGATCCAGCACAACCTCGATCCCGAGGTGGCGGAGAACCCGGCCGAGCTGGTGGTCTACGGCGGCATCGGCCGCGCCGCGCGCAACTGGGAATGCTTCGACGCGATCCTTAAGTCGCTACGCGAGCTGAACGAGGACGAGACGCTGCTGGTACAGTCCGGCAAGCCGGTCGGCGTGTTCCGCACGCATGCCGACGCGCCGCGTGTGTTGATCGCCAATTCCAATCTGGTACCGGCCTGGGCCAACTGGGAGCACTTCCACGAGCTCGATAAGAAGGGCCTGATGATGTACGGCCAGATGACGGCCGGGTCGTGGATTTACATCGGCTCGCAGGGCATCGTACAGGGCACCTACGAAACCTTTGTCGAGATGGGCCGCCAGAGCTATGGCGGCGACCTGACCGGCAAGTGGATTCTCACCGCCGGTCTCGGCGGCATGGGCGGCGCGCAGCCGCTTGCCGCCTCGCTGGCCGGCGCCTGCTCGCTCAACATCGAGTGCCAGCAGAGCCGCATCGATTTCCGTCTGCGCACCAAGTACGTCGACGAGCAGGCTGACGACCTCGACGATGCGCTCGCTCGGATCGAGAAGTACACCAAGGCAGGCGAGGCCAAGTCCATCGCACTGCTGGGTAATGCCGCGGAAATCCTGCCCGAGTTGGTGAAGCGCGGCGTGAAGCCGGACGCCGTCACCGATCAGACCAGCGCGCACGATCCGGTCAACGGCTATCTGCCGCTGGGCTGGACCGTCGAGGAATGGTTCGAGCGTCGCCAGTCCGATCCCGAAGGCACCCGCGACGCCGCCAAGCGCTCCATGAAACAGCACGTCGAGGCCATGCTGGCGTTCCACGCGCAGGGTATCCCGACCTTCGACTACGGCAACAA
This sequence comes from Oleiagrimonas sp. MCCC 1A03011, assembly GCF_003267965.1. Classification (NCBI taxonomy): domain Bacteria; kingdom Pseudomonadati; phylum Pseudomonadota; class Gammaproteobacteria; order Lysobacterales; family Rhodanobacteraceae; genus Oleiagrimonas; species Oleiagrimonas sp. MCCC 1A03011. The sequence goes on along the minus strand of NZ_MSPY01000001.1, from coordinate 44,004 downwards.
CATCCGCCAGATGGCTCAGGACGAGGGCTGTGCCAACGCCTTCGATTTCCCCGGCTTCGTGCCCGCCTACGTGCGTCCGCTGTTCTGCCGCGGCATCGGTCCGTTCCGCTGGGTGGCGCTGTCGGGCGATCCGGAGGACATCTACAAGACCGACCAGAAGGTGAAGGAGCTGATTCCCGACGATCCGCACCTGCACAACTGGCTGGACATGGCCGAGCAGCGCATCAGCTTCCAGGGCCTGCCGTCGCGGATCTGCTGGGTCGGGCTGGGCCAGCGCCACAAGCTGGGCCTGGCCTTCAACGAGATGGTGCGCAACGGCGAGCTGAAGGCGCCGGTCGCCATCGGCCGCGATCATCTGGATTCCGGCTCGGTCGCCTCGCCCAACCGCGAGACCGAAGCGATGAAGGACGGCAGCGACGCCGTGTCCGATTGGCCTCTGCTCAACGCGCTACTCAACACCGCCAGCGGCGCGACCTGGGTCAGCTTCCACCACGGTGGCGGCGTCGGCATGGGCTACAGCCAGCATGCGGGCCTAGTCATCGTCTGCGACGGCAGCGAGGCCGCCGACAAGCGGCTCGAACGCGTGTTGTGGAACGATCCGGGCACCGGTGTGATGCGCCATGCGGACGCCGGCTACGATGAAGCCATCGACTGCGCCAAGGCCTGTGGTCTGAAACTGCCGATGATCTGAGGCGTCGAGAAAAGTCGGCGCGATCCGCCGTTCGAGCGGCGAATTACAGCGGTTCGCTGCGCCTTGCTGCTTTGGCGTGGTACATGGCCTGATCCGCCTCGCGCAGGGCGACTTCGGGGTCGCCGTCGGGATGCAGTTGGGCGCGGCCGACGGAAAAGCGCAGGGCGGGGATGTCGGCGTCGGCCTGACGGACTTTTTCGCGCACGCTGCGGATACGTTCCTCGATGGCGGCGGGGTCCATGTCCTGCGCCACGACCACGAACTCGTCGCCGGCATAGCGGATCACGCGGTCGCCGGTGCGGAAAGATTCCTGTAGCGCGCGGGCGAAGCGGGTCAGGCTCGCGTCGCCGGTGTGATGACCCTTCACGTCGTTGATCTTCTTGAAGTCGTCCAGATCGAAGAACAGCACGGTCGCTCCGCTTCCACGTGCTTCATCGAACATCGCGGGCAGGGCGCGTCGGTTGAACACGCCGGTCAGATGGTCGCGCTTCAACAACTGCTGCATCTGTTTCTGCGCGACACGCAACTCATTGTTCGAGGCGGTCAGTTCATGCTGGATCAGGCGGTAGGAAGTCAGCAGGCAGCCGAGTGCGATGATCCATTCGGCGGCGGTGTCGAAGGAGGAATGTGCGGCCACGAGCACGGACAGTGCCGACCCAGCGGAGGGCGGCGTGGACCAGATGTGCAGCCCGTAGGTGTACACCGAGACCAGCGACAGCGTCGTGCGTAGGGTGAATCCCGCAGTGACCCAGCCGAAGCGCCCGCCATAGCGCAGCAGGTAGATCGTGCCGGCACCGAAGCTGAGTGCGATCACGCTTTCCTGGATGAGTCCGAGTTGCTGCAGCGTCTGACTCGCGTAGGCGACGACCACAGCGAAGAGCGCCGTGGCCAGGGTCATTCTTACGTAGGTGGAGCGTTTCGCCGGGCGACCGACGAAATGGCTTACGCCGACAATGAGCAACAGCACGAACATGGTCTTGCAGAAGGTGTAGCCGATGCCGGCCAGTGTCCGGATCCAGCTCAGTTCGGGCCGGAAGATCCAGTAGGCGATGGTGACGCCGAGCGCACCGAGGTTGAACAGCCAGGCAGCGAGCCATGCGTTCAGCTCTCGTCGCCGCAAGGACATGGCCAACGCGATGAAGAACACCGCGATGATCAGGTTGGACGTGGTCTGGGCGATGGTGCTCCAGCGCCAGAGCAGAAGTTCCATCGGCAAGGGTGTTACCTCCTGCTGCCGCGCGAGCGTTCGGCATGGATCTGCCTGGAAGCATCCTAGTACGGATGCAGCATACCCGTCGATGCGGAAGTCTCGAGGTCGCTCGACCTGTCCGGCGCAGGTTGCCGATGCCTGAGGTGGCGGCGATCTCGCGGTCTGTGCATCAGCTTGGACGAGGAGCCTTGTGCCGCTCCTGCCATGCACGGACGGTGGAGGCCGGCAGCGGGAAGTAGCCGTTGGTCACCACGGACGGCCGCGCATCCGCGTCGGGTTCCAGATGCACATGCCAATCCTGCACGCGCCCGATGCGTAGACAGTCGTCGACGTCATAGAGGTCGTCCTTGTGCTGGAGCGTGTGTCCGACCAGCAGTGTCTGTCGGGCCTTGTCCTTGGCTTCGCTCTTGTTGCGCGCGCCGAAGAATCCCCAGGCATGGCGTTCGCCGAATTCGCCCGGGCGATAGCCGCCGATGTTGAGGAAGTACAGGTGCAGGCCGTTGTCCGCCGGCGTGCGTTCGAGTCGCAGACGATATCCCTCGACGCTTTCGAGGAAGCACCATGCATCCACATGCAGACCGTTCGGATCGCCGAACCAGCTGTCCAGCAATTGATCGTGCACGCTCTCGAGCGAGTCGCCGACGGCGAAGGCCACGTCGTGCAGTTCGGTTTTCGCCCGCGGTGCGGTCCCGCCCAGTACGCAGGCAATCAGTCGGTCGCTCATGAGTGAGGCTCGTTGCAGGGGGTGATCGATCCTACTGCAAGTGGGGCTGTGGCGCGGTGCCATCGCAGGTTGCGGCATGGCGTGTGCGGCGGTCCGCGAGCAGGAACGGCGAAGCACAGTGGAAATGCGATAATGCACGGCCTTGTCGCAGAACGATCGCATGCGTCGTCTGCGAGCGATGTCTCACGCATGACTGAACAGGACCAGAATTCCGATGAGCAGCTTGCCGCCGTGCCCCCAGTGCGGGTCCGAATACACCTACGAGGACGGTTATCAGTACGTCTGCCCCGAGTGCGCGCACGAATGGTCGAAGGACGATGCGGTCGAAGCGCAGGACGACGAGCTGAAGGTGGTCGATGCCAACGGCAATCCCCTGCAGGATGGCGATGCGGTCACCGTCATCAAGGACCTGAAGGTCAAGGGTGCGTCGTCGGTGGTCAAGGTCGGCACCAAGGTCAAGAACATCCGGCTGGTCGAGGGCGATCACAACATCGATTGCCGGATCGACGGCATCGGCGCGATGAAGCTGAAGTCGGAGTTCGTCCGCAAGGCGTGATGGCGACCGAACCGTCATGGATCGCATGACGGTTCAGGGTCGTTGGGACAGATGAACGCTGCGGTGGTCAGTCCGTGTTTCCGGCGCGTCGCGGCAGCACCCAGTCCGGCCGGATGAAGTGGCAGGTGTAGCCCGTGGGGTAGTGCTGCAGGTAATCCTGGTGCTCGGGCTCGGCTTCCCAGAAGTCGCCCGCTGGCGACAGTTCGGTGACCACCGGTCCCGGCCACAGACCCGAGGCGTCGACATCGGCAAGGGTGTCTTCGGCGATGCGTTTCTGTTCCTCGCTGGTGTAGAAGATTGCCGACCGATAGCTGCTTCCGACATCGTTGCCCTGACGATTCACGGTCGTCGGGTCGTGGATCTGGAAGAAGAATTCCAGCATGCGGCGGTAGCTGGTGACGGCCGGATCGAACAGGATCTCGATGGCTTCGGCGTGGTCGCCGTGGTTGCGGTAGGTGGCGTTGGGGACATTGCCGCCGGTGTAGCCGACGCGGGTGGCGATCACGCCGGGCTGCTTGCGGATCAGTTCCTGCATGCCCCAGAAGCAGCCGCCGGCGAGCAGCGCGCGTTCGGTGGTCATCGTGATGTCCTCATTGATCGGTGTCGAACAGTTTGCGGTAGTCGCCGTAGCCTTCCTGTTCCAGTTCGGCCACGGGAATGAAGCGCAGCGAGGCGGAGTTGATGCAGTAGCGCAGACCACCGCGGTCGGCCGGGCCGTCGGGGAAGACATGGCCGAGGTGACTGTCGCCATGGCCCGAGCGCACTTCGGTGCGGATCATGCCGTGGCTGGTGTCGCGATGCTCCACCACGTTGTCGTTTTCCACCGGGCGCGAGAAGCTCGGCCATCCGCAGCCGCTGTCGAACTTGTCCAGCGAGGTGAACAGCGGTTCGCCGGAGACGATGTCGACGTAGAGTCCGGCTTCCTTGTGGTCGTGGAAAGCGTTGCGGAAGGGATGCTCGGTGCCGGATTCCTGCGTCACGTGGTACTGCTCGGGCGTGAGCCGGGCGAGGGCTTCGGGCGTCTTGCGGTAGTCGGACATGACGGGACTCGCTGCTGTTTCGGGACAGGGTGCTAAATGGGGGCATCTCTGTGCAGCCCAAGGCCCAGGATTCGAGTGCGCACGGCAGGGCCGACATCGATTCACAGGGCTGGGGCATCCAGAGCATGTCGTACACTGCGCACCGCACCCGGCATCTCCGGGCGGAACACGCACCATGCACGACATGCTTCTCGACAATCCCTTCTGGTCTTCGCTGCAGAGTCGTCATCGCGCGCTTGCGCTGTGCGCCGGCGATGTCATGCGCTATCCGTCCGAGTACGCGCCGTTCCTCGGTGTGGCCTCGCAGGATGCGGACGTCGAGGAGGCCCTCTCGGAACTGGTCGCCGAGGGCGAGACCTGGCTGCTTCTCGGCGTTGCGCCGAAGCTTTCGAATGCGTGGTCGCTGGAGACGTTCCGGCCCCTGGCGCAGATGGTTTGCGATGAGCCGCTTCCGGTCATCGAAGGACCCGAAGCGATCGAGCTGGACGAACGTCATCGTGACGACGTGCTGGAGCTGGTGGCGCGGGTGTATCCACATTATTTCCGCGAACGGACCACGGAGCTGGGCCGCTATTTCGGCATCTATCGCGACGGTCGCCTGGCGGCGATGGTCGGCGAGCGGCTCGGCACGTCGGATGCGCGCGAGATCAGCGCCGTGTGCACGCATCCGGACTACACCGGGCGGGGGTATGCGAGGCGTCTGATCGCCATGCTGACCAACGACCACCTCGAGCGTGGCTGGACGCCTTTCCTGCATGTCAGCCAGGACAACATGCGGGCGCGCGATCTGTATCTTCAGATGGGTTATCGGCAGCGTCGGGAAATCGACTTCTGGGCATTGCGCAGCGCTTCGGGCACGGTCGCTCGGTCCTGATCGGACGGCGCGGAATCCGCTTCAGTGCGGGCCATGCGCTGTGCGCAAGCCGGCGGTTTCGTGCCGGTCCGGCAGGCCGTTGCGTATGAGGGGCAGGCATTCCTCGGCCGTGATCGGCTTGCTGAAGAGGTAGCCCTGCATGTCCCGGCAGCCGTGTTCCTGCAGCATGGCGGCTTCCTCCGGCGTTTCCACGCCCTCGGCGATCATGCGGAATCCCATCGCCCGGGCCATGGCGATGATGGCCTGGACGATCGCGTATTGGCGCTCGTTGTCGTGCAGCCCGCACACGAATGTCCGATCGATCTTGATGGTGTCGAAATCGTATTGCGCCAGATACGTGAGGTTGGAATACCCCGTACCGAAATCGTCCACAGCCAGTCCGATGCCGAGTTCCTTGAGCTGATTCATCAACTCGACCGCCTGTTCCTTGTGCGTGAACATCTGGCTTTCGGTGAATTCGATCTCCACGCACTCGGCGGGGATGCCGGCTTCCTGCAATGCGTTGCGCGTGTGTTCGAGAAGGCGTTCGTTGTCCAGACGAGCCAGGGACACGTTGACCGAGACCGGCACGGTCCTGCCGCCGTCCCGGCGCCACGCCGCGATCTGCTGACAGACTTCGCGCATGACCCATTCGTCGATCTGCGTGATCAGGCCGGCCTCTTCGGCCAGTTCGATGAAGTGATCGGGCGGAATGACGCGGCCGTCCTCGCGCGTCCAGCGCACCAGTGCCTCCGCGCCGATGACCTCGCCCTCGGGCCAGCGCACCTTGGGTTGGTACACGATATGCAGACCGTCCTCCTGTAGCGCGCGTCGCAGCGCATGCTCGAGCGCCAGGCGTTGCTCGGCCTTCTCGCTCATGCTTTCGGTGAAGTAGCTGAAGCGGGAGCGGCCGCTCTGCTTGGCGTGATAGAGCGCGGTGTCGGCCTGCTTCATCAGCGTGCGCGTGTCGGTCGAGTCCTGCGGGAACATGGCGATGCCGACGCTGGCCGAAATGTGCAGTTCACGGTCCTCGAAGGCGATGACATTCTCGATGGCCTGGATGATCTTCTCGGCGATGCGCGCGGCGTCGCGGGGGTCTCCGAGCCGACTGAGAAGAATCACGAATTCGTCGCCGCCCTGACGGCTCACGGTGTCGTCGCCGCGCACGCAAGTACATAGCCGCCGTCCGACTTCGCGCAGCACATGGTCGCCGGCCAGATGCCCCAGGGAGTCGTTGATGTTCTTGAAATGATCCAGGTCGATGAACAGCAGCGCACCCTGGGTGCCGGATCGAAGGCCGGCCAGCGTGTGCGAGAGACGGTCGTGCAGCAGCACGCGATTGGGCAGGTCGGTCAGGTAGTCGTGCTGCGCCAGGTGCGACATCTTCAGCGCCATGGCACGCGATTCGCTGACATCGTGGAAGACCATGATGCCGCCCACGACCTTTCCGTCGCGGTCATGGATCGGCGAGGCCGAATCCTCGATCGGTGTCTCCATGCCATCGCGTCGACGCAGCGCGCTGTTGGTCTGCAGGGCGACGATGCGGTCCTCGCGCATGGCCACTTCGAGCGGGTTGAGCGGCGGGTCGCCGGACTCGGTGTCGATCAGTTGCACGACCTGGGCGAAGGACTTGCCGATCGCCTCATTTTCTTCCCAGCCGGTCATGTCCACGGCGATCGGGTTCATCATGGTCACGCGCATGCGCGTGTCGCAGGCCACTACGGCGTCGCCGATGGAGTCGAGCATCATGTGCGCGCGATCCATGGCCTTGTACAGCTCGGCTTCGGCCCGCTTGCGCTCGGTGACGTCGACGCCGAGTTTGTACATGCCGCGCACCGTACCGTCGACAATGTGCGGAATGTAGGTCAGTTCGAACGTGCGGCCGGCACGTTCGATCTCGATGTTCGCACGCTTGCCTTCCAGGCATTCCAGCTGCTTGGGGCGCAGGAACTGACTGTAGTGCGGGCCGGCCACATCGGCCGCCGGTCGCCCGATGACTTCGACGGGGTCCAGCCCCCACATCTGCAGGTATCGTGCGTTGGCGAAGCGGTAGACCAGCTGATCGTCGAGGTAGGCGATCAGGGCCGGCACGTTGTCGGTGATCTCCTGCAGGCGCGATTCCAGGTCCTTGCGGTTGGTGATGTCGTGCGCCAGCACGAAGAAGCCGTCCACGCGGTCGCCCTTGATCTGCGGTGCATAGCGGACGTCCATCCGCTGCCCGTTGGGCATGGTGATCTCGAATTGCTGCGCTTCTCCGTTCAGTACCCGCGTGATGCGCGGTGCCATTTGGTCTGCGGTCTCCTGGCCGAAGATATCTGCCGGCGTCTTGCCGATCACATCGGATTCGCGCAGGTCGTACCACTCCAGGTAGCGCATGTTGACGAATTGGTAGCGGCCATCATTGTCGAGCTGTCCGATCAGTCCGGGAAGGTTGTCGGCGATGATCTGCAGACGCGAGGAAGTCTGCTCCAGTTGGTGGGTGATGCGCTTACGCCGGGCGAGGATCACGCTGATCAGCAACGGTCCGGTGGTGGACAGCGCCGAGAAGAAGATCAGTCCGCTTTCTTCAAGGTGCGCGATACCGGTGGCGGGTGGAATCAGGCCCTTGCTCTGCGCGGTGGCGATGATCAGCACGGCGGTGATGTTCAAACTGCAGGCTAGGGTGGTGCCCAGCACGCCGAGCCGATAGGCCACGAGCAGCAACGGGATCGACAAGACGATGAACGGGTTGCTCAGCTTCGTGACGGCGAGCACGGTGACCAGCACGGACAACGGCGTCAGTATCCAGAACAACGCTGCGCGGTCGCCGAAGAGCAGGTGCCGCATGCGCGTGCCGTTGTAGGCGAGCAGCGGCGGCAGCAGGATCAGCATGCCCACGGCGTCGCCCAGCCACCAGCGCAGGAACGTCGGTCGCCAGGGCGCCTGGAAGTACAGATGCACCACAGCGCCACCGATGGCTGCAGCGGTCATCGGTGCCAGCACCACGGTGGCGGTCAGGCCCAGCAGGAAGAAGCGCTCGCCGAGGAGGCTGCCGCGCTTCAGGCCGAACTCACGGCACAGCAGGACGGCGACCACGACTTCCGCCATGTTGGCCGCGCCATAGCCGAGTGAGACGAGCCATGGCGTGCCCATCGCTACATTGGCGATGCAGGCGGCCACGAAACCCGCGCCGAGCGTAGCCGGCAGCGAACGCAGGTCTCGACGCAGCAGCAGGGCGATGAGCAAGGCGTTCGCGAACCAGGCCTCGGCCACGTACTTGGCCGTTTGCGACCAGGCGATCATGGCGATGGCCAGGATCAGGTAGGCCGTTGAGGCAGCGAGCAGGCGCAGCGCCGCTTTACGGGGCGTCATGTCGGTCACGAACGCAGGTCCTTGTCATTGAAGGGTTCGGACGACCATGGGTCGAAGCTAGCACAAAAAATGCTGTAGCAATGTGTGCTTACGGAAGTTTGTTCATGTTCCGGCGGGCGACGATCCTGTCCTGCGACGCAGACGGGGCGGTGCGCAACGGTTCGCGGCCGCATTGCCGATTGCGCATGACCGGAAGGTCGTTCGGGCCTTCTCAGGTGCACCGTGCGCGGATCGCGCGCAATCAGTCACGACGCAAGGTTTCGAGTTCGCCTTCGTCGCGCAGGCTGAACGGCGTGAAGCGGGTGCTTCGGTCGTAGGCGTCGACGCCTTCGCGGCGTTTGAGGAAACCGACCACAGCGTAGGTCAGCGGCGTGAACACCACCTCCACGGACACCTTCATGATCCAGTTGAACACGATCACCTTGATCAGCGTCTGGCCTTCCCAGATGCCCAGGAATGCCACCGGGTAGAAGGTGAGACTGTCCAAGCCCTGGCCGACGATGGTCGAGCCGATGGTGCGCGTCCACAGATGGCGGCCCTCGGTCCAGATCTTCATCTTCGCCATCACGTAGGAATTGGCGAAATCGCCCAGCCAGTAGGCCAGCATGGACGCCGCGACGATACGACCGGTGTTGCCGAACACGATCTCCAGTGCCGGCTGCAGCGTCTTGTTGAACGGTTCGCCCGGGCTGGTTGGAATGGCCAGGATGGCCCAGGTCATCAGCGTGGCGAAGGCCAGGCCGCCGAAGCCGGCCCAGATGGCGCGCCGGGCGCGCGAGTAGCCGTATACCTCGGTCAGCACGTCGCCGAAGATATAGCTGAAGGGGAAGAACAGGTTGCCGGCGCCGAAGCTGACCGCGCCCAGCAACGGCAGCGTCACGATGCCCACCTTGGCCGGACCGATCAGATTGGCGCTGAGCAGCACGGCGACCATGCCGCCGACCATCAGGTCGTAGTAGCGGAAGCCGTGGATTGGTGTGGGCGCAGAAGCGGGCGAGGCGTCGGTCATGGGGGCGGCGGTGAGGTTGAAACTATCGAAGATAGCAGTCCGGGGGCGGTCCGCGGTGCGGGCGGTGAATTTTCTGTACCGTTCCGTGTAGTATTGTGGCTTCTCTCACACTGGGAACGTGCGGATGCAGACTTCGTTGCTCCATGCTGCCGATGAGGCGCAGGCCGACGTCGCCGTGCGCGTGCGGGGGCTGGGCAAGACCTACGCCGGCGGCTTCACGGCGTTGCAGGATGTCGATCTGGACATCCGCAAGGGCGAGCTGTTCGCCTTGCTGGGCCCCAACGGCGCCGGCAAGACCACCCTCATCAGCATCGTCTGCGGCATCGTCAATCCAAGCCGCGGCACGGTCACCGCCGACGGCCACGACGTGACCCGCGAGTACCGCGCGGCGCGCGAGAAGATCGGCCTGGTGCCGCAGGAGCTGACCACCGACGCCTTCGAGACGGTGTGGAACACGGTCAGCTTCAGCCGCGGCCTGTTCGGCAAGTCGAAGAAACCGGCGCACATCGAGAAGATCCTGCGCGACCTGTCGCTGTGGGACAAGAAGGACAGCAAGATCATGATGCTGTCCGGCGGCATGAAGCGCCGCGTGATGATCGCCAAGGCGCTCTCGCATGAACCGGAGATCCTGTTCCTGGACGAGCCCACCGCCGGCGTCGACGTCGAACTGCGCCGCGATATGTGGGAGGTCGTGCGCGGGCTGCGCGAGCGCGGCGTGACCATCATCCTGACCACGCACTACATCGAGGAGGCCGAGCAGATGGCCGACCGCGTGGGTGTGATCAACAAGGGCCGCATCATGCTGGTCGAGGACACCGCCGAGCTGATGCGCAAGCTCGGCGAGAAGCGCCTGATCCTGCAGTTGTCCGAGCCGCTGGAGCGCATCCCCGAGTCACTGTCTGCGCATCGGCTGGAGCTTGGTGCGGATGGACACGAGCTGATCTACACGTACGACGCCCAGGGCGAACGCACCGGCATCACCGGCCTGCTGCGTGAGTTGAGTGCGGCGGGCATCACGTTCCGCGATCTCAGCACCAAGCAGAGTTCACTGGAGGAAATCTTCGTCAATCTGGTGAGGAGCAGCCGATGAACCTGCGCGCGATTGCCGCCATCTACCGTTTCGAGATGGCCCGCACCCGCCGTACGCTGCTGCAGAGCATCGTCGCGCCGGTGATTTCCACTTCGCTGTACTTCGTGGTGTTCGGCTCGGCCATCGGCTCGCGCATCACCGAAGTCGATGGCGTCAGCTACGGCGCGTTCATCGTGCCGGGCCTGATCATGCTCAATCTGCTCACGCAGAGCGTGTCCAACGCCTCGTTCGGCATCTATTTTCCGAAGTTCACCGGCACCATCTACGAGATCCTGTCGGCGCCGGTGTCGTACCTCGAGATCGTGCTGAGCTACGCCGGCGCGGCGGCGACCAAGTCGATCATGCTCGGCATCATCATCCTGGCCACGGCGGCGTTGTTCGTGCCGCTGCGCATCGAGCATCCCTTCTGGATGCTGCTGTTCATGTTCCTCACCGCGGCGACCTTCAGCCTGCTCGGTTTCATCATCGGCATCTGGGCCGACAACTTCGAGAAGCTGCAGCTGGTGCCGCTGCTGATCGTCACGCCACTGACCTTCCTCGGCGGCAGTTTCTATTCGATCCACATGCTGCCGCCGCTGTGGCAGAAGGTGACGCTGTTCAATCCGGTGGTGTACCTGGTCAGCGGTTTCCGCTGGAGCTTCTACGGACTGGCCGATGTCAGCGTGGGTCTGAGTCTGGGCATGATCGTGCTGTTCCTGGCGATCTGCCTGGGCGTGATCGCCTGGATATTCCGCACCGGCTATCGACTGCGCACCTGATCGCCGGTCCCTTTGCGAGACCTGGACGAAGACCTGCATTGCGGGCCTTCGCGGACGTCCCGTGCGCACGAGTTTCTCGCGGAAAACCATCATGCCTGGTGTGAATCACTACTGCCGATTTTGCATGACAGTCATCGCCTTGGGCGATCAATGGTTGCCCGGCATGGCACGCAAGGTGGTTTCGAAGTGCGTGGGATGCGTATTCATGGCATTGATATGAATGGGTTTATTCAAGTGCTGTGCATCGACGTGCCCGTGGAGTTCGGTGACGGGCAGGGCGGTGCCTCCGGCTGCCGCAGCGCTGCGTCGACGGCCCGCGGATTGAATTTTCTTCAGCCGTCCGCACGCAGAATCTTGTTGGTCGTCCGTTGCGGATGACCGTCGTTCCCCACACTCACACTCGATCCAGGAGTGCATCATGGAATACAGACAGCTAGGCCGTTCCGGCCTGCGCGTTCCCGTTCTCAGCTTCGGCACCGGCACGTTCGGCGGCAAGGGCGAATTCTTCGAGGCCTGGGGTCGTACCGAAGTCGACGAGGCGCGGCGCCTGATCGACATCTGCCTCGAAGCCGGCGTGAACATGTTCGACAGCGCCGACATCTATTCCGCCGGTCGTTCGGAGGAAGTGCTCGGCGAGGCGCTCAAGGGCCGCCGCGACGAGGTGCTGATCTCGACCAAGGCCACGTTCCGCAGCGGCGACGGCCCCAACGACGTCGGCTCGTCGCGCTTCCATCTGATCGACGCCGTCGACAAGGCGCTGAAGCGCCTGCAGACCGATCGCATCGACCTGTTCCAGCTGCACGGCTTCGACGCCATGACGCCGGTCGAGGAGACGCTGACCACGCTGGACGATCTGGTGCGCGCGGGCAAGATCCGCTACATCGGTTGCTCCAACTTCTCCGGCTGGCATCTGATGAAGTCGCTGGCGGTGTCCGAGCGCCATAATCTGTCGCGCTATGTCGCGCATCAGGCCTACTACTCGCTGATCGGCCGCGATTACGAATGGGAACTGATGCCGTTGGCGCAGGACCAAGGCGTCGGTGCGGTGGTCTGGAGTCCGCTGGGCTGGGGACGCCTCACCGGCAAGATACGTCGCGGCCAGCCGCTGCCGGAGACCAGTCGGCTGCACAAGACGTCTGGTGCCGGGCCACAGGTCGAGGACGAATACCTCTACACGGTCGTCGACGCGCTGGACGCCGTCGCCGAGGAAACCGGCAAGAGCGTGCCGCAGGTTGCCCTGAACTGGCTGCTGCAGCGTCCCACCGTGTCCACGGTGATCGTTGGCGCGCGCAACGAGGAACAGTTGCGGCAGAACCTTGACGCCGCGGGATGGAACCTGACGCTGGAACAGGTTGCGAAGCTGGATGCGGCGAGCGAGCCGGCCAAGACCTATCCGTATTGGCACCAGGCGCAGTTCACGGAACGGAATCCGTTTCCGACGGCGCGCCTGGACTGAGCGTCTTCACGCACCACGCGAACGAAAAGGGCGGGGTGACTCCCCGCCCTTTTCGTGTCTTCCGCGTATGCTTCAGCGTTGATTGTGATCGCGATCGCGTCTTCCGTGATGGCGGTTGTCGCGACGCGCCGATCCGTTGTGTCGAGTGGATGCCTGCCTTTGTGCACGGTGCGACTTGGAACGTTGATGCGAGCGTGAACCCGAGTACTGATTCGAGCCACGATGCAGCACAGTGGGCGCGAGACGGCGCGACGGCGTGTGCTGCCGCTGGATGCGGCGGTGCTCGATACGACGGTGCTCGATATGACGGCGCTCGATGCGCGGACTCTCGTGGCGTCGCGTGTCATGGCGACGCTGCGGTACGCGATAGTAGCGGTCGCGATGCACGATGCGCGGCGGCGCGCGATGATGGCGGCGTGGCGGCGCATAGTGGCGCGGACGGTAGCGATACCAGTAGTTGCGCTGGTGATAGAACCGGTGATGACGGTAATGGCGATGCCAGTAGTCGCCGATGACGAAGCGGATCACCGGGATGCCGATCACTGCGCCGTAGCCGTAGATGGGTACCCAGCGCCGGTGATACGGATAGCGGATGAAGTCGCCCGCGACCCAGCCGCGATGACCGTAGGCGATGACATCGCACCAGGCCCAGTCGGCGGTGCATCCCTGGACATACAGAGGCGTGCCGGCCCGGACCAGATCGACAATCGGATAGCCGATATCCGGTCCGGCGCGCATGTTGATGGTGACATCGGCATAGGCGCGGGTGGCCTGTGCGGCGGCGGGAAGGGCCAGAAGGAGCGTGAACGCGAAAAGCCAGGCGTGACGTCTCATGGCGTTTCTCCTGCGAGGTGGATCAAACGCCGTGTCGTCGGGACACGGCACGGGCGGGACCGGTTTCCCTCGTGGGGAAGCGGTGCGCATTCCGTCGCGACGCATGTCCGCAGTACGAATCATGCCCTTGTCTACATGAACGGCGGCGTCTCGAGGCCCGTTGACCCGGCGGGAGGCGGAGGTTGCGTTTCGTTCATGTTGTGATGCGCCGCTGTAGTGCGGGCATGCACGAATCCTGCAAGAACGGAGCGCGCGTGATTCGTGTCACACCTTCGTCGTGGTGGGCGTGCATGATGAGCGTGTTGGTCGCGATTGCGACTGACCGTCGCCGGCTTCCGAACCGTCCGCAGATGACACGGAAACCGATGGCGCGAACGCGAGCCACCGGATGGGCTTGCGTCGGGGGATATGCCTGATTACGAGAGGCAAACCGACCGGCAGGGAAGCCGCACATGTGTTTCTCATGCCGGAGTTAAAACTCCATATCACCATGAGGAGAACACGATGTCCGTACTCATGCACAAGCGCTTGCTCGCGGCCGCCCTGGCCGTCGTTGGTGTCACCGCAGTTGCCGGCGTGCAGGCCGCGTCGGAATCAAACGCGGCGCAGCCGCCCCAGGGCGTCAGCGATCAGCAGCTCGCGCAGATGAACCCGTCGATCCCGCTGAAGCTCGCGGCGCGCATCGCCGCCGAGTCCCATACCATGGGGTCGCAGATCCGCCTGCACGAAGGCACCTCGCATCAGATGCAGGTCAATGGCTACCTGTATGCCGCGGCCACCGGCTCCGTCGCCGGCATGGACGTGAGCGGTTATCAGGGCAATGTGGCCTGGAGCACCGCGTACAACAATGGCGCGCGTTTTGCCTACGTCAAGGCGACCGAGGGCACGTACTACACCAACCCCTATTTCGCCCAGCAGTACAACGGCTCCTACAACGTCGGCATGATCCGCGGCTCGTACCACTTCGCGCGTCCGGACACGACCAGCGGCGCCACGCAGGCGGATTATTTCGTCAATCATGGCGGCGGCTGGTCCGGCGACGGCAAGACCCTGCCGGGCGCGGTCGATCTGGAATACAACCCGTACGGCTCGACTTGCTACGGCAAGAGCCAGAGCGGGATGGCCAGCTGGATTGCCTCGTTCAGCAGCGAATACCACGCCCGCACCGGGCGCTGGCCAGTGATCTACACCAGCACCAGCTGGTGGTCGCAGTGCGTGGGTACGGCCGGTAACTTCGCCGCCAACAGCCCGCTGTGGGTGGCGCGCTATTCGTCCAGCGTCGGCACGCTGCCGTATGCATGGACCTACTACACCTTCTGGCAGTACGCCGATTCGGGAACCTTCCCCGGCGATCAGGACAAGTTCAACGGCGCCTACAGTCAGCTGCAGGCGATTGCGAACGGCTGATCCGTTTCCCACGGCGTTTCGCGGCCTCCGTTCCCTGAAGACGGAGGCCGCTTTTTTTCAGGGCGTGTACGTCACGGGCGTGGCTCGGTACAGCGCGGGAAGCTGCTGCCGCAGTTGCGTGATCTTGGGCGCGTCGTTGACCACGATGTAGAGCGATCGCGGATGCTGCCGCGCGTAGTCCTGGTGATACGCCTCGGCCGGATAGAACCCTTTCAACGACTGGATGCGGGTGACGATGGGGCGGTTGAAGACGCCGGCCGTACTGAGCTGCTCGACGTACGCCCGTGCGATGCGTTCCTGCTCTGCGTCGGCGGTGAAGAGCACGCCGCGGTACTGGGTGCCCACGTCCGGTCCCTGGCGATTGCGTTGGGTCGGGTCGGTGGCCACCGAGAAGTACACCCGCAGCAACTGTCCGTAGCTGATCTGTGCAGGGTCGTAGCGCACGCGGACCGATTCGGCGTGTCGAGTGTTCCCGCTGCTGACGATGCCGTAGCGGGCCGTCGACGCCTGTCCGCCCGCATAGCCGGCTTCGACGCGCTGCACGCCCCGGACGTGTTCGAACACCCACTGCATGCCCCAGAAGCATCCGCCGGCGAAGACGGCGGTGCGCGACGTTTCATGTGCCGAAGTCGTTGTATCGATGTGTGGAGGCGGGATAGCAGAAGACGTGTTGCGCGCTGGCGTGGAAGGTGCGCACGCGGCGAGTGCGGCTGCCAGTGTGACGCAGAACAGTCGGTGGACGAGGCGAGGGCGCGGGATGGCAATCATGGCGTGACTTGGTGTGCGGCTGTACTGCAGCAGACCCGTGATGAGCGAGCGAACTTACAGAACCTCGGGGCGATGGCGAGGGGCACGCGCGTGAGCGGCGCTGCGGCGTTCAGCGCTCATGCGTAATTTTTATCAGAATTTCAACATGTTCGGATGCGCGCAAAGGGACCGTGACGAGTAGGCTGGAAATGTGCCGGAATCCTTGCTCGACAAGGGCCGGCACACGCGTCTCACGGTGTCGCCGACGCCGGGACGTACCCGCTGCCGGCGCGCGCAGGAATGCGCAGGGGGCGGTTCTACTCATCCAATGGAGAGAATGATCATGAGCACGCAATTCGAACGCAAAGGGTCGTTGACGGAACTGAGCAGCTATCCGCAATGGACACAGGACATGGTGGCGACCTGCGAGGACGCCAAGCGCAGTGTAGTCGAGCACGAACTGTGGGACCTGATGCGGGATCACACGATGGCGTCGACGTCGACCCGGAACTTCATGGTCGGTATCTGGCCGGTCATCGAGCGGTTCCCGGGCTACATGTCGATGAGTCTGCTGAAGACGCAGTTCGGCCGCAGCGCGGGCGACAATCTCGCGCGTCGCTGGCTGGTGCGGAATATCCGCGTCGAGCAGAACCATGCCGAGTACTGGCTGCATTGGGCCGAAGGTGCCGGTGTGGCACGCGATGAGGTCCTCAACGGGCGTATTCCGCGTGGGGCCGATGTGCTGGCCCGCTGGTGCGAGGAAGTGGCCAGCGAGGACACGCTGCAGGCCGGCATCGCGGCGACGAACTACGCTGTGGAGGGGGCGACCGGCGAATGGTCGCAGATTCTCTACGACAGCGAGTCGTACCGCGAGAGCTTCCCGGAAGCCTCGCGGACGCGCAGTCTGCGCTGGTTGCAGCTGCATGCCGCCTACGACGACACGCATCCCTGGGAGGCGCTTGAAATCGTCTGTACGCTGATGGGAACCAATCCATCGGTTGACGAGGTCGAGCACATCGCGGAATGTGTGCGTCGTAGTTATGTCAGTATGCGGGTGCTCGCTGACATCTGCGTCGAGCCGAGCCGGGCGACGCAGGCGACAAACGAGGCTGCGGCGTAAATCGGCAGACACGACAGGCCGGTCGTCGTATGCTGTGGACGTTGCTGGGAGACAGGGACTGCGATGCGAATCGCTCGGGCCAGCTTGCAACAACCGCTCATACGGCGACTCATGCCTCTGGCATGGGGACTGGCCGTCATGGTGGGGCTTCTCCTGGCGCTTGCCTGGGGGGCCCTGAAGTTCCAGGTTGCTCTCGCCGGTTTTCTCAACGGCGAGAGCATCTGGTCCAAGGCCCAGAAACAGTCGGTGATCGATCTGGATGCCTATGCCGCGAGCGGGGATCCCGCCGAGTTGCAGCGCTTCCAGCAGCATTATTCGGTGCTGATCCACTATCGCTTCGCGCGAGAAGAGGTTCGGCACAAGCACTACGACTACGACAAGGTCGCCAATATTCTCCGCGAGGACAACGCGATGCCGGATGCGATTCCGGTCATCCTGTTCATCATGCGGTATCTGACCGATGCGCCGTACGTGCGCGATTCGCTGGCGGCCTGGCGTTCCACGGACACGCGCGTGGACGAGTTTCAGAAGATTGCCGATCGCCTGCAGCGTGCGTACGCGAAGGGCGAAGCCAGCAGAGCCTTCATCCAGCAGCAGCGCAGGATCATCGCCGAGCTCAATACCTACATCGAGCCGCGAACCAACGAGTTCTCATTGATGATGGCGCGCGGCGCGGCATGGATATCGCGCATCCTGTTCGGCATTCTCGCCGTGACCGGTGTGCTGGCGGTGCTGGTGTGGCTGTGGCTGGCGCGGCGCATCCTGAGCGGTATTCGCGGCACCGAAGAGCGCTACCGCCTACTGTTCGATAGCGCGGCCGACGCCATGTTCATGATCGAGGATGTCAGCGGCGAGATATTGCAGGCCAACCGCATGGCTTCGGTGTGGACCGGGCGCAGCGAAGAGCAACTGCGCGGTCAGCCGTTCCTGGAGTTGTTCGAGGATAACGGGGCCAGGCACAAGCGCGACCGTCACGTCAGTGAACTCAAGCACGTCAAGGGCGGTTTGCGGCCGGTGGAGATGTCCAGCAACGTCGTCAACTGGGGGCATCTGAAGGTGCGCCAGGCGATCGTGCGCGACATCAGCGAGCGTCTCGACATGGCGCGTGAGCGCCGCATCGCCTCCGAAGCCATGGCCAGTGTCGCCGAGGGCGTGATCATCACCGACGCCATGCGCCGCATCCTCACGGTCAATGCCGCACACCAGCGATTGACCGGGTACCGGGTGAAGGAGGTCGAGGGCAAGCGCTTCGACGAGTCGCGGCGCATGCCGGACGGGCAGCCGTTGCCGCCGACCGTGTGGGTTGCCGTGGCCGAGGACGGTCACTGGAGCGGTGAAGTGCAGTGCCGCCGACGCGATGGCAGCGTGTATCCCGAGATGCTCAGCATCAGCGTGATACGCAATGTCGAGGGCGAAATCGAGCACTACGTCGCCGTGTGCACGGACATCACCGACAGCAAGGCGGGGCAGCGGCATCTGCAGTATCTGGCCACGCACGATGCGCTGACGGGCCTGGTCAACCGCACGGAATTCGAGCGCCGCATCGCCGAGATGCTGCTGGTCGCCGAGCGCAATCACCAGGCCGTGGCGGTGATCTTCATCGATCTGGACAACTTCAAGCTGGTCAACGACAGCTACAGCCATGCCATCGGCGACAAGCTGCTGACCGTGGTCGCGGAGCGCATTCACCGCCACTTGCCCGCGAGCGCTGTGGCGGGGCGCATCGGTGGCGATGAGTTCACGGTACTGGTCGGTCAGCTGAAGGCGCGCGAGGACGTCAGCTGGTTCGCGCGCCAGCTCATCGAGACCCTGTCGCAGCCGATGGTCGTGGATGGCTACGACATCGTCCTCAGCGCCAGCATCGGCATCGCTTCCTTCCCGCTGGACGGTTATGACGCCACGACGCTGCTGACCAATGCCGATGCGGCGATGTACAGCGCCAAGCAGGAAGAGCGCAATACCTATCGGTTCTATACGCCGCGCATGCGCGCAGACGCGAACCGTCGCCTGCTGCTGCTCACCGATCTGCGGCGTGCACTGGAAGAGAATCAGTTCCAGTTGCTGTATCAACCCAGCATCGCGTTCGAGAACAACGAACTGCTTGGCGCCGAGGCCCTGCTGCGCTGGCATCACCCAGAACGCGGTTACATCATGCCCAGCGAGTTCGTACCGATGGCCGAGACGCTGGGACTGATCCGGCACATCGACGAATGGGTACTCGATCGCGTCTGCCGGCAGGTTTCGCAATGGAACAGCGAGGGCGTGAAGATCCCTCGAGTGGCGGTCAACATCTCCGCAGGCTGGTTCTCGCATCCCGATTTCGTGCAGCAACTGACCACCACTATCGAGCGCAACGGCATCGAGGCGCACCAGATCATGCTGGAGATCACCGAGAGCACGATCCTGCAGCTGGGCGACGCCACGCGGCAGACCATGAGTTCGCTGCACGAACTCGGCGTGGCCATCGCCATCGACGATTTCGGCACCGGCTATTCATCGCTGGCGTACCTGAAGTTGCCCGCCGTGGCGTACCTGAAGGTCGATCGTTCTTTCGTCGACGGCTTGCCGGAAAGCGCGGAGGACGCCAGCATCGTGCAGGCGATGGTGGCCATGGCCCGCAGTCTTGGACTGGCCGTCATTGCCGAGGGTGTCGAGACCGAGGCACAACACGAGTTCCTGCGAGGAGTCGGCTGCGAGGAAGGGCAGGGCTATCTGTATTCGCGTCCGATCGAGGCCAAGAATCTTGGCGAGCTGCTACGCCAGGAAGCAAAGCCTGGCGTAGCGCGACTGTCCCTGGTGCCACCGAGCTCATCTTCCTGAGCCGTCGCATTTCAACGATGTAGCACGCCGGGACGCGTGTTCCGGCTTGCGGCTTCGCATGCATCCATGGAACGATCTGGCGCTGTATCCGCACGGGGAGATCGTACGTGAACACCACCGGCCATGGCGCCATGACGCCGCAATCCGAACTGACCCTCCGC
Source organism: Oleiagrimonas sp. MCCC 1A03011 (assembly GCF_003267965.1). Classification (NCBI taxonomy): domain Bacteria; kingdom Pseudomonadati; phylum Pseudomonadota; class Gammaproteobacteria; order Lysobacterales; family Rhodanobacteraceae; genus Oleiagrimonas; species Oleiagrimonas sp. MCCC 1A03011. The sequence goes on along the minus strand of NZ_MSPY01000001.1, from coordinate 24,177 downwards.
GGCGTGATCATCGGCGTGCTGATCACGCTGGTGTTCACCGCGGCCAATGTGTATTTCGGTCTCGAGGCGGGCCTGACCTTTGCCACCTCGATTCCTGCTGCGGTGATCTCGATGGCCGTGCTGCGCAAGGTCAGCGACGCCACCATCCAGGAAAACAACATCGTGCAGACCATCGCCTCGGCGGCGGGCTGCCTCTCGGCGATCATCTTCGTGCTGCCGGGCATGGTCATCGTCGGCTGGTGGGCCGGTTTCCCATACTGGGAGACCGCGGCGATCTGCGGACTGGGCGGCATTCTCGGCGTGATGTACTCGATTCCGCTGCGTCGCGCACTGGTGACCAATTCCGATCTGCCGTATCCGGAAGGCGTGGCCTGCGCCGAAGTGCTCAAGGTCGGCGACAGCCACCGCAGCGCCGACGCCGATGCGGACGCGGCCGAAGTCGCCCGCTCGGGCTTCCGTGCCGTGGTAGTGGGAGCGCTGGTCTCGGCGGGCTTCGCCGTGGTCGAGGCCACGCGCATCTTCGCCAAGGATGTCAGCGCGTATTTCCATGTCGGCGATCGCGGTGCGGCGACCGGCTTCGATTTCAGCCTGTCCTTCGCGCTGCTGGCCGTCGGTCATCTGGTCGGCCTGTGGGTTGGCGTGTCGATGCTGCTGGGCACCCTGATCGCCTGGGGCTGGGCGGTGCCGCACTACACCCTGCTGGCGCACGCCACGGGCACGGCCGCCGAGGTCGCAGGTGCAGCCTTCGGCCAGAAGGTGCGGTTCCTGGGCGCGGGCACCATCGCCGCGGCCGCCGTCTGGACGCTGCTGAAGCTGGTCAAGCCGGTCTACACCGGTCTGACCGACGCCATGCGTTCGACCAAGCTGCGCAAGAGCGGTCAGGGCGCCAGCCTGCCGCGCACCGAACACGACCTGCCGATCGGCATCGTGGCCGTGGTCACGCTGGTATGCATGCTGCCGATCGCCTGGCTGCTGGGTGATTTCAGCGTCGGCGCCGGGCTGGGCTCGCAGATGTGGCTGCTGGTCATCGGCGGCGTAGTGTTCATCGCGCTGATGAGCTTTTTCGTGGCGTCGGTGTGCGGCTACATGGCCGGCCTGGTCGGTTCCTCCAACAGCCCGCTGTCGGGGATCGGCATCCTGGTCATCGTGATCGCCTCGGTGCTGCTGGCGCTGGGCGTGCAGTCGAGCCTGCCGCCGGAAGCGGGCAAGGCGCTGGTGGCGTTCGCGCTGTTCGCTTCGTCGGTGGTGTTCGCCGGCGCGACCATCGCCAACGACAACCTGCAGGATCTGAAGACCGGCCAGCTGGTCGACGCCACACCGTGGAAGCAGCAGGTGGCGCTGGTGATCGGCGTCATCGCCGGTGCGCTGATCATTCCGTTCGTGATGAACATGCTCAACCAGGCTTATGGCTTCGTCGGCGCGGCGAACGCCACCAAGGACGCCCTCGCGGCGCCGCAGGCGGGCCTGATCTCGGCGCTGGCCCAGGGCGTGTTGCAGCACAACATCGAGTGGAGCCTGATCTGGACCGGCGCCGGCATCGGCGCGGTCATCATCGTCATCGACGAACTGCTGGGCCTGCGCGGCACTTCCATGCGGCTGCCGCCGCTGGCGGTCGGTCTGGGTATCTATCTGCCGTCGGAGATCACCCTGATGATCGTGGTCGGCGCCTTCGTCGGCTGGTACTTCGACCGTCGCGCCGCACGTGCGCCGAAACCGGCTGCGACGCGTCAGTTGGGCGTGCTGATGTCTTCCGGTCTGATCGTGGGTGAGAGCATCATCGGCGTGATCATTGCCGCCATCGTCGTGTTCTCCGGCAACGAGCATCCGCTGGCGCTGGTCGGCGATGGCTTCGAGCACGCTTCGGTGTGGGTCGGCGGAGCCGCCTTTATTGCCGTACTGGCGGCCCTGTACATGTGGGTGAGCCGCCTGGGACGCCCGAACGGCGCACGCTGATTCGCGGTATCTGCGCATCCGGCCGGCGAGAGAGCTTCTTCCTCGCCGGCCGGATGCACGCCGTTCATTACTTCTCGACGGGGTGTTTCGGGATTTCCGCCTCGAGATCCATGGACGCCTCCCATTTGCAGGTGCGATTGCGCCCGCCATTCTTGGCGGCGAACATCGCATGGTCGGCCCGGTCGATGCTCAATTCGACGTTGAGCGAGGCGTCCAGTTCCGCCAGGCCAATGGATACGGTCACTTTGACGTCGGCACCATTCACGGTGGTCAGCACGGAATCGGCCAGTTTCCTGCGCAGGCGTTCCGTGATGTCCCACCCCGCTTCGATGTTGGTGTAAGGCAGTACGATCAGGAATTCCTCGCCGCCGAACCGGAAGATACGGTCGTACGGACGCAGGATGTCGCGGATCACGCGGACGGAGCCGGCGAGCACATCGTCGCCGACGATATGGCCGTAGGTGTCGTTGACGTTCTTGAAGTGGTCGATGTCCAGCATGGCGAGGGTGCACGACTGCGACATGCGGAGGACCAGGGCCTGCATCTCGCGCAGCGCTGCCAGCATGCCGGTACGGTTTTCGGCGCCGGTGAGCGTATCGGTGCGGTAGAGGGACTCGTCGATCTCGCGATTCATCGACATCAGCTCCAGGCGCAATCGATCCAGTGCGCTGGCGAAGTTGTCGTATTCGGTGACTTCGATGGCATGCCCGGCGTCGACTTCCTGAAGCATGTGCGCGGCAATCTGATGCATGCGCTTGTGCTCGAACTCCATGGCCGTGAAGGCCTGGTGTTCGCGCAGATTCTCGGTGACGTCGCTGTAGTACCACTGGCCGAAACGGCAGAGCTTGTGAGCGTCGGGAGCCACGTCGCGCTGATCGTGGTTCAGACCGCACACGATCGTGCGGATGATGTCCTTGTGCCATTGCTCGTGGTTGTACAGGGCCTGCTTCAGTTGAGAGGCCACGGACTGCAACTGCTCACGACCGATCGACAGCATATGCGAACTCCTTGCCCGGCGGGTGGACGTACAAGCGGAAGCTCGTGCAGTGTAACGAATGCCTCGATGAGATTTTTCGTTTCTTGCGTTGTCGTTCGAGAAGGGTGAACCGGTCGATGTCCTCGGCGCGCGTCTCAGTGATTATCCGGCGGGTCTGCGTCGACATGAATCTCCAGACCGTCCACGCTGACGCGCTGACCCGCACGGATCTTGCAGGTCTTGCGCAGCTCGACCTCGCCGTCGACCCGCACGGCGCCGCTGGCGACCAGGGCCTTGCCGGCACCGCCGCTGTCGCAGACGCCCGTGAGTTTCAGCAACTGATTGAGTTCGACATATTCGCCGCGCAGGTGGAAGTCTTCGCGCTGATGTTCCCCCGTTGGCGTATCCGCGCTCATGTCCACATGCACGGCGACGAAGCAGAAAAAGGGAATCCGCGCCTGCGCCCAGCTCGCGGCAACTTCGTCGAGGATGTCCAGGAGCATGTCGAAGTCGTGCGGGTGGGCGTCGTGCAGTGCCTGGGCTTCGTCCAGCAGCAGGACATAGCCCTGGGCGGGCAGCCAGGACAGGTCAGCCAGCGAGTCGACCAATGCGTCCCAGTTGCGGCCGAACTCCGATGGAAATGCCAGCGCAACGGCCAGCGTGTCGAATAGGGCGGCCTTGTCGGCACAATCACCCAGGTCCACGCGACGCATGCAGATGTCATCTGCGTGATCGGCCTGTGCGACCTGCTCCAGGTCGTCGTCCGTGACCAGATAGACCCCCGACTGATCCGGGTCGTCGAGATCGATGCGGGCGGCTTGGGTGTTCACGGTTGCACCTTGAAGGAACGGAAACTGCGGTAGTGGTCGTCGGTGTAATAGAAGATTTCGGGCGGAACTCCGCCCGTCACGATACGCCGTGCGCCGCGTGTGCGCAGGCCGGGCGTCGGTACGGTGTATTCATGGTAGTAGCCGCGCGGCTTGTCGGGCAGCAGGCGCTCGCGATTGCCGAAGACCACGCCGTCGCGGCGATACGGGAACGGCCCGCCGCGCCGGATACTCGCCACGGTTTGCCGGGCTTCGGGCGGCAGGAAAGCGGGCAGGGCGAGCGCGGACGACTCCGATTTCGCGACAGGCGTCGGTGATGTCGTTCGAGGGGCGTGCTCGGGCTGCTGCCACAGATGGAAGGCCAGGGCAGCGGCAATCAGCATCGCGACGAGTAGCAGGCGGCGCATGGCGGTCGTGTACGGTGACGGGGAGGCTCAGTCTACCGCCACGAGCGGGGTGTTTCGCGACGGTTCAGGACCATGACTTTCGGATGTGTGCACCTGCCCGTATGCAGGTCCACAATGGACGGGTTCATCAGGGAGCCTGTCATGATCCGAATTCTCCGCTCACTCGCGGTGCCGGCGCTGTTCGCGCTGCTGCTGGCGCCGGTCGCGGCCAAGCCCGCCGCACCCGCTGCCCGCACCCAGATGGTCCGCGTCACGCTCGACGCTGCCATGAAGACGCCGACTTCCGGTCGCCTGCTGATTTTCGCCATGCCGCTGCAGGACGCGAAGGCTGCCGCGCACGGCGGTCCGCTGGAGACGGTCGACACCAGTCCGTTCGAACCGACCAAGACGGCGGTCGCGGCCATGGAAGTCGCGCATATCGCGCCCGGCGGCACCGTGCGGATGGACGCCGACGAAGTGGCCTTCCCGCGGCCGTTCTCGCAACTGGCGTCCGGTGAGTACGCCGTGCAGGCGGTGCTCGACGTCAACCACAACTACAACTACGGCGGTCGCGGCGAAGGCGACCTGGTCAGCAAGGTGGTGACCGTGCGTCTGGGCGGTGCTCATGCCGCGACCCCATCGCTGACGTTGAGCCGGGTGCTGCCGGCGCGCATGCAGCCGTGGAAACTACCGGCGCGCGCGTCCGAAGCCGCGCGCAAGCGCATGCAGCCGTCTCTGGACGCTGCGAAGGCGCACAGCCGCGAGATCGATTTCGTCAGTCCCGCGCTGACCGCGTTCTGGGGGCGTCCGATCCACATGCGCGGCTGGGTGCTGCTGCCGCCGGGCTATGCCGAGCACAAACAGCGGCATTATCCGACGGTGTACTTCACCCACGGTTTCAGCGCGAACCTGACCACGCTCACCTACAGTGCCGGATCCGCCTGGAAACGGATGGCCGACGGCGAGACGCCGCCGATGATCTGGGTGTTCCTGGACCAGTCCGGCCCGACCGGCACCAACGAGTTCGCCGATTCGGTCAACAACGGTCCGTGGGGCACGGCGTTGACCACCGAGCTGATGCCGAAGCTGGAGTCGGAGTACCGCATGGACGGGCGCCCCAGCGGCCGTTTCCTGACCGGGCATTCCTCGGGCGGCTGGGCCACGCTGTGGCTGCAGGTGCGTTACCCGAAGATCTTTGGTGGCACCTGGTCGACCTCGCCCGATCCCAGCGATTTCCATGACTTCACCGGCCCGGATCTGTATGCCCCGCACGCCAACGTCTACCGCAAGCCGGACGGTTCGCCGTGGCCGCTGGTGCGCGACAAGGGCAAGGTGATCGCCACGTTCGAGCAGTTTGCCAAGCTCGAGCGCGTGCTGGGTCCCTACGGCGGCCAGATGGCCTCGTTCGAGTGGGTGTTCTCGCCCAGGGGCAAGGATGGCCGTCCCGAGCAGATGTTCGATCGCGCGACTGGCGACGTGAATCCGAAGGTGGTCGACTACTGGCGCGACCACTACGACATCGCCCATCGCCTCCAGGCGCACTGGTCGCAGCTGAAGCCGTATCTGAACGGCAAGATCCACGTCTACGTGGGCACCGCCGACACGTTCTACCTGGACGGCTCGGCGCACAAGCTGAAGGCGGTGCTGGATCGTCTCGGCGCGAAGGCCTCCGTCGACTTCATCCCGGGCAAGACGCATTTCGACATCTACGCCAAGGGTGGCGACCGCGAATGGCTGCACAAGGAGATCGCCTGGCAGATGTACCGGGTGGCGCGGCCGAAGGCGAAGATTCCACTGGAATACACCGCGACCACACCGTAAAACCACAGGGAGTCGCCGCGAGCCGGTGGCGCCCGTCTGCTTTCCCCAGGGCACAAGAACCATGCAACGATTCCCCCTCCTTTCCGTGTTCACGGCGTGCGCCGTGCTGCTCGCGGGCGCGGTCCACGCGGCGAGCACGCCTACCGCCCCGAATCCCGGCCGTTTCAATCCGCTGCAGACCTTCGCGCCGTTCGCCTACCAGTACCCGGTGAACCGCTACCGTTCGGCCAGCGGTATTCCCGGTCCGGACTACTGGCAGAACCGCGCCGACTACGCGATCCGCGCCACGCTGGATCCAGCGACGAAGACGCTCAGCGCCAGCGAGATCATCACTTACACCAATCACAGTCCCGACACGCTGCACATGCTGTGGCTGCAGATGGATCAGAACCGCTACCGCACCAATGCGCGCGGAAACTTCTCTGGCGGCAAGGAGCCGGATTTCGCCAGCCATACCGACGGGTACCGGCTGAAAGCAGTCGAAGTCGCGCAGGGCGGGGCGTTCGAGAGCGCGCACTACCAGATCAGCGACACGCGCATGCGCGTCGACCTGCCGCACGGCTTGAAGCCGAAGGACGGAACGTTGCGCCTGCGCATCGTCTACGACTACACCGTGCCGAGTCGCTTTGGCGGTCGCACCGACTGGTACGCGACCAAGAACGGCGATGTCTACGAGATCGCGCAGTGGTTCCCGCGCATGGCCGTGTACGATGACCTGCGCGGCTGGGACACGCTGCCGTACCTCAACAATGAGTTCTACCTGGAATACGGCGACATCGACTACCGCGTCACTGTGCCGGCGAACATGATCGTGGCCGGTTCCGGCGAATTGGTGAATCCGGACGCGGTGCTGAGCAAGGCCCAGCGCGAGCGCTTGGCCAAGGCACGCGGCAGCGAGAAGACGGTGATGATCCGCACGCCGGCTGAAGTCGAGGCTGCTGCGCGCGCTCCGCAGCCGAAGGGCACCAAGACCTGGCACTTCCGCATGCACGACACCCGCGACGTGGCCTTCGGCGCCTCGGCTGCCTATGTGTGGGACGCGGCGCGCATCGACCTGCCCAGCGGCAAGCACGCGATGGCGATGTCGGTGTATCCGGTCGAGAGCCTGCACGGCAAGGGCCACTGGCAGGATTCCACGCAGTTCGTGAAGCACACCATCGAGTATTTCTCCAAGCGCTGGTTCGAGTACCCGTGGCCGAACGCCATCGCCGAGGCCGGGCAGGTCGGCGGCATGGAGTATCCGGGCATCGCCTTCGACTGGTGGAAGCTCGGCGGCAAGCCCCTGTTCGGCATCACCACGCACGAGGTCGGACATTTCTGGTTTCCGATGATCGTCGGCTTCAACGAACGTCGCGCCGCGTGGATGGATGAGGGCTTCAACACCTACGTCGACATGCGTGCCGCACTGGACTACGAGGGCGGCAAGTACGCGCCCAAGTGCGACGCCGAGTACGCGCCCAAGTGCGGCAATCCGGTCGACGAGATCCAGTCCGTGCTGGACGATGCCGATGCGCCGCCGATCCTGACCAAGCCGGACATGATCCGCGAGAAGTACCGGCACCCGGTGACCTACTTCAAGTCGGCGCTGGGTCTGAACCTGCTGCGCGAGCAGATTCTCGGTCCCGAGCGCTTCGATGTCGCGTTCCGTCGCTTCGTGCATGCCTGGGCGTTCAAGCATCCGACGCCGTCGGACTTCTTCCGCGCCATGGACAGCGGCGCGGGCGAGGACCTGTCGTGGTTCTGGAACGGTTGGTACCGGCACAACTGGTCACTGGACATGGCCGTGACTGGCGTTCGCTACATCGGCGGCAAGCCGGCCAACGGCGCTAGCGTGACGGTCGCGAATCTCGATCGGCTGGTGATGCCGGCGACCCTGCGCGTGACCTACGTGGACGGCACACATGTGGACGTGCGCGTGCCGGTGGCGACGTGGCTGCAGCACCATCGCTTCGATGTGCTGGTGCCGGGCGACAAGGCGGTGAAGTCGGCGACCATCGATCCCGATCACGCGATTCCCGACGGCCATCGCGGCAACAATACCTTCACGGTGCATTGAACACGACGCCGGCGCCCCTCGCGCCGGCGTCTTCGCATGCGAGCTAGACGGCGCCGCCCGGCGGCACGTCGCGGAAGTCGTGCGGCGGCGCCAGCTGGCGCGTGAAGCCGAACACGCCCTCGCGCACGATGCGGCTCAGATGGATGTCGACCAGCGTGGTCTCGTTGGGCCGCAGCAGCGGCAGCAGGCTCTGCACGGACACGTCCAGCGTGGCGTCCCAGTACTCGACGAAGCGTTCGCCGCCGCGCGGACGCACATGCAGGCCGTACGGCGGACGCGGTTTCAGTTCGGGTCGCGCGATGCTGCCGTCGGCACGCGGAATCGGCGGACAGCCTTCCAGCACCGCATGGTTGAGGTAGAAGCACAGATTGCCCGGCTGGCGCGCATTGGCCTGACGGTCGACCAGAAAGCCGGACGGCAGCTGATTGGGGTCGTTCTGCGGGCCGGCGGTCAGCAGCATGTCGACGCTGGAGACGCGCAGGCCGGTGGAGTCGAACAGGCGTACCAGCGCCATGCAGCAGGGGTCGTGGATGTACTCGCGGTCGGGCAGCACCGGCACGTGCTCGGTCTCCAGGCGCTGCGCGGGCTGCTGGTGCGCGGCGTTCTCGCGGTCGAAGGCTTCGCGCAGCGCGTCGTACTCGCGAGCGCTGCGCACGCCAAGGCAGCGCAGGATCTGCTCGACCGTGGCGTTCGGCTGCTGGTCGTTGCGCACCGCGCCCATGATGCCCATGTCCGTCCCGGAGTGGGATGCATGCGGAATGATGCGGAAGGCGCACGGTTCCGAGCGCGCGGCCGATTCCAGCTCCAGCGCGCGCAGGCGCTTCTTCGCCGTGGGCAGCGGTTCGTCCGGTTCCGGGGCGGGCTGGCGCAGCACGACGTGCGCGGCGTTGAGGTTGGCACCGGCCAGCCGCACCACACCGTCCGAACCGTTCTCGCCGGTGTACGGATTGATGTGATCGTAGAGCTTGCGGTCGATGGCGTCGCCGCTGAGCACGAACGGGTAGAGCGGATGGCGTCCGCGCGTGAGCTTGAGCGCGGGGTAGTCGTGAATCCAGCGCAGATTGAGCGCGCAGGATTCCGGGCTGCCCAGCTCCAGCCAGTCGAGCACGCCCTGACCGGGTTCGACGCCGTTGAACCAGGCCTTGATGCCGCCGATGCGGCTTTTGCCCAGGCGCGCCAGCGCCGAGCCGAAGTTGGCCGGCGCCAGCATGATGAGATGGCTGATCGGGCAACTGGACAGCCTGTCCGCCTGCACCACGAAGCGGTCCAGCCACTCGCGCACCACAGGACCGCCGGTGGAATGGGTGATGCACACGCAGCGTTGCTTGCCGCCGGCATCCGCGAGCACCTTGCCCAGGGCCGCGTCGAAGGCACGCGCGATGTCGTGCACGCGGACCTCGTCGCGGAAGCTCACGTATTCGCCCAGATGGATCTGCCGCACGTCGAGATCGGGACCGCCGCGACGCGAGGCCTCGGCCTTCAGCCGCGCCGGCAGTTCGCCGTAGGTGGACGTGCTGGTGACGCTCCATCCGTGCACGAAAACGACCAGTTGCTTGGCCATGGTCTGCCGTCCCTGCGAGTGAACCCATCGGCATCCTACTGCGACGGGACCGGGGTCGCCATGCGGCGGCGATCAGTGCGGCAGGGCGTCGTCGTATTCGTCGCTGGTGTTCAGGCTGGCGTGTGTGGAACCGTGCTCGGCGCTGACATCGACGATCAGCGCGCTCCAGGCGGGCACGCGGAATTGCTGCGCGGACAGGCGTTCGAATTCGAAACCGAGTCCCTGCACCGGTTGCGGGTCGCGGTAGTCCAGCGTGATTTCGGCCGCTTCGTCACCCAGATTGAACAGGCACAGCAGCGTCTGTTCGGCGTAGCTGCGGCGTAGCGCCAGCCAGGGTTCGTCTGCGTCCATCAATTCAGTGGTGCCAGCGCGCATGGCCGGCTGCGCGGTGTGCCAGTTCAGCAGTGAGCGCCAGTCGTTGAGCAGCGACTCGGTGTCGTGCTGCTGGCGCGCCACGTTGAGCAGGCGGTGCGAGCGGGGAATGGGCAGCCACGGCTGCTCGCATCGGGAGAAGCCGCAGTTCGCCGAATGGTCATTCCAGGGCATCGGCGTGCGTGCGCCGTCGCGGCCGCGGCCGTTGGTCTCGGCCAGCGGGTCGCGCAGCCGGTCGACGGGGATGTCGTCGGGAACGCGCGCTTCGGGCAGTCCTAGTTCGTCGCCCTGCCACAGGCACAGCGCGCCCGGCAGTGACAGCAGCAATGCCGCGATGGTGCGGCGGAAACCGTGGGGGTAGGGAAAGCGGTCGCCGCCCCAGCGCGAACTCATGCGGCCGAAGTCGTGGTTGCCGACGATCCAGCAGCTGCCGGTGGCGCCGAAGGTGTTCAGCGTCTTGCGCACGACCTTGCGCATGCGCGCTGCGGTCATACGCTCGTCGAACAGCAGGCCGGCGTGGTAGGCCATGTGCAGCAGGGTGCCGTTCTGCGTGTACTTGGCGGCCTCGGCGATGCTGTCCTCGCACATCACCACTTCGCCGAGCAGGGTGACGCCGGGGTAGGTGTCGACCAGTTCGCGCAGTGGTTTGAGGTATTCCAGCGTCTCGGGTCGGTTGAAGCTGTTGACCAGTTTCTGCCCCGTGGCCGCGTTGGCGTCCTGGAAGCCGTCCGGCAGCGGGTCATCCTCGCCGCGCATCGGGTTGTCGCGCAGTTCCGGGTCCTGGGCGTAGAAGTTCACTGCGTCCAGGCGCATGCCGTCGATGCCGCGGTCGAGCCAGAACCGCGCGATGTCGAGAATGGCTTCGCGCACGTTCGGGTTGTGCCAGTTCAGCGCCGGCTGGCCCGGGAAGAAATTGGTGAAGTAGTACTGGCCGCGCTCGGGCACGAAGTGCCAGCCGGATTCGCCGTTGAACACCGCGGGCCAGTTGTTCGGTGGACCGCCGTCGTCGGCCGGGTCGGCCCAGATGTACCAGTCGGCGCGTTCGTTCTCGCGGCCGCTGCGGCTCTCGCGGAACCAGGGGTGCTGATCGGAGGTGTGGCTCCAGACCATGTCCAGCATCACGCGCAGGCCGCGCTGGTGCGCCAGGCGGAGCAGCCGGTCGAAGTCGTCCATCGAGCCCAGGCTGTGGTCGATGGCGCGCATGTCCTTGACGTCGTAACCGGCATCGACGTCGCCGGACGGATACAGCGGCATCAGCCAGATCGCGTCCACGCCCAGCGAGGTGATGTAGTCCAGGCTGCGGATGATGCCGTTGAGGTCGCCGCGGCCGTCGTCGTCGGAGTCGCGGTAGCTCCACGGCATGATCTGGTAGATGGCGGCGCCGTGCCACCATTCGCCGAGGGTCGGTTCGCGTTGCTTCTTTTCCCAGGCGTAGGCGCGGCGATTGATCGGCGCCTGACGCCACCAGGGCAGGTGTTCAGGTCGCATGGGGGTTCCCGGGTCGTCGATGGGGCGTCGACGCATGCGCCAATGTGTACATGACACGTGCGCCACGGGCATTCATACTCGAAAAGCTAACGGGAACCTCAGGGAGTCGCAATGCGCATCGATCCGCTCACTCGTCGTTTGTTCATGGTGCTGGCGCTGGCCGCGGGCACGTCGCTGGCCGCCGCCCCCGCGCTTGCGCGCGATGCCGCGCCGCCGGCCTCCACCGCCATGCCGGCCTCCGCGAACGCGCTGCCGGCGCAACTTTCCGACTTCACCGCCTACGTGAACGGCGTGCGCAAGCAGTTCGACGTGCCCGGCATCGCCGTGGCCATCGTCAAGGACGGCAAGGTGGTGATGGAGAAGGGCTTCGGCGTGCGTACCTACGGCCAGGGCGGCAAGGCCGATGCGCCGGTCGACGCGCACACCATCTTCGCCATCGCCTCCAATACCAAGGCGTTCACGGCGGCCTCGCTGTCGATGCTGGCCGACGAGGGCAAGCTGAACATGGGCGACCGGGTCATCGACCATCTGCCGTGGTTCCGCATGTCCGATCCGTACATCACCCATGAAATGCGCATCCGCGACCTGCTGGCGCATCACAGCGGCCTGAGCCTGGGCGCCGGCGATCTGCTGTACTGGCCGACCACCGACTACACCACCAAGCAGGTGATCCAGCATCTGGCGCACGTGCCGATCAAGAACGGCTTCCGCGAGCGTTATTTCTACGACAATATCCTGTTCGGCGTGGCCGAACTGGTGATCGAGAACGTCTCCGGCGAGAGCTACCAGCACTTCCTGAAGACGCGTTTCTTCGAGCCGCTGGGCATGCACGACACGCGCTTCAACTTCCACTACATCCAGCCGAGCGACCATGACGTCGCCACTGGCTACGCCAAGTATGACTTCAAGGATCTGAAGCCGGTGGCCAAGCTGGCCTGGGCCAACAACTCCGGCGCCGGCGGCATCTATTCCAGCGTGCACGACATGGCGAAGTGGATCATCGCCCAGCTCGACGGCGGTGTGTACGGCAAGAACGCCGATGGCAGCGCCAAGCGCCTGTTCAGCGAGAAGCGTCACGAGGAGATGTGGTCGGTGCAGACCGCGATCCATCCGCGCAAGTCGAAGATTCCCGAACTGGCGGCCATCGCGCCCGACTACGCCGGCTACGGCGAGGGTTGGCACCTGTCCGAATTCCGCGGGCACAAGGTGGTCTACCACACGGGCGGGTGGCCCGGTTTCGTCTCCCGCGTGACCATGATTCCGGACATGAAGCTGGGCATGGTGGTGCTGACCAACCAGCAGTCCGGCGCCGCGTTCCAGGCCGTGACCTACCGCATCCTCGACGCCTACATGCATGCGCCGAAGACGGACTGGACGGCGGTCTACGCCAAGGCCGTGGCGCAGTCCAAGGCCAAGGCCGACGAGAGCTGGGCCAAGCACGAGGCCGCGCGCGACAAGCACAGCAAGCCATCGCTGCCGCTGTCCGGTTACGCCGGCACCTACCGCGATCCGTGGTACGGCGACGTGGACATCCGCAAGGAAGGCGGCCACTTGGTGATGCAGTTCAGCCACACCAAGCAGCTGCTGGGCGACATGAAACCGTGGCAGCACGATACTTTCATTGTGCGCTGGCGCGACCGCTCGCTGAACGCCGACGCCTTCGTCACCTTCGCATTGAATGCCGATGGACACGTACGCGAGATGCGCATCAAGCCGGTCTCGCCGCGTACCGACTTCAGCTTCGATTTCCAGGATCTGCGCCTGAAGCCGGTGAAGAAGGACGACTGATCGTTCCGCTCCACCGCGTCCGGCTCATCCGGGCGCGGTGGAGCATTGGCTTAATCTTGTGATCCAGTTAGGCGCTCCCGGACGACACCAATGTCCTTTCGGGGCTTCTGCTGTGGAGGACTCCTGTGGCGTCTGGGCGGGAGAACGCGGTCATGACACGTTGATCATGAGCGTTCCTTCCTGCAGGGCCGGTTCGGGCTATATGAATCACTCCTTGCGTTGGGCGTTCGGCGGCTGCCGCGCCCCCGACGAAACGCGGTACAGTTGCACGAACAGGGGATGTTCCAGCAGCGCGCGTAATGGAGAACCTGGTAGTGACGGATGAACGGACACTGGCTTGCATCGGCTTGAACGGCTTCGAGCGGGCTCGTTTGCGTTTGCTGCTTGCCGAAGCCGGCGAGCGCGTGCAGGCGCGCTGGCGGATGGGCCAGCCGGAGCAGGCCGACTTGTTGATTCTGGCCCCCGGTTCGCTGGAAGCCGAAGCGGCCGCCCTGCGGGCGCGCGGACGCGGGGTGCGCTGCGTGCATCTCGGCGCGCCGGGTGATGTCGGCGACGAGTTTCTCCCGGCCGGATTCGGCGTCGACGATGTCGTGCGTGTGCTGAAGTCCGTGCGTGCCGCTCAGGCGCCGGTTCAGCGGGTCGATGCGCGTTCGCCCGAATTCTTCCAGACCGAGACCGGCGGGACGCTGGCCGACGACCATGCCATTCCCGAGGCCGTCGATCTGGAGCGTTTCCTGCGCCGCGACAGCGGCGAGCACACGCTGGAGAAGATCGTTCCCTATCAGCTCGAGGACACAACTTCGATCGAGCCGGTGGAACGCGCGGCTCCCTCCAGTCGTGCCCAGGCGCGCAGTAGCGAACGCGATCCGTTCGCGCGCAGTGCGTCTTCTTCGTCCGCAGCGTCTTCGTCGCTTTCCGGCGTGCAGGCGGACTACGGCACTGGCCTGAACATGAAGGACGAACACGATGCGTCGGGGCATCCGCTTTCGTTCTACCTGACGGGGCAGGCGTTGATGGCGCCGAGTCAGATCGTGCTGGAAGGCACCGAGCCGTTGATTCTCGACCCCAAGAATGGGGTCTACATGATCGTCGGCGATCTGGCTTCGGCGCGGCCCTATGCGACGGCGCATTGGCGGAGCGCCGATTTCGAGCGTCTGACCACGCGCGAGCTCGAACGCTGGCGGGCCCTCTGCGAGCCGCAGCCCTATCTGCGTCTGCGCTGGTTGATCGCCTTGTGCAACGGCGATGGTTGGTTGCCGCGGCATCTCGATCCCGGTGGCAGCTATCGCGTGCGCGAGATGCTGCATCCAGGACCGCACTTCGAGGCCCAGGTGCGCATTGGCCAGGTGCTGCGCGACTGGCTTCGCCTGCATGAAGTGGCGGCGCAGGCGGGAGTGGACATGCAGAGTGTCTTCGACACGGTGGCGGCCTACGATGCGATCGGCTGGCTGGAGTGGCGTCCGCGCGAGCGCTTCCGCTGATCGTCCCGCCGCCGGATGGATCGGCGTAGACTGATCCGTACGCGTCAGGCGACGAACGGAGGGCAGGACCATGTCGATGTTCGGGGATCTGGTCGGAAAACTGACCGGTAAAGAGGGCGGCGCTGCATTGATGAGCGTCGTGACTGCTTTGATCGAGCGTGCAGGCGGCCTCCAGGCCCTGCTTGGATTGCTGGAGAAGAACGGTCTCGGGGCGCAGATCGCGTCGTGGGTCGGGCAGGGCGCCAATCAGCCGGTTTCAGGGGGTCAGCTCGGCCAGGCGCTGGAGCAGGGCGGTCTCGGCTCGGTCATTCGCGATCATGCCTCGCAGCTTGGTCTGGGCGAGGGTGCTCTCAATGACCAGTTGGCGAAATTGCTGCCGGAAGCCGTGAACCATCTCACTCCGGACGGTGACGCCGCGGTCGGCAAGGTCGACCTGGGTGGATTGGGCGCGCTGGCGGGCAAGCTGTTCGGGTGATGTAGCACCTGTCGCGTTCGGTCATGCGGCCGTGACAGGCGCATGCCTGCCGCGACCTGTGCACTTCAGTCGTTGCTGGGAGCGTGATTCAGGCATCGCCGCGAACGTCCTTGGCCGCCTTCTTCAGGATGGTCAGGATGCGGTCGGCCTCGTCGGTGCTCCAGTGTTCGCGACGCGCCATCAGCGCATGCTTCAGGTCGCGCATGGCCTTGCGGATGGACATCGGTGAGCGCATGCGCGACATGGTTTCGGCCATCTCCTGCATGCGCTCCAAGACCGTTTCCACGGCCACGCGGTTTTCGTCCAGGAAAGCGCGTCCCGCATCGGTGATGGCGTAGCGCTTGCGTCCGCCTTCCTCGCTCTGTTCGATGCGCGCGTAGTCCATTTCCTCGAGCATGGTCAGGGTGGGGTACACCGCGCCGGGACTGGGGGCGTAGGTGCCGTCGAACATTTCCTCGATGGTGCGGATCAATTCGTAGCCGTGGCGGGGGCGCTCCTCGATCAGACTCAGCAGGACCAGCTTCAGGTCGCCGTGGCCGAACACGCGCCCGCCGAAGCGTCCGCCGCGTGGACCGCCGAAGTCGAAATCGTCGCCGTCCCGTCCATGTCGACCTCCGCTGTGGCGGCCTCTTCCCGAGGCTTCGTGACGGATTCCTCCGCGCTGGCCGCAGCCGTTGCCGAACATGCCGTGCCAGGGATGGAAGGCGTGACGGTGATGGTGATGATGCTCTCTCATGTCTTACTCCGATATATCTTAAGTAACGGTCTTAAGATATATCGGAAATGTGATCTAGGCAAGCCGAAGGCCCGCGTGATGCATCACGCGCTGTACGAACTCCAGATTTGCGATGGGTATTACTCGCCCAGGTTCTTAGCTTCGGCCGTGCCGAGGATCTCGCCGGGCACGCGCGTCGGCTTCTTCCGCGAGATCCACGGATGCAAGAACACGGTGGACAGGATGATGACCACGCCCAGATAGAACAGGCCGTCGAGTTGCCGTTGCTCGCCCAGGAAGGGAATGGCCAGCACGATGGCGTAGACCGGTTCCAGGTTGGTGGTCATTTGCGTGGTGAAGGCCGACAAGTGCCGCAGCGCACCGAGCGCGAGCGCGAAGGGGAGCAGCGTGCAGCCCAGGGAGAGCACCAGAAGCAGCAGCGTGTCATGCAGGCCCGGCACCGGGAGCAGTGCGCCGGTATGCGGAAGCAGCGGCGCCAGCAGCGTCAGGAAAACCGTGCCCGAACCCAGCTCGATGCAGGTCACGGTCAGCGGGTCGGCGTGTTCGACCATGCGCTTGTTGAACGCACTGAACAGGGCCACGAACAGCGCCGACAGCACGCCTATCAGCAGTCCTGTGCGCATGCCGCCGGGAATGCCGCCCAGCACCAGCGCCACGCCGGGTACCACGCCGATGCCCATCAGCAGTTCGCGCGGGTCGAAGCGGCGTCGTGCGACCCAGGGTTCGATGAAGGCCAGGAAGATCGGTGCGATGGCGATGCACAGCGCACCCACCGATGCGTTAGCCAGCTTGATCGCGCCGTAGAAGGTCAACCAGTGCAGGGCGACCAGCGCGCCGATGCCAGCGTAGGCGCCGATCAGCTTCACGGGCATCGCGCGCAGGCCGCGCCACACGCGCGGGAACAGCAGCAGTGCGACCGCCACGATCAGCATGCGCCACCACACCATGGGTAGCGCGGGCAGAGTGATCAGCTTGCCGAGAATGGCGGTGAAGCCCCACAGCAGCACGCAGAAGTGGATCTGCAGGTGGGCCTTGCGAGTGGTGGACAGCACGGTGCGCGCCTTGCATGAACGGGCGCCAAGCATGCAGCAAACCGCCGTGCGCGTGAAGCCAACGGCGGTGACCTCGGCTCACGCGTAGGCGATCATGGAAGACGTCAGCCGAAGGTGAAGGTGAAGGCGCGGAAGCCCGACTTCGGCACGTCGATGGTGACCACGTGGTCGCGGTAGTCGTTGCTGTCGAACAGCGTGTAGAGCCGGCTCTCGTGCACGGTCACATCGGGCTGCTTCTTGCCGTCGACCGTGATCGACAGCGTCACCGGCTTGGCGCTGGATGCCACCATGTGCAGCTTGCCGGACTGGAAGTGCAGCCGAATCTGCCCCTTGTCGCCAGTCAACTGGGCGTATTCGCCGCTCATGCGCCAGCGGCCGTCGAGCGCGTACTTGTTCAGCGGCAGTCGCGCGGGCGCCTTGTAGTCGTGACTGAACATCAGCGGCGGGATCGGGTTGGCCATGTTGTGCACCCGGTTGCTGCCCAGGTACATCTCCGGAGAGCCGATTTTCGACAGGTCGGCTGCGGACATGTCCTCGTGCGTCATCGGCTTCATGCCGAGCTGCTCGCGGATGGCGTTCTCGGTCTCCATGTAGTGGCCTTCGCCGAAGTGGTGCATGACCACTTTTCCGTTCTTGTCGATCAGGTATTCCGCCGGCCAGTAACGGTTGTTCCAGGCGCTCCAGGTCGCCATGTCGTTGTCCTGCGCCACCGGCCAGCCGATGCCGTACTTCTTCACCGCGGCCTCGACGTTGGCGGTCTTCTTCTCGAAGTCGAACTCCGGCGAGTGCACGCCGACGATGACCAGCCCCTTGCCCTTGTACTTGGCCCACCACGACTTCAGATGCGGCAGGGTGCGCAGGCAGTTGATGCAGGAGTAGGTCCAGAAGTCGACCAGCACGACCTTGCCGCGCAGCTGCTGCATGGTCAGCGGCTTGCTGTTGATCCAGTGATCGATGCCGGTGAAGTCGGGAGCCTGCGCGGGCACCTGGGCGCGCGCGGCGGGCAGCAGCCCGGTCAGGGCGATGCAGGCGCCGAACAGGACTGCGAGCGGAGTGCGGAAGCGCATGGGCGTACCTCGATGATGTGAGCCGTCACGCAAGCAGACCGGCGCAGGGCCGATCCGCTTACACACTCAGTGCGCGAACTTCGGGTCGACGCGCACCGGCACGTCCAGCGAGCATAGCGAAGCATGGCCCGGCGGATCGCGGTAGAAGGCGTCGTGACGATGCCGCTTGGCGTCGACGATGCGGGCAAAGGTCGCGCTGTCCGTACGCAGCACCTGCAAGTGCTCGCGCTGCGCGGCGGGCACGTCGGCGGCCAGGCGCACGCGCAGGATCGGCGTGCGCTGCGACGGCTTGGCGTAGACGCCGATGTTCGCATCATCACCGCGCGGCAGGCTGGACAGCAGCGGCATGCCCTGGACCACGCGGCCGGCCACGGCCAGGTTGTGGTCGATGCGCCGCGCCTGACCGATCACCGCGTACAACGTATTGCCGTTGCCGCTGGTCGGATCGACGTCGCGCGCCACGCCGACGGTGCCGTAGCAGTGCGCGATCCAGGTGCGGTGCGTCTTCGGGTCGCGCGCGGTCGGGAAACCGTGCGAGAAACCGACCTGCGGCGCGTACACGTCGCCGTCGGGCAGGGCGGTGAAAGACATGGACGTGTCATAGCTGCGGTCGTACTCGGGCGGCAGGTGCGTCTTGGCCGTGCCCATCGACTTGGCCTTCTTCGGGTTGTCGCTGTCCGGGTCGCCCCATTGTGCGACGAAGTTGTCCTGCACGCGGTAGATGCTGGTGTGGTCGAAGTAGTGCTCGCGGACCAGGGTCTTGATGTTGGCGACATGCTTGGGCGACCACCATGGTGCGAGCTCGATCACCACACGACCATCGGGAAGGTCCATGTACAGCGTGTTGTCCGGATTCAGCGCGCGCCATTCGGAGGACTTGGACGCCTTGAGGATCTGCTGGATCGACGGCGTGTCCTTGCCGGCGGCCTGGACGCTCGTCATGGCGGAGATCAGGCCGAGCAGGGCGAGAGCGAGTGAAATGCGAGGGCGCATGGCAGGGTTCCGAACGGGAAGATGAAGCGAAGGTAGCAAATCCGCGGACGATTCGCGTCGAGCAGGCGGTCATGGCACATTCGTCTGCCGAGTGTTCGCAGGAATCCTTTCGGCGCGCGCATTCGTCCGCCACGATCATTCGTCACAAGGAAGCGTGAAATTGAGGACATGGACCCGTCGTGAATTCATGATGCTCTCGTGCACCGCGACGGCGGCTGCCTTGGCTCCGCGCCGGGGACTCGCGAGCGCGAGCGTTTCGTTGAAGCCGCCACCGTTATCCAATCGCGCGCAGCGTCTGTACGATCATGCTTTCGTGCTTGACGCGAACAACTTCGCTTCGATCGGCGAGCTGCTGGACGAATCCGGTCTCGCGCACAAGCTGCATGCGATGCGTGCCTCGGGCATGACGGCGGTGAAGTCGACACTCGGTGGCGCGCAAGATGATTTCGATGCGACCGTGGCCGACATCGCCGCGGCGCAGGCGCTGTTCGACCGCTACCCGGACCGGTTCATCAAGGTGACCGGTCCGGCGGATCTCGATCAGGCCAAGGCGAAACGCCGCATTGCGGTGATCCAGTCCTTCGAAGCGGTCACGATGCTCGACGGAAAGATCGAACGCATCGAACTGTTCCGCGAGCTGGACGTGCTGGTCATGCAGTTGAGTTACAACCGGCGATCCCCGTTCGGCTGCGGTTGCCTGGATGGCGACGGGGACGGCGTCACACCGCTCGGCCGCAAGGCGATCGCGAAGATGAACGAGATCGGCGTGGCGCTGGATTTAAGTCATGCCAACACGCCGACCACCTCGGACGGCATCCGCCTTTCCTCGCGCCCGGCGGTCATTACGCACGCCGGTTGCCGCGCGGTGTTCGAACATCCGCGCAACAAGACCGACCGCGACATGCGGGCGCTGGCCGAGAAGGGTGGCGTCATGGGCATCTACATGCTGCCGTATCTGACCCCGGACACGCGCCAGCCCATGCTGGCCGACTACATGCGGCACATGCTGCACGCCTTGAAAGTCTGCGGTGAGGATCATGTCGGCATCGGCACCGATTCGCTGTTCTTCCCGCCGGATGCGAAGGAACTGCACGAAGTCGCGAAACTGGAGGCATGGCGAAGAAAGCAAGGCATTGCCGCGCCGGGCGAGAATCGGCCGCCGTATCTGCCTGACGTCAACACTCCCCGCAAGCTGGCCTACGTGGCCGACGCGCTGCTTCGTCACGGCTACGGCGAGCGCGTGGTAGACAAGGTGCTGGGACAGAACTTCCGGCGCGTGTTCGGCGAAATCTGGGCCGTGTAAGGCTTATGGGGTCCTGAGCTGGTATCGGCCAGACGCAAGCCCAAACATGGGTGTCATGCCCACACGTGGGCATGACACCGAAGTAAGTACGGATTCGAGAACCAAAGTTTGTGTGGCCGATAGGCGCTGGGTACTCGCTTTGATAATCACTGCCACCTAAGCCTGTATGCAGGCTGTCCAATCAATCACTTAGTGAAATGCTGCCGATTTAGATACGCGCAAATTGATCACCAAAGTGTGTGCTCAGGTATCGTTGAGGAGTAAGCGCACAGTCTGCGAATACAACGGTGCAACGATCGCAAGGAGCGCAGATGAACAGCACCTCAAGCCTGACTACTACTGAGGATCGTCTCACGAGATTGAAGACGATTCTGCAAGAAGACCTGACTCCCCGGGCCTTCGAAGAGCTGGTGGCTGCGTTACTTAGCGAACTCCTAGAAGTCGCAATTGCTATTGCTAAGTCGGGTTTTCAGCACGGAGGGGACGCGGGGCCAGCAGGTCGCCAGAACCGTCGATTTCGGATCGAAACCAAACGCTATGCGGACGGTACGAGACTAAGCGACCGAGAGTTACTCGGTGAAGTTGATCATGCAGTCAGCAAAGACCCTGCCATTGAAGCATGGTTCTTAGTTGCAACCCGCGCAGCGCCTGAACAACTCGAACAGGATCTGTATGCAAAGAGCGATAGGCTCGGCCTTCCTATTGTGGTCATTGACTGGAAGCCAGGCACATTTCCGGCTCTCGCCGCGCTCTGTACTCATGCTCCTAAAGTGCTCGAGACGATGGTTTCGAAAGAGGCAGCGGGCCTCGCTAAAGACTTGGTGCAGGACGGGCGAGCAGCCCTGGAGTTGCTGAGGCGCGATCTTGAAAGTTGGAATCTCGGCTTCGAACGCTTGCGGACTCTGTCGCTTGAGCGACTGACCACAATTTGGACCACGCCTCGGACTTCCATAGCGGAGCTTGGTCAAGATGCCGCTGGTGGTCACCACAAGGGAACAATTCGGCGAAATCAGAGCTTTTCCGCTCTATGCAGCTGGTGGACGGCGCACGCTACGACCGACGCGCCGGCAACAGTGATTGGCTGGGAAGGAGTCGGAAAAACCTGGGCGGTACTCGATTGGCTTGCCGACCGGAAGCAGGAACTGCCTATCGTTCTGCTCATTCCGTCGAGCGCTGTAGCGGGACTTGTGGGTGTATCCAAGGTTGCCGTCAAGAAGTTCGTTGGAGAGCGTCTCTACGAATTGGTGGAGTCGCGCGATCCGAACCATTGGTACATGAGATTTGAGCGACTGTTGAGTCGTCCTGTCGAGGAAGGCCCCGTCATTACCATCCTTTTCGATGGAATGAACCAAGAGCCATCCATGCCTTGGCTTACGTTAATGCGCGCATTCCAGGATACGGAATTTGCCGGCCGGGTCAGGCTCATCCTGACAACGCGCAATCTACATTTTACGACTAAGTTGGCGTCGCTTCGCGGCTTGTTCACGCCACCAGAAATTATCACTGTCGACATTTACGACGATGCGCCCGGTGGTGAGTTTGATAAGCGCCTTCAGGTCGAGGGTCTGAGCAGGAGCGATCTGCACGATGATCTCATCCCACTCGCGCGGACGCCGCGCCTGTTTAACTTAGTAATTCGTTTTCGCGATGATATGGTGGAAGCTGGGCAAGTCACTGTACATCGGCTCCTCTGGGAATACGGGCGAGATACCGTGGGTACTCGCGCGGGCAAATCATTCAGCGAGGAGGATTGGCGCAGTTGGCTCCAAGAGATAGCTCAGCGCCATCTCGCGGGAACCCGCGACTACAACCTGCGTGAACTTGCCGATACCACACACCGTTCAGATTTGACGCCTACAGACGTGTTTCGGCGCTTGAGCGACATCGTGGACGCGCAGTTCACGACACTAAAGTCGGCCGATCGACGCAAAATCACACCCTTACTTGTCACGCATGCGCTTGCTGCTGCTCTACTGGCTGATCTGGATGAGCTAAGCACCCCTGATTGCGATGCTGTAGATCGACGGCTTGCGGAGTGGTTTGATCCAATTGACGGCTTGGATGAAAAGGCGGAGATCCTTCGGGCTGGCGTCTCAATTCTGCTCGAACGGGATGCGGCAAATACTCCATCTACAATCGTCTCCGGCCTTGTCTTAGCGTGGCTCCGGTCGCAAAACGTCCCCGACGAGCACCGCAACGAGCTCGCGCGTCTTGCAATTCCGCTTTGTGATGCTTTGCTGGATGCCATCGAGCAGGCTGGCGACAGGACTCACAAGTCCGCCAGGCTCTGGGCAGTGAATGCAATTCGTGCAATCCCCCGTTCGGATATGAGCATGCTCGCAAAAATTGTGGAGCGTCTCACTGGGTGGCTGCGTATTGTGTCGCGGGACGTAGATCCACCGCAGATGATGAACGAGGAGTCGGAAAGGGCACGCGTGAAGCGGATCGTCACCCGGATCGGATTTGATGCGGATGGTGAGCACACCGTGCTCGGGCATCGCCTCATATTTGTAGATCGCCACTATTACACGGCGGCAGCGACAATACCCTCCATACTCGAGGGCTTTACGCTTGCGACGGCGCTGCCTGTGTTTGAAGCCTCTGCGCTAGCGATGGCGATTCGAGATCGCCAGGAATATCGGGAAGGCCTCACTTGGCTATGCCTGATGAATAATGTCGACTTTGAGGCAACAGCACGGTCGTTGCGAAAGAGAGCAAAGGAGATTGCCGCAATAACTCCCGAGAGAGGTGTTCATCTCGATTTGCCACGCCGAGTAGCGGCGTTGCTATTGTGGCTAACAGGGGACGAGAACGACGAGACAGCCGCGGCGAAGCTGAATCCATCAATTGACCGGACTTGGTCATACGAACGAGATTACGAGGCGAACCCCGCAACTAGCTTTTTCCAGCTTGAACGACGACACGCCGAGCAGGTGCTGCAGAACAGGTCTATCGCGATCTTTCGGAGGATTAACAGGACACAGCGCTTTTTTTCCGACCCGAGTTTCGTTCCTCCACCCGAGTTCAGCCGGGAACTCGGCGAGTTCGCCGCTGCTTTCGATGTCTCGGCTTTGGACACTAGTCGATTTGCTACTGCAGAGAGCAATGCTTTTGAGAGTCTCGCGCCCGTGCTTGCGCGGTGCTCTCCAGAAGCCCTTGCGGATCTTATGCGTAGAAAGTTGGCGGGGTTAGCGGATAGGCCCGCAGAGCAACGTCTTGCAAGTGCGGTACATGCCACTGAACAGCTGCTTCTTGCGAGCGACGAAAGCGCCGCTGCCGCGCGCGTTCTTCGACTTAGTCACACCGAACCCGAAGAGAACGACGAGGCATCCGTTGCGACGCTGTTATTGATTATAGAAATTCAAGATCTGGCAGCAGTGGACCAGATCACTACCATCATCGAAGCAGATCTCAAGTGGATCTCTAGCGACCTTGGCGACGTTCTTAAGTCGTTGTCGAATGAAGAGGCCGATGCACTCGCTCGACGATATTCTGATGGTACAGAGAAGCAGGTCTCAGACTTGGTTTTGTTGATGTCTCAATCCGTAACCAGCATCAATGAAGATACCTGGCATTGGCTGACAACCCTGGCGCTCAATCGTGGATTCGTGAACCGGGGAGTTGCGTGCAAGATGCTATACGCTATCGATTCGCAACGCTTCGGCGTGATCCTCGCGAACGCAAACTGGACATGGCAACCTGACGAGAATATGTGGAGCAACCACTATGGTTCGCTTGCTCTGATGGACGCTACTGCCGGACTCCCTGAATCGACCAGGGCCTTGTAGACGCCTCAGAGCCATAATGTATGGCTACGACGGAGGTGTCCATGAGCGGCAAGC